>JARGFJ010000009.1 GCA_029210875.1 Gammaproteobacteria bacterium | reverse complement strand
GATCCTGCTCAAGGGGGTCAAATTTAAACCGGTGTTTTAAAGCCAAAAGGGGTCAATTTTAAAGTGTTGTTGACAACAAACCTTTTACAGAGCAATTAAAACACGTGGCAGAACATTGTAAAGCCATTATATCTTGGGGATCATGCGCCTCATATGGCTGTGTTCAAGCCGCCTATCCTAATCCTACCAAAGCGGTTCCCGTACATAAGGTTATTCATGATAAACCTATTATTAAAGTACCTGGTTGTCCGCCAATCGCTGAGGTCATGACTGCAGTAATTACCTATATTCTTACGTTTGAAAAGTTTCCTGAACTTGACCGTCAAGGTCGTCCCAAAATGTTCTACAGTCAAAGAATTCATGACAAATGTTATCGCCGTCCTCATTTTGATGCAGGACAATTTGTTGAGAAATTTGATGACGAAGGCGCTCGCAAAGGTTATTGCCTCTATAAAGTAGGCTGTAAAGGCCCAACAACTTATAACGCTTGTTCAACTATTCGTTGGAATGAAGGCACATCTTTTCCAATCCAAGCTGGTCATGGCTGTATTGGTTGCTCTGAAGATGGCTTCTGGGACAAAGGTTCTTGGTATGCCCGTCTTACGGATATACACCAATTTGGTATTGAGGGTAATGCCGACAAAGTAGGAGGAACAGCCGCAGCTGTTGTAGGTACAGCTATTGCTGCTCATGCAGGGGTATCAGCTATTAAACGAGCACAAAACAAAGGGGACAATAAGTAATGAGTATAATTCAAACTCCAAATGGCTACAGCCTCGACAATTCCGGTCAACGTGTGGTTATTGACCCGGTTACACGAATTGAAGGTCATATGCGTTGTGAAGTCAATATTGATGAAAACAACATTATTCGTAATGCCGTTTCCACAGGCACAATGTGGCGTGGTCTAGAAGTAATTTTAAAAAATCGTGATCCTCGTGATGCTTGGGCTTTTGTTGAGCGTATTTGTGGCGTATGTACTGGCTGTCATGCTTTAACATCTGTTCGTGCTGTTGAAGATGCGCTCAATATTAAAATTCCATATAACGCATTTTTGATTCGTGAAATCATGGCTAAAACATTACAAGTCCATGATCATGTTGTTCATTTCTATCACTTACATGCATTGGATTGGGTCAATCCAGTTAATGCATTAAAAGCAGATCCTAAAGCAACTTCTGCCTTACAACAAATGGTATCTCCTAGCCATCCAATGTCTAGTCCGGGCTATTTCAGAGACGTACAAACACGCATTAAGAAATTTATTGAATCTGGTCAATTAGGTCCTTTCAAAAATGGTTATTGGGATAATCCGGCCTATAAATTACCGGCAGAGGCTGACTTAATGGCTGTGGCTCATTACCTAGAAGCCTTAGATTTACAAAAAGAATTCGTCAAAGTCCATACTGTCTTTGGTGGTAAAAATCCTCATCCTAACTACCTTGTTGGTGGCGTGCCTTGTGCCATCAATATGGATGGTGATATGTCGGCTGGTGCTCCATTGAATATGGAACGATTGAATTTTGTACTTGCACGTATTCAAGAAATGGTTGAGTTCAATAAAAATGTTTATGTGCCGGATGTTATCGCTATTGCCAGCTTCTATAAAGGTCAACTATGGGGTGGTGGCATAGGTGCATTAAATGTTATGGATTATGGTGCTTATCCTACTATTCAAGATGACAAATCAACCGACCAACTTCCTGGTGGTGCAATCCTAAATGGTAATTGGGATGAGGTATTCCCTGTCGATCCACGGGATCCTGAGCAAGTTCAAGAGTTTGTTGGACATTCATGGTATTCATACCCTGATGAGTCTAAAGGCCTTCATCCTTGGGATGGTATTACAGAGCCAAATTATCAGTTAGGGGCAAATGCAAAAGGTACTAATACCAATATTGAAGAAATCGATGAAAATGCTAAATATTCATGGATTAAGTCACCTCGTTGGAGAGGTAATGCTGTTGAAGTTGGACCGTTATCTCGCTATGTATTGGCCTATGCACAAGGTAGTGAATATGTCACCGAGCAAGTTAATCGAAGCTTAGGTGCGTTCAATCAACTTGCAGGTACTAACCTAGATGCCAAAACTGCTCTTAATTCAACTATAGGTCGTACGCTTGCTCGTGCCTTAGAATCTGAATTCTGTGGTGATATGATGGTAAATGACTGGAATTCTTTAATCCAAAATATCAAAAATGGCGATAGTTCTACGGCAAACATGGATAAATGGGATCCATCTACATGGCCAAAAGAAGCAAAAGGTGTCGGTATAACGGCTGCTCCACGTGGTGCTTTAGGACATTGGATTAAGATAAAAGATGGCAAAATTGAGAATTATCAATGTGTCGTTCCGACAACTTGGAATGGTTCACCTCGAGATCCAGCTGGAAATATCGGTGCATTTGAAGCATCTCTAATGAATACACCTGTAGAACGTCCGGAAGAACCGGTTGAAATTTTGCGAACTTTGCATAGTTTTGACCCCTGTCTTGCCTGTTCAACTCATGTCATGAGTGAAGATGGACAAGAGCTTGCGAATGTAAAAGTTCGCTAATCGAGGAGGATCTATTATGAGTGAGAATATACAATCCACCCATAGCGAAACAGCTGTATATGTCTATGAAGCACCGCTGAGACTGTGGCATTGGATAAATGCTCTGGCAATTATCATACTTGCTGTAACAGGTTATTTCATTGGTTCTCCGTTACCTACTATGTCGGGAGAAGCCAGTGACCATTATTTAATGGGCTATATCAGATTCAGCCATTTTTCAGCCGGCTATATCGTTCTTATTGGCTTTATATTTCGGTTATATTGGGCTTTTGTCGGTAATAAGCACGCGAGAGAAATATTCCTTCATAACGTTCTCAGTGCGACATATTGGCGTGGTTTATGGCATGAAATTAAGTGGTATTTGTTCATGGAAAAAGAGCCTGAACAATATGAAGGGCATAATCCTTTAGCCATTTTTGTCATGCACTGGTTTTTTGTCTATGGAATCATCTTCATGATATTTACAGGATTTGCTCTATACGGTGAAGGTACAGGTGCAGGCTCATGGGCTCACATAGCCTTTAGTTCTTGGCTAATACCGCTCTTTGGTCAAAGTATGGATGTTCATACTTGGCATCACTTCGGAATGTGGTTGATTATCCTGTTTGTGATGATTCATGTTTATGTAGCAGTAAGGGAAGATATCATGTCACGTCAGTCCATTATCAGTTCAATGATTAGTGGTTGGCGTACTTTGAAATAGCACTTTGTAATCTATTTCATTCGACAAAAAAGCCGGCACTATCGCAGTGCCGGCTTTTGTATGTTTGAGTTAAAGTGAAAATCACACACTCTTTTCAATTGAACAATGGCACTACTGAATTTGGTACATTGATATATAAAAACGACATAAAAGTATTAATCTTAATATCGTTTTTTTATTACTAATTAATGGTGCCGATGGGCGGAGTCGAACCGCCACGAGCTGTGCTCACCACCCCCTCAAGATGGCGTGTCTACCAATTTCACCACATCGGCAAGTATCTTTTATGGCAAATCAGGCAGATCTGCTGGAGCTGACTTAACCGTTTCTGTAACGGTATCAATTTGAGTAACACTTTCCACACGATCAGTCGTACCTGAAAAATAAGCCAAGGTTAAGCTTGTGATAAAGAACACAGTTGCTAGAATCGCACTGCTTCTTGATAAAAATGATGATGAACCTTGACTACCGAATAGGCTTGATGACGCGCCACCGCCACCACCGCCTAATGCAGCAGCGCCAGCATCGGCACCTTTACCATGTTGGATTAATATAAATCCAATCAAGCTTAGTGCTACCACTATGTGAACAACCAATATTACTAAATGCATTACATAAAACCTTAAATTTAAACTACTGCCTGACAGATGCTTACAAATTCATCAACATCCAGTGATGCACCGCCAATCAGGCCGCCATCAATATCTGGCATAGAAAACAATGGGGCAGCATTATTACCTTTTACGCTGCCTCCGTAAAGTATTTGTACTGTTTCTGCAGTGGTGGGATCGTGTTTTGCGATACGCTCACGCATGAAAGAATGGACTTCTTGAGCCCACTCAGGCGTTGCAGATTTTCCAGTACCAATCGCCCAAACAGGTTCATACGCCAGCACTGCTTGCGACAATGCTTTTACCCCTAACCGTTCGATTGTAATATCTAATAAACGCCCAACAACCTCTTCTGTTTGACCGCACGCATGTTCTTCTGGACTTTCACCTATACATACAATAGGTGTGATTCCTTCACTGATCGCCATTTCATACTTTTCAGCAATAATGTGATCCAAAACCAACTGATCGAGATCCAGTTCAGCGTATAAGCAACGACGTTCTGAATGACCAATCAAAACATAGCGACAACCGAAGTCTTTCAACATCACCGCTGAAATCTCACCGGTATAAGCACCTTGCCTGAATTGGGATAAATTTTGTGTTCCCCAAGATAGATTAGTACCTTTTAAGGCTTCTTGGACTTGCTGTAGATAAACAGCAGGAGGAAACAGCGCAACATCGACAGAGTTGAATGAATCAGCGTGTGTCAAAATACCGTCGAGTAATTTTTTATTAGTTGCACTAGTGCCGTTCATCTTCCAATTGCCAGCAACTAATGGTTTACGCACAGACGGATACTCTCTAACTATAACAAGCGATTAGCTTACATTTACACCGGATATAAAGCAATCAGAATTACTACTTATTTAAGCTCTTTCTGAAATTGGTATGCATTATGCTTATTCGTATTCACTCAACCAACAATACGGAGACATTTATGAATATGCCAACAGTCCAATCTGACAATACGTTATCTTTTCCTCATGGCTTGATTGGTTATGAACAACACAATCAATTTCAACTGTTCAGCCCCGAATCCGATAACCCTACTGTTTACGAATTACAATCGTTAACAGATCAAACGCTTGCCTTATCAGTCGTTTCTCCTGAAGCGTTAAAACTCCAATTCTCTATCACACTGACTGATGAAGAATCAGAACTGCTTGAGTTAAGCGATCCACACGATGCTGTTATTGCCTTGATTGTTTACAAACCAATTGAAGATGACGAACCTCAAGCAATGAAAGCTATTGTTAAAGCACCAATCATTATTAATTCAAAATCAAAACTGGCAATCCAAAAACAATTGAGCGCACTGGACACTATTAATTAATGATCAGAGTTTTAGTCTTGTTTGCCTCTAATAACTTAGGCATCAAGCAAGGTTTTAATCGCTTCAGCAAGTTGATTGGCTAACTGGTTAGTTAAGGTGGCGTCTTTGCCTTCAACCATCACGCGTATAACTGGCTCTGTGCCTGAAGGTCGAAGTAATACACGACCTTCATCACCCAATTCGGCTTCAACGGCTTTGACCGCATTCGCTATAGCTGGATTTGATGCAAATTCAACCATTTTATTAATACGTACATTAACCAAGGTCTGTGGATATTTAGTTACGGCTGAACGCAGTTCATGCAAACTGTGGCCAGATGTTCGAACTTCAGCTAAGACTTGTAACGCTGCCACAATGCCATCACCCGTGCTTGTTTTATCAAGACAGATAATATGACCAGATGCTTCACCACCGACAAGACCACCTTGTTGTTTCATCATTTCCATCACATAGCGATCACCGACTTGAGCACGATGAAGTTGCATACCCAATTTCTCAAGTGCTTGTTCAAGACCAAGATTAGACATTTGGGTTCCAACGATAGCAGACTGCCCATAACCAGCATTTTTTTGAGCGCGTGCAATAATAAATAAAATCTCATCACCATCAACCAGCTCACCACGATGATCGACCATAATAATGCGATCACCATCGCCATCTAAAGCTAAACCCAGATCAGCCTGATGTTCCAAAACCGCAGCTTGTAATAATCTGGGTTCTGTCGAACCACAGTTTTGATTAATATTGAGACCATCGGGTTCGGCCCCCATCACGACAACGTCTGCACCTAATTCTTTAAATACATCCGGGGCAATATGATAGGTTGCACCATTAGCACAATCGACTACAATTTTGAGACCGGCTAAATCTATTTTTGAATTGACCGTGCTTTTACAAAATTCAATGTAACGACCTGCTGCATCTGCAACACGATGTGCCTTGCCTAATTTTGCCGATTCAACTGTAGATATCGGTTGATCCATCATTGCTTCTATTTCAAGTTCAATCTTTTCAGGTAATTTGCTACCTTCACCTGAAAAAAATTTAATACCATTATCATGGTATGGATTATGAGAGGCGCTGATCACGATACCTGCCTGGGCATGGAATGTTCGTGTTAAATAGGCAATAGCAGGTGTTGGCATTGGGCCAAGCAAATAAACATCAACGCCAGCAGCTGATAAACCAGCTTGAAGTGCTGATTCAAGCATATAACCGGAAATACGGGTATCTTTACCAATTAGAACTTTACTATGGCCGTTTTTAGCAAAGACACGGCCAATTGCCCAGCCCAGTTTTAATACAAAGTCAGGATTTATTGGTCCATCGCCTACCCGACCACGAATACCATCCGTTCCAAAATAACGTCTTGTTTGTTTAGTCAAAATCTTTTACCTGCATTACATGATCACATAAAGCAATCGCTTGTTTTGTTTCTCGAACGTCATGAGTTCTTATGATTTTAGCACCCTGCCATACCGCTATTGTGGCTAATGACAGACTACCAGCCAAACGTTCTGCAGTTGATACATTGAGCAAAGCACCGATTATGGATTTGCGTGACACACCCACTAAAACTGGGAAGCCTTTTTCAATCAACTTATCCAAATGTTTCATTAACCTGAGGTTATGACGAGCACGTTTGCCAAAACCAAATCCGGGATCAAGAATCAATTGATGTCGTGCTATGCCAGCCTGTTCACAGACATTAACGCGTTCTAATAGAAAATCAATAACCTCCGTCACCACATCATCATAACGCGGATCATTTTGCATAGTTTGAGGTGTGCCTTGTGCATGCATAAGGCACACTGGCACGGCTAACTCGACCGCAGCTTGTAAAGCACCTTCTATTCGTAAGGCCTGAACATCATTAATAAGACTTGCACCGGCCTTAACTGCCGCCCGCATAACTTCAGGTTTACTGGTATCAATTGAAATAACAACATCAAGTTCAGCGCGTATTGCCTCAATCACAGGCACAACACGTTCGATTTCTTGCTCAACCGGCACTATTGCTGCACCAGGACGCGTTGATTCACCGCCAACATCGATAATGCTAGCGCCATCAGCCACCATCTGCATAGCTTGTGCTACAGCTTTATCTTTAGCTAGGAATCGACCACCATCTGAGAAAGAATCAGGCGTGACATTTAATATGCCCATCACCTGAGGGTGCGACAAATCCAATAGTTTGCCAGCACAATCTAACACCACTGCCTGCATTATTAATGAAGCTGATCAGCTGGTTTACCTGACACATCAGATTCAGCAGATGAGGCAACATCAGGCGGAACATCAGATTCATCTTTCCAATCTTTTGGTTGACCAGGCTCACGCCCTTCCATAATGGCATCAATTTGATCGCTATCAATCGTTTCATACTTGATTAATAATTTAGCCATAGTATGCAATTTGTCGATATTATCCGTCAGCAATTGTTGTGCTCGTTGATAATTGCGATTGATCATGGTGCGTACATCTTCATCAATTTGCTTGGCAGTTAAATCTGATACGGCTTTATGTTGGGTCACACTTCGGCCTAGGAACACTTCACCTTCATCTTCACCATAAGACATGGGTCCCATATTATCTGAAAGACCCCATTTAGTGACCATGTTATGTGCTAATTCAGTTGCACGTTGGATATCATTTGATGCGCCAGTGGTGACCGCTTCGGCACCAAAAATCATTTCTTCAGCAATTCGACCACCATACAAACTTGAAATCTGGCTTTCTAATGTTTGTTTGCTGTAGCTATAACGATCTTCAGTTGGTAAAAACATGGTGACACCTAAGGCGCGACCACGTGGAATGATGCTCACTTTATAAACAGGATCGTGACCAGGGACTAAACGTCCAACAATGGCATGACCAGCCTCATGATAAGCCGTCAATTCTTTTTCTTTGTCGTTCATCACCATGGATTTTCTTTCTGCACCCATCATGATTTTATCTTTGGCTTTTTCCATATCATCCATAGACACAAGACGTTTATTGGTACGCGCTGCAAATAATGCTGCTTCATTTACCAAATTAGCCAAATCAGCACCAGAAAAACCCGGTGTTCCACGTGCAATCACTTTAGCTTTAACATCTTCTGCTGCCGGTACTTTGCTTAGATGAACATTCAAGATTTGTTCACGTCCACGTATATCAGGCAAAGGCACGACTACCTGACGGTCAAAACGACCTGGGCGAAGTAGCGCAGGATCAAGTACATCTGGACGGTTTGTTGCCGCGATCACAATGACACCTTCATTACCTTCAAACCCATCCATTTCAACCAATAACTGGTTTAATGTTTGCTCACGTTCATCATTACCACCGCCCATGCCGGCACCACGGTGACGACCTACCGCATCGATCTCATCAATAAAAATAATGCATGGTGCATGTTTTTTAGCTTGCTCGAACATATCACGCACACGTGATGCACCGACACCAACAAACATTTCAACAAAGTCAGAACCTGAAATAGTGAAAAATGGTACTTTCGCTTCACCCGCAATAGCTTTAGCTAATAATGTTTTACCTGTACCCGGTGAACCGACCATCAAAATACCACGTGGAATTTTGCCACCTAATTTTTGAAATTTGCTTGGTTCGCGTAAAAAATCAACTAACTCACTGACTTCTTCTTTGGCTTCTTCAACGCCAGCAACATCTTTGAATGTGACTTTAACCTGATCTTCATTCAACATTTTGGCTTTGCTTTTGCCAAACGACATTGGGTTCTTGCCACCGCCACCACCTTGCATTTGACGCATAAAAAAGATCCAAACACCAATCAGCAATAACATGGGGAACCATGAAATAAAGATCTGCATTAATAAACCAGTTTGTTCGGCTGGTTTCGCTTGAATGGTGACACCATTATCAAGTAAATCGCCCATCAAACCTGGATCATAATCAGGGCTATAGGTTGTAAACTCACTGTTATCAGTTAACGTACCTGTGATGGTTCGCCCCTGAATATCAACTTTAGATACAGCGCCATTCTTAACATTTGAAATAAATGTGGAATAGTCTATTTCACCTTGCTTAGCCGTTTGTGGGCCAAAATTATTAAACACCGACATCAGCACAACGGCAATGATTACCCATAAAACGATGTTTTTCATCATGTCATTCAATGTATGTTACCCCTAGTAACGTTTTCTTATTTTAGGCCACGGCCTAGTAAATAGACTTCACGACTACGTGCTCGAGATGCATCTGGTTTACGCGTCACAACTTTATTAAAACTTTCTCGCATTGCTTTTAAATAGGCATCAAACCCTTCGCCTTGAAACACTTTTACCAAAAAACAGCCCTGTTTGCTTAAATTATTAACCGCAAAATCAAGTGCCAATTCGACTAAATACATACTGCTTGGCTGATCGATAGAATCCACACCTGTTATATTGGGGGCCATATCTGATAATACAAGGTCTATTTGTTGACCATTTAAAACCTTGTTGAGTTCATCCAATACAGAATCTTCTCGAAAATCGCCCTGAATGAAGTCCACACCTGTTAATGGTGTCATGGGCAATATATCCAAGGCGACGACCGTACCTTTATCGCCCATTTTTCTTAGTGCATAATCTGACCAGCCACCAGGCGCTGAACCCAAGTCAACAATCGCCATACCAGGTCGAATCAATTTGTCTTTTTTATCAAGTTCTTCTAATTTAAAGGTTGCACGCGAACGATACCCTGCTTTTTGTGCCATTTTGACATACGGGTCATCAAAATGTTCTCTCATCCAATCATTACTGGACTTACTTCTTGCCATAGCAATTACGCTCCAGTTTTTAAGGAGAAATTATCTGTGGTTACCACTAACGCTAAACCCAAGATCGTTAACAGTAAATACAGATTTCTACCGATACTGTGCAGAACAGAAAATTGTGCTGTTAGTTCAGCATTAGTTTGCCATGCAAGCTTTTTAATATCAGCCATCTGCGGTTGTAGATAAAAATAAAACACCAGTGTTAACACCAACATCAGCACTACAACCCAAAAACGCCATAACGTCAGGGCTTGCTTACCCTTAGCAAAGACTTTACCCAGTAGTAACACACTGCCGCAACCCATGCCTAACAAGTTCACTGTAGAGAATAACTTACCGGCATAATTACCGGCTAATGTGATATCTCCCAAAGTAGCAAAGGCAATGGGTACGGCAAGATAACCGATAGATAACAAACTGCCAACCCACAGAGTCAGTAGTAGACGTTCACCAGATAAACCAGAAAACATCTAGCTACTTAATCTTCATAGCGGATAGCAGCAATTTCATATTCAATCGCGCCACTTGGTGCGTTAACAACCGCGATATCATCAATTTCTTTACCAATAAGTGCACGTGCTATTGGCGATGAAATTGAAACACGGTTTTTCTTAATATCTGACTCGTAATCACCCACAATTTGATAGGTGACTTTATCGTCATTATCAATATTAATTAAATCAACCGTGACACCAAACACCACACGACCGTCTTTTGGTAATTCTGTAGGGTCAATAATTTGAGCATTAGACAATACAGCTTCTAACTCTTGAATACGGCCTTCAATAAAGCTTTGTTGTTCTTTTGCGGCATGGTATTCAGCATTTTCTTTCAAATCACCATGGGCACGTGCCTCAGAAATAGCGGCAACAACTTCAGGACGAGCGACCATTTTTAAATGCTGCAATTCGTCTTTTAGTGCGTCTGAACCATGTAATGTCATTGGTACTGCCATTAGTTTAATTCTCCATGTAATGACTGTAAGCAATTTACTGAGCCACTATCTTTACTGTTTAATGCCTGGCATGTTGCTCTCGCAGCTGCCAATGTTGTTGTGTAATTAACCTGATGCTGCAAAGCCGCACGTCTAATTTCACGTGAATCCGCCACTGCTTGACGGCCTTCTGTTGTGTTAACAATCAAACTAATTTCATCATTTTTGATCATATCAACAATATGCGGTTGTCCTTCAGCCACCTTATTAACACGTTCGCAATTAATACCTGCATCGTGCAGGACTTGTTGCGTGCCACGTGTCGCTAACAATTCAAAACCTAAGGCAATTAAATCGTTGGCGATAGTGACAATATTGGCTTTATCAACTTCACGAACACTAATAAATGCCTTACCACCTGTTGGTAAAGAAACGCTCGCTGCTAATTGTGACTTGGCAAAGGCTTCACCAAAGGTACGACCAACCCCCATGACTTCACCCGTTGATTTCATCTCTGGGCCAAGAATGGGATCGACACCTTGGAATTTGATGAATGGGAATACCGCTTCTTTAACCGAGTAATAACCAGGGATAACTTCTTTAGTCACACCTTGTTCTACCAAACTACGACCCGCCATACAACGCGCGGCTACTTTCGCTAATGGCACTCCAATCGCTTTTGATACATAAGGCACAGTACGCGATGCACGAGGGTTCACCTCAAGCAAAAAGATATTATCGCCTTGAATAGCAAATTGCGTATTCATCAAACCAACAACGCCTAATTCCATTGCCATTTGACGTACTTGTTCACGCATACGATCTTGAATGTCTTGATTCAAACTATATGGAGGTAAAGCGCAGGCAGAGTCACCCGAGTGAACCCCCGCTTGTTCAATATGCTCCATGATGCCACCGATCAAGACATCTTTACCGTCACAAATCGCATCAACATCCACTTCAATCGCATCATCAAGGAAGCGATCCAGTAATACGGGTGAGTCATTCGACACCATGATTGCTGTTTTCATATAACGATTTAATTCTTCTTCGTTATAAACAATCTCCATACCACGTCCACCTAATACATAAGAAGGACGCACCACTAATGGATAACCAATTTCACTCGCCTGTAATGCAGCTGATTCAGCTGAAAATGCAAGACGATTTGGTGGTTGTAAAAGGTTCAATTTCTCAACCATTTGTTGGAAACGCTCACGATCTTCAGCATGATCAATCGCATCGGGGGATGTACCAATAATTGGCACACCAGCGGCTTCAAGTGCGCGAGCCAATTTCAACGGTGTTTGACCACCATATTGCACAATCACACCTTTTGGCTGCTCCAAGGCTACGATTTCCAATACGTCTTCTAATGTTAATGGTTCGAAATACAAACGATCGGATGTGTCATAGTCGGTTGAAACCGTTTCGGGGTTACAGTTAACCATAATAGTTTCATAACCATCTTCACGTAATGCTAATGCAGCGTGTACACAGCAATAATCAAACTCAATACCTTGACCAATGCGGTTAGGGCCACCACCTAAAATCATGATTTTATCGCGATCAGTTGGGTTGGCTTCACATTCTTGATCGTAAGTAGAATACATATAGGCAGTGTCACTAGAAAATTCAGCGGCACAGGTATCAACCCGTTTATAAACGGGACGAACATTCACATCATGGCGATGCTTACGAACCTGTTTCTCAGTTTTTTGTAATAACCTGGCTAATCGTGAATCAGAAAAACCTTTACGTTTAAGCGCGCGTAATGCCGTTTCATCTAGTTCAGCTAATGACTTCTCTTTTAAGTCATTTTCAATTTCAACTATTTCTTGTACTTGTACCAAGAACCAAGGATCAATATGGGTTAACTGTTGAATTTCGTCATAACTAAAACCATAACGGAAGGCATCAGCCACATACCACAAACGATCTGAACCTGGTAAACGCAACTCACGACGTAAGGTTTGAGCGACATCATCTGCCGTTAAATCAGCAATTTCAGTTAAACCATCACGATCAATTTCTAAACCACGTAATGCTTTTTGTAATGATTCCTGGAAACTACGACCAATGGCCATGACTTCACCCACAGATTTCATTTGAGTACTCAAACGATTATCTGCTTGTGGGAATTTCTCAAAAGTAAAACGCGGTACTTTGGTTACGACATAATCAATTGTTGGTTCAAATGATGCTGGCGTTGCCCCACCGGTGATTTCATTTTGTAATTCATCAAGGGTGTAACCAACCGCTAATTTAGCTGCAACTTTGGCAATTGGGAAACCCGTTGCTTTCGAGGCCAAGGCTGATGAACGTGATACACGTGGGTTCATCTCAATAATGATTAAACGACCAGTGTCAGGTTGCACTGCAAACTGGACGTTTGAACCACCGGTATCAACACCAATTTCACGTAATACTGCCAAAGAGGCATTACGCATAATTTGATATTCTTTATCGGTTAATGTTTGTGCAGGCGCAACCGTAATCGAGTCACCAGTATGCACCCCCATAGGATCAAAGTTTTCAATTGAACAGATGATGATGCAGTTGTCTTTACGGTCACGCACCACTTCCATTTCATATTCTTTCCAACCAATAATTGATTCTTCAATCAATAATTCAGAGGTTGGACTTAAATACAAACCACGTTGGCAGATATCAATGAAGTCTTCACGATTGTAGGCGATACCGCCTCCGCTCCCCCCCATAGTAAATGATGGGCGGATAATAGTTGGGTAACCAAATTCTTGCTGAACTTCTATGGCTTCTTCCAATGTGTGCGCAATAGCAGATTTCGGCATATCTAGGCCGATTTTTGTCATTGCAGCGCGGAATAAGTCACGATCTTCAGCTTTATTGATAGCGTTACTATCGGCACCAATCATTTCAACGCCAAACTTTTCCAGAACACCATGACGTTCAAGATCAAGCGCACAGTTCAATGCAGTTTGACCGCCCATGGTTGGCAAAATAGCATCTGGTCTTTCGGCTTCAATCACTTTACTTACTGCCTGCCAAGTGACTGGCTCAATATAGGTTGCATGAGCCATGTTCGGGTCAGTCATAATGGTCGCTGGATTAGAGTTGACCAAAATAACGCGGTAACCTTCTTCTCGTAGGGCTTTACAAGCCTGTGCACCAGAGTAATCAAACTCACAAGCCTGACCGATTACAATCGGGCCAGCACCTAGAATAAGGATGCTTTTAATATCAGTACGTTTAGCCATCGTGTGTTATTTACCTGTTGCTTGTTCAAGTAGATCGATGAAATGATCAAATAAAGGGGCTGCATCTTGCGGACCAGGGCTTGCTTCAGGATGCCCTTGGAAACTAAATGCGGGTTTGCTTGTATGGTGAATTCCTTGTAATGAACCATCAAACAAGGAGAAATGTGTTGCTTGTACTGTTGCTGGCAAGGTTTCAGGATCAACTGCAAAACCATGATTTTGGCTGGTAATCATCACCAATCCGCCTGTCATTTCTTGCACAGGATGGTTAGCACCATGATGTCCAAATTTCATTTTAATGGTTTTGGCATCACAGGCTAAAGCCAATAGTTGATGACCTAAACAAATGCCAAAGATAGGAATAGTTGTTTCTAATAATTGTTGAATTGCTGCAATTGCATAATCACATGGTTCTGGATCGCCAGGGCCATTTGATAAAAACACACCATCTGGATTCATCGCCAATACATCTTCAGCAGATGTTTGAGCCGGCACAACAGTTAATTTACAGCCACGTTCAACCAACATACGTAAGATATTACTCTTGGCACCAAAGTCATAGGCAACAACATGAAAACGCTCAGGAGCTGCGTGGTTTTCACCCGACAAATGCCAACATGCTTTATCCCAACTGTATGATTCTTTGGTCGAGACAACCTTGGCGAGATCCATACCTTTCAAACCATCAAAGCCTTGTGCCGCTTTAATTGCTGCATCAACGTCAATGTTATCGCCTGCAACGATGCAGCCTTTAAGCGCACCTTTTTCACGTAATCGCCGCGTCAAACTACGTGTGTCAATACCAGCCAAACCGACAACGTTATGACGTTCTAAATAACTATCAAGTGACTCGTTGCTACGCCAGTTGCTTACAACGGGTGAAAGGTCACGAATAATTAAACCGCTGGCATAAATTTCAGACGACTCTTCATCTTCTGAATTGACCCCCACATTACCAATATGCGGATAGGTTAAAGTGACAATTTGACGACAGTACGATGGGTCAGTGAGAATTTCCTGATAGCCTGTCATTGATGTATTGAACACGACCTCACCAACTGATTGCCCAATAGCACCAATTGATTCGCCGTGATAGACCGAGCCATCTTCAAGAGCAAGTAGAGCGCTTGTTCGCAAGGGAAACCTCCAGCAGATAAAAATAATGAAGATAACGCGGTGTTATCTCCAGACAAAATCCTGCCAATTTTATCTTAAAAACGAGTCCTTCGTCCATGCAATTAAACTAGGATGAGCTATAAAACTGAATTAGTTCATAGTCAGAAAAGTCTTACCTTATGAGCAACAACACCTTAATCATTGGATTAATAGAGGTTTGGGCGTCGATGCGTCAGAATCGGCATATTTCGACGTACTTCATCTAAATAATCTAAATCGATAGTAGTTGCGATCAATCCAGTTCGTTCAGGGGCACAACACACAATACTCCCCCAAGGATCAATGATCACACTACTACCGTAGGAAACCCGTCCTTCATAATGCTCTCCCCATTGATTAGGTGCAACGATGTAAACCTGGTTTTCAATAGCTCGGGCAATCAACAACTGTAACCAATGATGTTTACCGGTATAAAGAAAAAATGCAGCGGGTACAAAGATAATTTCAGCCCCCATTGCAGTCAGGTGTCGATACAATTCAGGAAAGCGTATGTCATAACAAATACTCAGACCAATACGACCAATCTCATGATCAAAGACAACAGGCTGATCACCGGCTTTAATGCCATCTGATTCGTTAAAGCCAAGTGCGGGTGCATCAAACATATGTATTTTTCGATAAATACCGCTTAGCTCTCCCTGCCGGTTTATAAAAATCGAGGTGTTAAATAAGCGATCACTCTCATCGGGAATTTTTTCGTAAATACTGCCCAGCAATAATGACATATTGTAACGCACGGCACAATCGCGAAAGGTATCGACAATAACACCATCCAAGGTTTGCGCAACCCGGTGTTTTTCCTGATTGTCTGAACCTATATAAAGAAAGGTTTCAGGAAATGCCAATAGGTCAACACCCTTATCTGCTGCCTGTTGAATTTGCTGATGTGAAAAATCCAAGTTTTGATCAAGCTGATCAGTCGAACGCATTTGTACGATACCAATATGACTTTTCATAACATGTATGCTCTTTTTTCCACTATTTTCAAAATATAACAAACTCTGGTTTTATCCACATCGAAAATTCTTATTTTCGTTATGGTTAATAGCTGCCTTCAGGGCAGACATTCGTTGTTAATGGCGTTACTATTAACACTTGGTATCTCTGTGTTAAGGAATTTTTGTGAGCTATTCATCCCCCATTAGCGGCTTTCCATTTCAACGTCCTCGCCGTCTTAGGAAAGATACATTTTCAAGAAATTTGGTACGAGAAAACAGTCTGTCTGTAAATGATTTGATCTACCCTTGCTTTGTGCTTGAAGGTCAACATCAACGTCAAGCAGTGGTATCGATGCCTGGTGTTGAACGTTTAAGCATCGACTTATTATTAAAAGAAGCCGAGCTTGTACACAGTCTGGGCATTCCAGCTATGGCTTTATTTCCAGTTACGCCAGCACAAGCTAAATCAGACGACGCTCGTGAAGCCTATAATCCAGAGGGTTTAGCTCAACGCGCCGTCCGCGCCTTAAAATCTGAATTTCCAGAATTGGGCATCATTACCGATGTTGCACTTGATCCTTTCACCACTCACGGCCAAGACGGTTTAATTGATGATTCTGGTTATATTGTTAATGATCGCACCGTTGAAGTATTGATCAAACAAGCCTTGTCGCATGCCGAAGCAGGTGTTGATATCGTTGCACCCTCTGATATGATGGATGGTCGAATTGGAGCCATTCGTCAGGCATTGGAAGATAATGACTTTATCCATACCCGTATTCTGGCTTATTCAGCTAAATATGCCTCCAGCTTTTATGGCCCTTTCCGTGATGCTGTTGGCTCTGCGGGTAATTTGGGTTCAGGTAATAAATATAGTTATCAGATGGATCCTGCCAATAGTGATGAAGCCTTACATGAAGTTGCCTTAGATATTCAAGAAGGTGCCGATATGGTGATGGTTAAGCCAGGCATGCCTTATTTAGATATTTTGCGTCGTGTTAAAGACACGTTCCAAAAACCCACCTTTGTTTATCAAGTCAGTGGTGAATACGCCATGCTCAAAGCAGCGGCCCAAAATGGCTGGTTAGATCAACAGACAACCATGATGGAAAGCATGATCGCCTTTAAACGTGCCGGTGCTGATGGTATTTTGACCTATTTTGCTAAAGATGTAGCTCAACACTTGGCTTTACTCAAATGACCGACCATTATGCTGTTATTGGCAAGCCGATCAGCCATAGCAAATCGCCATTGATCCATACTGAATTTGCCAGGCAAACAGGCCAAGACCTAGATTACATTGCCCGAGAAATAGCGCTTGATGATTTAGAGATTGGCTTAAAACAACTGCAAGCTGAAGGTTTTAAAGGTATTAATATCACCGTGCCATTTAAAGAAATGGCATGGCAGTTAGTCGACAATAAAAGTGAACATGCCGAACGAGCCGGCGCCATCAATACGCTTGTGTTTAATGACGATGGCAGTGTTTTTGGTGATAATACTGATGGCATTGGCCTATGCAGAGATTTAACCGATAACAATCAGGTTGAACTAACCGGAAAACGCATCTTGTTACTCGGTGCCGGTGGTGCCGCTCGCGGTGTAGTTGAACCGTTACTATCGTATTCACCGACAGAATTAGTTATTGCCAACCGCACCGCCAGCAAGGCGCACGATTTAGCCTTGTTATTTAACGACTTTGGCAATGTGAATGGACTAGGTTTTGATGATATCACCGGCACATTTGATGTCATCATCAATGCGACATCTGCTAGTTTACAGGGCGATGTACCACCCCTTCCCGACGCTTTATTGAATGACAATGCCTGTTGTTATGACATGATGTATAACACTACTGATACTGCATTTATTACTTGGGCCAAAAATCATGGTGCTGCTAAAACAATTGACGGCTTAGGTATGTTAATTGAGCAGGCAGCGGAAGCGTTTCGGATTTGGCGGGGAATCAAACCTGACACCAGAATAATTATGAACAAGATTCGTAATTACTCATAAATAAATCATAAGGACGACAATGTACACAGATGAAGATTTAAATCTCGCCGTCGAAAAAGGAATTTTTACAGATTCATCTGTAAACGCATTTCGACTTTTATTGGCATCACAAAAAAATACCTCGGCAGTTGATGAAGAGAACTTCAAATTGATTGGTGGTTTTAATGATATTTTTATTGTTATCGCCTGTGCTTTGCTTTTGTTTTCATCGTTGTGGGTATTAAAAAGCTTTAATGAAAGTCTGGGGCTTTTAATATTTGCTACTTTGTCATGGGTTTTAGCTGAGTTTTTTGTATTAAAACGAAAAATGGCACTGCCAGCTATTATGTTGTTATTGTCGTTTATTGGTGGTGTTTTTACATTCTCTACATCACTATTTTCTACTACGTCAGAAATAACTTTAATCGTTGCAGCAACGTTATCAGCAATAGCCGCCTATTTTCATTGGCAACGTTTCAGAGTGCCTATTACGATTGCCGTTGGCACAGCCGCAGCACTTGGCATTTTAGTATCAACAGTAGCAGCTATCGTTCCTGATGCAACTGGCTGGTTACAGTTAATGTTCTTTATCAGCGGTGTAGCCGCCTTCTCATTGGCAATGGTGTGGGACGCGTCTGATACAGAAAGAGTCACACACAAATCTGATGTCGCATTTTGGTTACATTTACTTTCTGCTCCACTCATTATTCATCCGATTTTTTCTAGTCTCGGTATTTTAGCCGGAGACGAAAGCTTGGCTAGTCTGGCAACCGTCATTATGTTGTATCTAGTGATGACCTCTATTTCAATTGCCGTTGATCGTCGCGCTTTTATGGTGTCATCTCTTGCCTATGTGGTTTATGCACTTTCAAGCATCATTGAAACGTTTGGTGGCGTTGGCTATAGCTTTGCTTTAACGGGTGTTTTTATGGGTGGTGCTTTGTTGATTTTATCAGCCTACTGGCATAATGTAAGGGCTAATTTAGTGGCTAAGTTGCCAGAAGCTGTACAACAACATCTGCCTAGAATTAAAGAGCTAGTCCAGTAGTCAATAAATTTGCAATTAATTAATGGAGCCAGCGAGTTATGTCAACAACAGAAATTTGGATTATTGCAGCCATCGCTGTCATTGTTGCAGCTATTACTGGATTTGCAATTGGACGCCGTAAAGCCCCCGGTGGACAAGATGAAATCCTAAAAATGAAACATGAATACGATCAACTACTTGAGCAAAAACAAGCCGAGTTAGCACGCTATCAAAAGCATGTGCATCAACACTATAATCAAACAGCAGTCTTGTTTAAAGATATGGCTGGCTCATACAAAAAACTATTTGATCATCTATCGCTTGGCTCTGAACAACTTGGTGACTTATCAGATCAACGTATTTTGCCTGAACGTGCAGGTGCATTACTTGATGGCCCTGATACTGAAATTGCCAAAGAAACCAATTTCATCAACCCAAATTACAAGGGTGATGAGGACGCGCTAAACCGTTAAAATTAAAATACATCACTTAACTGTAAATCAAGTTGTGATTGCTGCTGCTTAGAATTAACGTGCTCAAATCCACTTATACTTAAACCGACTAATCTAACCGGTTTATGTCCAATTTCTGTACGGGCTAATAATAGCGGGATCACGTGTTTAACTGTCGGCAAATCTAATTGATGTTCAACTGTATGGGCTCGAGTGACTTGCTGAAAATTAGCATATTTCACTTTTATCGTTAATGTTCTCCCCTTCAACTGCTGGCTCTGTAGCATGTTGACGACTGTTTCAGCCAGCGCTTCAAGTGTTGAAACCAAAGCAGCTGTCGACACAATATCTTCAGCAAACGTAGTTTCTTTACCTAATGATTTACGTTGCCGTTGACTGCGAACCGGACGCTGATCAATTGCTCGGGCAATGTTGTAATAATAGTGGCCTGATTTACCAAATTTTTCAGTTAGTTCTTGTACTGATTTTAAACGTAAATCACGACCCTTTTCTATACCGATTTTTTTCATTTTAGCTTCGGTGGCAGGGCCAATTCCGTGAAATTTACCAATAGCTAATTCAGCAACAAAGGCTTGTCCTTGTTCAGGTTTAATGACATATAAACCATTAGGTTTATCCATATCAGAGGCAATTTTGGCGAGAAACTTATTATAAGAAACACCAGCAGAAGCAGTCAGATTAGTTTCAGCCACTATGTCGCGTTTGATTGCTGTTGCAATTAAGGTTGCAGAACCATCAAAGTCAGCAGTGTAAGTCACATCTAAATAAGCCTCATCAAGCGATAATGGCTCCACTTCAGAGGCATAACGCCAAAATATTTCTCGTATTTTATGTGATACCTCACGGTAGGCTTCAAACCGTGGCGGCACAAATATCGCCTGTGGACACAATCGATAGGCACGTGAACAGGACATAGCTGAATGTATACCGAATTTTCTTGCCTCATAACTACATGCAGCCACCACACCACGACTATTCGGTTGTCCGCCAACAATCAGTGGTTTGCCCTTGTATTCTGGTTGATCACGTTGTTCAACCGATGCAAAAAAAGCATCCATATCAATATGGATTATTTTACGTTGTCGTGTCATTTGTATGACTTTAACTATTATATATCCAAGTTCAAAATGCAGAATTCAGTGATAAATCAAGGTCTTGTTATAAGCTGATCAATCACTATTCCTTTTCGGAAATAACATCATTATAGAAGGCATAACCATCTTTGCTTGTTAATTTGACTTGATACATGGCTTGATCAGCGCGCTGGGTCAGTAGCTCTAGATCAAAACCATGATCAGGAAAAATAGCAACACCAATACTGACTCCAATTTGAGCATTGTTTTGATTATCTAATGGAATGGGTCGTTGAATTACCTTGAGCAATTTTTCCGCTATTTGGCCAACTTCTAATGTGTAATTAATCTGTTTTATAAAGACAAGAAACTCATCACCGCCCCACCGAATAACCACATCACCTGAACGGACAGTATTTCTCAACTCCTCCGCTAACCTCATCAAAACTCTGTCACCCGCATCATGCCCAAAATTATCATTAACAGGTTTAAAGTTATCTAAATCTAACATTAATAAGGCATAGTGTTCCGAGGTTCCTACAGCATCATCAAGTAATTGCTGAATCTTTGCTTTACCTGCTCGTCGATTAAACAGCCCGGTTAAGGGATCAAGTTCCGCCTGGACTTGAAAGGATTGCTCTCTAAAACGTCTTTCAGAAACATCTTGCATGATGATTTGTAGTAATGGCGCATTATTTGAATCATCTTGCATTTTAGCAATCAAACAATGAACCCAACATGTTTCAGTTTCATCACCTAGCTTGATGTCTAACGATATCGGACCATCTTCATTAAGTGCCTGAGTGATCGCATTTTGTATAGCATTTGTTTCTGATTCTATGATAGCCGCCAACGATTCTCTCTCCGTTGACGTTAGCCGCTGCATACGCTCATCGCCAAGCATAGTTGCAAATGAAGGATTATGCACTTTCAAAAAGCTATTCTGATCAAGCAATGCAATTCCACCTGATGCCTGTTCAAATATAGATCGAAAGCGACGTTCCAAATTTTCAACTTCTTCACGTAATGTTCTTTCTCGAGTCAAGGTGGTCTCGACGGACGTGAGAAGTTGATTGATATCTGATGCCAACATGCCAATTTCATCATTTTTATGCCGTGTTTCAACTTGTATACGTTGATTACTACCTGGGGTAATGTCATGTAAACTTGAGGCGATTTTTCTAATCACTCTGACAAGCTGATAATTTAGTAAAAGTACAACCGCCATAATCAATATCAAAGAATGAATAGCCATAAACATGACATATTGCAAAGCCGCTTTATTAGCATAGGATGCTATTAATTCATCATTTGCTTGGACAATGAGTTCACCCGTTAATTCGTCTTTATCAAAGGGGGCATAAAGCGGAAAATGAATCCAGTCATTTTTCTTACCATCTATGAATGAACCTTGTTCCGATATAGTTTCTGAGTTTGCCCTCAATGCTACTGCAGAAATCAAATCGCTTGCACTCAAACCATCAACAACTTCACTTGCGAGCACGGTATCTCGAACATAGACAGAAATAGCTGCCGTGTTTGCGACGGCTCCGACCAACTGCGTTACATTATGCCTACTCTGAAATAAATCATCCTGATAGGTACGATTAAATACGATAGTCGCATTAATGCTCAAGATCACTAGCGTAAGGAGTGTCAGTAAAACTGCCAAACGGTTAGAGATATGGTGGCTAATTTTATTCCACACGAGTAATAACCTTAACCTTATCCGTAACCATACTGGAATCAATATAGCCTATTACAGAAGCATTTTTCGTCACTATCTCAATCACAGCTTTTTCTGTTTTGACAACACGGGGTGGTGTTGCTCTACCCGAAAATAAAAGTCTGGCCCAATAGGCATTAATTTCACTAATACTTTTATCAACAAGTTTTGCATAAAAGTGTTTTCTCGCACTTGAGTCGATGTCCTGATCCAATGGTATGACTTTGAGTCCATTCGGCAATACTGAATATCTGCCCATATAAATATCAATAATTTGTTTTTTGGTGAGTCCCCGAATCTCCAGATCGTTATTGCCGATAACGACTAATTCAGCATCGACTGAATCCGCGACACTTATCATAACAATAAATAGAAGAGTAGATAACATCTTCATCAGTAGAGAAAATCCACTTTTAGAGTAAAACGATCGATAGTTTCCGTATTATCAAGTGGCTCAGGTTGCATTAACAAGGTTCCACCATGTGGATCTACCCACGTTCTTTCCCACTGCGCTTTAAGTGCAACTTTAGGTTCGATATCCCAGCGTATACCCAGACTCAATGTTTTTTGATCCTTATGAAATGAATCTGCAAACTGCTGCGTACCTTGTTGTAAGGCAAGTGCTGCCGCATTGGTTGCATCAGGAAGGAATGGATTGACGTTATAAGCCGGTACATCAACATCATCATTTTTGGCAATTGCAGCGACCATATAAGGTGTTAGCGTGCCAAACCGATGTCCTATCAAAACATAGGCAGATCGAGTACGGTTAATTATTGATGATTCCGTTTCTGTCAAACTTAGTTCGGTTTGAATTGTCCAGTCATTTTTATTATAGGCAACACCAAAACCATAGTAATGAGCTTGCGTATTATCAAGCGTAACCTCATCTATTAAAGGATTGATTTGTGGCCAAATGGGTAATGATGCAGTTAACAGTTGCTGAAATGCTTTATAGTCCTCCTTCTTATCAAGAAAACGTACATTCACAAAAGAAGCATTATAAGTCCAGGCATCATTCTCCCATGTTGCAGTGATGCCATACGTCGGTTTTAACTCTAAAGGTATTTCTTCGCCATTACTGTTATAGATAAGTTTGGACTGGTTAAACCATGTCTGGGTGCGTAACACCCCGCCGGCAAGGGGTGTCTTATGTATTAATGAAATACCATCGCCATAGTCTGAGGAAAATTGCCCATAGAATTCTAATGGCGCATGTGTCCATAGTTGTGCGTAGCCAACCTTTCTATAATCTGATAATAAAAAAGCGTTTGGCCCTGTCCGCCCCAGTCTTAACTCTAATGAAGGTGTAACATCATAGCCAAGATAAGCCCAATGCACTGAACGATTAAGAGAATTGTTAGAGCGCTCCTCTGCTACCAGCTGAAGTGCAAAATGTAGTTTATCCGTGGGGTCGTAATTTAATTGCAAGCCTAGGTTAGAATCTAGCCGAGAGGACCATTCATCAAAAATACCTTTCTGGTTAACATTGTTACGACTTGCTATTAATTCATTATCTGCTTTAGTCAGCCCTAAGCTACCAAAACCATTGATTCTGAATTTAGATGAATCGAGCTCAAATGCATGTGACGAAATACTAAATAGGAATGCAAAAACAATACCCATCCAATATGTTATGGTATTTACAGGCATAACATCTGTCTCTGACCTAGCTAATGAAGGTTTATTAAGCTCAAGCCGGAAAGTATAGCCTAAAAGTAAAAATATCCTTACAGAAATAATCGTTTTTTAAAACTTAGCGTTATTGTCAATCAAGGCCAGCTTTATCTTTCATCATCCTTGTTTGATTTTAAGCCTGATGAGCCTGTTGATATTCACCGCCCCATTCACACAATAAATCCAGTGCCGGGTTTAATTTATCGGCTAATTCAGTCGGTGTGTATTCAACCCGTGGTGGCACCTCAGCATAAACTTTACGTGTAATCAACTTATTTGCTTCAAGTTCCCGCAATTGATGCGTCAGCATTTTTTGAGTGATTTTAGGTATTTCACGCTTTAATTCACCAAACCGTAGCGTCTTACCCCGAAGATGATACAGAATAATGATTGTCCATTTGCCACCAATAACATCAATTGCAGTTGCAACCGGACATTGCGCCATATCATGACATTCTGTTAGCTGGACCGTTGGTGCAGGATTATCATTTGTTTGTATTTTGCTTGTTGCCATTAGGCACCCCTACGTAACTAAAGAACAAATTCGTGCGTACTTGTTTTAGATCAAATCAGACCTTATAGTTACAAAAGTATACTAAATATAATATTGAAACAATTAAGATTATTTTTATCTCACATTTCTACTACTTCATTGATACAGAAAACAAGGATATAACAATGGCTTTTGACTTACTTTTTAGTGAAAAAAATTTGGGCGCTTTAACCTTACCTCATCGTATTGTAATGGCACCCCTCACCCGCTCACGTTCATCGCAGCCTGGCGATATTCCCAATGATCTCAATGTTGAGTATTACCAACAACGCGCATCAGCAGCGTTGATTATTACTGAAGCAACGCAAATTTCTCCCCAAGGTAAAGGTTATGCTTATACCCCAGGTATTCACTCAGCAGAACAAATTGCAGGCTGGAAAAAAATAACCGATGCCATTCATCGGCAAGGGGGGCATGTGTTTATGCAGTTATGGCATGTTGGTCGCGTATCACATTCAAGTTTACAAGCTAATGGCGAACTCCCTGTTGCACCCTCCGCTATACCCGTAACCGAAGGACAAGCATTTACAGAAACAGGTATGCTCGACTTTGAAACACCTCGCGCTTTGGAAACAGGTGAAATTTCAGGTATTGTGGACCAATATCGCCAAGCCGCATTAAATGCCAAACAAGCAGGCTTTGATGGTGTTGAAATTCATGCCGCTAATGGTTATTTATTGGAACAATTTCTAAAAGATGGCACCAATAAACGTACAGATCGTTACGGTGGCAGTGTTGAAAATCGAGTACGAATTGTTTTGGAAGTCACACAAGCAGTGACTGATGTTTGGGGTGGTGATCGTGTCGGAATTCGTCTATCACCTACCGGCACATTTAATGCCATGACTGAAACCGATCCTTTTGGCTTATATAGCTACCTAATTGAACAGTTAAACCCGTTCAATTTAGCTTATATCCATCTTGTTGAACGCTTTGGCATTTCTAAAGAAGCTGATAACAACGACTTTGACTTTGTACATTTGCGTAACCTCTTTAATGGCGCTTATATCGCCAATGGTGGTTATAGCGGTGAAACAGCTGAACAAAGCCTGGCTGCGAATGAGTCAGATTTTATAGCGTTTGGCGTGCCTTTTATCGCCAACCCTGATCTACCTGCGCGCATTCAAAAAGGAGCAGAATTAAACACACCTGACTTCGATACCTTCTATGGTGGTGATGCCAAGGGTTATACTGATTATCCTGCGTTGCAAGCTTAAATTGACAAGACTGATAGCTTCACACATTGCGGCTATCAGTCTTATCCGTAATCAATGTCTGGTTTTGATGTGATTACCAAGAAAAACTGTTGGACAACCAGGATCTCTCTATTGAGTTAACAGCAACTTTAGATGAATTGAAAATAGATAGCGCATCTTTGCCGCCCTATATGCCATAAGCGGCAAAGATTTTTCTATTACTTGAAACATAAGTAACCTGAATCCAGGATAAGAAACAGCACTCAGCCGCCCTAGCGAGCTTAACAGTTTGATTACATTAGAGAAATAGTGTCCTGCACGGTCCCTTATCCAGGATTCAGGTTAAGTAGGAAAAACAAATACAACGTTTACGTCTATGAATTATGCAGGAATCAATATTGCTTTAGGTCGGTGGGCCACTTAAAACAAAGGAATATAAATGATCTCACCAACCAGTTTCTCTACTGAATCAATGAATCTATTACAAAACCGTGGATTATGAGAATCACAGTTCACCGATTTTGCTTCGTTTGATTTAGATCTACCATCTGCATCTGTTCGATGCTTTATTTTTTAAAAATAACAACTCGCCCTTCGATTGTTAGCTGGCTAAATCCAATATTGTTTTTAATCCATTCAAATGTATCTTCCGAATAGAAAAATACATGTGTGGGATCGTTTTTATAATACCATTGACTGAATTCTATGCTCTCATTATATATTTCTGTTTTGCAAATTAATTCTCCATTACTTTTGAGTATATTTCTCAAATTAGTGAATTCATTTTTTGGCTGATAAAAATGTTCAATCACCTCACAACATACGATGTAATTATAGTTATTTTCAAGAACTAATTTATCAGGTGAAAAATACGGGTCATACTGACTCACAGAATAGTCATTCTCGCTCAAAACAGTAGAGATCACAGGACCTGTTCCTGAGCCATAATCAAGACCATTAGATGCTCTTGTATATTTTTTCATAATGTAGTTTGTAATAGGAGAGACAAACTCGCGATATCGCTCATCATATACATCATTGTTATGTTCTAAATATCTGTCTTTCTCACTAGTCTCATCTAATCGACATTCTTTTGTTAGAAAAATGCTAGAACAATTAGTGCATTTGTAATAGACGCGATTTCCAATAGTCATGTAATGATTAGATGGAAACTCACACAAAAGACAATCTTGCAATATCAAGGAGTCAGCCATGATTTCCCCTCTCAATAATGTGGTGGAATTTCATGTTGTTGACCGTTTTCCTGGTGGATTGAGGTTTGCATTGTTCGCATCTGTACTTTGATCGTTTCAATCGCTAATTCCAATCGTGAGATTTGCTGTTGTTGATCGATGATCACTTGATTCAAGTCATCGAGCAACCCTTCCTGAAAAGATAACTTCATCTGTAAATCAACAATCTCATTATTCATACGGCAACACTTCTTTGTTATTTAGATACCTGTATCGGAATCAATTCCGATCTCGATCAATCCGTAGCCTGTGGGTTCGAATTTATTCGAACAAATTGAACGCTTAGTCGTCACCATCATACGATAAAGCTGGTGATAACCAACGTTCAGCGACATCCATCGTCCAGCCTTTACGTGCCGCATAATCTTCAACTTGATCCTGATCTATTTTTCCCAAACCAAAATAACGTGATTCAGGGTGGGCAAAATAGAAGCCACTGACTGCGGCCGTTGGCAACATGGCATAACTTTCGGTAATGGTCATACCTGCATTTTTTTCAGGTTCAATTAATTGCCACAATAGCCCTTTTTCAGTGTGGTCTGGACAAGCAGGATAACCGGGGGCTGGACGAATACCCTGATATTTTTCATCAATCAAGGCGTCATTATCCAAGGTCTCATCAGGCACATAACCCCAATAATCTTTACGTACCAGTTCATGTAACCGTTCTGCAAAGGCTTCTGCCAAACGATCGGCCAAGGCTTTGAGCATGATGCTTTGATAGTCATCATGATCATTTTCAAAACGAGCCACATGCTCATCAATGCCAATACCGGCTGTCACCGCAAACGCACCAATATAGTCGTTAATGCCACTGTCTTTTGGTGCCACAAAGTCTGCTAAAGCCGCATTTGGACGACCTGGTGGACGTTCTGTTTGTTGGCGTAGGCTATGCAAGGTCATCAATACGTCATTACGCGACTCGTCGGTATAGACTTCAATATCATCGTCAATCACACTATTAGCTGGGAACAAGCCAAATACAGCGCGTGCTGTCAGCCATTTTTCGTCAACAATTTTAGTGAGCATTGCCCGTGCATCACGGAATAGATTAGTCGCATGTTCACCGACAATTTCATCTTCAAGAATGCGAGGAAACTTGCCTGCTAATTCCCATGATTTGAAAAATGGTGTCCAATCAATACGCTCAATTAAATCTTCAAGTGGGTAGTTATCCAAGGTGTGAATGCCTAATTTTTTAGGCGCAGTGGGTTGGTAACTTTGCCAGTCGATTTTAGTTTTATTGGCACGAGCATCAGCCAATGTCAGTTGGCGACGTGTGTTTTTCTTGCCCTTATGGCGAGCCCGTTTATCTTCGTAATCAGCTTTGACTTTGGCGATAAAGTCATTGCGTGTATCAGGCCCAACCAAACTTTGAGCAACACCCACCGCACGAGAGGCATCTTTTACATAAACGCTACAGCCATGATAGTTCTGCTCGATTTTAACGGCAGTATGAATCAATGATGTGGTCGCGCCACCAATCATCAATGGAATATCAAAGCCTAGACGTTCCATCTCTTTGGCAACATGCACCATTTCATCTAATGATGGTGTAATCAAACCAGATAAACCGATAATATCGACCTTCTCTTCTTTAGCGACGCCTAAAATTTTGGCGGCAGGAACCATGACCCCAAGATCGATGATCTCGAAGTTATTACATTGCAACACCACACCGACAATGTTTTTACCAATATCGTGTACGTCACCTTTAACAGTTGCCATCAAGATTTTGCCGTTGTTTTTACTTTCGTCGCCTTCTTCTTTTCCAGCTTCGATAAACGGCATTAAATACGCCACGGCTTTTTTCATAACACGGGCAGATTTTACGACTTGAGGTAAAAACATTTTGCCTTCACCAAACAAGTCACCAACCACATTCATGCCGTCCATCAACGGCCCTTCAATGACATGCAATGGTTTTTCGGCATTTTGACGTGCTTGTTCGGTGTCTTCGTCGATATAGTCGGTGATGCCTTTAACTAAGGCATGTTCCAGGCGTTTTTCGACCGGCCAGCTACGCCATTCAAGATCTTCTTTTTTCTCAACCGCTTTGCCATCACCTTTGTATTGTTCGGCAACGTCCAATAATCGTTCTGTTGCATCATCACGTCGGTTTAATACGACATCTTCAACCAATTCACGTAATTCTGCTGGCAAATCATCATAGATCGCGAGTTGACCGGCATTAACAATACCCATGTCCATACCCGCTCGAATCGCATGGTATAAAAACACGGCATGAATTGCTTCACGAATGGGATTGTTACCACGGAATGAGAACGAGACGTTACTGACTCCACCACTGATCATGGCATGGGGCAAAGCCTGTTTGATGTCTTTAACTGCTTCAATAAAATCAACAGCGTAGTTGTTATGCTCTTCAATACCGGTTGCTATCGCAAAGATATTGGGGTCAAAAATAATATCTTCAGGTGGGAAGCCTACTTGTTTGGTCAAAATCTCATACGAACGGGTACAGATTTCACGTTTACGTTCACGGGTATCGGCCTGGCCAATTTCATCAAACGCCATCACGATCACAGCCGCACCATAACGACGAACTAACTTAGCTTGTTCGATGAATTTTTGTTCGCCCTCTTTCATGCTGATCGAGTTGACGATGCCTTTACCTTGAATACATTTTAAACCCGCTTCAATCACTTCCCATTTTGATGAGTCGATCATGATCGGTACACGACTAATATCAGGTTCTGACGCAATTAAGTTGAGGAAGGTCACCATCGCCTGTTTCGAGTCCAACATGCCTTCATCCATGTTGATATCGATAATGGGTGCGCCACTTTCAACTTGTTGACGCGCCACATCCAAGGCTGCGTCATAATCGCCTTCTTTAATCAATCGGGCAAACCGGGCTGAACCGGTTACATTAGTGCGTTCACCGACATTGACATACAAACTGTCTGGCGTGATGTTAAATGGTTCTAAACCACTTAATCGGCAATGATGTTTATTTTCAACCGGAATACGCGGAGCGATGCCTGCAACTGCATTGGCAATCGCTTTGATATGTGCCGGTGACGTACCACAACAGCCCCCAACAATATTCAAAAAGCCGGACTGCGCCCATTCTTTCATTTGTTCGGCCATAACGTCAGCCGATTCATCATATTCGCCAAACTCATTCGGCAAACCAGCATTAGCATGTGCACTGACATGACAGGTAGCAATTGTTGATAATTCTTCAATATATTGACGCAATTGGGCTGCACCCAATGCACAGTTCAAACCAATACTTATCGGCTGTACATGATTTAATGAGTTATAAAATGCTTCAGCCGTTTGACCGGACAGTGTTCGGCCACTGGCATCGGTAATGGTGCCGGAAATCATCACAGGCATGTGTACATGATGCTGATCAAAATAGCTTTCGATCGCAAACAACGCTGCTTTGGCATTTAAGGTATCAAAGATAGTTTCAACCAATAACAAATCAGCACCACCATCAACCAAACCAGCAATTGCTTCTAAGTAGGCTTCAACTAACTCGTCATAACTGACATTGCGAAATCCCGGATTATTAACATCAGGCGAGATACTGGCAGTACGATTTGTTGGGCCTAATACACCTGCTACAAAACGTGGTTTATCAGGATTTGCGGCAGTAAATTCATCAGCAATGACACGGGCTAATTGTGCTGATGCTTTGTTCAACTCATACACCAGATCTTCCATCTGGTAATCTGCCATCGCAATTGAGGTGCCATTAAAAGTATTAGTCTCAACAATATCGGCACCTGCTTCAAAATAAGCGCGGTGAATATCACTGATAATCTTAGGTTGAGTCAACGATAATAAGTCATTGTTACCTTTAAGATCACAGGGATGATCTGCAAAACGTTCACCACGATAATCTGCTTCTTCTAACTTATAACTTTGAATCATGGTGCCCATAGCACCATCAAGAATCAAAATACGTTGCTGTAGAAGTTGATGAATTTGATGAGTCGTAGCAGTCAAAATGGTGGTTCCTATTGACGAAAAGTCTAAAAGTAACCGCGTATTATATCAGAAGACAGTTATTATTTTTCCTTGTAAAAAAACAAGGTTATCTAAGGTCTTCCATCGTCGCTTAACTTAGATCATAATCGAGCTAGTGTTCCCCATTAAATAACCGAAGGAAAATATCAACATGATCAAAAAAATCATAACTGGAAAACGTCTTCTGGTTTTAGATACCAATGTCTTGATGCACGATCCAACAGCGTTATTTCGATTTGATGAACATGATATTTTTCTGCCAATGGTGGTATTAGAAGAGCTTGATGCCGGTAAAAAAGGCCTGTCCGAAGTATCTCGCAATGTACGCCAAGTCAGTCGTTTTTTAGATGACTTGATGATGGAAGTGAGTGATAGTGAAGCGATTACCAACGGCATACCTTTACCAACAACTGAAATAAATGGCGAACATCCAAAAGCAAGTGGACGTTTATTTTTCCAAACAACCCAAATGGTTCAGGATTTACCAAAAGAATTACCTGGTCATCAGGCAGATAATGCCATCTTAGGCATCGTTAGCAGCCTTCAGAAATCACATCCGGATGTCACAGTTACGTTAGTTTCAAAAGACATTAATCTACGTATTAAGGCCTCGGTATTAGGTTTACACTCAGAAGATTATTACAACGATAAAGTGCTCGATGACGTCGATCTGCTCTATCGTGGTTCGGTCGAACTTGAAGCTGATTTCTGGAATGATCTTAACCGTTTGGAATCATGGACAGAAGATGGTCGCACCTTCTACAGCATTGAAGGTGATGTTGTTAAAGACTGGTATCCCAATCAGTTAATCTATTCGCCAGGTGAAGATAACACGATTGAAGCCGTTGTTCGTGAAACCACCGACTCTTCAGCAAAAATTGAATTAACCCATGATTATCGTAAAGAAAATCATGCTGTTTGGGGCATTATGGCTCGTAATCGCGAACAAAATTTTGCACTCAATTTATTAATGGATCCTAATGTCGATTTTGTATCCTTACTTGGACAAGCTGGTACAGGTAAAACGCTATTAACCTTAGCTGCGGCTCTAACCCAAACCATCGAACACAAACGTTATGCCGAAATCATCATGACACGTGTTACCGTGCCTGTTGGTGAAGATATCGGTTTTTTACCAGGTACAGAAGAAGAAAAAATGACACCGTGGATGGGTGCATTAATGGATAACTTAGAAGTGCTAAACAAAACTGATATTAGCGCTGGTGAATGGGGCAAACAAGCCACTAACGATTTATTACAAAGCCGAATTAAAATTCGTTCACTCAACTTTATGCGAGGTCGTACATTCCTTAATCGTTTCATCATCATTGATGAGGCCCAAAACCTGACATCCAAACAAATGAAAACCCTGATCACGCGCTCAGGCCCAGGCACCAAAGTCGTTTGTTTAGGTAATATTGCTCAGATTGATACACCGTATTTAAGTGAGACCACATCTGGTTTAACCTATGTCGTTGATCGTTTCAAAAACTGGCCTCACAGCGGACATATCACATTGTTACGAGGTGAACGTTCTCGACTCGCGGACTTTGCATCAGAGCATCTATAATCTGGCATACTATATCGGATTTGCTGTTAAATTTATCGAACCCGTCATCCCGGTAAAAACTGGGATGACAAAAGATGATTTTCTGCAAATCGAAGTGTCATAGGTATATAGCTGATTATAGCGTCATGGTTAAACGCCATGGCGCCTCTGAGGATTATCGAATGAGTAATGTGTTGGAAAATTTACCTGAATTTAATGATGATCGCCGTGAGTTTTTTCGTATAAATGACTCTATTTATCTAACACTAAACCCTATCGATTCAACTGATGTTGCCAATTTTATTACAGTGCTACGCAATAAAAATACTCACGATACAAATTCCGAACAGCAACAATTAACAACCTTACAAAATGCGTTCAGTCACGTTGTTGATCAGGTCAACCAGACTGATCGTGAAGTCGCACGCGCCCTGCGTTTACTTAACGACAAAATCAATTTGATATCACAAATAGTCAATCGTCAAAAAACACGCCCTTCTGACTGTGTTTCAATCGATGTTAATTTAAGTGGTGGCGGTCTTGCACTAATGTCTGAACATGAATATCAGAAGAAACAGGCTTTTGAATTCAAAATTGAATTACGCCCTTCGGGTTCGACCATTCAAGGTATTGCCAGTGTCATCGGTTGTAGTCAACCCTATGATGCGCGCAAAGATACACCTTATTTATTACGTCTCGTGTTTAGTCATATGACAGAACATGATCGCAATCTACTTGTTAAACATACCTTAACAAGACAAGCGGAAATTCTACGGGCATCAAAAGAGTAGAATTAAGTTCAGGCTTAAATCATGTTAAGCGCGTTGTCATCAATGCATAGTACATAACAGGAATAACTAATAGCGTCAGCAAGGTTGAAACTAAAATTCCGAATAATAATGCAACGGCTAAGCCATTAAATATTGGATCATCTAAAATAAATAAAGCGCCTAACATCGCTGCAACAGCAGTCAGCATGATCGGTTTTGCCCGTATTGCAGCCGCCTGAATGACAGCCTGTTCCAAGCTAGTGTCTTGCTTAACTGCTTGATTAACAAAATCCACCAGCAAGATTGAGTTTCGCACAATAATCCCCGCAATCGCGATCATGCCTATCATTGAGGTTGCAGTAAATTGTGCACCCAATAAAGCATGACCCGGCATTACACCAATAATAGTTAATGGTATCGGCGCCATAATCACTAACGGTACTAAATACGATTTAAATTGAGCAACAACCAAGAGATAAATCAAAATAATGCCCACCGCATAGGCCGCGCCCATATCACGAAAAGTCTCGTAAGTGACTTGCCATTCACCATCCCATTTAATACTGCCGTTAATCGGCAACAATGGTGCTTTAATTAAAAACTGCTCAATGCCTGATTGGTCAAATTGTTGATAAAGTGCATACATGCCATAAAGTGGGCTATCCAATTCTCCTGCCATATCGGCAGTCACATAACTCACTGGCAATAAATCTTTATGATAAATAGTTTGCTCGCGCACGCTATCAAACACATTGACCACATCACCAATAGCAATCAATTGTCCCTGAGTATTACGTAAGCGTAATTTCAATATGGATGAGATATCAGCTTGCCCAGCAGTCGGTAATTGCACCCGTAATGGCACTGCATATTTAGCTGTTTCATTATGAAGAAAACCAACATCATCACCTGCCAATGCCAACGAAATGGCACTCACTATCTGTTGTTGGCTTAAACCTAATTGTGCCGCTTTTTGTTGATCAATACTGATACGTTTGCGTGCAGCAGCAAATTCTATGCTGTCATCACTATCAGCAATATCCTCTGTTTGCTCAAACACAGTTCGAATTTGACGTGTTAACGCTAACTGATTGTCATAATCCAAGCCATAGACTTCGGCAACAAGTGGCGCTTGTACTGGTGGTCCCGGTGGTACTTCAACAATCTTTATATTGCCACCCCAATGTTGACCTATCTGTTGTAAAGGCTCCCTGACCGAACGGGCAATATCATGGCTTTGTCTTGATCTTAAGTGTTTATCAGTCAAATTAACCTGAATATCGGCAAACTCAAACCCCTGCCTTAAATAATACTGTCTGACCAGACCATTAAAGTTAATTGGTGCAGCAGTACCCACATAAACTTGATAATCAGTGACTTCTGGCACCGTTGCAATATAGGCACCCAAGTCTCGCATCAGACCTGCTGTGCGTTCCAAACTGGTTCCCTTAGGCATATCAACAACAACTTGAAATTCGGATTTATTATCAAACGGCAACATTTTTAATACGACCAATTTCACTGCTGCCAAACCAACAGACACTGCAATCAAGCCAATCATTGCCATCAATAACAGCCATCGCCAAAGTCTACTGTTAGGTCTCAATACAAATAAACCAATGATACGATGAAAGAAACGGTACAGTCGCGTCGAAGTCGATGTAGATAAGTCACCCGAAGCTGAATCATGTCTGGTTTTAGACATCATTTTAAACACCATCCACGGCGTTAAAATGTAGGCAACAAACAACGATAAGATCATGCCAATACTGGCATTGATCGGAATAGGACTCATATAAGGTCCCATCAAACCAGTCACAAACGCCATCGGTAATAACGCAGCAATAACGGCAAAAGTGGCCAAAATAGTCGGGGCACCGACTTCATCAACTGCAAGTGGAATGGCTTCACGTAACGACTTTCCACCAAGCTGATGGTGTCGATGAATGTTTTCAACCACCACAATGGCATCATCAACCAAAATACCAATCGAAAATATAAGCGCGAACAATGACACTCGATTGAGAGTAAAGCCCCATGCCCATGATGCAAATAACATCAACATTAAGGTCACAACCACAGCAACGCCAACAATGAGCGCTTCTCGCCAACCTAAGGTAACTAACACTAACAACACCACGGCAAGGGTGACGAAGATTAATTTTTTTATTAAAGTTTGAGCCTTATCATTGGCAGTTTGACCATAGTTTCGGGTCACTGTCATCTGAACCCCTTCCGGCACGACGACATTATGCAGCTCACCAAATCGTGCAATCACCGCATCTGCAATATCAGCAGCATTTTGTCCCGGTTGTTTGGCAATGGCTAAAGTAACAGCTGGAAACTCGCCCGATGCAGTAACACCTTTATCCGCCGCTGCCATCCCCGTACCCAACCATGTATAGCGTTGAGCTTGATCTGCACCCTCCATCACCGAAGCAACATCAATCAAATACACCGGTGCATTGTTACGAACACCTACAACCAGTTGATAAAGATCATCTACTGTTGTTAAAAATTCACCAGCTTGCACAGAGCTTGTCTGATCATTGTTGATTAAGATGCCAGCTTCAGCAGATGAATTTGCTGCCATTAACGCCTGTTTTAATTCCAGTGGGTCAATGTCATAACCAGCTAATCGTTCAAGATCGAGTTGAATACGAACCACATGATCTGGCCCTCCTACAGTATAAATATCACGCGTTCCGGGAATTCGCTTTAACTCAGCCTCTAATATATGGGCTACTTGTTGTAACTCGAAACGTGTTGTTTTATCTTCACTCCAAAGCGTCATCGTCACCACAGGTACATCATCAATACCTTTAGGTTTAATCACTGGTTGTGCGACACCAAGTTGTGCTGGCAACCAATCACTATTTGAATAAATTTTGTTATATAAATTAACGATGGATTCAGTCGCTTGTTCTCCCACTTCAAACTGAGCAGTTAAGACTGACATCCCCGGTTTTGACACAGAATAAACATGTTCAATACCCGGAATTTCCGAAAGGACTTGTTCTGCCGGTGTGGATATAAGTTGCTCAACTTCTTTGGCGGAAGCACCGGGATAAGCCACAAAAATATTGGCAAAGGTGACATCAATTTGTGGTTCTTCTTCTCTCGGTGTCACCATCAAAGCAAACACGCCCAATAAAATAGCTAGTAACGCCAATAAAGGTGTGATCTCCGAGTCTTGAAATAAGGCTGCGATACGTCCTGAAATGCCCAATTTTGCTTGACTCACTGCATCGCTCCAACACCATTAGACCCAAGTTTCTGCATAGCGTTATCTGGTTCAATTGCAACAGCTTCACCAACGGCTAAACCGGCAAGCACTTGTTGTTGGGTTGATGAAACAACTCGGCCTAAACGGATTTGACGTAATCGTATCTGATCGCCTGTTACTACATAGACAGCACTGACTTCACCACGCTGCACAATCGCTGTTTTAGGCACAACTCGAATACGTTCATCACCAGTTTCAAATCGAAGTTTGCCAAATAGACCGGGATAAATCGGCTGTTGCAATACTGGCAAAGCAACCCGTATCTTAAAACTATGATTGGTCTGATCGGCATGAGGAACCAAGGTGATGTCTTGGCCTTGTATTTGTCTGCCATCAACTAACTGTAAAACGGGATTTTTAGCCTGTAACACCTGATTAAGCAGATACTGAGGTACATAGACAACAGCGCGGGTATCATCCAATGAGATCCCTGTCATTAAATGCTGGCCGGGGCTCGCCATTTCACCCAATTCAATCAAACGTTCGGTGACAACACCACTATAAGGCGCTTTTATTTGGGTATACGATAAATTGACTTTAGCTTCATCTAACTGAGCCTGACGTGATTTTATTTGAGCAGTAAGCGCCTGCATCCGTGCACGGGCAGCACTTAAATCAGCCTCAGCTTTATCTAATGCAGCTTGAGATACCAGTTTACGTTTGAATAAATTAGACACCCGTTCAGATTCGGCTGAAGCCTCTTTATAACGAGCAATTGCCTCACGATTTGATGCGTTATCAGCGACTAAATTAGCCTCAATTTGTGCAACACGCGCTTGAAATTCTTCATCCCTAAATTTCAGAATAATGGCATCTTTGGGTACGACATCCCCCACATCAAAATTGAGTTCAATCACTTCACCAGCGATGCGTGATGACACCGTTGATTGATGTACTGCCTCGACCACTGCATCAAACACCTCATAGTGTGGAAACGTTTTATCCTCAACAGCTACAACGGCTAACTCATCTACAGCATGTGCACTAGTACATGCCAACACAGTTATTAACCAGACAGTGGTTAAAAGTCCCGTTCTCATTCCTTTAGTGTGCACTTTCATAGCAATAGCCTTTTAAGATAGACAGTGATAGCTTGCACCCAGATTTAAAATGATGCAAAGCCATATATTAGCAAACACTAATAATCAATACCAGATAACTAGCTCAGCGTCTTAACTCTACGTACAATACATAACCATGAATAATGCCATTTTATATAGTTTCCGTCGCTGCCCTTATGCCATGCGAGCACGTTTAGCCATTGCTAATAGCGGCATTCAGCTTGAATTACGTGAAATCGAATTAAAAAATAAACCACAACAACTAATTGAACTATCACCCAAAGCCACCGTGCCAGTATTACTCACTACAGATAATACTGTAATTGATCAAAGTTTAGATATTATGAAATGGACGCTTAATCAACGTGACCCTGACCATTGGTATCACGATCTGACAGAATCACAACAGCAACACAGCCAACAACTCATTGCCCAAAATGATGGTGAATTTAAATATTATCTCGATCGTTATAAATATGCCGATCGCTATCCTGAACACACGCAAGACTATTATTGCCGACAGGCTGAAAAAACCTTATCTAATTTAGAACAGCAATTAGAAAAGAATGGCTATTTGATCTGTGATCGCATCACTTATGTTGATATGGCTATCCTGCCTTTTATCCGCCAATTCGCCTTTGCTGACAAAACTTGGTTTGACCAAAGTCCCTACCCGCTACTTCAAGCATGGTTAAATGACTTTATTGAATCTGAGTTATTTAATAGCATTATGACTAAATACCCTGCTTGGCAGTTGGGTGATGACATTACCCAATTCCCTGTTTTAGCTTGATTATTAAATTACTAAGAATTATTGTCCTTAATGACATGTTAAAAACCAAAGAAACAATGGAGTAATCATCACGTGCCAATTTTTGACATTTCAGGTGACAAGTTATCTGCCGTAGAGCAGAAGAACTTTGCACTGGAAAAGGACTTGCAGTCCCTGATTGAGAAAAACCTCGAAACAGTATTTAATTGCCGGTTTATTGCGAGTGAGTTTTCAACTGGCGCTCAACATGCTGGACGAATCGATAGTCTTGCCTTATCAGAAGAAGATAATCCCGTCATTATCGAATACAAAAAAGTCGAATCATCAGAATTGATCAATCAAAGTCTTTTCTATTTGCACTGGATACAAGATCACAAGGGTGATTTTGAAATTGCTGTACAAAAAAAATTGGGAAGTAAAGTCAAGATAGATTGGTCTGACGTTAGGGTTATTTGTATTGCGCCTAACTATAAAAAGTATGACTTGCATGCGGTGCAAGTTATGGGAGCAAATATCGAGCTATGGAAATATCGGTTATTTTCTAATAACTCACTTTACCTTGAAGAGGTTTTTCATACTTCCAAATCAACAGCATCCACTACATCTGCCCTTGCAACTGAGAACGGATATAAAAATCCTGTCATGGTTGAGGCGGGTAAAAAAGCTGCTCTAACCCGTGCTACGACAGCCTATACATTCGATGAAAGACTTGAAGGAAAAAGCGAAGAAATCCATGAGCTAACAGCAACAATCCGCGAATTTATTCTTGGTTTGGATGAGTCAATAGAAGAAGTACCAAAAAAATACTATGTCGCGTACAAAATCTCGCAGAACATCGCTTGTATGGAAGTCAAAGGTAGAAACGTCAAGTTGTTCTTAAAACTCAAACCCTCTGACATTCCTGATGGAACCAAAAACTATCGAGATGTCACGTCAATAGGTCATTACGGTACTGGTGATATTGAATTTACCGTTTCGACGGAATCAGAGTTTGAGTCAGTCAAAGACTTTATTGCTTTGGCCTACAACAAGGTTGGCGGCTAATGTCTTTTAACAAACGGCTGCACCGGATCGCTCGCTCTGCCAGCAGTCGGATTCGGCTTTGCTTAACTGGTGATCATGAACTTCACTTTCCCGCCAATTTCCGCTAAAAATTAAACTTATTTTGTGGAGAAGGTGGTCGAGTGTTTGAGCGTAGCGAGTTGTCGACCACGCCATAAAATCAGTTTAGTTTTTGGAGTTAAGGCAATTCCGAGTGCCCTTTTCTTTGGTTCGTTTCTTTTGGGCACATGCAAAAGAAATGAACGCCCAGCGGTGAGCTATCAAGTCAGATTAGACTACCAAACTAAGAACACTTGGTTTTAGCAACTGAAACCGGTAAATCATAATATTGATACAAACAGATCATCGCTTTTTCATCTGCGGCTTCGACATCCATCCGATATATCAGTTGTTGCCATAGGCTAATTCGGCTTGAATCATCAACATATTCGTCGGTTTTTGCTTTTTTTGATAACCACAAACCGGTGCCGTTAAAACTATAAGCAGGTACTAAGTCTTGTCGTTGTGATGCTGGCAAAATCTTGCGATTAAGGTTATCAAGCAATAACGGTTCGGCATTGCGTTGCTCATAATAACTAACCACCATATGGGCTTTGTTAATGCTTAATGCTTTAACATAGGTTAAGCGCATTTTTTCTTTTGGCATGCCCATTGCGGTTAAGGTGAAATATTTAGCAATGGCAAAATCTTCACAATCACCGCCTTTTGTTACCAAGGTTTCCAATGGTGTTGCCCAATAATCTTGTTTGCGCCAATGATCAATATCATCAACAAAATTAAACTGATTAACAAAATCATTAACGCTGGTCAGTTTTTTAAGATCAGACCATTGAGAGCCTGAATCAATCAAGTTTTTCCATTGTTCAATACGCTGTTGCGTCAGTGCGTCGATACCATCCTCTTTTTGTGGTGTTGATGAGCAGCCCACTAATAACAACAATATAAAACTTATCAGCAGTTTTTTGATGATAGGTCTCCAAGCTCAATGTAATCTTTAGCATCTTGTTGTGCTGTCAGTGTTGGCACGATGCCTAGACAGGGTGCATTAATTCGCTGTTTTAAGGTCGCAATTATTTCATCTTGTTCATTATTGCTTGTAACGCTATTAGCAACCCAACCTACAAGCCTTAACCCTGATTGAGCGATTGCATTGACGCTAAGCAAGGCATGGTTAATACAACCCAAACGTATAGCTACAACAAGTATCACCGGCAGATTAAGTATTGATGCAATATCAGCGATAGTGTGTTGCTGATTGATTGGCACTAACCAGCCACCAGCACCTTCAACCACAACGACGTCTGCTTGTTGTTGTATTTGTTCAAAATTGTGTTTAATAACATCCAGGTCAATAGCAACATTAACTTGTTCTGCTGCAATATGTGGGGCAATCGCTGGCTGAAAAGCATAAGGATTGATCATATCGTACGGTAAATGCACATTGGCATGTTGTGCCAGTTGCATTGCATCATCATTACGCAAACCGACTTCGGTTAACTCGCAACCACTGGCAATGGGTTTCATACCGGCAACCCTAAGCCCTTGTTGTTTAAGTAAATCAATAAGGGCGACGCTAACCACTGTTTTGCCAGCGTCGGTATCGGTTCCTGTTACAAATAAACTGGTCATAAACCCGTAATCAATGAATTTGCAGATATTGCTAAAAATTGTCGTTCGCCCTGAGCTCTGAGCTCGTTGAAGAGCCGAAGTGTTAGGTTGCTTAGGTTCATGGTTCGACAAGCTCACCACGAACGGCAAAAGCTGCACGCATCTTCAAGTCACTTGGGTATATACCCGTGGTCATTGAATTTGCTGTTAAATTACTAGATGCCGACATTCCCGCAAAAGCGGGGTTCCAACGATAGCGACTGGTTTCACTGCCGATAGAACCCTGCATCCACGATGACAAAAGATGATTTTCTGCCGATTGAAGTGTCATGGCTGTATGACTTTTCGTTTTATCTGACTGATAGGAATATGAACGCTACCATCTTTTGAAGTATGTTGTGCCTGAATGCCACCCCAGGCATGACCAAATACCACTTCATAGGTTGCCGGTAATAGATCATTTTGACGAAAACCTTCATAAGCGGAGATGACTTTTGCTAAAGTCTGTTTGCCCGTTAAACCACGGCGACGATCACGATTGATATTATGTGCGCCTAATAGTTTCAGATCTTTCATCAGGCTCATGGCATCGTTATAGGTCAGAATAAAACGATCCGTATCTAATACCATGCCAGTTAAACTCGCCTCTGTCATTGCTTCACCGACATCATGCATGTCGTAAAACATATTGACATGAGGATAATCATCGACCTCCGCCCATGATTTTCGTAATTCGTGCAAGGTGTCGGGGCCAAGTGTGGTGAACATAACCAGACCATCGAGTGTTAAAACGCGCTGTATTTCGGCAAAGCTAATTCGCGGATCACACCATTGCAATGCCAAATTAGCAAAAATTAAATCAACACTATTATCAGCAAGAGGTAATAACTCGGCATCGCCCGCTAAATAGAGTGGTTTTTTAGTGCTTGGCAACCAACGTTTTAAACCCTGTTGTTGTCGATGAGCTTGGCGAGCGTGTTGTAGCATCTCAGTTGCGATATCAACGGCAATCAGTTGTGCATTGGGGTAACGCTGTGCCAATAAACCTAAATTACGCCCCGTGCCCACACCCAAATCAACAATACGTTGCGGTTGAATTTTGACCAAGTCCAAACGATCGAGTAATTCATCCCCGGTCTGGCGCTGCAAGATCGCAACATCATCATAATGTGCCGCTGCCCGACCAAATGAATCAGCAACTAATTGTTTTTGTGGGAGTTCATTTGTCATTTAAAAACTGTTCTATCTGTTTTTGGCATTCTAAATAATGCGAAATAAAAGGAGCATGGCCTGCTTTTGCAATCACTGTTACGTCACTTTTTGAGTTTAAGTTATGTAAGTCTGCTGATACTGCAACAGGAATTAAGGTATCACGTTCGCCCAAGATCACTTTGGTTGGACAACGTAATCCTGCAAATTCATCTCGTAAATCACTCTCAATCAATACTGATAATCCAGCTTTTAATGCCTGTGATGTTGCTGGTGTTTCTAACGCTAATTGCTCGGCTAATTGGCGAATCGTATCTTTGCTATGAGCTGAACCACGCGCCTGTAACATTAAAAACCGTTGCAAGGTGTCTTGCTGATTTACATCTAAGTTTTCGGCAAATGCGTTGAAAATTGACGGCTCCATCGCATAGTCCCAGTTTTGGGTTTTAACAAAACAGGGTGTCGCTGCCAGTAAAATTAATTTTTGAACGCGTTTCGCAAATTTTGTAGCAAAAGCAATACTAATCAAACCACCCAGTGACCACCCTAGCCAATGAGCTGATTGGGGTAGTTGCTCGGCTAGATTATCAATCAAGGTATCAAGCTCAAACCCATTGTCTTGCCACTCACTATAACCATGCCCCGGCAAATCAACTAAATGCAAGGTAAAGTGTTGTGCCAAATTTTCTGACAAATGGTGCCACACCGCAATATGCATACTCCAACCATGCAACATGACTAAATCCGGGCCTTGTCCGATTACCTTAATGTGCAAGAATTTGCTCCAATGCCGTCAGTAATTGAACAACATGCTGCTCTGTATGATTTACCGATAAAGTAATACGCAACCGTGCTGAAGCTTCGGGCACGGTTGGTGGACGAATCACACCAACTAACAGCCCTTTTTGCTCTAATGCTTTACCGGTTTGAATCGCTTTTTGATCATCACCAATCACGACGGGTTGAATTGCTGTAAACGATTGCATCAACTCTAAACCAAGTTGCTCCGCACCGTTTCTAAATTGTGCAATCAACGCCTGCAATTTTTCACGACGCCATGTTTCAGTTTGACCCAATTTCAAACTGGCTAAGGTTGCAGCTGCAATCGCGGCTGGTTGCGCTGTTGTATAAACATAACTACGCGCTTGCTGAATTAAGGTTTCAATCACATCGTTATCAGCTGCAACAAAAGCACCAGCCGTACCAAAGGCTTTACCAAATGTACCAACTACAATCGGTAAGTTATCAGCTGATAATTGCCAATGTTCGATACTGCCTCGCCCCGTTTGACCTAATACACCAAAACCGTGGGCATCATCAATTACAACACCTGCTTGATAGGTATTCGCCAAATCCATAATGTCTGCTAAAGGCGCAATATCACCATCCATGCTGAACACACCATCACTGACAATGAGCTTACGTTCAACTGACTGTGTAGATATCAAGCGTCGTGCCAAAGCAGTCATATCGTTATGTTGATAACGTAATTGTTTGGCCAGTGCTAAACGCCCACCATCTAATAACGAAGCATGATTAAGCTTATCTTGAATAATGACATCATCACGCGCCATTAAGCCGTCAATCACCCCTAAATTAGCCTGATAACCTGATGAAAATAATAAGGCGCGTTGATGACCAGTGAAGTCGGCCAAAGCCTGTTCCAATTCATCATGAAAACAACTGTGACCCGTTAGCAGATGTGCGGCACCACTGCCAACGCCATCGTGCTCAACACTGTCAATAAATGCCTTCTTCAAAGCAGGGTGATTAGCCAGACCTAAATAATCATTACTACAAAACGACAAAAAGCGTTGACCATCAAGTGTGATGTCAACGCCTTGTTGACCTGAACGAACACGCTGTTGACGATAGCGTCCTCGTGTTTTTCGTTCAGATAATTCGCTAGCTAGTTGCTCTGACCACGGTAATGTTGCCATTTAGTGATGGCACGCTTCCTTAACGTCAGCAGTATGTTGTCCTGCCAAGGTTGTGATACCTAAACGATTGAACAATTGTTGATCGTGATCCGTATCAGGATTATCCGTTGTTAATAATTTTTCACCATAGAAAATCGAATTGGCACCAGCCAAGAAACACATCGCTTGCAGTTCATCACTCATGCTTTCACGGCCGGCAGATAAACGTACATACGATTTAGGCATCATTAAACGTGCAACTGCAATGGTACGAACGAATTCTAATTGATCGATATCGTCGTGATTTGCTAATGGCGTACCTTCAACTTTAACTAATAGGTTAATTGGTACACTTTGTGGATGACTTGGAAGGTTAGCAAGGCTAATTAATAAGCCAGCACGGTCTTGGCGACTTTCGCCCATCCCAACAATGCCACCACTACAGACATGAATATTATTCTCACGTACATGAGCTAATGTATCTAAACGATCTTGATAGGTACGAGTGCTGATAATGTCACCATAAAATTCTGGTGATGTATCTAGATTGTGATTGTAATAATCCAAACCTGCTTCTTTTAAACGTTTAGCTTGGTGCTGTTCTAGCATGCCTAATGTTACGCAGGTTTCTAAGCCCATATCTTTAACGCCAGAGACCATATCGGCAACACGTTCTAGGTCACGATCTTTCAGGTTACGCCATGCAGCGCCCATGCAGAAACGACTAGCACCCGTTGCTTTAGCTTGGGCTGCACTTTCTAACACTTTATCTAAAGGCATTAACGGTTCAGCTTTAACGGCTGATTCATGATGTGCACTTTGTGGACAATAACCACAATCTTCAGCGCAACCACCTGTTTTAATGCTTAATAATGTGCTTATTTGTACTTCATTTGGGTTAAAATTTTCACGGTGAGCAGTTTGGGCACGATACATAAGATCGGCAAATGGTAAGTCATATAAGGCTTCAACTTGTTGTTGTGTCCAGTTATGACGAATTAATTGATCGGTATTAGCTACATTTTCTGGCATGATAGTTCTACACAATGATTAAGGATGATCGAATGTTAACGGACTTTTTATCTTCAATTCGACAAAAAATACCGCATCAAATAGGTCGATTATACAGCAAACTGATGCCAATACAGTGCATCCTCTGTGGCGGTGACCATGCTGAACAGATAATATGCACACAATGTCGCACCGAACTTCCCAGTCTTGGCAACGTTTGCCCACGCTGTGCCTCGCCGCTACAAGTGTCATCGTTATGCGGTAACTGTCTGACCCATCCCCCTGTACAAACTGTCACAATTAGTCTTTATCCTTACTTGCCACCAATAGACCGTTTAATTAGTGATATGAAATACCATAACACCTTATATCTAACTAATTTTTTTGCTCAACAACTCTGTGACAAGATAAGTGATCGGCCCTTACCTAACATGTTGATACCAATCCCATTACATCCAAGTCGATTACAACAGCGCGGTTACAATCAATCCTGGGAAATTGCTCGTTTATTAGCTCATAAGCTGTCGATACCCGTTCGCCACGATGCTTTAAAACGTGTTCGCAACACGTTGCCACAAGCATCTTTGCCATTTTCAAAGCGAAAACAGAATCTTAGTCAAGCATTTGCGCTTGGAAATGTCACTGTTCCAAATCATGTCGCATTGATTGATGATGTCGTAACCACAGGTCATACAGCTAATGTTGCTGGCAAGGTTTTACAAAAAGCGGGCGTGGATCACATTGAGCTCTGGACAATTGCCCGCACAATAAGACATGATTAGCCCCTATGGACAGTATTTCATACATAAAAGGCGCTCAAATGCCACATGATGTAGAAATGTTGCAAGCGAAACTTGATGCATTATTACGTATCGCTAAAAGCAATGATCAAAAGCAAGCCAATTTTCAGGAGTATGAACTCCAATTATTAAACAGTTCGAGCTTATACGAACTGTTTACTGTTATATTGGAACAGCATCGTGATCGCTTCCAATTATCTAATGTGACCCTGTTACTGATTGATCCTGAATATGATTTTCAACGACTACTTGGTTCAATATCGATGCCTGCCACCTGGCAAGACCGTTTGTTATTTACTGATAATGAACAATCTGTGAACCACTATTTCAGCGTGTTGCGCAAACCACGCTTATCTCCTTATTCAGAACAATTACATGCGCGTTTATTTCCCAATGCCAATTCATTACAATCCGTTGCCATTTTGCCTCTCATTCGTCAAAACAAACTGATTGGCAGTTTAAATTTAGGTAGTCGTAGCCCTGAACGTTTTCAAGCCAATATCGGTACCCAGTTTCTGCAACATTTAGCCGCTGTCATCTCGGCCTGTATCGAAAATGCGCGCTTGCAAGAAAACATCAAACAATTGGGTTTAGTAGATCCATTAACCAGCGTAAATAACCGCCGCTTTTTTGATCAACGCGTTGTTGAAGAAGTATCACTGGCTCAACGTAATCAAACACCATTATCGTGTTTATTCCTGGATTTAGATCACTTTAAACGTATCAATGACAATCACGGTCATCAAGCTGGCGATGCTGTATTAAAACAAGCAGCATCCATCTTCTCAGACATTATGCGCACCACCGATGTTTTAGCGCGTTATGGCGGCGAAGAATTTGTTATTTTACTAGCCGATACACCGAGTAATATCGCTTTTGAGATTGCTGAAAGAATTCGAAAAACGATTGCTGATACAGCCTTTAAGATTAATAATGGCGACATATTGAATCTAACGGTTTCTATCGGTCTTGCTACTTTGGGCGAACATAAACAAATAACAACCACACAACAACTGATACACACTGCCGATCAAGCCGTTTATGCTGCTAAGATATCTGGCCGTAATAAAATTCATCACGCTATTTAGCTATTTAACAAAGAACCTCATGTTTTATACATTTCTAATTAATTCTATTTTAGTCTCATTTTCAGTCTTGATTCATTACGAAGTGTTATATCAACTGGCAAAAAAATTACCTTACATCGCAATCATTCCTAAATACCGCGTTTTATTTGGTGTTTTTGTTATTTTAATTGCCCATGTCATTGAAATTTGGCTGTTTGCTATCGGTTATTACTTAATGATCAATCTTGATGACTTTGGTACCTTGTCTGGCAACTTTAATCAGTCACTTATAGATTGCGCCTACTTCTCTTTCACCTCATATACAACAGTAGGTTTTGGTGATATTGCACCCTCTGGCCATATCCGTTTCTTATCTGGATTAGAAGCCTTGACAGGACTGGTCTTAATCACCTGGTCCGCGTCCTTTTTATTTATAGAAATGCAGAAATATTGGCCGAAACGTTAAAGAATAGGAGCAATTTTTTGTTACTCTGATTTTTTCGATAGTAATGCACTTGGGTGTCGAATCAAGATTGAATAGTGATCATTTTGGCGTGATACCCAGCCTCTGACTTCAATTAATTGATTGAGATAATTGCTTAAATCAGGAAATAAAACTGAGTCTGTCTTAGCGATTCGGATATCGAGATTTTTAGTTAAGACTAATCGAACATACTTACGTGTTTGTTTTATCTGTTGTGGTTTCACCTTAAAACGATGCCAACCTGTCTCTATAGAAACAGAGTGATTCGGTTCGACAGTTTTAGTCTGATAGGCAGGCAACGCCCAATTACCTAGATTGTTGTGCTCTGCCTTTAGTTGTGCTTGTTGTAAGGCATCACTATAACGAAGATTAGGTGGAATAATCGATAAAATTGCTAAACCAGATTCGAGCAAAGATTGGTTAATATGTTCGCCATTTTCCAGAAACACATGTGCCAGTGTACGATCATATTTATCACGTTGCTGTTGATCAAATTCAAGATAAACATCGCGAGATTCGATTTTTTGTTGTAGCCATTTTTTGGCTTGCTCACCGCCTTGTTCACCTTGATGAAAATGACTGTCAATTTCTGGTGTATTGATGCCTAGTAGACGCACATGCTGACCGTTTTTTAATATGATCGTGTCACCATCATACACTTTAGCAACATGATGTTTATAGCGGTATGGCTGGGATTGGACTCGTATTTTTGTAGCATTTTCTGAGGGAATATCAGAAAAACTAATATTACCGGCCTTATCCTGATCACGATAAATCTCTGTCGCAAATAACAGATTAGCCTGCAACAGCAGGCTAATCATCAATAATCCATATCTATATCTCGTCATCAATGACATCTCTCAATTCACTAGGTTTAGCGAATATTACTCCAGCCGGAACCAACATCAAGGTTTTCCAGCCATGATAAAAACCGTGGCACATCGTCACCTTTGAATATGGCACCATGCTGTGGACATAACATGTCTACATCGCGTTTACGCACCTCGGCAATCCAGCGTGCTTTTGCCTCATTTGATGGCAGCCAGCGACGGTGAAAATAGTCCATCCGAGCAGTGTGTGCGGCAAAATCAGTTACAAATAAATCAGTATCATCCTTAGCCATAAATGCAGCGCCAAGATCACCTGAAAACAAAATTTTTGCATCCGGATCATAAAGTGACAGATTGCCCGATGAATGTAAGTAATGTGCAGGTATAAGTTCTAAATCATGACCGCCTAGCGTGATCGTTGCGCCTTCATCTGGGATGGGTCGTATATTCTCTATTTTTACACCAAAATGAGTAATAAAATTCACCCAGATTTTAGGTACATAAACCACTAGATTGGGATTGGCTTGTATCCACAAAGATAACGATGAAATAACGTCGGGATCTTGGTGTGAAGCAAACACAGCTTCAAGCTGCGACAAATCAAAATAGCGCGAAAACTCTGCTGCAACGACCGGGAAATTCTCTATGCCACCGGGATCTAACAACATGCCGCATCCGTTATGTTGGACAAGATAGTGATTAGTATCAATCACCTCGTCTCGTCGAGCAGGATCGCGCCCCATTACCATCCAGTTATGGCTATTTTTCTTATAGAGCGTTTCAACGCGCATTGAGCAAACTCCTTATATTATTTTGTTGTAACGCCATTGTTTCTGACAAATCGCGTAATAAAAAACGTTGGCGTTGAGATTGCTTCCCTAACAAGGTAACTAACTCTCGTAACATCGATGATACCGCATCAAAGCTCGCCTCATACTCACCTGCGCTTGCAGCTTCAACCGCTGAAAAAACAGCCAAATAGTCACCTTTTTTTATCAACATTGAAATTGGGGACAAGATATCTGCCAGTAAATTAAGTGATCGCTCTAGTTTTAGGTTGATATCACCAATTTCTCGAGCAATTTTCTGTTGGCCTTGATAAAAGAAATCATGCGACGTAGAGGATTGTTTGAATTGTTCTGTTTGTATCAAAACTGCTCTATAGATCCTATAACTTGCAAATAAGCGGGCAAGCGTAGACGCTAACATCACAATCTCGACAATCACTTTTTGCGTCGCCTCTATGCATTGAGACACATCGACGCCCAAAAGTTGAATGTCATGTGTTAAGACTCTAAATGCATCGCCCTTACTACCCGCTCTTGCAGCAGAACTAACTGCATTTGATGACAACAGATGCATTTTCTTGGCCAGTGGCACTAGCGCATGTAATTCGGTATTTAAACTAATACATTGCTGAAAAATAGAATCGTATTGTTCGTGCATTTTTCGTATGTATAGATCGTCATTCACTATTTGAACTCATAGGTTATATTCGACTCAAACCAGGCTGTAATGAAAGACTACTCCTAAAAATAATGTAGCCCCCACCCAGTTATTATTGAGGAAAGCATGCAAGCACTGTGCCCTATCTCGGTTTACGACTAGTTTTTGCTGATACACAAATAAAGCAGACGCAATCGCAATCGCTAAATAAAAGCTAAACCCGAGTTCTAATTGCCCAGCAATCAACACCATGATAGCAATAAACAGTGACTGTAAAATGCCGATGATCACTTTATCGTCATCACCGAACAGGATTGCCGTTGACTTGATTCCTGCAAGCAAATCATCGTCACGATCAACCATCGCATAAAAGGTATCGTATATTGTTGCCCAAATAATGTTAGCCAAGAATAATAACCAAGCTACCCCAGGCACCGTGCCTGATTGGGCAGCAAATGCCATTGGAATAGCCCAGCCAAAAGCCATACCCAGAAAAATCTGTGGTAAGTAGGTATAACGTTTCATAAAGGGATAAATTACAGCCAATAGCAAGCCAACAACTGACAAATAAATCGTCAATGTATTGAGTAATAACACTAATAAAAATGCGATCAATCCCAGACCTGCAAACAACATTAAAGCTTCTTTAGCTTTAACCGACCCTATCGCTAAAGGACGATTCATTGTTCTTAACACTAAGCCATCAACATCACGATCAGCATAATCATTGATCACACAGCCCGCTGAACGCATGATAACAACACCCACTATAAAAACAGTTAACACAACTAAATCAGGCACACCTTCTGCGGCAATCCACAATGCCATTACTGTCGGCCACAGCAACAATAAAATGCCAATAGGCCGATCCAATCGCATCAGTTGGCAATAAACACTAAATTTGTCGTGTAGTAATTCTAGATCTAACACATTAACTCCAAATCAAAGTCGGCAAAAAAATCTCATTAACCAGTAATTTTTTGCCGCTTAAATAAAAAAGTGATCGTCTTGCCCACACCTGTTCCGGGCGCTGTTGTTGTTCGCTCATAGCCATTTCATACAAACACTGTCCCGGTTTTAAACAGGCTACTTCAATGTCACCTCGTTCAACAGTGGCATCAGTAAACAATAGTTCACCAAGTGAGGTATTGCCAAGATTATTAAAGCGCGATTGCATCGCCATAAAGGTTGCTCTGGGTACGATGGTTCTAGCATAAACATTTGCCTGATCCCCATCCATCAGTCTTACTTCGCGTTGATAAACTAATTCTGTTGGCTCTATATCTAAAGCGTGGCTTTCATCTGCTAAAGGTCGCGCCCAACTATTACTTAATAATTGCACAGAAAATGGATATTGGTTGGAATGTTCTAAACGTCGTGTTAGCGAACCCCGTTCTGTTATCCAGGGGATTAATTCTGCAGGTACTAATCTACGCTGTAATGGTTGCCAGTGAGTCGCACTTTTCATATCAGAATTTTACTATTCATTTACACATGACCAAAATCGATTTTGTGGCCAAACCAACGATTTACCAACGTTTTACTATGTTGTGGCGATGTCTTTAAAAACGCATCACATGCTGTTGGCATTAGCTCAATCAAGTCTTGATCATTCATTAAATCTGCCACACGAAACTGTGGTAAACCGGTTTGACGTGTTCCCAATACTTCACCAGGTCCACGCAATTCTAAATCACGTTGCGCGATTACAAAACCATCATTCGAATCGCGTAAACAACGAAGTCGTGCATGTCCATTATCAGATAAAGGGGCGTGATACATTAATACACAATGACTTTGTACCGTGCCTCTACCGACTCGACCACGAAGTTGATGTAGTTGTGCCAAACCTAATCTTTCGGCGTTTTCTATTATCATCAAGCTGGCATTAGGTACATCAACGCCCACTTCGATGACCGTAGTCGCAACTAATAAATCAATATCACCCGCTTTAAAAGCCTGCATGACCACTTCTTTTTGTGCTGATTTCATCCGACCATGCACTAACGCCACACGTAAATCAGGTAATGTCTGTTGCAACTCAGTTGCTGCATCTTCTGCTGCCTGACATTGTAAGTGCTCTGATTCCTCAATCAAAGTACACACCCAATAAATCTGGCGTTTTTGCTGACAGGCGACATGCACGCGTTCTATTACTTCTTCACGACGTGTATCAGGCAAAACCACGGTTGTTACTGGACTACGCCCCGGCGGTAATTCATCAATAATAGACACATTTAAATCAGCATAAGCGGTCATTGCCAAGGTACGAGGAATAGGTGTTGCAGTCATCACCAATTGATGAGGAAAACTGTCAAGTTGACGGCCTTTATCTCGTAATGCTAAACGTTGATGTACACCAAAGCGATGTTGCTCATCGATCACAACCAGGCCAAGATCATTAAAGACTACCTCATCTTGAAATAAAGCATGGGTACCAACGGCTACGCGCACCCGGCCTTCACTTAATGCTGCTAATACCTGCTTACGTTCAGTGCTAGTTTGTTTACCTGCACACCATGCAACCTCAATTTCGAGAGGTGTTAACCATGTCTTAAAGGTTTGAAAATGCTGTTCAGCTAATAATTCTGTTGGTGCCATCATCACGGCTTGATAACCCGCAGACACAGCTTCAACCACAGCCATAGCACTGACAACGGTTTTACCCGAACCAACATCGCCTTGAACTAAACGTTGCATCGGTATTGCCTGACGCATATCGGCAACAATATCGTCAATCACACGATTTTGTGCTGCTGTTAAAGGATAAGGTAATTGCGCCAATAGCTGCGCTCGGTGTTGACCATCGGTTAGGCATATTGGTGCAGCATGCTGTTGGGTTTGAAGTCGAACCTGGCGCATAGTGACATTTTGGGCTAACAGCTCTTCATAGGCCAAGCGTCTTTGGGCTGGATGACGACGTTCAGATAATAAAAGCAGATCAACATCCGGTGGTGGACGATGCACAAAATAAAGTGCTTCAACTAATGAGGCATTAGCGACTGGATGCAAACGCGCTTCCTGTGTTAATAGCTCAGGTAATGTCGCATTATCTGATAAACAGGCTAAGGCTTGGTTAATCAATTTGCGAAAGCTAATTTGATGTAAGCCCTCTGTTGTCGGATAAATCGGGGTTAGTTCGGCATCCACAGGAACAATGGCGTCATCAGTAATCAACTGATATTCAGGATGCACCATCTCCAGTGACGATGGCCCGGTTCGTATCTCACCAAAACAACGTATACGACTACCTTTTTGTAATTGTTGCTGTTGCGTTTTGGAAAAATGGAAAAACCGTAATACTAATGATCCTGTTCCATCTTCAATATGACATAACAGAGAACGACGTCGTCCAAATGTAACTTGACTGAGTTTAATTGTGCCTTCGATTAAACCTTCTTGCTGTGCTCGAACCGCACCTAAAGGGATAAGTCGTGTTCTATCCTGATATCTAAGTGGTAGATGAAACAGTAAATCCTGAATTTGAGTAATACCCAATTTTTGCAAGCGCTCGGCAACTTTAGCGCCCACGCCGGTCAGAGACGTAACAGGCTGAGATAGTCTATCCTCACTCACCATAGCCTGCTACTTAAACGCTACGATTTAACTTATGCGCCTAGTTGCATTATGGCATCCATTTCAACAGGTACATCTTTCGGCAAAGATGCAACACCAATTGCTGCACGAGCAGGGTAAGGTTGTTGAAAGTATTCAGCCATAATTTCATTTACAGTGCCGAAATAGCTTAAATCTGTTAAGAAAATATTTAATTTAACGACATCCTGCAAACTGCCACCAGCCGCTTCTGCTACGGCAGATAAATTATCAAACACGCGACGTACCTGAATTGAAAAATCGCCTTCAATGACCGTCATTGTTTCAGGAACCAAAGGAATTTGGCCTGATAAATAGACAACATCACCTACTTTCACCGCTTGTGAATACGTACCAATTGCTTCAGGTGCTTTTGTAGTGTGAATAATTTCGCGTTGCATCTTGTTCTCCATTTATTGCCTATTTATTTGGGCTGTTAATCTAATTTTATTGTTTGAGTCGTGCTATGCGTTCGACCATTTCAATACGACGTAAACGACGTATCACCCTTGCCAAGTGTTGTCGGTTGCGGACTTCAATTGTTAATCGTAAATCTGAATAGCCGCCATCACGCTCATCAACTACAACGTTATCAATATTTGAATCACTTTCGGAGACAGCAGCAGCAATGGTAGCCAGTACACCTCGTTGGTTTTTGACGTGTACTAGGATATCAACACTAAATTCACGCTCGATATCATCTGCCCATAATACATCTAACCATTTCTCATTTTGTCCACGTAAGCTATGTGTGGTCTTGCAATCAAGTTGGTGTACCACTATCCCACGTCCGGCACTGATGAAGCCATGAATTGGATCACCAGGAATAGGATGACAACAACGCGCAAAACTCACAACCATGCCTTCTGTACCAGCAATCACTAATGGCTGTGTAACAGCATCTTTTTCAAAAATATCATCTTGCAATAATTTTTGGCCAATGAGCATAACCTGTTTATTACCCAAGCCAATACCTTGCAATACCTGATCAAAATTCTCTAATTCCAGATCAGCAACCAAGCTATCTATTTTATCTTGTGGGATCTGATCCAAACCAGATGAAAAAGCCATTAAATGTTTATTTAACAGACGCTTACCTAAAACAATTGCCTCATCATTACGTAACTGTTTCAAATAATGACGAATATTAGTACGGGCTTTGACCGTAAATACAAAATTCAACCAGGCGGGATTTGGATGCGATGATTTGGTGGTAATAATTTCAACTGATTGACCGTTTTCAAGTTTCGTACTTAACGGTACCAACTGTCTATCGACACGGGCGGCAACACAGGAGTTACCGATATCTGAATGCACGGCATAAGCAAAATCAACCGTGGTCGCACCACGCGGCAAGGCCATGATTTTACCTCTTGGTGTAAACACATAAATCTGTTCGGGGAACAAATCAATGCGTAGATTTTCAAGAAAATCGACCGAATCACCCGAGCCTTTTTGCATTTCCAATAAGCCTTGCAACCATTGGCGTGCGCGACGATGAGATTGATTACTGCCTTCATTTTCACCCGTTTTATAGAGCCAATGGGCGGCAACACCTGCTTCCGCCATTTGATCCATATCACGGGTTCGAATTTGAACTTCTATTGGGAAACCAAAAGGTCCAAACAGTACCGTATGTAATGACTGATAACCATTTGCTTTAGGAATCGCGATGTAGTCTTTAAATTTATCTTGAAGCGGCTTGTAAAGGTTATGAACCACACCCAACATGCGATAACAGGCATCGACATCATCGACAATGATTCGAAAAGCATACACATCGGTAATATCAGCAAATGACAACTGTTTTTTAACCATTTTTTGATATAGGCTAAATAGGTTTTTTTCACGTCCTTGTATGTCTGCGACTATGTGTTCTTGTTCTATTCTGTTTTGAATAGAACCTGTAATTTGGCCAATGATTTCGCGACGATTACCACGCGCTTTGCGCACAACATCAGCCAATACACGATAACGTAGCGGATATAAAACATGGAAGCCAAGATCTTCAAGTTCAACCCGCATTAAGTTCATACCAAGGCGTTGCGCTATAGGCGCGTAGATATCTATGGTTTCATGAGCAATTCGGCGTCGCTTTTGAGAAGGTAAATGTCCCAGAGTGCGCATATTATGCAATCTGTCAGCTAACTTAACGATAATAACGCGTATGTCTTGCGACATCGCCAACATCATTTTTCGTAAGTTTTCTGCTTGTGCCTGCTTTTGGGTTTCAAATGCAGCTAGTGCCAACTTACTCACACCATCTACCAGCAAGGCGACTTCTTCACTAAATTCAGCGGCTACTTGCTCTAGACTGATCGGTGTATCTTCAATAACGTCATGTAACAGCCCAGCAATAATGCATTCATGATCCATGTGCATCATCGCTAAAACATGTGCAACCGCTAATGGGTGCGTGATGTAAGGTTCGCCTGAGCGGCGTGTTTGTCCTTGGTGCGCATCCTTGGAAAAAAAATAGGCGCGACGAATATCATCTACTTGTTTGGATTCAAGATAATTAGCCGCAGCAAAACAAAGATCTTCAATCTCAAGCTTTGGTTCAGCTTCGTGAATTAACGCAAGCTCAGAATGAACGGTAGGCTTGTTCACAAACGTTATACTTCTTGTTGTAGCTCTTCTTCTTTAACGATACTTTCTTCAGCATGTTCACGTGCAGAGCTCACTTCAAGAATACTTGCATCGATCAAGCCTTCAGCGATTTCACGCAACGCAATAACTGTTGGTTTGTCGTTATCAACAGGTACTAAAGGATCTGCACCCATTTGAATTTGGCGAGCACGTTTTGCGGCAATCAACACCAATTGAAAACGATTTTCTACGTTATCCAAGCAATCTTCTACAGTTGTACGAGCCATAATCCTACCCCAAAATGAAAGCCTGTTATTTTACGAAATATCCTACACTTAGGCTAGAAGTTCTACTAATAAGTTCGCCAAAGCATGTTTTTGAACATCTAAACAATGTCGACGTGCACAGATAACGGCTGATAATTCAGCTAACGCCGTATCAAAATCATCGTTCACAATCAAATAATCAAACTCAATGTAATGCGACATTTCATTTTCTGCATCACGCATTCGGCGAGCGATAGTGTCATCATCATCTTGCCCACGACCACGTAAACGTTGCTCCAGGGTCGCTTTTGACGGTGGCAAAATAAAAATACTGTCGCAATTAGCATGATTTCTACGGATTTGCTGCGCGCCTTGCCAATCTATTTCCAAGATGACATCAAAACCTTGCTTGATCTGAGCTTCAATTGTTTCAGCTGACGTGCCATATGAATTATCAAACACCATTGCAGATTCAAGAAAAGCACCTTTATCTCGCATTTGCGCAAATTCATCCTGACTGACAAACCAATAATCCTGGCCATTAACTTCACCCGGACGTGCCGCCCTTGTGGTGTGCGACACCGATAACTTAATATTGCTATCCTGTTTGACCAAAGCCTTAACAAGACTTGTTTTTCCTGCTCCGGAGGGCGCTGCCACGATAAAAAGGCTACCACTCATGTTGCTCTCCCAATTCATTTATTCTGGATTTTCTTATTAAACCAAGCGTCTAGCCCTAATCAATTCAACAAGTTAACGATTTTATACCCGACAAAATACAGCTTACCTCACCAAAAAACTGCCCACCACTGTTACTTGGATTTTACTTAAAGCTGATTGGCTAGCATTGGAAAACCAGTGCCAAAACTGTGCTGCTGATACGGGTAAAAATAGCAGTTTTGGACGTGTTTATCGAGCAGATATAATGACGCAACAGCAAATAATAAAATAGCGTAGCGTGTTAGTAATAAAAACATCACCTTGAACCTTTTTTCTGAAAGCGCTACTACCACCTCAACGGCAAATACTGAGTGAAATACAAAGGCATCACGAGGTTGGTTTGCTCTAGTGCAGATGAACCTTGCGTGCCGGTTAACTTAAATGTTTTGCTTGGTGCGCATTTTTCTATGTAGGACGTCAGCGATTTAGCCCGTGTGCGCTTGCCACTTTTTACTTCAACTGGAACAATTTGCCCCTCATCTGTTGCCAAAATAAATTCGATTTCAGCGCGGGCGTCATTCCATGAATAACTTGGGTCAACGCCAATCGCGGTGAGTTCTTGCTGCACAAAGTTTTCTGCCACATAGCCATTATATTCATAGTTTTGTTGCTTAATCTCTTTATAACTACTGCCCAGCATATGATTGAGCAGGCCCACATCAAACAGAAACAGCTTGACCCTATTGTCTTTTTTATAGGCCGCCAGAGGTGATTTCGGCTGCCCTTCAATGGGGTAGTTTGGCAAGGCTAAGCGGCAACAGTTAAGCCAATGGATTGCGGTTTCAAAATCGCTATAACGCGATTTACGGTCAAAGACGTTTTTAAATTTAAAGCGTTTAACGGACTCATCGCTAACAAGTGATAGTTGTGACGGAATGCTATTGAATACAGCTTCAATCAGCGTTGCATTGATCTTTCCGGCATATTTACCAAAATCGCGGCGATAACCTTCAACTAAATCGGCATGAATTTTAGAGACCTTTTCAACGCGTTCTAAAATGCTTGATTCTTTATATTGATACCAAGCAGATACCGCTTCAGGCATACCACCCGTAAAAAAATAGTCCGTCAGTTTATCCATTAACTTAGTGTGCACTGCCGGCGTGATTGCCTGGGCTTCAAACGCTTTGATCAACGCCTGTTCGTTTGATGCGTAAATAAATTCTTGGAAGGTCAGTGGTCGCAAATTGTATTGCTCCACCTTGCCAACAGGAAAGGTCTTGAGCAAACCCATGTTCGAGCCACTCGCTGCCACAAAATAGGACGGTGCTTTTTCAGCAAAATACTTTAAAGAAGTAACGGCGCGTTCACATTCGCCAATTTCATCTAAGATCAGCAGATCCGTTTTTGGGTTGAATGTCTGATTGGTCAAAAGCTCAATGTTCATTAGCAGCTCGTCAGGTGACAGTGAGCCATCGAACGCTTCTTTGTAGGCGGGATTTTCAAGAAAGTCGATACGAAGGATGTTGGCAAAGGTGCTGCCAAACAACGCTTGCAGCAGATACGTTTTACCCGTTTGCCTCGTGCCATCGATCAATAAGGGCTTACGCACAGCTTGGTTTTTCCATGCAATTAGGGCGTTGAGTAAGTTGCGCTGCATTGTTATTTCCCGCCAATTAAGATTGTTAACGACCTATACTATAACTCACCCCACACTTTTACTCGCATAAAAGTGAGAAACTATACATTTTTATGCGCATAAAAGTGTATCTGCCATTTGCTTTGTCTTTGGTTCAGCAGCATCCATAGTGAAACTATCTTTTCATTTTCCTAAGAATAAAGAAGTTATAATTTCACTTTTCAGCTCTGTTCCTCTTGTCATTTGTTCCACTCCGCGGATGACTGGGGGGAGTATTACTCCCCTCAAAAAGCATTAATACCATTACTGTCTTTTGCCATTAGCGCCATCAACCGTGGATGTACAAATAATTTTTCCTTTCCTGAATCGATTTCTTGCAGCACACCAATATTAGTTAACTGCCTTAAATAGATTGAAGCAGTTTGGCGTTTTGCAATATCACGTTCAACTAAGTTACTGATACGGCAATAGGGTTGTTCAAAAATAAGCTGAACAAGCTCATAGCTATATATTTTGGGTAGCTGTGCTTTTATGTAATCGGTTGTTCTTTCCATAAGTGCTCTAATCGCTGTAATTTTTTCACAGGTCCATATTGCAGTTTCTTCGACACCTTTTAGCATAAATAACAGCCACTCTTCCCAATTCTGATCTTTGGTTACTTGGTTCAACAGTCGATAATAGTCTTGTTTGTTATGAACGATGAAACGACTTAAGTACAAAATAGGTAGCGTTAAAAGACCACATTCAATAAGGTACAAAACGTTTAAAATACGACCTGTTCGGCCATTTCCGTCATAAAAAGGGTGTATGGCTTCAAATTGATAATGACTAACCGCCATCTTTATCAGTGGATCTAGGTCATCGTCATCATGAAGAAATTGCTCCCAGTTGGTTAACAAGTCGCGGATAACGTTTTCTCCAGCTGGCGGGGTATAGATAATTTCACCTGTTGTTTGGTTGCCTATAAAAGTACCCGGTACGTTACGAATATCCATTTCAGCGTGCTTTAACGTACTGCATATCTCAATGGCAGTCGCGGTGCAAAGCGGTTTTTTTTCAAGCTGCATATAGCCTTGGTATAACGCCGTTCTGTAACGTAGAGCTTCCTTTGTTGCATGATCGGCGCCTTTATCTTCTAGTGCATACTGAAAAAGCTTATCGGTAGTTGTCAACAACACTTTAAAATTGACCCCTTTTGGCTTTAAAACACCGGTTTAAATTTGACCCCCTTGAGCAGGATC
>JARGFJ010000093.1 GCA_029210875.1 Gammaproteobacteria bacterium | reverse complement strand
TCGACACCTGAAAAGTATCTTGAAACAATGTGGTTACTGTTCGATGATATTAAGTTGAAATTGAAAAACATCGGGAACTGCTTTGTAAATCTTGGGGATACTTATACAGGGTCTGGAAATGGATATGGTTCTATCGACCCAAAAAATAGAACTTTATGTGAATCCGGTGGGAACGAAAAACCACCCAAATATAATGCATTACCATCTAAATGTTTGCTTATGATACCACAACGTTTCGCATGGGGAATGATTGAACGTGGCTGGATATTACGCAATGAAATTATCTGGCACAAACCTAACCACATGCCCGAACCAGTCACAGACAGGCTGACAAAAAGCCATGAAGTTATCTGGCATTTCGTGAAGCAACAGAAGTATTACTATAATTTGGATGCTATCAGAGAACCGAATAAAACACACGAAAATCGCCATATGGGTATTATTAGATGCTGGGATTGGGGGTATAACGGAAAATATGAAGGTAATAAACTTCATGAAGATT
>JARGFJ010000092.1 GCA_029210875.1 Gammaproteobacteria bacterium | reverse complement strand
AATCTTGCAACAAGCAGGTACAGCGATGTTAGCGCAAGCTAATGCAATACCACAAAATGTATTGAGTTTGTTACAAGGTTAGTTTGTTGGGTTGTGGGTTGGGTTTCAATCCAACAAGATGTTGAAATAGATGTGGGGTCGGAAACGAAGTAACCGCGAAGCTGATCTTTCAACTCGATAAAGCAGGAATAAGCACCAAGGCATGAAATGTTGGAATAAATTCCAACCTACGTGCGTCGGAAACGGAGGAAAGACAACCCCGTCATTGCGAGTGCAGCGAAGCAATCCAGTTCTTATTGTTGAGGCCTGACTAGATTGCCTCGTCGCGATGCTCCTCGCAATGACGGTAGGGGAAGTAGGCCGGAAACGAAGTAACTGCGAAGCCGATCTTTTAACCCGACAAAGCAGGAATAAGCATCAAGGCATGGAATGTTGGAATAAATACTAACTTACGACGATGTGACTTTCTGATTGTTGTTTGCTTATATCTATTGTTGGTGTGTGTATAGTTGTG
>JARGFJ010000091.1 GCA_029210875.1 Gammaproteobacteria bacterium | reverse complement strand
TAGCCTATAATTTTACAAAATTACTGGGAATCACCATGATCCGAAAAGAACGCACTACATTTACAGCAGAACAAAAGTTGGACTATGCCAAGCTCATGATCGATGAAGGCTATACCAACAAACAAATACGCGATATTTCCGGCGCTGGCGAGACAGCCGTTTCACGCTGGAAAAAGCAATATTTGGCTGAAATCGATGGTCATACACCGCAAGGTAAGAAAGCATTAACGCCTGAACAGCAAAAGATCCAGGAATTAGAAAAACAGTTATGGCGAGCCAAAAGGGATAATTGTCAACAACACTTTAAAATTGACCCCTTTTGGCTTTAAAACACCGGTTTAAATTTGACCCCCTTGAGCAGGATCTTCATTATTTTATCGCACTGGGTGCAATGCCCGCTTTACGTTTAGCTAATGTCGCTCTGACCTAGGCCACAGGCTAAATGCTAGACAATAAAAAAGCCCGTCTCGTTAGAGACGGGCTTTTCTTGATATAAAAGCTTGGCGGTGTCCTACTTTCA
>JARGFJ010000090.1 GCA_029210875.1 Gammaproteobacteria bacterium | reverse complement strand
CCCCTTTGAGCGGGGCTCGTTTTCAAACACGAACTCGCTAGGAAAGGCGACAAGGATGGATAGTCTTAATCCCCTTTGAGCGGGGCTCGTTTTCAAACAGATCGCAAAGCTAAAGACCGCGCTAAGCGTGAGTCTTAATCCCCTTTGAGCGGGGCTCGTTTTCAAACTTAAATCTAGCTACCAAGCGGGCATCAAAGCAGCGTCTTAATCCCCTTTGAGCGGGGCTCGTTTTCAAACCGATTTAATTAAAAGGAAAATAAAATGAAATTGTCTTAATCCCCTTTGAGCGGGGCTCGTTTTCAAACCTAAGCGTGATCAAGAAGCGGGCAAGTACATTGCGTCTTAATCCCCTTTGAGCGGGGCTCGTTTTCAAACAACACAATGGGAGGCAGGAACAAGGTGTGCCTGTCTTAATCCCCTTTGAGCGGGGCTCGTTTTCAAACGATTTGCTCGGTGTTGAATACGCTGATCAAACACGTCTTAATCCCCTTTGAGCGGGGCTCGTTTTCAAACTAAACGAAGA
>JARGFJ010000008.1 GCA_029210875.1 Gammaproteobacteria bacterium | reverse complement strand
CTGATTCACTTGGAAGTACAATCAACGATAATTTTCAGCAATTCAAACCTGCATTTTGAAGATGTTTGGGTATATACTCTTGATCGATAACACCGAATATGCTTGGATCTTTAATTCAAATGCGTGTTGACACTTATTGATAAACTATCTCAAGCATGAGTCCATTAACGCTTAAATTTCTCTCCAGATAACTAAAAATATAATCATCCTTCCCCATTAATTTAAATGACCAAACTAATTTTATTTAATAAACCTTATGATGTACTGACACAGTTCACTGATGAAGCTGGTCGGCAAACATTAAAAGATTTTATCGACGTTAACAACGTCTATCCTGCCGGTCGTTTAGATCGTGACAGTGAAGGCTTGGTGTTATTAACAGATTCGGGTGAACTACAACATCACATCAGTGATCCTCGTTATAAACTCGAAAAAACCTATTGGGTACAAGTGGAGAACATTCCAGATGAACGTGCTTTAGAACAATTACGTCAAGGTGTTGAATTAAAAGATGGCTTAACTCGACCAGCCAAAGCAACACGCATCGAAAATCCAACTATTTGGCCTCGACATCCACCGATTAGACAGAGACAATCTATCCCAACCCAGTGGATTGAACTCAAAATTACTGAAGGTAAAAACCGTCAGGTTCGTCGCATGACTGCCGCAATTGGGCACCCTACTCTTAGATTAATTCGCTATGCAATTGGCGACTGGACTATCGATCAGCTTGAATCTGGACATTGGCGAGAAGTATCTGCACCGTCCATGATAAAATCTGCCAATGATTTGGACACCAAGAACGACAGTAGCCGCCGTCATCGAACGCGAAAATCGCTTTCTGATGGTCGAAGAAATAATCGACGGCAAGATAACACTCAACCAGCCCGCAGGACATCTCGAGTCAGGCGAAAGTCTGATTGAGGCTGTTATTCGAGAAACACAAGAAGAAACAGCATGGCAGTTTAAACCAACGGCATTAATTGGTATCTATCGTTGGCAGCATCCTGTTAACGGCGATACCTATATGCGCTTTGGTTTTACTGGTGAGGCTATACAATATAATGCCAATCAACCTTTAGATGATGATATTGAAAACGCTGTTTGGTTAAGCCATAAACAAGTCATGACAAGACAATCTGAATTTCGTAGCCCCTTAGTTTTGGACTGTATTAATGATTATTTATCAGGCCAACGTTACCCATTAACTCTATTGCACAATTAACTATGTCAGAACAAAAAAAAGTAGTCGTAGGTATGTCAGGCGGTGTCGACTCTTCAGTTGCAACCTTATTGCTTAAGCAGCAAGGTTATGATGTTGAAGGTTTATTTATGAAAAACTGGGTCGATTTTGCCGAAGAAAGCGAATGTACCATTGAACAAGATCGTAACGATGCGATTCAAGTCGCTGAAAAAGTGGGCGTTCCCTTCCATGAAGCTAATTTTGCCATGGAATATTGGGATTTTGTATTCAAACACTTTTTAGATGAATATCGTGCTGGCCGCACTCCTAATCCCGATATCTTGTGTAATCGTGAAATCAAATTTAAGGCTTTTTTGGACTATGCCTTGCAATTAGGTGGTTATATGATTGCCACCGGTCACTATGCTCGTGTTGAACAGCGTAATGGTCAATTTCATCTTTTAAAGGGTCTTGATCACAATAAAGATCAAAGTTATTTCTTATATACGCTTGGACAAGCACAATTATCACGCACCCTATTTCCTTTAGGTGAACTGCCCAAACCTGAAGTGCGTCGTATCGCAGAGCAAGCAGGTTTTATCACCCATGATAAAAAAGACAGTACCGGTATTTGTTTTATTGGTGAACGGCGTTTTCGTGAATTTTTAAGTCGCTACATTCCTGCACAACCAGGCCAAATGCAAACACCTGAAGGTAAAGTTGTTGGCGAACATGCTGGTTTAATGTATTACACCTTAGGGCAACGCCAAGGTTTAGGCATTGGTGGTCGCAAAGATAGTACTGGCGAACCCTGGTTTGTCGCCGGTAAAGATATGGAAAACAAAATTCTCTATGTTGTTCAAGGTGATCACCCATGGCTACATAGTCAGTCTTTAAAAGCGGAACAATTATCGTGGGTGTCAGGTCATCCTCCCGTCTTCCCATGCAAGGCAACAGCAAAAACACGTTATCGTCAGCCGGATCAGGCCTGTGTTATCACCCAAGATGACGATGGCAAAATTCATGTTGAGTTTGAACAAACACAACGTGCAGTCACACCGGGTCAATCTGTTGTTTTTTATCAAAATGATGATTGTTTTGGTGGTGGCATCATTGTTAGCACGGATGCACCGGGTATTCATCCATGAGTTACAGTATGCGTGAACGTGATCGGGTTATTGCGCTCTCTGCCCTGGTGCAAATAGTAGCTTTAGTACAGCAAATTGCTGATACCGGCCAATGTAATAACGTTGAATTTGAAACGGCCTTAAGCAGTCTATTAGCAATAGATGCTGACAGTACCGAAGCTGTTTATGGTGATTTAACTCAACTTAAATCCGGTATAAATTTACTCAACCAGTTGTTATCAAAAAGTAAAAATGCACAAGATGTCAATCTGCTTCGTCATGTTATTAGCCTGTTACATCTTGAACGTAAACTGGCTAAACGTCCGGCGATGATGGATTTGATTAGTCGTGAAATGGATCAAATACCGCAACAAATAAACTATTTTGGTGAGATCACAAACGCTCACGTTGTTGCCCGTTTTGCTAATATTTACCATCGTACAATCAGTGAATTGTCACCACGGATTCATGTCCACGGTGATCCTAATTTCTTACAACAACCTGATAATGTTAATCGTATCCGAGCATTATTACTTGCTGGAATTAGAGCCACTATATTATGGCAACAAAAAGGTGGACGGCGTTGGCAGTTTTTATTTCAATCAAACAAGATTTTAGTTATTTCTACAGAGTTATATAAACAAGCCCAATAATCATTACCTTACATTACTATTCATAGCCATATATAGCCATGGCCATTGGATTTGCTGTTAAATTACTAGAACCCCTCATTCCCTCGCATGCGCGAGGATGACAAAAGATGGATTTTCTGAAAATTGAAGTGCCATGGGGATAGAAGCTATGAAATTGATAGCAAAACCACGTTACACTGTTTTTCATTCAAACAGTTTGTTAGTAACACATACGAGGAGCGATTGTGACGAATCAAGCTCAAAAAATGAGTTTAACCACCAAAGTATTAATCGGGATGTTATCAGGCATCATAGTCGGTCTGTTCTTCAATCTGACTAGCCTGCAATCAGACGGCAGTTTTGTAAAAACCTACATTGTTGATGGTGCCTTTTTTATTATCGGCAAAATGTTTATTAATGCGCTGACAATGCTGGTTGTTCCTCTGGTATTTTTGTCATTATTATGTGGTGTATGTAGTATTGGCCACCTCAAAACACTGGGGCGTATCGGCACAAAATCGTTTGTTTTATATCTAATAACCACTGCACTGGCAATTACACTTGCCATTTCTCTTGCGTCAACATTTGCTATTGGCCAAGGTATGAATTTAGAGTCTGCGTCTGAATTCATCGGGAAATCAGCCCCGCCGCTGGCTAATGTATTGATCAACATCATACCAACCAACCCAATCAAAACGATGGCCAATGGCGACATGTTGCCGTTGATTTTGTTTGCGATCATCACAGGTGTCAGCTTGATTATGGTCGGGCGTAAAGCCAAACAACTGATTGAACTCGCTGAAATTGCTGATGAAGTCATGATGAAAATGGTGACCATCGTCATGTTAGCCGCACCTTATGCCGTGTTTGCACTGATCGCTAAATCAATATCAGACTTAGGCTTAGAGCTTCTCGGTCAACTTGCAGCTTATGTTGCTGTGTTAGTTGCAGCATTATTACTTCACCTATTTGGCACATTGATGCTTATATTCAAGCTACTCTCTGGCCTAAACCCCATAACATTTATCAAAAAAATGCGAACCACACAGGTTTTTGCCTTTAGTACAGCAAGTTCAAATGCGACCATTCCCGTTACACTTAAAACCGTTACAAACCGATTAGGTGCAAGCAACTCCATCGCCTCATTCACTGTGCCTTTAGGAGCAACAATTAACATGGATGGCACTGCAATAATGCAAGGTGTCGCCACCGTTTTTATTGCCAATATTTATGGTGTTGAATTGGGAATAACAGGTTATTTAACCGTGATTTTAATGTCAGTATTGGCATCCATTGGCACTGCAGGCGTACCTGGTGTCGGTTTAGTGATGTTATCAATGGTCTTTACCCAAGTTGGCTTGCCTGTTGAAGGTATTGGTTTGGTGTTGGGTGTAGACCGCCTGATGGATATGATTCGTACAGCGGTCAATGTATCTGGTGATGCAATGGTATCAACCGTTGTCGCCAAAAGTGAAGGCAAGTTAGATTTAGCTATTTACTCAAATCCTGATGCTGGATTAGTTGACGATGATGACGTTAAGCTTGATCAACAAGTAGAAGTAGAGCTTGCTCAAACCATTCAAAAAACACATGATTTGAATTAACACGTTAAAGGGCTAGACAATTTGCTCTAAACAAATTGTCTAGCCTTACAATGTTAATTTACAGCTGAACCTTGGTATTGTTCCAATTCATTAAAGTTCAGGTAACGATAGATGTCGTCAGACATAGGTTCTATGCCAGCTACTTTATCCAGATATTCTTCTACAGTTGGAATACGGCCAAGACTCGCCACTACCGCCGCTAATTCGGCTGATGACAGGTATACATTTGCCCCGTTTCCAAGTCTATTTGGAAAGTTTCGTGTCGATGTTGAAACAACCGTCGCATTATCAGCCACTCGAGCCTGATTGCCCATACATAATGAACAACCCGGAGTTTCTGTACGCGCACCAACACGGCCAAATATACTGTAATAGCCTTCTTCTGTTAGTTGATGTGCATCCATTTTAGTTGGTGGTGCAACCCATAATTTTGTTGGTAAGTTACCTAGATTTTCCAACACTTTACCTGCGGCACGATAGTGACCAATATTAGTCATACATGACCCAATAAAGACTTCATCAATAGCAACACCAGCTACTTCTGATAATGGTTTAATGTCATCAGGATCATTCGGACAGGCTAACAATGGCTGTTTGATTTCGTTTAAATCAATTTCGATAATTTCTGCATACTCCGCATCGGCATCTGGTTGCAATAATTGTGGACAAGCTAACCATGCTTTCATACTTTCAATACGACGTTGCAAGGTTCGAGCATCTTGATAACCTTGTGCAATCATCCATTCAAGCAATGAAATATTTGAATTTAAGAACTCAATAATCGGTTCTTTATTTAAATGTACCGTACAGCCATTTGCCGAACGTTCGGCAGAGGCATCTGATAATTCAAATGCTTGTTCTACTTTCAAGTTTGGCAGCCCTTCAATTTCCAATACACGACCATTAAAGATATTTTTCTTACCTTTCTTCTCAACTGTCAGCAAGCCTTTTTGAATCGCGGCATAGGGAATTGCATTCACCAAATCACGTAATGTAATACCTGGTTGCATCTCGCCTTTAAAACGAACAAGCACTGATTCAGGCATATCTAATGGCATTACACCTAGGGCCGCACCAAATGCTACTAAACCGGAGCCAGCGGGAAAACTAATGCCAATTGGGAATCGCGTATGAGAATCACCACCGGTACCGACTGTATCAGGCAAAATCATACGGTTTAACCATGAATGAATGACACCATCACCAGGACGTAATGAAACACCAGCGCGTGTACTAATAAAGTCTGGTAGCTCATGTTGTAATTTAATATCAACCGGTTTTGGATAAGCTGCAGTGTGACAGAATGATTGCATGACCAAATCAGCGCTGAAACCTAGACAGGCTAGTTCTTTTAATTCATCACGCGTCATCGCGCCTGTTGTGTCTTGTGATCCAACCGTTGTGACTTTAGGTTCACAATAGGTGCCTGGTCGAACACCCTCAACACCACAAGCACGCCCCACTATTTTTTGAGCAAGGGTAAAACCTTTGCCCGTATCATCTGGTGCAACAGGTCGTACAAATACGTCAGATGGTGCTAAACCTAATGTTTCACGTGCTTTATCAGTTAGTCCTCGACCAATGATCAATGGAATCCGTCCTCCAGCACGTACTTCATCAGCGATGGTAGTTGGTCGCAAGTCAAATGTTGAAACAACATCACCAGCTTTATTCACAATTTTGCCTTCATAAGGATAAATTGTAATCACATCGCCCATGTTTAGATTTTGAACGTCACATTCAATCGGCAAAGCACCTGAATCTTCAGCAGTGTTAAAGAAAATCGGGGCAATATTGTTACCTAAGATAACACCACCTTGGCGTTTATTAGGCACGAACGGAATATCATGCCCCATATGCCATAACACCGAGTTAATTGCTGATTTACGTGATGAACCAGTACCGACTACATCGCCCACATAAACTAAAGGATGACCTTTTGCTTTTAATGTTTCGATAGTGTCAATACCTTCTGGCATCTTACTGACAAGCATGGCTTTGGCATGAAGTGGAATATCTGGACGACTCCATGCGTCTGTTGCTGGCGATAAATCATCGGTATTGGTTTCGCCCGGAACCTTGAAAACAGTTAACGTAATTTGTTCGGGTAATTGTTTTCTGTTTAAAAACCAATCGGCATTTGCCCATGATTCAACTACGCGTTTGGCATAATCATTGGTTGCAGATTTTTCAACAACGTCATGATAAGCATCGTAAATTAGCAAGGTTTTAGATAATGCTTTTTCAGCAGCTTCGGCAGTTGCATCGATGTCTAATAATTCAATTAATGATTGAATATTATAGCCGCCCATCATGGTGCCAAGTAATTCTGTTGCTTTGACAGGATCAATCAAATCACATGTTGTTTCTGATTTAGCAACCGCTGTTAAAAAGCCTGCTTTAACATAAGCCGCCTGATCAACACCAGGTGGGACACGATTGATAAGAAGGTCTAATAACAGCTCACTATTGTCGTTTTTCCCTTGTTTTAGCAGCTCAACAAGTGACGTCACTTGTTCGGCATTCAATGGCAGTGGTGGCAAGCCTTGTAAGGCTCTGTCGGCAACATGGTTGTGATAATCATTCAGCACGTAAATTACTCCGAAGTGAAACTAATACAAATATCTAGAGGTAGTTTAACAAGGTCAGCGAGGCAAACACACTATCTGATATAATTTATCGCATATTTTTCGCTTTTTGTTATGGAGTTTTTATGGATCTTACCGCCCTTACGGCTATTTCACCTGTTGATGGTCGCTATGCCGATAAAACCAAATCATTACGACCTTATTTCAGTGAATATGGATTATTACGTGCTCGCGTAGAAGTTGAGGTGCGTTGGTTACATTTACTCGGTGCTAATGCTGATATTAAAGAAGTACCTAAACTCTCTGAAAATGCAGAGCATTTTCTTAATGAAATGGTCGCTAATTTCTCAGTTGAAGATGCTGCAGAAATTAAAACTATTGAGCGAGAAACCAATCATGACGTTAAGGCTGTTGAATACTTCATTAAACGAAAATTCAAAGCCAATGACGAATTAAATGCGATCAGTGAATTTGTGCATTTTGCCTGCACATCTGAAGATATTAATAATACCTCATACGGTATCATGCTAAAAAATGCGCGCGAACACGTTATTTTGCCCGAAATGGATACGCTAATCGGTGCGATCCGCAAACTCGCACTAGAACATGCTGACACAGCAATGATGTCACGTACCCATGGACAACCAGCATCACCCACAACGCTTGGTAAAGAACTGGCTAATGTTGTCCAACGTTTGGAATTACAACGCACTCATGTCGCTGCTGTGTTGTTATATGGCAAGATGAATGGCGCTGTTGGTAACTATAATGCGCATTTATCAGCTTACCCTGATGTTGATTGGCCAATGATGGCTCATGCCTTTGTTACTGGTCTAGGTCTACGTTGGAATAAGTTTACAACACAGATTGAACCTCATGATTACATGGCTGAATTATTTCAGGCTATGATCCGTTTCAACACAGTGTTAATTGATTTCTGCCGTGATATTTGGAGCTATATCTCAATCGGTTATTTCAAACAAAAAACAGTGAAAGGCGAAATTGGTTCTTCAACCATGCCGCATAAGGTTAACCCGATTGACTTTGAAAATGCTGAAGGTAATTTAGGTATCGCCAATGCCGTGTTTGATCATCTGGCAATCAAATTACCTATATCTCGTTGGCAGCGCGATCTTACCGACTCGACTGTATTACGTAATTTAGGTGTTGGTTTTGCCCATTCCATGTTGTCTTATTCTTCTGCTCTTAAAGGTATCACTAAGCTGGAAGCAAACCCTCAAGCTATGGCTGATGATTTAGATCGTAACTGGGAAGTGCTTGCGGAACCAATTCAAACCGTTATGCGTCGATATGGTATTGAAAACCCGTATGAAAAATTAAAGGATCTGACTCGTGGACAACGTGTCAATAAAGACATTATGTTAGATTTCATTAATAACTTGGAATTGCCTGAAGAAGCTAAACAAAGCCTTCGTCAAATGACTCCGGCAAACTATATCGGTAACGCTGCTGAACAAGCGCGACATTGCTAATTAACCATGGCTGAACTCTCGACTGACAATGCATCTGAACTGATCCAGTTTGATGGCCGAGAATCAGCCCAATCAACTGCCTTGCAATTAGCTCAGCATGCTCACCGTGAAATTTGTTTCTTTGGGCAGAGCATCGATCCCGTCCTTTTCGATAATATGGCAATGGTTGATTGCTTGAGTGAATTTGCTCGTCGCAATAATAAAACCAGCATCAAATTTGTTATAGATACTACGCAACATAATGTTGCAAATGGACATAGATTGTTGCCACTTGCACAAAAGCTTACAAGTTCAATCCATATTCATTCAACAGCACCACAACACAAAAATGAAAATAAGATGTTTGTGTTAGTTGATGACAGTGGCTATCTTTATTGTCCAAATCGAACACGCTACCAAGGTAAAGCCTGTTTACACGATGTATTAACAGTACGTAACTTAAAGCAGGACTTTGATGAAATCTGGAACCACAGCAGTGTTGATATCAATGTCAGGCAGATCCATATATGAATAAGTTCATCTTTATTATATTTAGCTTATTCTCCAGCTATATTTGGGCTGATGCCAGCATTGAAACGATTCAAATCAACCATCGTCCAGCACAAGATGTTTTGTCTGAAGTGGTTGCATTTTTACCAGAAAATGCCACTGCTCGTGCATTTAATAATATGATTATTATCAAAGCTGAACCAGCAACTATTGATGAAATAAAAAAACTAATCAACAAACTTGATACACCACCACAACGTCTTAAGCTTACCTTATTAAAAACAGCGACAAAATTAGTTGATGAACAACAATCACAGTGGCAAGGCGATGTTGAGTTACGTGATGATGTCAGATCAGCCAGTGTTGCCGTAAAAAAATGGTCAACTCGGACAGATAGTGATTCTAATGCTACATATCAGGCCCAGGGAATTGCTGGCTTGCCGATAAAACTCAATATCGGGCAATTAATCCCCCAATCCCAGCAAGATGTTTTTTTACAATTTTATGGCGATGTCGCTGTACAATCCAGCACCGAATACATTCCAATTAATAATGGATTTGATGCCATTACTACTGTGTTACCAAACAATCAGGTATCTATTGAAATTTACCCTCAATTCAGCAGTTATTCCAAGCGTCATGGTAGCATTAATCGTACCCAAGTAATCACTACTATAAGCGGTCCTGCAGCAACGTGGCTGGAGCTTGCCCATAGTGATAATAATGCTGATTTTGAACAGGCTGGCACTAAACATTACCAGACACATCAGCAACAGCAGCATTATATTTATATCAAACTAGAACCCATTTTAACTACTCATTAAAGAAGACCTTATGGATATTAAACAAGCGATTTTACAACGTCGCTCAGTGAAACATTTTGACTCATCACACGTGATGACTGATACAGAAATTACTGAATTGATGGAACATGCAGTGCTATCTCCTACTGCATTTAATATCCAACACTGGCGTTTTGTCAGAGTTAAAGATCCCGTTAAACGTCAACAAATTCAAGATGCAAGCTGGGGACAAGCTCAAGTAACCGAAGCATCATTATTGCTAGTGTTGTGTGCAGATCTCAATGCATGGGAAAAACAACCCCAACGCTATTGGCGAAACGCACCTCAAGAAGTCCAGGATTATTTGTTACCTGCGATTGAAAATTACTATACTAACCATCATCAAGGCCAACGTGATGAATGTATTCGTTCGGCCAGTATTGCAGCAATGAATATCATGTTAATGGCTAAAGGTATGGGCTATGATAGTTGCCCAATGGACGGCTTTGATTTTGATCAGGTCGCTAAAATTATCAATTTACCTCATGATCACATTATTACCATGATGATAACTATTGGCAAAAAGAAAATTGATGCGCGCCCACGCTCAGGTCAACTTCCATTAGAGGAAGTTTTTTTCACCGATACGTTCTAGATACTAACTAAATAATCGGAGGGGGTGCTTCAGAAATGGCATTGCGCCCTTTTCTTTTAGACATATAAAGTGCGCGATCAACACGTTGCATAAAACTTTCACTGCCTTCATTCGGGAAGTAGCGCGCGATACCAAAAGACATAGTGATGGTACCAAGAGATTCGCGCGTATCTTTACGTTGTATACGTTTAGATGCAATATCCAGACGGATATTTTCTGCCAATTTCTTAACATTACTCAAGCTGGTATTGAGTAATAGTATCGCAAATTCTTCACCACCATATCTCACAACTAAATCACGACCTTTTACTGCACTTTTCAGACTTGATGCCACGACTTTAAGCACTTGGTCACCAACAAGATGTCCATGTGTATCATTAATTTTCTTAAAGAAATCAAGATCACAAAAGATAATACAGACTTCAATGCCTGTGTTATCGGAATCTTGTGTTACTTTTAATAGCAATTCATCAAAGGCTTTACGATTTGCAAGTTTAGTTAGGGTATCTGTCTTAGCTTCTATTTTAGCTTGTTCAAGATCTTTCTTTAGATCTTGAATATCAGAAACGGCAGCGTTCAATCGTTCTGTTAGTAAATCGCCTGACGAAACAGCGATTCTTGTTTCTTCTAACACTTGATCAATAATTTGATGAACCTCTTCTTGACTCATATCGGGACGAATACTATCGAGGCAAGACTTAAGTTTTTGAGATGACTGAGCTGAGGTGACTGCACCGGCACTGACAAAGTTAAGTACTTCGGTCAAAACACGGCGTAGATCTTGACGCATTTCTTGTAAAGCTACTTGATCTTTACCTCGGTCAAAAAACTGTTGGTATAGTTCTTTACTCTGCTGTTGGGTTATGCCCTTTTCTTCTTGTAATAACTGATCAATTTTAGTTGTAAGTGCAGCATTTCTACCAGATGCATATTCATACCATACAGCGTAGTTGTCAGGTGTCATTGGGACACCATTTTTGGTCATTAACGGGATTGCCAGCCGCATATATTCTGCTACTTGATCCTGATCTTCACTATATTGCATTAAAGCCACCTGAATCCTATGATGAGATACATTATTACTCTTTCTTCCTTGCTGCAATTCGTAACCTTAATGCATTCAACTTAATAAAACCTTCAGCATCTTTTTGATTATAAGCACCAGCATCATCTTCAAAGGTTGCAATTGATTCATCAAATAAACTATTGGTTTCTGATGCTCGGCCAGCCACAATCACATTACCTTTATAAAGCTTAATTCTAACCTTTCCATTCACTGTCTGTTGCGATTGATCGATCATAGTTTGAAGTAGTTCACGTTCCGGTGACCACCAATAGCCATTGTAGATAAGACTTGCATAGCGAGGCATTAATTCATCTTTAAGATGCGCCACTTCACGATCTAACGTCAATGATTCAATCGCACGGTGTGCTCGCAACATGATTGTACCAGCAGGTGTTTCGTAACAACCACGCGACTTCATTCCAACATAACGGTTTTCAACCATGTCTAAGCGACCTACACCATTGTCTCCGCCTACTTTATTGAGATATTCCATAACTTGGAATGGTGTCATGGCTTGACCATTGATCGCAGCAATATCACCTTTTATATAGTCAAGTTCGATATAAGTCGGTGTATCAGGTGCTTGTTCAGGAGACACGGTCCAACGCCACATATCTGCTTCTGGTTCATTCCATGGGTTTTCAAGAATATCACCTTCGTATGAAATATGTAGTGCATTGGCATCCATAGAATACGGTGATTTTTTGCCTCTTTTCATTTCGACAGCAATGCCATTTTTTTCTGCATAATCAAGTAGTTTCTGACGAGAATTTAAATCCCATTCGCGCCAGGGTGCTATAACTTTAATATCAGGATTAAGTGCATAAGCACCTAACTCAAAACGAACTTGATCATTGCCTTTACCCGTTGCACCATGAGATATCGCATCTGCACCTGTTTCACGTGCAATCTCAATTAAACGTTTTGCAATTAATGGGCGAGCAATTGACGTACCTAACAGGTATTCACCTTCATAAATCGTATTTGCTCTGAACATTGGAAAAACGTAATCACGCGCAAACTCTTCACGTAAATCTTCAATATAAATTTCTTTGATACCTAAGGACTTTGCTTTTTCACGCGCAGGTTCAACCTCTTCACCTTGACCAATATCAGCTGTAAATGTAACAACTTCACAATCGTAAACATCGTGTAACCATTTAAGGATTACAGAGGTATCAAGTCCACCTGAATAGGCTAATACGACTTTATTGATCTTAGACATGAGTTTCGAGGTTCCTATAAAAATACGTATAATAAATTAAGTGCATTGTATCAAAAACCGCGTAATGCTAGCACTTCTTTGACATCATGTCGTTGATTTCCTTTACAACTGATTCGTCTTGGTGCATCAAGGTATTTAAGTTTAAATCCCAGATCCAGATATAGCTCTTTAATCCGCGCTGTGGCCTGATTTGATAACACAACTGGGCCTTGATGCTGAACCAACCAATGTGCCAGCCTTTGTTGATCATCCCAGCTAAATCCACCCTGAGAATATTGGCGAAACGGCACATCATAGGGAGGATCAGCATAGATAAAATCATTTTTATCTATATCTAATTGTTCAAAATCTAAATTAGTGAACTGCCATTGAGACAAAATTGATTGATACGCTAAAAAATCATATTGGTAGTTGATTTTTTTATAGCGTCCAAACGGTACGTTATACCCACCGGATTTATTAAATCGACACAAACCATTATAGCCAGTTCGATTCAGATAATAGAATAATTGAGCTGATGTATTGGCCATATCCAGCTTAACGGTTGAGTTATTAAAATCTTGACGATATTGATAATAAATCGACTCATCGTTTTGTAAATCAATATCTATGGTTAAACCTAATTGAAGCTGCTGATAAAAATTAATTAATGCAGGATTAACATCATTGAGTAGTGCTGTTTCTGGCTGTAAACCAAGTGCAACTGATAAACCACCACAAAATGGTTCAACCAAACGACGAGAACTGTGTTTCGACCAATGTTTTAGTAATACTGGTAATAACCATCTCTTTCCCCCCGCCCATTTAAGCGGGGGAGATAATGAGGTCGTTTCTTCAAGCATCTGCTTAAGCCTGATTATGACACTGTTAAAAATCGAGACAATTCGTTGTTATTTTGAATGTAATGTTTTTCTTGGCGGCATAAGATCAGTGATACTTCCTTCTGCCATTTCCGCTGCAAAACATAAGGTTTCAGATAAGGTTGGATGTGGATGTATAGTTAAACCGATATCTTCGGCATCGGCACCCATTTCCAGCGCTAACACAGCTTCAGCAATTAGTTCACCAGCATTTGGACCCACAATGCCAGCGCCAATTATTTTGCCAGAGTCTTTATCAAATAATGCTTTTGTTAAGCCTTCATCACGACCCAAACTTAAACTGCGACCACTGGCAGCCCAAGGGAAGGCACCTTTCACATAGTCTACGTTTTGTGCTTTAGCTTCCGTTTCAGTTAAACCCATCCAAGCCACTTCAGGATCAGTATAAGCAACGGATGGAATCGTCATAGGATCAAATGCAGACTTAATACCCGAAATAACTTCAGCAGCGACTTTACCTTCATGGGTTGCCTTGTGAGCCAACATCGGTTGACCAACGATATCACCAATCGCAAAAATATGAGGTACATTGGTTCTCATTTGTTGATCGACTTCGATAAAGCCATACTCATTAACGGCGACACCAGCGGCTTCGGCATTGATCAGCTTTCCATTTGGCGAACGACCAACCGCAACCAAAATCTTATCGAAAACAGCTGTATCTGGTGCGTCTTTACCTTCAAAAGTCACTTTCAATCCTGCTTTTTCAGGCTCAATTTTAGCTACTTTTGTATTTAAATAAATCGCTTCATATTGTCCTTGCACACGTTTTAATAACGGTTTCACAATATCTTTATCCGCACCAGGGATCAGACTATCCTGCATTTCTACAACGGTAATTTTTGAACCTAATGCATTGTAAACAGTTGCCATTTCCAGACCGATAATCCCACCACCAATGACTAATAATTGTTCTGGAATATCGTCCAGATTTAATGCATCAGTTGAGTCCATCATCCGTGGATCGTCATTTGGAAAAACGGGAATTTTTGTTACGCGAGAACCGGCAGCAATAATACAATTATCAAACGAAATTGTTTGCATACCTTCAGCAGTTTCAACTTGTAGGCTATTGGCGCTACTAAACTTGCCTTCACCACGCACAACCGTCACTTTACGTTGTTTAGCCAAGGCAGTTAGACCCCCTGTCAGCTTATTAACGATGCCATCTTTAGTAGCTGCAATTTTACGAATGTCTATTTCAGGTTTTGCAAAGGTAACACCATGTGCTCCGATATGAGCCGCTTCATTAATGACTTGTGCCGTATGTAATAATGCTTTTGATGGAATACAGCCAACATTAAGGCAAACACCACCAATACGCTCATGGCGTTCTACCATAACCACTTTTTTACCGAGATCAGCGGCTCTAAATGCTGCAGTATAGCCGCCAGGGCCTGAACCAAGCACTAATACTTGTGCATGCAAATCAGCATCACTAACATCAACCGGAGCTGGTGGAGTTTGAGTCATCGTCGCAGCTTGCTCAACTACTGTTTCAGTTTTAACTGGTTCTTTAGGCGCAATAGCTGCTGTTTGACTCTTTTCAGCTGTTTCTAAAGTCATGATGGTATCACCTTGAGAAACCTTGTCGCCTATAGCAACATTCAAAGCAACAACTGTCCCAGCTAATTCACTTGGGATCTCCATCGCAGCTTTATCAGACTCTAAAGTAATAATATCCTGGTTTGCAGAGATTTGATCGCCAACACTGACTAAAACATCAATAATTTCGACTGCATCGAAATCACCAATATCAGGGACTTTTATCTCAACAACACTCATAGTAATACCTTTCTAATATCCGACAACATCTGATTAAGCATAACGGTGAATCGTGCACCTGCTGCACCATCAATCACACGATGATCGTATGAAATCGACAATGGCAACATTAAGCGCGGCACAAATTCTTTACCATTCCATTCTGGTTTCATTTTATGACGACCAACGCCTAAAATAGCGACTTCTGGAGCGTTAACAATCGGTGTAAAGAAACTACCACCAATACCGCCAAGGCTTGAAATCGAGAACGTACCACCTTGTAAATCTTTTGCTGTCAAAGCGCCTTCTCGAGCACGTTGACTAATTTCGCCTAATTCACCAGCAAGTTCCAAAAAGCCCTTTTTATCAACATCTTTGATAACAGGAACCATCAAACCATTTGGTGTATCGACCGCAACACCAATGTTGTAATAATTTTTCAGAATTAAGCTTTCTTTGTCTTCACTTAAAGAGGCATTAAACTCTGGGAACATTTTCAAACTGGCAACAACAGCTTTAATGATAAAGACCAGTGGCGTCAGGTTGACACCTCGTTTAGCAGCCATATCTTTATTTTCTTTTCTGAACTCTTCCAGTTCAGTGATATCAGCTTCGTCAAATTGAGTCACATGTGGAATATTCAACCAACATGCATGAAGGTGTTTACCAGAGATCTTCTTAATACGTGATAACTCTTGTGATTTAATATCACCAAATTGTTCGAAATTGATCACAGGTACAGGAGGAATCGCAGAACCTGTTGCTGGTGCGGCTACTGGAGCTGATAACGCCTGTTTAACAAAGTTTTGAACATCTTCTTTCGAAATACGTCCTTTAATGCCTGTCCCTACAACTGAACTCAATGTCACACCCAATTCACGAGCAAATTGACGTACAGATGGCGACGCATGTGAACTTTTTATGCCTGCTTTACTATCCGGTGCAAATGGGACAGCCGGTGCTACTTGAACTGGTTCTGCTGCAACAGCAGGTGCAACTGGTGCAGATTTTTCTACCACAGGTGCAGGTGTTGCTTCTTGTTTCGGTTCCGCAGTTGCTACTTTTGCAGAATCGCCACTAACTTCAACCAGTGCAATCACAGTGCCTTCACCAACTTTATCGCCAACAGCAACTTTCAGTTCTTTAATGACACCGGCATGTGATGCTGGAATTTCCATCGCAGCCTTATCAGATTCCAAGGTAATAATATCTTGATTTTGCTCAACGCTATCACCAACAGACACTAAAATCTCAATGATTTCTACTTCGTCAAAATCACCAATATCAGGAACTTTTAATTCAATTAAATCTGCCATTACCTTATGCCTTTGCTCGATTCAATGCATCTGCATTAATGTTATATTTCTTGATTGCTTTTTCAACTATGTCGTGACCAATTTCACATTGATCAGCCAGGCTGTTTAAGGTTGCAACCACAACATGATGACGATCTACTTCAAAGAAATTACGTAATTTCTGACGTGTATCAGAACGTCCAAAACCATCTGTGCCTAATACGGTATAAGCTGCTTTAACCCATGGACGAATTTGCTCGGCATATAAACGAATATAGTCAGTGGACGCAACAACAATACCCGCTTCTTCACCCAAGCATTGCTCAACATAAGCACGTTTCTTTTCGGCTTTAGGATGCAAACGGTTATAACGTTCAACATCGTGACCATCGCGAGCCAATTCATTGAAGCTAGTTGCACTCCAAACTGTTGCAGACACTTTCCAGTCATTCTCAAGCAATTCAGCTGCGGCTTCTACTTCACGTAGAATCGTACCACTACCTAACAATTGCGCTTTCAGCTTATGTTTGCCGCCAGCTTTAAGTTTATACAAACCTTTAATAATGCCCTGTTCAACACCTTCAGGCATATCAGGATGCGTATAGTTTTCATTCATCGCAGTTAAGTAATAGAACACATTTTCTTGTTGCTCATACATACGACGGAAACCATCATGAACAATCACGGCCATTTCATAGGCATAAGTAGGGTCATAACTGACACAGTTAGGAATCGTGCCGGCCTGAATCAAGCTGTGACCATCTTGATGTTGCAGACCTTCACCATTGAGTGATGTACGACCTGCTGTTGCACCGATCAAGAAACCTTTGGCTTGAATATCGCCAGCAAGCCATGCCAAGTCACCAACACGTTGGAAACCAAACATGGAATAGTAGATATAAAACGGCACCATATTAACGTTATAGTTTGAATAGGCAGTCGCGGCTGAAATCCACTCTGCCATCGCACCGGCTTCATTGATACCTTCTTGCAAAATCTGACCTTTGGCATCTTCGCGATACCACATCACTTTGCCAGAATCTTCTGGTTCGTATAATTGACCCGACGATGAATAGATACCAAATGAACGGAACAAGCCTTCCATACCAAAAGTACGCGCTTCATCCGGCACAATCGGCACGATATTTTTACCAACACTTTTATCACGAATTAATGCGGTTAAAATTCGGACAAATGCCATTGTGGTCGAGATTTCACGATCACCACTCGATTTCAACATCGCACTGAAGATATTCAAATCCGGTGTTGTTAACGCTGGTGCAGCATTATTACGTTTTGGTAAAAACCCGCCTAATTCCTCACGCCGACTTAATAGATATTTTTTCTCTTCACTATCATCATCTAACTTGATGTAAGGAATTTCTTCTACTTGTTCATCTGACAATGGAATATTAAAACGGTCACGGAACACTTTCATGTTCTCTACGCCCAAACTCTTCTGAGAATGGGTCGTATTTTGGGCTTCACCGGCATGACCCATACCATAACCTTTGATTGTTTTAGCCAAAATTACGGTTGGCTGGCCTTTATGCTCAACGGCACGTTTGTAAGCCGCATAGACTTTACGTGGATCATGTCCACCACGACTTAAGTGCCAGATATCTTCATCAGTCATATCCGACACCATTTCCAGCAACTCAGGATATTTACCAAAGAAGTGTTCACGTACAAACGCACCGTCTTTTGATTTGTAGTTTTGGTATTCACCATCCACTACTTCTTCCATGCGTTTTAACAATAAACCTTTTTTGTCTTTCGCCAAAAGTTGATCCCATTCAGATCCCCAAATGACTTTAATGACATTCCAACCGGCACCACGGAAAATAGCTTCGAGTTCTTGAATGATCTTGCCGTTACCACGAACAGGACCATCAAGACGCTGCAAGTTACAGTTAATAACAAAGTTCAAGTTATCAAGCTTTTCACGACCCGCTAGTGTGATTGCACCTATTGATTCAGGCTCATCCATTTCACCATCGCCAAGATAGGCCCAGACATTTCGGTCTTCGGTTACAGCCATATCACGATGTTCCATATATTTCATGAAACGTGCCTGATAAATAGCCAAAATAGGACCTAAGCCCATAGATACCGTTGGGAACTGCCAGTAATCAGGCATTAACCATGGATGCGGATAAGATGGTAGGCCTTTACCGTCAGATTCAAATCGGAAATTATCCAATTGCTCTTCGGTCAAACGGCCTTCAAGAAATGAACGCGCATAAATGCCAGGAGAGATATGGCCCTGGAAGAACACCATATCGGCACCATTACCGTGGTTATCACCTTTAAAAAAGTGATTAAAGCCAACATCATAAAGCGTTGCAGATGAAGCAAAACTGGCAATATGACCACCAACTGCACCGGGCTTGAGATTAGCCTTTACGACCATTGCCATCGCATTCCAGCGAATGTATGAACGCAATTTGTGTTCGATATCTTGATTTCCAGTGATACGCTCTTGTTGATCAACAGGAATAGTATTAACGTAGGCCGTATTTGAGCTATATGGCAAGTTGATGCCTGAACGGCGAGCCATATCAATCAGCTTCTCAATGATGTGATGCGCTTTGTCATCACCTTCTACTTCAATTATAGATTGAAGCGCGTCCAACCATTCTTGTGTTTCTTGGGGATCGTTATCAACAAAATCTGTCATAAATACCTTCATAAAAACGTAGCGTCATAAAACAGCTCGGTATTGTAACAGTTTTTGCCACTATCTAGACAGGGTTTAGCTTTAGACCATAATCTCTCTGATATATAAGATTTTTTTCGTCCCATCCAAAGCGATACCTCTTATTTGCTTACGGTTATAACCTTATTTTGCGAAATTTTTCTTTGAAAAAAACGATAGAGACGTGGAAATAATAGTGCACTTACCATCACCGCATATAATAATGGTTCAGCCTTATCTTGTTTAACCAACATATAAAAATGAACCGTACTGGCTATTGCAATAAAATAGGTCAGTCGATGTAATTTTTTCCAACGACGGCCACCTAAACGTTTCACCATTTTATTATTCGATGTAATTGCTAACGGAATTAACGCGGAATAGGTAAAAAACCCAATGGTAATAAACGGCCGCTTAATAATATCTTTGATGATTTCACTGAGGTCAAAAAACTGATCGAGTCCTAAATAAAGCAACATATGCAACGTGGCATAAAAGAACACATATAAGCCCAACATACGTCTAAATGGCACTAAATTAATGTCAAAAAACCAACGAATTGGCGTGATTGCCAGCGTCAGACATAAAAAGCGTAAGGCCCATAAGCCGCTATCTCGGGTCAATGTTTCAATCGGGTTTGCGCCAAGCTGATTGGTTAACAAGCCAATAATCATCCATGCTAGTGGTAGCAGGCTAATGATAAATAGGATTAGTTTTTGTTTTGGCACGGGCATTGTTATGAACACTTAAAAGTATTTTTTTAAATCCATACCCGTATATAGATGGGCTACGTGTTCACCATAGCCATTAAATAGTTCGGTTTTACGTTTTAGCAGCTCACCAATGCGCCGTTCACGGCTTTGACTCCAACGGGGGTGATCGACAGTTGGATTTACATTCGAATAAAAACCATATTCACGCGGTCCAGCTTTCATCCATGCTGATCTAGGTAATGTCTCAACAAAGCGGATATTTACAATTGATTTAATACTTTTAAAACCATACTTCCAAGGTACAACCAATCTAATCGGTGCACCATTTTGCCCTAATAGTTCACGACCATATAAGCCAACTGATAATATCGTTAGCGGGTTCATGGCTTCGTCCATACGCAAGCCTTCAATATACGGCCAATCTAAAACAGCTCGACGTTGACCGGGCAGTTGTTCTGGATCATAAAGTGTCGTGAATTGAACAAATTTGGCCTTAGAGTTCGGTTGTGCCCTTTTAATTAAATCAGCTAAAGGGAAACCAACCCAGGGAATAACCATCGACCAACCTTCGACACACCGAAAACGATAGATACGTTCTTCTAACGTAAATGGTCGAATAAGATCATCATAGTCATATTGTCCTGGTTTATCGCACTCACCATCAATAGTGACATGCCACGGTTTAGTTTTATCAGGAAACTCCGTCGCTAAAATCGCGGGCGAAGCTTTATCGGTACCAAACTCATAAAAATTATTGTAAGTAGTGACCGCATCAAATGGCGTTGGGGACGCTTGTGTCGAATAATTACTTGTCACTAAGTTGGTAAAAGTGGGTTCTGGTGTTTCTGCCGCACGCACCAGCGAGCTTTGTAATAAGCTCGCTGTCGTGATTGCTGTTGCAGCATTTATAAATTGTCTACGATTAAGATATAGCTTGTGATCGGTGATCTCGCCAGCAGGCATTTTGCCTAATCTTTTTTTAGCTATAACATGCATTAACAATTTGAGTATTTTTTAGCTAACCAGTAATCAACACTGGCATAACGACCAGCACCAATAAAAAATAAGGTCATCAACATAATAAAGTAGGTTGTGGCGAATTCAATACCATTGTTTAGAATAACAAAACTGCCATTTTCTGTGAGCCACGCATAATTACCATGTTCTTGTAAAATTGAACGTGCCGCTTCTAATTGTGCACTAGGTTCCGCAATCGCTAACCAACCATTTTCCCAATGTACTGTCACTGCAGCCACTAGCATCGTAACCATCAATGGAATACTAATCCAGCGAACCGCTAAGCCTAACAACAATAAGATAGCACCAAAATATTCTGCCCCCCATGCCAAATAAGCCATGATTTCTGGATACGGTAACCCTAAACCCCATTCAGAATTTCCAAACCAATCTATTACGCTGTCAAGTGAACTGTCTTTATCAAACGGATTCCATTTATTATTTGCCGCCATCCAGAAAACAGGCACAAGATAAAGCCGAAGTGCCAAAGGTGCTAAAAAGTCTAACGCTGTTGTTTTATTCAATCCATGCTGAAAACGGTTAGCTAAACTACAAATAGCCATATTTCATTCTCCTGATATGATATAAAAAAGGGCTCAAACTGAGCCCTTTTGTTCAAACTATATTAATTAGGGCTGACGTGTTGTTATTTTTTATCAGCACCACATTTAGCTTCACCACATTTACCTTCTTTGGCTTTTTCACCGTCTGCTGCTTTTGCACCTTCTTTGTCAGCGCCACACTTAGCTTCACCACATTTGCCTTCTTTGGCTTTTTCACCGTCTGCTGCTTTTGCACCTTCTTTGTCAGCGCCACACTTAGCTTCACCACATTTGCCTTCTTTGGCTTTTTCACCGTCTGCTGCTTTTGCACCTTCTTTGTCAGCGCCACACTTAGCTTCGCCACACTTACCTTCTTTTGCTTTTTCACCTTCAGCAAGTTGCATATAGCCACTTGATAGTTCTGTTGATGCAAATGGATTAGTTTCTGCACTTACAATTATTGGCGAAAGAGCTAGACCAGCTGTTAATGCTGCACTTGCAGCTAAAGCAATTGTTGTTTTGTTTGTAGAAATAGACATAATATTTTCCTTCGGTTTAAGTTAATATAAAAAAACAACCAGTCAAATCTGACCAATCTTGCTAACATAGACACACCTTATTTCGGATTGTTACACACACAATGAGTTTTTTTTCTAAACTAAGGAAAAATGATGAATCACAGCTGATAAAGCAACTTATCGCAGGTGATCAACGTGCATTTCAGCGGGTCGTATCAGCGCACCACAATACGATGTTATCAGTTGCTCGTGCTATTGTTGGTGAGGCTTTTGCTGATGAAGTTGTACAAGATGCATGGATCTCAGCCATAAAAGCGTTGCCACAATTTGAAGGTCGTTCCAGCCTTAAAACATGGTTATTACATATTGTGGCTAATGGTGCTAAAACTCGGGTTCGCCGAGAAAACCGTATGTCATCGTTAGATGACAACTGGGAATCAGAGCCTGCGGACAAATTTGATCGTACTGGCCATCGTTATGACGATGTTCTACCTTGGGAACTGGCAACACCCGAAGCAATATTAGCCAATGATCAGCTACAAACTATTATTGAACACACTTTCCAGAAATTGCCCGCTTTACAGCGGGCAGCCTTAACTATGTATGATCTGGAAGGTATCGAAATGAACGAGATTTGTAACATTCTCTCGATCTCTTCGTCGAATGTTAGAGTCCTTTTACATCGAGCCAGAACAACCTTGCACCACAAGATTGAACAATATCAACAGAGTGAAAAATAATGTACCAATGTAAAGACATTGCTGATGAAGTGAACAATTATATCGATGGCGATTTAACTATCGGTAAACGTATCGGACTGTTTTTCCACCTGTTGCTGTGCAGTTGCTGTCGAAATTATTTGCAACAAATTCGTTCTACCATTTCTATCGTCACTGTCGCACGTCCTAAAGAACAAAATGATACTGATATCGATACGTTAGCTAAACAGTTACATAATTTATGCCATCAAGAGCATGATCATAATCAGATTTGATATTTATCTTTCCATTGTTGATATGGCATACCGTAAATAATTTCACGCGCCTGGTCATAATTGAGATCAAGTCCTTTTTGCTCAGCTTCAGCTAAATACCACTTTGCGAGGCAATTACGGCAAAAGCCTGCCAAGTTCATCAGATCAATATTTTGAACATCTTTTCTTTCATCTAAATGTGCGAGTAAACGACGAAAAGCTGCTGCTTCCAGTTCAAGTTGTGTTTGTTTGTCCATCTTATTCCTCTTTCATTTGTTCATTTTCATATAAAAAACAGCGTACTTCTTGACCACCTTCTAATGTAGTTGTCGCTGGATAATGTTCTAAACATTTAGCCATCACCTTCGGGCAACGTTGATGAAAATGACAACCTTGCGGTGGATTTGCTGGTGATGGTAACTCGCCCTCCAATCGAATATATTCTTTAGCGCTGGTGTTATCAATGTCGGGCACTGCCGCCAATAATGCCTGGGTGTAGGGATGTTTTGGTGATTTTAGAACCTGATGGCGTTGCCCTTGCTCAACAATACGTCCGAGATACATCACAGCAACACGATGAGCCAAATAATCAACCACAGCTATATTATGCGTAATAAACAAAAATGATAGGCCAAATTCGTGTTGAATTTCACGTAATAAATTTAGAATTTGAGCTTGTACCGACACATCCAATGCACTCGTTGGTTCATCACAAATAATAATGTCAGGATCAGTTGCTAATGCTCTTGCAATACAGAGTCGTTGGCGTTGACCGCCAGAAAATTCATGTGGGTAACGATGTTTGATTTCAGAACGTAGGCCGACACGTTCAAGCAATTGTTCAATCCGTTTTTCACGTAGTTGTGGATCTTTAATCACCATGCCTTCTTCAATGATCTGACTGGCCGTCATACGAGGATTCATCGATGAATACGGATCTTGAAAAATAACTTGTAAGAAACTGCGATGTGTTTTTAATTGACGTTGTGTTAAACCGGTCAAATGATTGCCTTGAAAGTCAACAACGCCTGATGTCACAGGTACTAATTGTAATATTCCCTTGCCAACGGTGGTTTTACCACAACCTGATTCGCCAACTAATGCCAGTGTTTCTGATTGCTTTAAAGTGAGACTGACACCATCAACCGCTTTTATCTGCCCCACTGTCCGCTGAAATAAACCTTTGCGAACAGGAAAATGCACACATAAATCTGTCACATCAAGAATATGTTTATCTGCTGGTAACACATCTGACAAAGGTGATGTATGTTTAACTTGATCTAAAATAGTATTATTTAATGAGTCGGGCGATTCATATAAATGACAACGCACACCATGACCTTGATGTTCAAGCCACAGAGGAATTTCTTGGTGGCAGCGTTCAAATGCATGTTCACATCGTTCAACAAAACGACACCCACTAAACTGTTGCGTTAATACCGGTACAGTGCCTTTAATAACGGTTAAACGTTGGTCGCGTTTTTGCTCTGATGGCAAGGCTTCAAATAACTTATCGGTGTAAGGATGTTGATGATGTTTAAATAACTGTTCGCGACTTGCAGATTCGACAATTTGGCCGGCATACATAATGGCTACATGATCCGCCATTTGGGCAACCACACCCAGATCATGACTGATCAATAAAATGGCCATACCGGTATCCCGTTGAATTTGTTTTAATAAATCTAATATCTGAGCTTGAATCGTAACATCAAGCGCGGTAGTGGGCTCATCTGCAATCAGTAATTCTGGCTCGCCTGCTAAAGCCATTGCAATCATCACCCGTTGTTTCATTCCGCCCGACAATTGATGAGGAAATTCCTTACTGCGTTGTTCAGGGTCTGGAATTCCAACAGCATTTAACAGTTCAATAATGCGATCCTGACACTGCTGTTCATTAACGTGAAAATGCCATCTTAAACACTCTGTTATTTGTTGACCTACGGTCATAACAGGGTTTAATGAACTTTGTGGTTCTTGAAAAATCATGGCGATCCGTCGACCACGAATATGTTGCATTTCCGTTTCAGACAGGGCTAATAAATCCTCACCTGCAAGTGATATTTCACCTTGTTGAATATGGCTCACCATGGGCGGGTTAAGCCGCATTAATGATAATGCAGTCATTGACTTACCACAGCCGGACTCACCCAATAAAGCAAAGGTTTGGCCGTGTGCGATATCAAAATCAACGCCATCAACAGCACGTAGCGCTTGTTTATCTGAACCAAACCATGTTTTTAAACCCCGTACTGATAATAATGCTGAGGTCATTTTATTCCCTGCATTCTTGGGTCAAAGGCATCTCGTACCACATCGGCAAATAAATTTGCAGCCAACACCAATACGAACATAGAAACAAATGCGGCAGTTAAAGACCACCACACTATGGGCTCACGCGCCATCTCCAAACGGGCACTGTTAATCATATTGCCCCAGCTAATCATCGATGGATCAACACCAACACCAACATAAGATAAAACGGCCTCGGCTAATACTAATCCACTAAAATCTAACACGATTGCGATCATAACTATATGCATTAAATTCGGCAAAATATGGCGATGAAGGATAGTAAAACTTCCCGCCCCCAGTGCTCTGGCGGCTAACACATAATCAGATTCACGCAGTTTCAGAGTTTCACCACGTAAGATACGACATAAGCCTGTCCAACTGGTCATTCCTAAAATAATACATAAAAACAGTAAGCGCATATCTGCACGTTCTGCCACGGTCACAAAATTTTCGGGATGATTATTCATATAAACTTGCAACATCAACACGGCTGCAGCGATCAGTAACACACCTGGAATTGAGTTAAGCGTGGTATAAATGTATTGAATGAGATCATCAATCCAGCCTTTAAAGTAACCGGCAGAAATCCCCATTAGCAATGCTAACGGCAACATTACCAAGGTTGTCAGCGTGCCAATGACCAGTCCAGTCCGCACACTTTTAAGGGTTTGATATAACACATCTTGCCCTACTTTATCGGTACCAAAGACATGATAATCAACACTTAATGCCATTAGATTTGAACCAAACAAGCCTATGATCAATAGCGTTATCAAGCCTGTTTTAATCGGATAGTCAGATTTGCCAGTTAGAATGCCAAGACCAGCCTCAGTAAAACTCAGCTGCCGCCATCGAGCAAAAATTAAGACCAGTAATAGCAACCATCCTAGCCAAATAAGCAATACTAAAAGTGATGTATCAATCAAAGTCGAGCTGATATCAGCCCATTTGTTTTGTTCTGATGCTAAATGGGAACCAGCATAAGTCAATTTTGGATAATCATAGTCAAGCTTACCCTGATCGGACGCGATCATTTCTCTAACAAATAACCGTGTCGCTAAGGGTGATGAATAGGTTTTCTCAACGTGTTGGCGTAAAGGCATTAAAGCCACATCAAGTACGGTTAAAACTTCAGATGAATAATGCTGATTACCGTTGTCATCCGGTTCAAGTGCTGGTCTAAAATGAATTGAGTCCAATAAGCCTACGATGACATAAACCAGCAAAATCATGATCGACATCATGCCTCGTTTACGTTTTATAACTGCCTGCCAAGGGGTAATAAGATGGGGTCGCTGTCTGATATAAAACACACTTGCTACAAACACGGCCAATAACAGGTAAATTAAGCTATCAGTCCATAAAATCACGGGCAGAAAAGGCATTATCATCCACTATTTAGTGAGTTGTGAACTATCAATTTTTAGTTCCCTAGGCAAGGAAAACTCAACTGTTTCACGCAAGCCTTGATCTTCATCAGCTTGTGATACACCAAGTTCTTTAAGACGTGCGACGACATTCTGAACTAAAATCTCTGGTGCAGATGCACCAGCAGTCAGTCCTATTGTCGTTTTGCCATTGAACCATTCCAGCTCAATATCATCAGTATTATCAATCAGATATGCAGGCGTATCCAGCTTGACTGATAGCTCACGTAAGCGATTAGAGTTCGAGCTGTTTTTTGACCCCACAACCAAAACAACGTCACATTGTTTTGCTAAATTTTTAACCGCATCCTGGCGATTTTGGGTGGCATAACAAATATCGTCTTTTCTTGGTCCTTCGATTGAAGGAAACCGTGCCCGTAACGCATCAATTACAATAGATGCATCATCAACCGATAATGTTGTTTGAGTTACAAAGGCTAAGTTACTAGGATTTTTAACCTCTAACCTCTCGACATCTTCCGGTGTTTCTACCAGATACATCCCACCTTGTTCTGAGGTATATTGCCCCATCGTGCCTTCAACTTCAGGATGACCTTCATGGCCGATCAAAATACATTCTTGACCTTGCTTTTGATATTTTGACACCTCCATATGCACTTTTGTAACCAAGGGACAGGTAGCATCAAACACTTTAAGACCACGTTGTTTGCCTTCATGTCTCACTTTTTGAGAAACACCATGCGCACTAAAAATCAGCGTACTATTATCTGGTACTTCAGATACTTCTTCAATAAAGATTGCGCCTTTATCTCTGAGACCATCAACTACAAATTTGTTGTGTACAACTTCATGGCGCACATAAATAGGGGCACCAAATAACTCGATTGCACGTTCTACAATCTCAATTGCACGATCAACACCAGCACAAAAACCACGTGGATTAGCCAAAATTAATTTCATCGTTTTATATTACCGCTTTTGGGTAAGAACCTAAAATACGACACATGGATGATTCTTGTTCTAATTGTTGCAAAGCTGTTGATACCGAAGGATCGTTACAATGACCTTCAATATCAATAAAAAAAACATATTCCCAAATACCTGTTCGAGCTGGACGCGATTCTATCCGCGTCATACTGATACCACTATCAGCCAAAGGTTTGAGTAATATCTGCAAAGCGCCTGGTTTATTCTTGGTGGAAACAAGTAAGGCCGTTTTATCGGAACCAGATGGCCCTACATCTTGAGATCCTATTACTAAAAATCGCGTAGTATTATCAATTTCGTCTTCAATATTACTGGCTAATACCAACAAATCATAAATATCAGCCGCTTGATTGGCGGCAATGGCAGCAGCACTGGTATCGCTCATTACATTTTTAGCCGCTTCCGAATTACTATTCATCGGCACTAATTCACAATTGGAAAGATGCTCTGCCAGCCATTTACGACATTGTCCCAGTGCTTGTGGGTGCGCATAAACTGTTTTCAATTGAGTTAAATCAGATGCTGTACTGAGCAAATAGTGATGAATGCGCAAGGTTACTTCGCCATTTATTTTCAGTGGTGAAGAAATAAAGCGATCCAAGGTATGTGACACCATACCTTCGCTAGAATTCTCAACGGGCACCAAACCGTAATTAGCATTACCTGTTTCAACCGCATGAAACACATCAGCAATGGTTGTCATCGGTTGCATCAATACAGAACCACCAAATTGTTTTAATGCTGCCGCTTGGGTGAAAGACCCTTCTGGTCCCAGATAAGCAACTTCCAATGGTTTTTCTGTTGCCAAACAGGCTGACATGATCTCTCGAAATAAACGCGCCATTTCTTTATCTGGAAGTGGCCCCTCATTACGCTCAATCACTTGGCGTAACACCATCGCCTCACGATCAGGACGATAAAAATCGGCATCGGCACCCTGTTCGATTTTAATACGCGCTACTTCCTGAGCCATAGCTGTGCGTTTATTAAGCAAATCTTGTAATTGCTGGTCAATACTATCAATTTGTTGTCGAATTACCTGTAAGGCGTCGTATTCACTCATAGATATTTAACCATTTATTCCCAATTTAAGATGCTAACAAACCATGTGTCGTATTCAAAAGTAATGCGTTTACTCTTCTACTGTGCCGTCAAGCTCACCATCATCATCAGTTTCTTCCTCTTCTTCAAGGATTCGTTCCAAACCAACCAGTTTTTCATTTTTGGTTAAGTTGATTAATTTAACACCTTGGGTATTGCGACCGACAATAGATACATCTTTCACTGGTGTACGAACCAGGGTTCCACCATCACTAATGAGCATGATTTGATTTTCATCTTTAACTTGAACAGCACCGACTACATTACCGTTACGAGCTGACGTTTGGATAGAGATAATACCTTGTCCACCACGACCTTGAACGCGATATTCTTCAAGATGTGTACGTTTGCCATAGCCAAACTCGGTTGCAGTCAAGATCGCACCATCGTCTTCATTGGCAATGATCATCGAAATAATTCGTTCACCTTCAGGTAAACGCATGCCTCGCACGCCACGAGATACACGACCCATAGAGCGAACATCTGTTTCATCAAAGCGAATAACCTTACCACCTGAACTAAATAACATGATATCAGACTGACCATCGGTTAATGCCACCGCAACCAGTTGATCATCATCTTTTAAATCAACAGCAATAATGCCGTTAGCACGCGGACGTGAATAATCAACAAGTGGTGTTTTCTTAACTGTGCCTGATGCAGTCACCATAAAGATATATTTATCTGCTTCGAACTCTCTCACCGCTAACACTGCATTGATTTGTTCGTCGTCATCAAGTGGCAGCAAATTAACAATGGGTTTACCGCGAGCAGCACGCCCACCTGTCGGAAGTTCATAGACCTTTTTCCAATAAACCTGACCTTTGCTTGAGAAGCACAATAAGGTGTCATGGGTATTGGCAATAAACAAATGTTCAATGAAATCTTCATCTTTCATTGCTGTCGCTGATTTGCCTTTACCACCACGACGTTGTGCTTGATAGCTATCTAATTGCTGTGTTTTGGCATAACCGGCATGAGACAGGGTGACCACCATCTCTTCTTCAGTGATCAAATCTTCAAGTGTTAAGTCAAGATGTGCATCAATAATTTCGGTACGACGGTCATCACCATATTCTTCTTTCACTTTAACTAATTCTTCACGAATAACGGCCATCAAATTATCCGGATCACTCAAAATCGCCAATAGTTCTGCAATCTCTTCTAAAACTTCACGATATTCTTGCAAAATCTTATCTTGTTCTAATCCAGTTAGTCGATGCAAGCGCATATCCAGGATAGCTTGAGCTTGGACTGGCGATAAATTGTAAGAACCATTAACCAAACCTAAATGTTCATCCAGTCCTTCAGGACGGGAAGCGGCAGCACCAGCAGCACCCAACATTTCGAGAATCATTTCTGATGCCCAACCACGAGCTAATAGCGCTTCTTTAGCATCAGTAGGACTATCTGAAGATTTAATTAACTCGATAACCTCGTCAATATTAGCTAATGCGGTCGCTAAACCTTCTAAGATATGAGCACGATCACGGGCTTTACGCAGATCAAATAAAGAACGACGTGTGACTACTTCACGGCGGTGGCGAATGAAAGCATCAAGAATTTGTTTTAACCCTAATAAACGAGGTTGGCCGTCAACAATCGCCACCATATTGATGCCAAACACTGTTTGCATTTGTGTTTGTTTATATAAGTTATTCAAGACTACTTCAGGTACTTCACCACGTTTGAGCACAACCACCATACGCATACCATCTTTGTCTGACTCGTCGCGTAAGGCGGAAATACCTTCAATTTTCTTTTCTTTTACTAGCTCTGCAATTTTTTCTAATAAACGTGCTTTATTGACTTGATATGGCAATTCGTGAACAACAATACTTTGCTGTCCTGTTGCATCATTTGTTTCGATATCAGCTCTGGCACGAATATGAACACGTCCACGACCGGTACGATAGGCTTCAGCAATACCTCTGGCACCATTAATCATGGCTGCTGTTGGGAAGTCGGGACCTGGCACATATTCCATTAACTGATCGATATCAATAGCAGGATTATCAACCGTTGCAATACAGGCATTTAATATTTCAGTGAGGTTATGGGGTGGAATATTGGTCGCCATACCCACAGCAATACCTGATGAGCCATTGACTAATAATGCAGGGATCTTTGTTGGAAGAACGGCTGGCTCTGATTCAGATTCATCATAGTTAGGAATAAAATCGACCGTTTCTTTATCTAAATCAGCCAACATTTCATGTGTTATTTTTGCCATACGCACTTCGGTATAACGCATCGCCGCAGGTGAATCACCATCGACCGAACCAAAGTTACCTTGACCATCAACTAACATATAACGCATAGAAAATGGTTGTGCCATACGTACCATGGTGTCGTAAACTGCTGTATCACCATGTGGATGATATTTACCGATTACGTCACCGACAACACGTGCCGACTTTTTATAGGAGCCATTCCAGTTAATGCCTAAATCACGCATCGCATAGAGAACACGACGATGAACAGGTTTAAGTCCATCACGTACATCTGGAAGTGCCCGACCTACGATTACGCTCATTGCATAATCGAGATATGATCTCTTCATTTCATCTTCAATACTAATTGAATCGAGTTCTAAAGCAATTTCATCAGTCATTTATAACATCATCCAAAAAACATCCGGCAACTCATTTTGCCAAAGTAATGATAATAGCATTATGGGTATTTTCATGCACCTTTTAGCGATAGCACTACTAGGGGTTACGTTTTAAAAAATAACCGCTGAAATCATCCTCTAAGGTCGCCAACAGTTGTTCAAGCCCCTGCTTCCAGCCTTTAACAACATTGTTGGCGGTAGTTTCCTCTATATCAACCTCCACTTTTAAGCCGGTTTGAAATAACGCTTGGGATGTATTTTGTTGACCATCCATCAAGAAAAATTGCATTTCTAAAACTGCTTGCGGGGAAAATGCCTCACGCTTGTCACCATATAACGCTGTCACGGCTGATTCCAGAACCATATCGGCAGCAACACTTTCATCGGTCGTGACGTGACTGAATTGTCCACTTTTTTGCAACCAGCGCTTAAGTTGTTCTGTAAACATGGTCTGTGGTTCAGAAAAAAACAAGTGATTTTTTTGTGTCTGATATTCATTTTCACCAATGCGAAATACTAGTGATTTTGAACGGTAGTGCGATGTTACTCGAACTGGTTTTATCAGCAATACGCGATTTTTAGGAAACGCACTTGCAACAACGCCTCTATCTACATCAACTATGTAATAATGTGGCTCACCATCACCATCATCATCTGCTTTACTGCCAAGTCCAAAGCAGCCTGTTAACATGGTCATCAACACAAACACGCTTAACATTTTCAAACTGTTTTTAATCTGTTGGTTATCAGTCATTTTTTATCTCTATAATTACAGTAGCGACGATTTCAGCCGATATAATATGTTAACTAAAACAAGATTGCTTATTATGGATAAATTGAAAACAAAAATTCGTGATATTCCTGATTATCCAAAGCAGGGAATTATATTCAAGGACATCACGCCGTTAGTGCAAGATCCAGCAATGCTACGTTTGGCTGTAGAAAAACTTACCGAGCCCTATATTGACAGTAATATCACTGCTGTTGCAGGTATGGAAGCACGCGGCTTTATCTTTGGCAGTCTTGTCGCCTGGCAGTTGAATGTTGGATTTATTCCACTTCGAAAACCCGGCAAGTTACCTTATGATGTACAAAGCGTCGACTACAATCTTGAATATGGTACAGCCAGTCTACAAGCACATATTGATGCAGTTAAACCTGGTGACCGTATTCTGTTAATAGATGATCTACTCGCTACTGGTGGCACTGCTGAGGCAAGTTGCGAACTGGTACAAAGACTAGGAGGCGAAGTTGTAGCCTGTGCTTTTGTCATAGAACTGTTAGCTTTGAATGGACGAGATAAACTCGTTAATTACCCAATCCACTCTCTCATTACCTATTGATGAATTATGATAACACTACGTATCTTTTTAATCGTATTGAGTTTAGGCTCAGTTGCTCATGCACAACAATTTCAATCCCCTATCACTGATACGCACTGGCAAGTAATTGAAACACCGCTGGAATGTAGCCTTATCCAACACATTCCCGATTATGGTGAAGCTAAGTTCAGTCAATCGACAGGCGATGATCTTAGCCTCAGTTTTACTACGTCTCATTATCCTGCCAGTCAAAATAATGCTCACTTTGAGATTGCTGCAGCTGTTTGGCAAAACAGTGATGAACGTATTGCTTTAACATCACTTCCAACTGAAGCAGGACAAACAGTATTTGAACTTAAAGGCCAACTCGCCAAACAGGCATTAACGCAACTTCAGCAAGGGCTACTACCAGCGCTTCGCTACCATAGCCCCAGTTCATTCAGTGAAGTTGACGTGTTAATGTCAACTGTACATTTATCCGATTCTATTTCAGGGTTTCAACACTGTATTGCAAATCTTCATCCCGATACCTTTGAGTCTGTTCGCAAGCTAACTATTCACTTTGGATTGGAACAATCCAGATTGAATGCTGATGCAGAAAAAGCACTGACTCGTTTGGCTAATTATGTAAAAGTCGATAACAGTATTAAACGTATCATAATCACGGGCCACACCGATAATCATGGCCGTAAACGCTTGAATGGCCCACTTTCAGAAAGGCGAGCCGCTGCGGTAAAACAATTTTTAATTGAAAAAGGACAGATCCCCGAACAGCTAATCACAACATCAGCCTACATTGAGAAAAAACCATTGGCATCGAATAAAACTGACCAGGGCCGTGCGCTTAATCGCCGTGCAGAGATCACCTTAATACGCTAATATTCATGCCATATTCTAGTTGCTAACACTCTGATTAAATCGTCATTATCATTATAATTCACTGGACTTTTTATGCACCAAGAAACGATTATCGCACTATCAGCAATAGGAATTATTGCCATTATTTGCCAATGGTTTGCATGGTGGATAAAACTCCCTGCCATCTTATTTCTATTAGTTGCAGGCATTGTCATTGGTCCGCTCATGGGTTGGCTTAACCCAGAACAGTTATTTGGTGATTTGCTGTTTCCTTTTGTGTCATTATCGGTTGCAATCATTCTGTTTGAAGGCGCATTAACCTTAAAATTTGAAGAGATCCGTGGCTTACAAACAGTGGTCAGAAACATGCTAACCATAGGTGTAGTAAGTACATGGACTGCTATTACCCTGGGTACACACTATATCATCGGCTTTGCATGGGATTTATCGTTATTATTTGGGGCACTGATGGTGGTAACAGGCCCAACAGTGATTGTACCGATGTTGAGAACAGTCAGACCTAATGCCAAAATTGCCAATATACTGCGTTGGGAAGGTATTGTTATTGATCCGCTTGGTGCCATTCTCGCGGTATTAGTGTTCGAAGTTATTGTCTCGATGAAATTGCAAGGCCACGCCTCAATTAGTCATACCATGTTTATGTTTGGCTCTACCTTGTTAACCGGCATCATTATTGGTGCTATCACTGGTTATCTATTTGGTCTGATTTTAAGAAAACATCTGCTGCCTGAATATTTGCATAATGTTGCAACGCTAACGCTGGTTTTTGCCGTATTTGCGTTATCAAACCATATCACTGAAGAGTCTGGATTACTAACAGTGACCGTGATGGGCATTTGGTTAGCCAATATGAAAAATGTACCGGTTGAAGATATCTTAGACTTCAAAGAAAGCCTAAGTATCTTATTGATTTCAGGACTATTTATACTGCTTGCTGCTCGCCTGAACTTCGATCAGTTTGCAATATTAGGTTGGGGTGCACTAGGGTTATTTCTGTTTATTCAAGTTTTTGCCAGACCGATAAAAGTCATTGTTTCTACCTTTGGTTCTGACTTGAAATGGCAAGAAAAATTCATGGTCGCCTGGATTGGGCCTCGCGGTATTGTTGCTGCCGCAGTCACAGCATTATTTGCACTTCGCCTGCAAGAAATCGGCGTTGAGAATGCTGAATTATTAGTACCCCTTGCCTTTTCTATCATTATTGGCACGGTTGTTTTGCAAGGTGCGACCTCAAAATTTCTGGCACAACAATTAGGTGTGGCAGAGCCTGAAGATAATGGTTTTTTAATTATTGGTGCGAATCCAGTTGCTCGCTTAATCGCAAAAGCACTTAAGGAAAGTGGTTTTACCGCAGTTGTTACTGATGGTAGCTGGACTAATATCAAAACAGCACGTATGGAAGGCTTATCGAGTTATTACGGCAATGCTGTATCTGAACATGCCGACCGTCATTTAGACTTGGTTGGTTTAGGTCATTTGTTGGCATTAACACCGCAGAAAGATCGTAATGCCTTAGCTGGTCAGCGTTATCAGGCAGAATTTGGAGCAAATAAAATCTATCTGTTGGCGAGCGACGATCAAAAAGATAGTGATGGAAAACAACAATCTCGTACAACGGTCAGTCATCGCTATAACACACTGTTTGCAAAAGATCGTAGCTACTCACAGCTGGCAAGCTGGATTGGTCAAGGTGCCAAGATTAAACACACAAACTTGACTGATAACTTTAACTACGACGATTACAAACAACAATATGGTAAACGCGCTATTCCATTGTTCATTTTCAACGCCAAGCGACAATTACGCTTTTTTACTGGCGATGAGACTTTGCTTCCAGAAGCTGGCTGGACACTTCTTGCTTTAGTCAAAGATAAACCTGAAACGGGGTAACATAACATGTCGAAACCTGCGTTATAACGACTAACTATACGTAAATCAGTACCACCGTAATCAACAGGAGTATGTAATGGCTGAAGAAATTGACGATGATGTACTTGAAGTTGGCTCTGACGATGGAGATTTACCAGAGTCTGAAGCGGATGCAAAACCATCGCATATTAAACAATTACTTTCCAATAGGATTGTTCTTATTTCAATTATTTCTGTATTAGTCATTTTGCTTGCTACTGGTGCCTATTTCATATTTTTCACTGGAAATAATGAACCGGAAGCGTCAGTCGAACTGGGTCAAGAAATGACATTAGAACAAGAGATGGCCGAACCGTCACAATCTGAAGATAACGCTGACCCATCATTATCTACAGTTAGTGAACCGTCAAGCTCACCCGACGCAGAGCAAACTGTTAACAATGACAACATGGCTGGCGACAAACCTTCACGTTTATCTCAAATATCAAAAGGCATGGTTGAAGCATCAAAAACAGGCGGCATTGCTACTGATAGTACCGCTGACATACCATCAGATCAAATACCTCCTGAAACACCTGAATCAAAATTACTCACTGAAAAAATAGCTGAACTTGAATTAGAGAACCAAAAGCTTAAACAACAAATATCAGATTTAGACGTTCAAATTAAACTGTACAAAAACTCAAAACGCGTTGAGGATTTAAGTGTTCCTGTAGATAATCTGGCACCTGATACACTCACTGGTACCAGCCTTAATAATGATCGCTTAATCAATGATTTCAGTAGCGACTATTCTGGTTCACCCTATGCAGATGATGAAATGACACCAAAACCAACGTGGGGTGATGTTACACCTGATGTCAAAAAATGAGTGCAATTCATCAGTAAAAGGTCTCGCACTGTATAAAAACGGTTAAGACTATTGCTGTATATTGTACAAATCAGTTCGGCTAAGCACTGAGATTATTGCCAGCACGCTATTAATTGTTGCGTTGCCTGAACATAATCTTCTGCTTCAGTAATCGCCGTAATCATCGCAACTGAGCCGACACCTGTCTGTTTTAATTTTTTTGCTCGTTCAAAATTAATACCGCCAATTGCTACCAAGGGATAGCGTTCGCCTAACAAGCTTGTCCATTGTTTAACACGTTCGATACCTTGTGGCAGCCAAGGCATCTGTTTACTGGTTGTTGCAAATACAGGACCTAAAGCGATGTAGCTGGGATTTATAGCTAACGCCCTCGCCAATTCCCAATAAGAATGGGTTGATACACCCAATCGTAAACCTGCTTGTTCAATTTCAATCAAATTGGCATCGTGCAAATCTTCCTGGCCGAGATGAACGCCATAGGCATTCAACTCAATTGCCGATTGCCAATAATCATTGATAAACAAGGCTATCGAATCGTCACAATAGGCAACGGCTTGTCTAATTTCATTACGTTTAACATCATCACTGACATTTTTAATGCGTAGTTGAATCGTTTTAATATTTTCATTGATCAGTTTATCAATCCAATCACTATTATCAACCACTGGGTAAATCCCTAATCGTTGTGGACATGAAGGGAACTGAAACGGCTTGCCAATTAATTCAGCTGAATATGCTAGCTTCGGCATGTCGACTAACTGCATGTCTGCCTGAGAATGAAAAATAATCGAATAACATCCCACTTTTTCAGCTAATCGAATGCCTCGATTAATATACGCTTTGGCTAAAACTACGCTGTCTCTTATGTCGTATCCATGGGCAAGCAGACAGGCAATACTGGATGCTGTAACACAGCCAGTACCGCGAACAGTGCCTTGTGATTTTGGATGATAACTGTAAAACGCATGAACAGAATCATTAAAATAATCTGTGGCCCAATTTGAATCAGCATGACCACCTTTTATCAAACAGGCATTAAGACCTGAAGATAATAGTGTTTCACTAAGCTGTTTAAGATCGTTCAAATTAGGATTATTCAAATCCGTTTTGTGTGTAAGCTGCGAAAGTTCGGGCAAGTTTGGTGTGAACAACGATACCCTGGCTAACAAGGTATCGACAATATAGTCTTGCACTTCTTGGGTCAGAGTCACGCCACCAGAAGTGCTTGCCAATACCGGATCCAACACAACAGGGACAGAATGATGCTCAATAATACGCTTTATACACTGTGCTATTTCTAACGTTGGAATCATGCCAATTTTGATTGCGACAACATCAATATCAGCAACACAGGAATGATACTGTCCCATAAATTGGGCTTGCGATAATGCACCTGTTGCCGTAAGCCCTGCACGTGTTTGTTCGGTTAAACATGTAATTAAAGGTACCGGATGACAGTCATGCATGGTTGCTGTTTGGATATCTGCACTAATGCCAGCACAACCTTGTGGATCTAGACCACCAATTATCAGAACAGCAGGTTTAACCATGCTGTTGCCAAATAGGTTGATCTAATGTGGGTGTGCTGGGTTTAGCATTATCTCGTTTTGGCATGACTCCAGCTTCATAGGCTAAACGACCAGCATTTATTGCCTGTGCAAAAGCACTCGCCATTTGAGCGGGTTCTAACGCTTCTGCCACCGCAGTATTGAGCAAAATACCATCGTAACCTAACTCCATAGCCTGCACTGCATCAGAGGGTTTACCTATGCCAGCATCAACCAGCAATGCTAGCTCTGGCAAGCGTTTACGAATTGTTTCTAATGCATAAGGATTAATCAGACCTTGCCCTGTTCCAATTGGCGCGCCCCACGGCATTAACACCTCACAGCCCACATCGGCTAACTTTTGACATAACACCAAATCATCAGTGCAGTAGGGAAATACTTTAAAGCCTTCTGATACCAGAATTTGAGTTGCTTCAACTAAAGCAAATGGGTCTGGCTGCAAATTATAGCTATCGCCTAATACTTCCAATTTAATCCAGTCTGTTTCAAATAATTCTCTGGCCATTCTTGCAGTTTTAACCGCTTCTTCGACGCTATAACACCCCGCAGTATTCGGTAATAAATGGCAATTCAACGCTTGTATCAATTGCCAAAACTGATTAGAACTAGCTGCTTGTGATGGTATTTGGCGTCGCAATGACACTGTAATAACTTGGGACTGAGATGCTTTAATCGCATCTATCATAACTTGGGGTGATGAATATAATGCAGTTCCAATAAATAAACGACTATGTAACTCAGTTCCATAGACCTGCCAGGATGATGCCTGCATATTAACCTCCCGTTATGGCGGACATAATATCGACTCTATCGCCAGCATTAAGTACGGTTTCTGCATAGGCTGATTTCGAGACTACTTCATCATTAACAACCACCAGAAAACGCCCGGTCATAATTCGCTCACCATGTAACAACGTTGCAACTGTTGATCCTGTTTTTACATTGCTTAATTCACCGTTAACTACAATATCTATCGTGTCAGGCATTAAAAAGACCTCCAAACTTCATTGATTGTTGTTTTCCATCCAATAAGGCTAAAAAATCGAGGATGATCGCGGGTGCGAACAGGTAACCATGCCGATACAAGCCATTGATTTGATAACCAAATTCAGTTCGTTTAATCACAGGCATATTATCAGTCATGGCAGGTCGACAATGCGCAGCCATTTCTAATACTCGAGCCTCAGCAAAGCCTTTATGTAAACTGTATAAAGCTGACATTAACTCTAAACCTGAGCGGATACTAACTGGTGACATATCATCATTTTCAACCACAGTCGCACCCAACACATATTCATTATCAGGCCGTGGTGCCAAATACATCGGATAACGAGGATGGATAAGTCGAACTGCATGCTTAAAATCAACGTCAGGCGCATGCACACGAATAACTTCGCCACGAACGCTACGTAATCCAGATAAATCGGCTTTAGCTCCATTACCTCGACAATCAATCACATCATCGAAGATTTCAGCATTACAATTAAAATAGCGCTGTGATAACTGATGTATAACCGAACGTGATAACGATTCAATCACATCACACTGTTGCCAATCACACTGTGACGATGTTGTTAGAAATGTCGTCAATACCTGGTATAAATGGCGATTATCCAGACACGCTTCACCATCAAAAAACAAAGCCTGTTCAAACTGTTGTGCTAATTGAGGTTCTTTAACGTTTAGTTGTTCGTGATTTAACTCAACATAATCATCATCTGCTAACACATGCTGGGCACGTCGCGTAAAACGAGCCATTTCAGACTGATCGCCATTATGAGCGACGACCAGTGTGCCATTATTTTGATAAAAGATCTGTTCAGGTAGTTCAGCTAACCATTTGGGCCATAATTCTGCTGAAACCAGTCCGATTTCTTTGACCTTGGTTTCAGTTTGAACAGCCTCTGTTGCTGGTGAGATCATTGCCGCAGCTATATAACCAGCGCTACTGGTACCTGTTTTATCATCACTGGATAATAGTGATACCTGATGACCCTGTAATATCAAACGCCACGCTAGCAAGCGGCCGACCAGGCCGCTTCCTATAATTAGATAATGCTTCACGTTCTATTAGACCTGATGGTAAATCTTACTGCCACCGGCCTTAAACTCTTCCGATTTCTCAGCAAAGGCTTGTTTTACATCATGTGAAATACGCATAGAGCAGAACTTGGGCCCACACATTGAACAGAAATGAGCCACTTTTGCCGCAGGTTTAGGCAAGGTTTCATCATGAAATGCACGTGCTGTATCAGGATCCAATCCCAGATTGAATTGATCTTCCCAACGAAATTCAAATCGTGCTTTCGAAATGGCATTATCACGGATATCGGCACCCGGATGACCTTTAGCTAAATCTGCTGCATGTGCTGCTAATTTATAGGTAATGATGCCGGTTTTGACATCATCTTTGTTTGGCAAGCCAAGATGTTCTTTCGGAGTGACATAACACAACATGGCAGTACCATACCAACCAATCATCGCGGCACCGATACCTGATGTAATGTGATCGTAACCGGGTGCAATATCAGTAACCAATGGGCCTAATGTATAAAAAGGTGCTTCATGGCAATGTTTTAATTGCATATCCATATTTTCTTTGATTTTATGCATGCCGACATGACCTGGACCTTCAATCATGACTTGCACATCATGTTTCCAGGCAATTTGAGTTAATTCACCCAAGGTAATCAATTCAGCAAATTGCGCATCATCATTCGCATCTGCTTGTGAACCAGGACGTAAACCATCGCCCAATGAGAATGACACATCATACGCTTTCATGATGTCGCATATTTGTTCAAAGTGGGTGTACAAAAAGCTTTCTTGATGATGTGCTAAACACCATGCCGCCATGATAGAACCGCCGCGAGACACAATGCCGGTTGTTCGATTAACGGTTAATGGAATATGTGCCAAACGCACACCAGCATGAATTGTAAAATAGTCCACACCCTGCTCGGCTTGTTCAATCAAGGTGTCACGAAACACGTCCCATGTTAGATTCTCAGCTATGCCATCAACTTTTTCTAATGCTTGATATAACGGTACGGTACCGATCGGCACCGGTGAGTTACGAATAATCCATTCACGGGTTTGATGAATATGTTTACCGGTAGATAAATCCATTACCGTATCACCACCCCAACGGGTGCTCCACACCATTTTTTCAACTTCTTCTTCAATTGACGATGTGGTGGCAGAGTTACCAATATTGGCATTAATTTTGACTAAGAAGTTACGTCCGATAATCATCGGTTCGGCTTCTGGATGATTAATATTTGCAGGAATAATCGCACGACCTTCTGCAACTTCTTTTCTTACAAACTCCGGGGTAATGTGTGAATCAAAACCAACGGGTAAATTGCCATCAACATCCGCTTGTGCACGACCAATGTTTTCACGAATGGCAATAAATTCCATTTCAGGTGTGATGATACCTTGGCGAGCGTAATGCATTTGACTGACATTTTTGCCTGCTTTAGCGCGACGCGGACGACGATTATGTTTGAATAAAGGAATATCAAGTACAGTAGCGTGTTGTTCACGGGTGAATTCAGAGCTGTATTGATTCAGTTGTTCCGTATCGCCACGGTTCTCAATCCAGCCTTGTCGAATCGCAGGCAGACCTTGCTCAACATCAATCTCAGCATTTGGATCGGTATAAATCCCTGAGGTATCGTAGACATAAACCGGCGCGTTAGGCTGACCCGCCAAGTTGGGATCTTTATTGGGTGTATCTGTTAATGAGATTTTACGAAATGGCACGCGAATATCATCACGGCTACCTATCACATAACATTTTTCTGAACCCGGTAATGGTTTCGTTGTTATCCCAGTACGTTCACTGATATCAATGACTTTGCTAGTATGTGAAGACATGTGCTTCCCCTGTTATTTAATCAAAAAAATATCGGGGAAAACGTTGAGCCAAGACTGGCTAACAAGAAGATGAATATACGTTATAACATCGTGCTTAATGACCAATGCTGTTTGCGATATACTCGCTTGTTTCCTACGGAGGTGCTAGCCTCTTCAGGTTCAACGGGTTTAATCTCAGCCAACTTAATGGCACCCCGACAAGTGGATAACATGGTAAAGTAAAAATGATTTCTTTGGCAAGCACTATCTGAAAATACAGGCGAGATTACAGAGTAATATGGCAGATAAACACGACATTCCAGATGATGAATTTGATTTATTTCGTTCAGAAATGAGTGATGCCAAACCGATTCATTATGACAGCGTGCTGCATACTGCACCTAAGCCTAAAGCTAAAAAATTGCAACACACAACAAGCAGCGACCGAAGTCATCAAGCTAATTTTTCTGACATGTTGCCACCAGAAACCGTCGGAAATGAAGAATATCTGGAATACCGCGGTCCCGGTATCCAATATCGCACATTCTCCAAGTTACGTAACGGCAAGATCCATATCGAAGCGGAATTAGATCTGCATGGTTTCACACTTGCCATGGCTGAAATCACTCTGTCTGAGTTTCTTGATCAATGTCAACGACAGCAGATCCGTTGTGCACGCATCATTCACGGTAAAGGATGGAGCTCAAAAGATAATAAACCGGTATTAAAAACTAAGCTGAATCACTGGTTGCGCCAAAACCCGGTTGTTTTGGCATTCTGTAGTGCAACAATAGAAGATGGCGGTACTGGCGCACTCTATTTATTACTAAAAAGAACAAATACTCTACCAGAATAAGGCTGGCAATTTCTGACTTTGATAACACAAATAGTCATAAAAAAGCCCGAGTATAAAATCGGGCTTTTTGTATTTTTAGCCTACCCACTTTCTAGCATTGTGGAATAAACGTAACCATGGTCCATCTTTACCCCAATCATCTGGGTGCCAGGAATGTTGCACTGTACGAATCACACGCTCTGGATGCGGCATCATAATTGTGACACGACCGTCTGTTGTAGTTAATGCAGTAATACCTTCAGGTGAACCGTTTGGATTCTGAGGATATTGCTGTGTCACATTGCCATAATTATCGACATAACGCATCGCAACTAACGCATCATCCTGATTGCCTGTTGTAGAGAAATCCGCACGGCCTTCGCCATGTGCAACAGCGATTGGCATGATTGAACCTGCCATACCTTGTAGCAGTACAGATGGTGATTCCACAATTTCAACCAATGAGAAACGCGCTTCAAACTGTTCAGAAAGATTACGTTCGAAACGTGGCCAATGATCACTACCAGGGATCAATTCTTTCAACTGCGACAACATCTGACAGCCATTACATACACCTAATGCAAAGGTATCTTGTCTATTAAAAAAGTCTGAAAACTCTGCTCGGGCCTTATCATTATGCAAGATAGTGCTAGCCCAACCACGACCTGCACCTAATACATCACCGTAAGAGAATCCGCCACAAGCAACCAGACCTTTAAACTCTTTTAATGTCACACGACCTTCCAGGATATCGCTCATGTGAACATCAATTGCAGTAAAGCCAGCATGATCAAACGATGCCGCCATTTCAATTTGGCCGTTGACCCCCTGCTCACGCAAAATAGCCACTTTTGGACGGTGTCCGCTGACGATATAACTGGCAGCAATATGCTCTGCTGGATCATAGCTCAAACGGGCAAATAAGCCCGGATCCTCAGCATCTAACAAGCCATCAAATTCTTGTTGTGCACAGTCTGGATTATCGCGAAGAGCTTGCATACGATAGCTGGTTTCAGCCCAAAAACGATGCAGTTCAATCCGTGATTGATTAATAACCTTGTCACCATTTACGGTAATAACGATCTGTTGATCATCACGCACATTGCCAATGACATGACTGTAATGGGCGAGATCCTGTTCACGCAATATCGCAAGCACATCTTCAACATCACAATGACGTACTTGAATCACCGCACCCAATTCTTCATTAAACAACAAAGGTAATGGCTCACCTAAACCAGCTAACGTCACATCAAGACCACAGTGACCTGCAAATGCCATTTCACATAAGGTTGTAACCAAACCACCATCACTACGATCATGGTAGGCCAACACTAAATCATCTTGTTTTAATTGCTGAATCGCAGCAAAGAATTGTTTTAATGAAACAGGATCATCCAAATCAGGGCCATGATGACCAACTTGATTATAAACTTGAGCCAAGGCTGAAGCCGCTAAGCGATTTTGACCTTTCCCCAAATCAATATAAATTAAATCGGTATCACCTAAATCACTACGCAAAGCCGGTGTACTGGTTTTAGCTGCATCAGTAACCGGAGCAAAGGCTGAAACGATTAATGATAAAGGAGATGTTACCGACTTGGTTTCACCCTCGTCTTGCCACACTGTTTTCATTGACAACGAATCTTTACCCACTGGGATCGCAATACCTAAAGCAGGACATAACGCCATACCAACGGCTTCAACTGTGTCATATAAAATCGCATCTTCACCAGTGTGACCACATGCCGCCATCCAGTTAGCTGACAATTTAATATCACCTAATTTAGCAATACTTGCTGCTGCGATATTAGTAATCGCCTCACCCACCGCCATACGCCCTGATGCCGGCGCATCAATCAAGGCGATAGGTGCTCGTTCGCCCATCGACATTGCTTCACCATCAAAGCCGTGATGGTCTGCCAAGGTCACCGCACAATCCGCCACAGGCACTTGCCAAGGGCCGACCATTTGATCACGTGCAACTAAACCAGTCACACTGCGATCACCAATGGTGATCAAGAAATTCTTACTGGCAACCGTAGGCAGTTTTAATACACGCTCTAACGCTTCAACCGGTTCAATTGCTGATAGATCTAATTCTGGTTTTTCAAAGGTCTGATGTTTAACATCACGTAACATTTTAGGTGGTTTGCCTAATAACAATGACAACGGCATGTCAACCGGATTTTGATCGAACTCGGCATCGCCCACTAATAAATGCTGTTCTGATGTTGCTTCACCGACAATAGCCCATGGGCAACGTTCACGTTCACAAATGGCTTGGAACAACTCAACATCTTCAGGGTTTATCCCTAATACATAACGTTCTTGTGACTCATTACACCAAATCTCCATTGGCGACATGCTTGATTCATCATTTGGTACAACACGTAATTCAAAGCGTCCACCACGACCACTATCATTCACTAATTCAGGGAACGCATTGGACAAACCACCGGCTCCGACATCATGAATAGCCACAATCGGATTTTTATCATCTAATGCTACACAACGATCAATCACCTCCTGACAACGACGTTCCATTTCAGGGTTGCCACGTTGTACTGAAGCAAAGTCTAAACCTTCATCACTGGTGCCTGATGCTACCGATGAGGCGGCACTACCGCCCAAACCGATCAACATTGCAGGGCCACCTAATACGATCAGTTGCACACCTGGTTCAAAAATATTCTTTTTAACATGTTGGGGTCGAATCGAACCCACACCACCAGCAACCATAATAGGCTTGTGATACCCACGTACTTCAAAGCCATCAGCAGACGGTACCAAAGCTTCATAAGTACGGAAATAACCACACAAATTTGGGCGACCAAACTCATTATTAAATGCCGCACCACCGAGTGGCCCATCAAGCATTATTTCTTGTGCTGATGCCATACGAGCAGGTTTACCGTATGGTGTTTCCCAAGGCTGTTCAAAACCCGGAATAGTCAAGTTTGATACTGAAAAACCCGTTAATCCCGCTTTAGGTTTAGAACCACGACCAGTTGCACCTTCATCACGAATCTCACCGCCAGCACCTGTAGCAGCACCTGGGAAAGGTGAAATCGCTGTTGGATGATTATGTGTCTCAACTTTCATCAGGATATGTTGTTTTTCGCCCTGATAGCTATATTGATTTGTTGCCATATCAACATGAAAACGATGCGTTTTTGCACCTTCAATAACGGATGAGTTATCGCTATATGCCGTGACCACCCCATACGGATTTAAGGCATGGGTATTGCGAATCATATTAAACAAAGTATGTGATTTTTGCTTGCCATCAACGATCCAGTCAGCACTAAAAATCTTATGACGGCAATGTTCTGAGTTAGCCTGAGCGAACATCATCAATTCGATATCATTAGGATTACGTTCCAGGGCTGTGAAGTTATCAGCCAGATAATCGATCTCATCATTTGCTAAGGCCAAACCCATTGTTTTATTGGCTTCAACTAATGCGTCACGACCGCCATTTAGAATATCAACCGTAATTAACGGACGTGATTGACCATGAACAAATAAACGATCTGCTTCCTCATCAGAATTGAACACGGATTCAGTCATACGATCATGTAACGATTGCGCAACTAACTGCCACTCTTGAGCAGATAATTCGGATGTTGTTTCCACAAAAAACGCAATGCCACGTTCGATTCGCACTACATCTTTTAAACCACTATTATGCGCAATATCTGTTGCCTTACTCGACCAGGGAGAAATGGTTCCCGGACGCGGTGTCACCAAATAAAATACGTCATTTTGAGCAGAAACGCTGTCACGTGATTCCGCTTCTAACAAGGTTTCAAGCACTGTTTTATCCGCATCATTGAGTGATGTATCGCCTTCAACTTCAATGAAATAGCGATATTCAGTACGAATTGCCACAACACTGGCAACATCAGCCTGAACTAAGGCTAATAATTTATCTAATCGAAAAGCAGAAAATGCCGAACGGCCGAACAATTGCAACATGGTGAACCCAATTCACATCAATAAAGGAATAATGATACTTTATGTCACTCATTCAGCCCAAATAAATTACGATTATTTCTATGACAGACACGCCAGAAAGCTATTGCAAACCAAGTATCTTCCGTTATCTCGGCATTATGATTTATGACACCTTATTACTATTATCAGTTTTATTGTTTGCAAGTGCGCTCGCAGTCGGCTTCAACGCAATAGTAAATAATGGTAATGCTATCGAATCAGGTAATCCGTTCTTCTCTTTATACCTAGTCATAATCAGTTTTATTTTTTATGGCTGGTTCTGGACGCATGGCGGGCAAACGCTAGGCATGCGCAGTTGGAAAGTCTATTTAATCAACGGCTCTGATACCAACATCACATGGCGACAAGCCTTTATTCGCTTTGTCGTTGGCATTATTTCATGGTTACCTGCTGGCATGGGCTATTGGTGGTTATGGCTTAATCGATCCAATCAATCGTGGTTGGATTACTGTTCGGGTACACGTTTACACTACAATAAAAATGCTAAAAATGAACCCTTATCACCCTTATCTTAATCATTATTTAACATAGCTTGATAAGTCGAAACACAACAGAGTCGACGCTCATATAACTACGTTATTGTTTGAGCCTATTTTGTCCTGATATAAAACGACTAAAATATAACACACACAGGCCTGACACTATCCCCGGCAAACCTTCGTAAACCATCACGTGTAGATCATATGCCCGCCACACAAGTGCTACAGCAAACCCGACCAGCATTGCTGTAATCGATATGGCTTGTGACGGTTGTTTGCCAAAACACAAAAAAATAAGCAACGGTGCAAAGGCACTGGCTAACCCTGACCAAGCCATAATCACCATACTAAAAACATTTTGATTATTGGTAAGCGCAATTAAAAGTGCAATACCCGTAATCATGATAGTCGTCAATTTTAACAACCAGGTTTTCTCAATTTTATGGGGCAAAATATCATGGGTTATTGACGCTGAGCAGCTCAATACCAATGAATCAGCAGTCGACATAGTGGCGGCAAAAATACCTGCCAGAATCAATCCCACCAGAACTGAAGGTAATAAGTATTGTGCCATGGTAGGTAAAGCCAGTTCGGCGTCAAATGAGCCGACATCAGGTAAATAAATACGAGAAAGCATGCCGACACCCGTAGCCAGACAGTAGAATAGCGTAAAAAATAAGTAATACCAGATCTTAGCCTGTCGCATATTATCCAGATTATTTAGTGCCATAAAGCGCACCATGATGTGAGGTTGACCAATCACAGAGAGTCCTGCAAACAGCCAGCCCCCAATAAACAATGTTCCGCCAATCCAACCAGAAAACACCCGATCTTTTGGCAGCCAATCCATAAAGCCTTCGACACTCCGCATCTGCTCAACAGCACTGGATAAGCCGCCCAGGTTTATTAAGGCGATAAACAAAAGTATACCCATCGCAAAAATCATCACTACAGATTGAGCTGCATCCGTCCAGATCGATGCGCGTATGCCTCCGGCAAAACAATAGAGACTTACAAGTACTGCTCCGGCAACGGCACCCGACCATAAGGGCCATGCCAATAGAACATGAAGTGCTTTTCCTCCGGCTACCAGTTGCGCCGAAGCATAGGTCAATAAAAACACTAATGAGATTATTCCGATCAGACGTTGCAAAGAAGAATGCTGTTGTCCATACCAATTACTAATCACACCAGCATAACTTAATTCACCACTCGCACTGGTTGCATTTCGCAAGCGCTGATGAATATATAATGAAGAAAGAAAATCCCCTGTGATCCAACCAATCATCAACCAAATCGAAGCAAGACCTGTCGCATAGGTATAACCAATAACACCGATGAACATATAACCGCTATTGTTGGTTGCGACCGCCGATAATCCCACTAACCAGGGACGCACACTACTACTGGCCATATAGTAATCTTCTTTGGTTCCTCGACTATGCCAGAATGACGACAAACCAATTAATGAAAACAGTAATAAAAATCCTATAAATGAATAGACCATTAATATTTTCCTAAACGAAAGGTGCAGCTTAAAAACGAGCGACTAATCCCATCCTAACCTTGTTGAGAAAAAGTGCAAATGTCTACTGTCTTCAATTTGTACTACTATACGGTTGTCTCTGAACGCATAGCTGCCAACTGGCAGGGACTATTTTTTATAAAGATAATAAACACTAGCAGACCTGATATCTGCCACTCGATTACATTAATCTAACACTATCACTCTCTCGATTGTCATAATCATAAAAATCCAAGTAGAATCGATTGTCTAGAAGTAAAATGGACTGAGTAAAGACGTTTGATCAAACAGGAACCGAAGGATCGTTCATGGGCAAACTATTTAAGACGTATATTTTAACATTGTGCATTTTCTTTGCTCCTGATGTCGTCACCGCACAAATACTTATCGCTAACCCCCAAATCCCAACCTCAGAACTATCACGCAACAATATTCGTGCTATTTTTGCCATGCGCACACCGCACTGGCCTGATGGCACCCCCATACAAGTGTTTGTATTTGAAGACGAAAACCAGACTCATATCTCTTTTTGCAAGCATATTCTTGGCATGTTTCCTTATCAATTACGACGGATCTGGGATCGGCAGGTATTTTCGGGTACAGGCGTTGCGCCAATTACTGTTAAATCAGCACAAGAAATGACTGAAAAAATATCAGATACACCAGGTGCTATCGGTTATATTGAATTAGAACATCTAACTGATTCTGTCACTCAAATAGGTAGTGAATCATGAACACGCTGAATGCCATTTTATTATTGACTTTAGTCACTTATCCAAGCTTTGCAGAAGTAACAAGGCAAGATAATTTAAAAATCCATGGCTTTGCATCGCAAGCCTATGTCCATACATCTGCTAATAATTTTTTCGGTGATAGTGAGGATGGTAGCTTGGATTTTACAGAATTAGGTATTAATACAAGCTATCAACTATCACCCCGTCTCCGCGTCGCAGGTCAGCTTTTATCACGACGTGCTGGTGAACTATACACTGGATCACCATGGCTCGATTACGCTTTGGCTGATATAAATTTACTATCAACCACAGAAAATCAATTTGGCATCTATCTAGGCCGGATAAAAAATCCTATCGGTCTTTATAATGAGACCCGCGACGTTGCTCACACTCGTCAAGGCGTTTTTGCACCGCAAGTTATTTATTTTGATAAAGTACGAAATCTACTGATGTCGGCTGATGGCTTTCATTTATACAGTAATCATTTTTTATCTTCTGGAAATATATTAATACGAATAGGAGCAGGCTATCCTCTTCCTGATAAAAATGTTGAATACGCCTTCATGGGGCAAAACTGGCAAGGTAAACTGGATAGAGGAAAACTCGGTCTGTTTGGACGAATTATGTACGAACATGATGGTGGGCGTTGGGTCTTTGCCCTTTCAGGCACAACGCTGGAACTGGATTTTAATCGTGGTGAACAAGATGCAATACCATTTCCAGCTGGTGCAGGTTTAAGTTCAGGCACAATTGATATTGATTACACAACCTTGTCATCTCAATACAATGCTGAAAAATGGCAGTTTACAACCGAAGTTGCTTTTGAACATGTTTCATATAACAACATCAGTGCAGCATTCGATCAAGCCGGTTTTGATTCGATTGGCTATTACGGACAACTAGATTATAAGTTCAACAGCAACAGACAAGCATTTATTCGTTACGAAGAATTTCAACTTAATCGTGATGATTGGAATGGTAAAAAGGCTGCCCGTGAAAGCCTTGCTACCAGCCTGTTTCTTTCTGGATTTGGAATAAATCAACCGCCCTCACCTGCGCGCAACAACTATTCCAAAGCTTGGGTGTTTGGTGGTCATTGGGATATTAAGCCCAATCTCAGGCTGCGAGCTGAATACCATTTTATAGAAGGTACAGCCATTCTCTCGCAACGAGAAAACACTGTTCCGTTGACTGAGAAGTTTTGGAATATGTTTGCCATGTCAGTTTCTTATCGATTTTAAGATTGTAATAACATGACAACACTACAGAAAGCCTCATTCCTTAGTCTCAAATGGAAAGCCGGAATTTTATTTGGGATCATATTGTTCTTATTTAATGCCACTTTTCCTGTATTAGTTTATTGGAATCTAAACCAGAAATTTGTTTTCTCCCGAACTCAAATTCAGCAACAATTTCACCAAAACCTTAGCGGTCAACTAAAATTAGCCAGTGATCAACTACAAGGTCTTGCTGAATTAACCTTAATTCCTGATAACAGCACAAAAACATCTGATCATTTCCAACACATGAACGATGCACTGTCTCAACATCAGAGTGAACTTGAACTAAACTGGAATGTATCCGTAGCACAGCATTTAAGCAAAACAGGCGAGCTACTCGGTGGATGGGGAGGAAAAGTACCTCAGACTATCAACGACTTAATCTTATCAGTGATAAATAGCGAGCAGCCTAACACATTGATAGAATGCAGTTATGACTGCAAACAATACGATATTATTCCCATTCTGATAAATGGTTTTGCCGAGAGTGTACTAGTACTTGGTTATGACTTAAGCAACACTATATTAGCGTTTACTGAACAAACTGGCGCTGATCTGGCGGTACTAACAAAAAACGACAGCACAGATACCGATCTGGCTATACCCGAATGGCAGATGACGGTAAGCGCCCTATCCAATCTCAACATCAATTTACCGTTGTTGCAATCACTGGCTAGTCGCCAAAGTTTGACTGATATAAGCCACCCGCAACTTTTACGCTATTCAGAGTTACCGGTTGAATTTTACATATCAAAAATTCAGCCGGGTAATACTAGCTTATTCGTGATCATTGATGATATTTCGGCTCAAAGACAAGAAATCACCGACATCACCTACCAAAGTATTTTCATTTCAGCCTTTGGCGTAGTTATATTTGGTGTTGGACTTTTTTTATTCTTGTCTAAACCATTAACCCGGTTATCGGCTGTTTCACACGCATTGCCATTACTTGCATTACAACAATTTGATGCTGCCCATAAATTAGTCAAATCAAACAACACCAGTCAGCCATTAGATGAACTCGATCTACTCGAACAATCAGCCCAAAACCTAACCGGTCAGCTTGAGACTTTGCACGCATCCGTAAAAGAACGGACAGCGATAATTAATCAACGTAACGTTGAGTTACAACAAGAACGAGATTTTATAAAAAGCCTGATTGATACAGCCCAAGTCATTATCATCACCATTGATAGACAGTGCAAGATCACATCATTTAACGACTTTGCCGAACAGATTACAGGTTATTCTGAACGCGATGCAGCAAACATACACTTTTCACGGCTTTTCCCGACAAAACAATGGCCTGATATTGAACAGAAGCTTATTCATCTCAAGAAAAATCGTAATAGTGTCACTCAACATGAATCAGAGTTTATCAATCAAGATGGAAGTAGTCATATCATATCCTGGTTACATTCAAGTTTAGCTAACCCGAGTGATAAGGCCGTTATTCTCTCTATCGGGTTGGATATTACAGAACAAAAACTCAACCAGGAAAAATTAATCTGGCTTGCCGATCATGATATTTTGACCAATTTATATAATAGACGACGATTTAAGATTGAATTTGAAAAACTCTTATTAATCTCAAATCGTTACGATCATCAAGGCTCGCTATTCTTTTTAGACTTGGATCAATTTAAAGATATTAATGACAGTTGTGGCCACACAATGGGGGATAAATTATTAGAACGTGTGGCACAGTCTTTACTTGAAATAACGCGCGATACCGATATTGTCGCTCGCCTTGGTGGAGACGAATTTGCAGTATTGCTACCCGAAACAACAGAAATAAATGCAATTAATTTCGCTGAAAAAGTCTGCAAAACCATCAGTCTTATTGATATGACTGTCAATAATATTCACTACAAAATATCTGCAAGTATTGGCTTAATCACATTCCCTCAGGCAGATTTAACGGTTGACGATCTAATAAGCAATGCAGATTTGGCCATGTATCAAGCAAAAGCCAAAGGTAAAAATACATGGCATCAATTTGCTCTCGATGATAAAACCCGCGACCATCTAGCGTCGCGTATTTTATGGAAAAATAAAATTGAAGCGGCATTGGAACATAATCGTTTCATTTTCCATTACCAACCGATCATGGATATTCGTACTCGCACGGTATCGCATTATGAAGTCTTGATTCGAATGCAGGATGATGATGGCACCATTCATTATCCAGACTCTTTTATCGAAATCGCAGAACAGACTGGCTTAATTCATGCCATTGATCATTACGTCTTACAACAAGGTATTGAAAAACAAGCACAACTTGATAGGCAGGAAACAGATATTTCATTATCAATCAATCTATCTGGACACGCTGCTGATGATCCTCTTCTAGTGCCCTTACTCAAACGCCTTTTAAAAGAGAGTCATGCCAATCCGGAACACCTGATTTTTGAGTTAACTGAAACTGCCGCAGTGGCTGACATGAGGCATGCTAAACAAATGATGACTCAGTTAAAAACTTTAGGCTGTCGTTTTTCATTGGATGATTTTGGCACTGGCTTTGCCTCTTTCCGCTACATGCGCGAGTTACCAGTTGATATTGTTAAAATTGATGGTTCATTTATCAGCAATTTGCATCATAATCCTGACGATCAGCTATTCGTAAAAGCACTGGTTGATGTAGCCAGAGGTATGGGCAAAAAAACCATTGCCGAATTTGTTGAAAATGCAGAAATTTTGGCTTTATTACACACTTTTGGTGTTGATTACGCACAAGGTTATTTTGTCGGGAAACCTAAAGCCAATTTTTTGGATGCTCCCCCCGAACTTAATTAGTTCGATGTTTGTTAGGCTCTTTATTGCATCCCAACATCATCTTTTGATGCTATACCCGTGATCAAGATTTACAGCAAGCCACGATGGCATTGCTATTCCAGCCATTAGACATACTCGAAAAACAGCAAATGCAATGACCACGGGTATAAGTCAGATAAAATCTTAGTTTTTAGATTTATCTACAATTTTTTGAATCCAAGGCATCATTTCACGTAATTTTGCACCTGTTTTTTCAATTGGGTGTTCTGCGTTAATGTGACGCATAGATGTCATTTCAGGATAACCAGATTGACCTTCCAGGATAAATTGTTTTGCATATTTACCTTCTTGAATATTTTTCAATGCTTCACGCATTGCCCAACGGCTTTCTTCATTGATTACTTTAGGACCAGTAACATATTCACCGTATTCAGCATTGTTTGAAATCGAGTAGTTCATGTTAGCGATACCGCCTTCGTACATAAGATCTACAATCAATTTCAATTCATGCAAACATTCGAAATAGGCCATTTCTGGTGCATAGCCTGCTTCAACCAATGTTTCGAAACCAGCCTTAACCAATTCAACCGCACCACCACATAAAACAGCTTGCTCACCAAATAAGTCGGTTTCTGTTTCATCGCGGAATGTTGTTTCAATAATACCTGTACGACCACCACCAACGCCTGAAGCATAAGATAATGCGATTGCTTTCGCGTTACCTGATGCATCTTGTTGAACAGCGATTAAATCAGGAATACCGCCACCTTTAACGAATTCGCTACGTACTGTATGACCAGGTGCTTTAGGCGCAATCATGATAACGTCAAGATCGCTACGTGGAACAACTTGGTTATAAATAATTGAGAAACCGTGAGCAAATGCTAAAACAGCACCTTTTTTCAAGTTTGGTTCAATTTCGTCACGGTATAACTGAGATTGGAACTCATCTGGAGTCAAAATCATAACCAGGTCAGCACCCGCAACTGCAGTTGCAGTATCAGTTACTTTTAAGCCATGTGCTTCAGCTTTAGCAATTGAAGATGAACCTGCACGTAATGCAACGGTAACGTCAACACCAGAATCTTTTAAGTTACATGCATGGGCATGACCTTGAGAACCATAGCCTACGATAGTCACTTTCATACCTTTAATGATATTTAGGTCACAATCTTTGTCGTAATAAACATTCAAACTCATTTTTAATTTCCTTAAATCTTCAAAAATCTAATGTGTGCGACGTATGGGTTACACGTGCAATATTTTGTCACCACGGGCAATGCCAGACACGCCTGATCGTACAGTTTCTAAAATTTTATGTTCGGCCAATGCTTCGATAAACGAATCAATTTTGGTGGCTGAACCCGTCAACTCAATTGTATAGGTTGATGGTGTAACATCAATGATGTTGCCACGAAAAATATCCGAAAGACGTTTAACATCATCTCGTTGCGACATCGTTGCTGCCTTGACCTTAACCAACATCATTTCACGTTCAATATGTGCGCCTTCGGACAAGTCCGATAACTTAACAACATCAATCAACTTATTAAGTTGTTTGATAATTTGTTCAATAATCCGTTCGGTACCAACCGTCACTATCGTCATGCGTGACAAGGTAGGATCTTCAGTTGGTGCAACAGTCAACGATTCAATATTGTATGCACGCGCTGAAAATAAGCCGGCAACTCGTGATAATGCACCTGCTTCATTTTCAATCAAAATAGAAATAATATGACGTCGCATTATGACAACTCCCTGTCAGGACTTTGAGGCAATTCACAATTAGAATGCGGTGACATATGCATTTCATTATGGGCTTTGCCTTGAGCAATCATAGGATACACATTCTCTGTTTGATCAGTGACGATATCGAAAAACACCAGACGATCTTTCATTGCAAACCCTCTTTCAAGCTCTGCACGTAACGCTTTTGGATCATCAATTCGAATGCCAACATGACCATAACTTTCTGCTAATTTTACAAAATCAGGTAACGATTCCATATAAGAGTGTGAATAACGCTCTTTATAAAAGAATTCTTGCCACTGACGCACCATACCTAAATAACGATTATTTAACGCAACAATTTTCACTGGGAGACCATATTGCAAACAGGTCGACAGCTCCTGAATACACATTTGAATACTACCTTCACCAGTAATGCAGATAACAACATCATCAGGAAAAGCTAACTGAACGCCCATGGCTGCAGGCAAACCAAAGCCCATCGTACCCAAGCCACCAGAGTTGATCCAACGGTTTGGTTTCTCAAAGCCATAATACTGTGCTGCCCACATTTGATGTTGGCCTACATCCGATGTGACATAAGCATCACCGTTAGTGATTTCATGTACTAATTCAACAACTGCTTGAGGTTTAATCTTGTCACTATTACGGTCAAATGACATACATTGCTGTGCACGCCAACCGTTAATCACAGTCCACCATGCTTCAAGTGCTTTTTTCTGTGGCTGCTTTTTACCCGTTACGAGCAGATGATTCATCTCCTGTAATACCGTTGCAACATCACCCACAATTGGAATATCAACCGTAATTGTTTTCGATATAGATGACGGATCAATATCAATATGTATGATTTGAGCATCAGGACAGAATTCTGCAATTTTACCGGTTACACGATCATCAAAACGAGCACCAATCGCAATTAACACATCACAGTCATGCATTGCCATATTAGCTTCATAGGTACCATGCATACCTAGCATGCCAATGAACTGCTCATCACTTGCTGGATACGATCCCAAGCCCATTAAGGTTGTTGTAATCGGATAACCTAAATGGCGTACAAATGTACGTAATTCTTCAGAAGCATTGCCCAATACAACGCCACCACCAGTATAAATCATTGGTTTTTTAGCGATTAACACTAGATCAACAGCACGTTTTATTTGACCAGAATGACCTTTAACAGTTGGCTGATAAGAACGCATAGTTATCTTATCAGGATAGTGATAAGGCACTTTAATCGCTGGATCAGTAATATCTTTAGGCACGTCAATCACAACAGGACCAGGACGGCCAGTTGACGCCACATAAAAGGCTTTTTTGATTGTTTCAGCTAACTTGGTCACATCTTTAACTAAAAAGTTATGCTTGACACACGGACGTGTAATACCAACAGCATCAACTTCTTGAAAAGCATCACTACCTATCACAGCAGAAGGCACTTGACCTGTTATAACAACCATAGGAATTGAATCCATATACGCTGTCGCAATACCTGTCACTGCATTAGTCGCACCCGGTCCTGATGTTACAAGGACCACACCTGGTTTACCTGTCGCGCGCGCATAACCATCAGCGGCATGTGTAGCCGCTTGTTCGTGACGCACTAAAATATGTTTGATGTCATCCTGCTGATACAGTGCATCATAAATATGAAGCACAGAACCGCCAGGATAGCCAAACAAGAATTCAACACCTTCGTCTTTTAAACAACGAACCAGAATCTCGGCACCGCTTAATTCCACGTGTTCCCCTTTTCAATCATTATTGAAACGCCAAACATAAAAATATTAAACGACTAAAGTTACTTGTAATCAGCATTCAGGTCAAGTAAAACCATCGTTAAACCCCTTGGTTTATATGGGTTTGTCTAATTCTTTTCGGCTTAATCGTTTGCTATGGCATAATTCATCACTATGACAAAAAAAATCACAAATACACTCACAATCACCCAGCCTGATGACTGGCATATTCACTTGCGCGACGATGTGGCACTAAAACGAACCGTTATTGATAGCGCTCGTTATTTTGGACGCGCAATCGTCATGCCTAATTTACGCCCTCCCGTCACAACGACAGAACTTGCACTGGCTTACCGCAAACGTATTCTACAATCACGCCCAACAGCCAGCGATTTCGAACCACTAATGACATTGTATCTGACCGACAATACCTCCGCTGATGAGATTAAGCGTGCTCATGAAACTGGAGTTGTTCAGGCGGTAAAACTCTACCCTGCTGGCGCTACCACTAATTCTGATGCCGGCGTAACCGACTTAAGTTTATGTGCCAAGACACTTGAACAAATGCAACGTCTTCAGATGCCATTATTGGTTCACGGCGAAGTAACATCTCCAGATATCGATGTCTTTGATCGTGAAAAAGTCTTTATCGATCGAGTATTAACTCCGCTTATCAAAGACTATCCTGAGCTTAAAGTCGTGTTCGAACATATTACAACAGCTGATGCCGTCGACTTTGTAAAAGCTGCTAATGCAACTATCGCAGCTACCATCACCCCCCATCATTTATTACTCAATCGTAATGATTTATTAGTGGGCGGTGTCCATCCACACAATTACTGTTTACCCGTGTTAAAACGTAACACTCACCAGCAAGCCTTAATAAAAGCCGCTACCAGTGGTAACAGTAAATTTTTCTTAGGTACAGACAGTGCACCACATACACAACACTTAAAAGAAAATGCCTGCGGTTGTGCCGGTATTTATAGTGGCCATGCTGCGATTGAACTCTATGCCGAGGCGTTTGAACAAGCCAATGCCTTGGACAAACTAGAGGCATTTGCGAGTTTTTATGGTGCAGACTTCTATCAGTTACCGCGAAACTCAAAACAGATCACACTAACCAAACAATCATGGACGGTGGCTGAAAGTCTAGCGTTTGCAGATCACACGCTCATCCCGATGCGGGCAGGCGAACAAATACACTGGAAAGTCATCTAAATTCAGACAAAAAAATACCCGAATTATTCGGGTATTTTTTTGTGTTATTACTGCGTGTTAGAGTGGCACACCAATACGTTGAGCCACTTCTTCATAGGCTTCAATCACACCACCAAGACCTTGACGGAAACGGTCTTTATCTAATTTTTTGCGTGTTTCTGCATCCCAAAGACGACAGCCATCAGGACTGAACTCATCACCCAAAATAACCTCGCCTTTGAACAAACCAAATTCGAGTTTATAGTCAACTAAAATCATGCCTGCATCGGCAAACAACTTCTTTAATTTAGCATTAACTTCAAACGTTAACGCTTTCATTTTAGTAACATCTTCAGCTTTTGCCCAAGCAAATGTTTCAATATGATATTCATTAACCATCGGATCATGTAAAGCATCGTTTTTAAGGAAAAATTCGAATACAGGTGGATTCAATTCCATACCATCTTCAACACCCAAACGGCGAACTAAACTACCGGAAGCAACATTACGAACAACACATTCCACTGGAATCATCTTCATATTTTTAACCAATGATTCATTGGCATTTAATAATTTTTCAAAATGCGTTGGAATGCCGGCATCACTTAAATATTGCATGATGAATGCATTAAACTTGTTATTGACTTCACCTTTGCGGTTGAGCTGTTCAATGCGTTCACCATCGAACGCAGAAGTATCATCACGAAAGCTTAATACAACATAATCACTATCATCTGTTGCAAATACGCTTTTAGCTTTACCTGCATATAATTCTTGTCTTTTTTCCATTAGATTGTCTCTCTAACTGTTACTGGTTTGTCGCCATTCAAAGCCGGTATCCTGATCGGCTATAGCTATCCAACTTTGCTCGCAACCTAATGCCTTGGCAAAAAGTGGACTAACGATATCTGGCGAATTATTTTTTTCACTCAAATGCATTGCAACAATATGTTGCAAGCGTGAGGTATCAATTTTTTCAAGTATCGATGCTGATTGTACGTTATTCAAATGACCAAAACGACCTGATACACGATAAATCAAATGATCGGGATAATCACCATTTTCTAACATGGTCATATCATGATTGGCTTCAAGTAATAATGCATCACAAGCTGATAATGCCTGCTCTACAACCGGTGTTGTTGTTCCAACATCCGTTAACAAGCCAACGCGATGCATGCCATTTGCAAACACAAATTGACTCGGTTCGCGTGCATCATGTGGAACCGGAAAAGGCTCAACCTCAATATCACCAATAGCAAACGATTCATGACAACTAAACTCTTGAATCAGATCTTTTACATCAGCAGGTAACCATCCTGCTGTGCCTGGTGTTGCATAAACCGGTAATTTATATTTACGTGCCAGTACTCTAACGCCGTTAATGTGATCGGCATGTTCATGCGTGACCAGAATGGCCGACAGCATCGTTGGATCAAATTGTAATCGCTGCAAACGTTTTTCAGCTTCACGAGCAGAGAAACCACAATCAACAAGGAGTGTGGTTTCTTTATATGAAATCAGTGTTGCATTGCCTCGACTACCACTTCCGATCGAAGCAAAGCGCATTACTGAGCCAATTGCTCCTGCATTAAACCTAATAAACGTTTAGCTGTAGGTGACGATGTTCTTACTTCTTCAGAATCTAAAATGATAATTTTAGTTTTTTCGGCATCTGAGATTAACTTGATATAGTAAAACTCACCCGGTGACTTTTCATCATCATCACGCCAGAAAGCAAGAGAACTTAAAAGTCCCCCTTCTTCTTTTTCTGCTTCATTAAATGGATCAATGTAATGTACATAATAATGGCCACGAGACCTGTCACGATCTTCTACTGAGAAACCTTTACTATCCAAGACACGACCAACTCGGCGCCATACATCAGAAAAATCTTGTTCAATCATCAATGCTTGTTGACCACCGACATCATCAATCAACATAACATTAACGGTTTGCTGTTGAGGTTGACTTCGTTTTTGGGCCTCAACTTTTTCTTGCTGTTCTTGTTGTAAAACGCCAAGGTAATCCGCTAATTGACGTAGCATCGCTTCATCTTTGGTGGTATTGGTTTCAGAACCTGCAGGACCGACATAAATATCTTGTTGTTTTGCTGATTCACCACGTTCCATACGAACACGATAAGCATAGTTTTCGCCATCAATGGTAGCGGTATCCATAATGCCAATTCGAATGTCTTTACGTGATACTTCTATACCCTTTTCACTCCAAAAATCTAATAATCGTTGCCATATTAATTCACGATCACCTGGTGCAATTACATGGCGTTTATCACCTTCACCAGACAAGGTTGGTTTACTTTCAGGTGTAATATTGTATCTTGAAGCGAGTGGATTATTGGTTGCCTGTTCAAACTCAGAATACGTAGCTGAACTATTTGACTTACCGACAATATCATCATTGATACGAGACGTACTAAGATCGGGTGGTATATCAAGCGGTGGCATTGTCTCAGCTTTGCGGTATTTTTTAGTGTTGTCAGGCACAACTTCATCAATTGCAGGTAAAGAGTTACAACCCGTTACTGTTGCTAGCAAGATAGCCAAAGAAATAGGTTTCAAACGTAATAATTTCATGTAATTAAAATGTCTCACAATTAATTTAATACGCCGGCAGCATTTAATGCATCACGCACCGACTGATGGTAAGTTTCTGATAATACTGTCATCGGTAATCGAATACCAACGGGAATCATATTCATTTCTGCCAATGCCCATTTAACAGGGATTGGATTTGCCTCTAAAAACAGGTTTTTATGTAATAACGCCAGCGTATTATTTATCGCACGAGCTTGTTGTTCGTCACCAGACAATGCTGCCTGACACATCAAATGCATTGCCGCTGGCGCAACATTGGCAGTCACCGAAATCACACCTTGACCACCGGCCAAAATAAAATCGACTGTATTGGCATCTTCACCGGTATAAAGTTCCAACTTATCACCACACAGCGCTTTAATTTGACTTACGCGCAACAAATCACCGGTTGCTTCTTTAATACCAACAATATTATCTATATCAGCCAGACGCGCGACTGTTTCAGGTAATAAGTCACAGGCTGTACGACTTGGAACGTTATATAAAATTTGCGGAATATCAACCGCTTCTGCAATGGCTTTGTAATGCAAATATAAGCCTTGTTGCGTTGGCTTATTATAATAAGGTGTGACCAATAACACGGCATCGACACCAAGATCTTTGGCATAAGCTGACAGCTCAATTGCTTCTGTAGTCGAGTTTGCGCCTGTTCCTGCGATAACAGGAATACGGCCATTAACCTGCTCAACTACGTGTCGAATCACATCACAATGCTCTTCAACATTGAGCGTTGCTGACTCACCTGTTGTGCCAACAGCGACAATCGCATCAGTACCATTTTCAATGTGAAACTCAACTAACTTGTGAAGGCAGTCACTATCCAAAGAGCCATCTGCTCTCATCGGGGTAACCAGTGCCACCATACTGCCGCTAAACATGTTCACAAGACTCCAAAAAATAAACGAGCATGGTACTTTGCTCATCACAAGATGACAAGATCATCCGCGTTTGGTTAAGGTATATTTAAATAACGTTTTCGAATCAATTAGGACATATCCAATGACAAAAGTACAATTAAATCAACCCGTGCCCGATTTTGAGATTGCCAGTACTGGTAATCGTATCTTCCGCCTATCTGACCACCTTGGTAAAAATATCGTTATTTACTTCTACCCTAAAGACAGTACACCTGGTTGTACACTAGAAGGACAACAATTTCGTGACAATATTAAGCAATTTGCACAACACAATACTGTGATCGTAGGCGTTTCGCGCGACAGTCTGCGCAAGCATGAAAATTTCAAACAAAAACAACGATTCCCATTTGAACTGTTATCAGATGAAGACGAACAGCTATGTGGCTTATTCGATGTATTGCATCTTAAAAAAAACTATGGCCGTGAATATATGGGCATCGTGCGAAGCACTTTTCTCATCAACACAGCAGGTATACTCGTAAAAGAGTGGCGCAATGTCAAAGTTAAAGATCATGTTGAGGAAGTACTGGCGAGTTTAACTGCTATCTGAATCATAAAGTCTTATACAGGCAAAACAGGGTTTAGATAAAAATTTTGACGGAAATTAACAAAAAACAGACTCAAATTTGCTTTGATTTCGATCACGCAAAAAATAATTTATTCATCGTGTATTTTTTTCAACATTCATCAAAGCAAGACAGGTTCTAACGTCACAACTGATCGATCAAAAGTTATCCACATCTTGCTCACAAAACCATCCACTTTTTATGCTTGTCTAATTTTCAAAAACACATTATCTTGTGGTTTACGTTTTTTCAAACCACAACTTGTTGTGGTTTAAACTTTTCTACACAGCACACAGGAAACACCATTATGGCCGCCGAACCAGCAGCAAAAATCACTCCAAATTCTTCCTCTGACAGCCAATATCAAGTTATTCGACGTAATGGTCAAGTAACCGATTTTGATAGCAGCAAAATTGCTGTCGCAATTACAAAAGCATTTTTAGCGGTTGAAGGTGAATCAGCACAAAACAGCCATCGTATTCACGACATCGTTGCCAAAATCACCAAGCAAATCACCGACAATTTAACCCGTCGTCTTGATGATGGTGGCACTGTTCACATCGAAGATATCCAAGACCAGGTTGAATTAACATTGATGCGTGAAGGTGAATATAAAACAGCTCGTGCCTATGTACTGTATCGTGAAGCTCAAGCTCAAAAACGTGCTGAAGAAGAAAAACAACATCCAACTGCTGTCAATGAAACAACCATCAACGTTACTTTGCCAGATGGCACCAAACAACCACTTGATGTTGATCGACTAAGCTACCTTATTACTGAAGCCTGTGAAGACGTTGCTGCCGTCAACAGTGCTCATATTTTACGCGATACCCAACGCAATATTTTCGATGGTGTTTCAGCATCTGATGTTGAAAAAGCGCTGGTCATGTCAGCACGTACTTTTATCGAAAAAGATCCTGGCTACAGTACCGTTGCTGCACGTTTATTACTTGATAGCATTCGTCGTGAAGCTTTAACGTTTGTTTACAAACAACCACGCCAGGCATCACACAAAGAAATGACAGACGCTTACCCTGATTATTTCAAACATTACATTCAACTAGCGATCGATCATGAATTAATCGCACCTGAATTAGGGCAATATGATTTAGATAAATTAGGTCACGCATTAAAAGCTGATGGTGATTTCCAATTTACTTACCTAGGTCTACAAACACTTTACGATCGTTACTTCATTCACCATGGCGGCACTCGCTTTGAACTACCACAAGCATTCTTTATGCGTGTGTCTATGGGGCTTGCTATCAATGAAATTGATCGTGAAACACGTGCTATTGAGTTCTACAACTTATTGTCATCATTCGACTTTATGAGTAGTACCCCTACTCTGTTTAACGCAGGTACATTACGGCCACAATTATCATCATGCTACCTAACCACTGTCCCTGATGACTTGAGCGGTATTTATAGTGCAATGCGTGATAACGCCCTGCTATCTAAATATGCTGGCGGTTTAGGTAATGACTGGTCACGTGTTCGTGGTTTAGGCGCTCACATCAAAGGCACTAACGGCAGCTCACAAGGTGTAGTGCCATTCTTAAAAGTGGCAAATGACACTGCTGTGGCGGTTAACCAAGGTGGTAAACGTAAAGGCGCTGTCTGTGCTTATTTAGAAACATGGCATATTGACGTTGAAGAATTCCTGGATCTTCGTAAAAACACAGGTGATGATCGCCGTCGTACCCACGATATGAATACCGCAAACTGGATCCCAGACTTATTCATGAAACGTGTTGCTGAAAATGGCGATTGGACCTTGTTCTCACCAGAAGAAGTGCCTGACCTACATGACTTAACCGGCTTGGCATTTGAAACAGCTTATGTTGACTATGAAGCCAAAGCAGCTAAAGGCGAAATTCGCAATACCAAAACACTGCCAGCAAATGACTTATGGCGCAAAATGTTAGGCATGCTGTTCGAAACAGGTCACCCTTGGGTTACATTTAAAGATCCATGTAACTTGCGTAGCCCACAACAACACATTGGTGTTGTTCATAGCTCAAACCTATGTACAGAAATCACATTAAACACATCAGATGATGAAATTGCTGTCTGTAACTTGGGTTCAGTCAACCTTCCACAACACATTGTTGATGGCAAACTAGACCTGGACAAACTAAAACGCACCATCACCACTGCAATGCGTATGTTAGATAACGTCATTGAGTACAACTACTACAGCGTACCGCAAGCACGTAACTCAAACCTAAAACACCGTCCAGTTGGTCTGGGTATCATGGGTTTCCAGGATGCATTGTACAAACTACGTCTGCCTTACAGCTCTGATCAAGCAGTAAGCTTTGCTGATACATCAATGGAAGCAGTGAGCTACTACGCTATCGAAGCATCATCAAACCTGGCTGATGAACGTGGTCAATACAAATCATACGAAGGCAGTTTGTGGAGCCAAGGTATTTTACCAATCGACTCAATCAAAATTTTGAAAGCAGCGCGTGGTGACTACCTGCAACAAGATCAAAGCCAAACCTTAGATTGGGATGCACTGCGTGACAAAGTAAAACGTCAAGGCATGCGTAACTCAAACACAATGGCAATTGCACCAACAGCAACCATTGCCAACATTTGTGGTATCAGCCAATCAATTGAACCTACCTACCAAAACTTGTTTGTTAAATCGAACTTGTCAGGTGAATTCACCGTCATCAACCCATACATGGTTGAAGACCTAAAAGCACGTGGTTTGTGGGATGACGTCATGATCAACGATCTGAAATACTACGATGGTAGCCTCCAGGCTATCGACCGTATTCCAGCTGAATTAAAAGCCTTATACGTCACTGCTTTTGAAATGGATGCCCGTTGGTTAATTGAAGCGGCATCACGTCGTCAAAAATGGTTAGACCAAGCACAAAGCTTGAACTTATACATGGCGGAACCATCAGGTAAAAAAATGGATAACTTGTACAAATTGGCTTGGGTACGTGGTCTTAAAACCACTTATTACCTACGTTCAATGGGTGCAACAGCCGCTGAAAAAACATCTTCAGCAGCACCAACACCGCCGCCGTCAGTCACAAAACCCGTTGCCGTTGATGACATCATCTTAGGTGAAGGTATGGAAGCACCAAAAGCCTGTTCAATTCTTGAACCAGACTGCGAGGCCTGTCAATAATGCTGAATTGGGACGATCCTTTTGCAGCACCAGCAACTGCAAACAAACTAACAGAAGCTGACACGACAACTGAATCTGCACCAGCGGCGAATGAACCTTCACCGCGCATCAGTCCAGTTCAAACGCCAACTCCAGCGCCACAAATTAATGTAGCACCGGTGAATGCTGATGATAAACGTGTCATCAATGGCATGACTGATATCAACCAACTAGCACCGTTCAAATACCCTTGGGCATGGACATACTTCCTTAATGCCAACAAAAATCACTGGACACCGCTTGATATCAACATGGCACAAGACGTTCATGACTACCGCCATAAACTGACGATGGAAGAACGCCATGTCTATGAAAACGTACTGTCATACCTGACTACATCCGACATTCTCGCCATGCGTAATATCGGCCTAGCGGTTATGGAAAAAATGTCAGCACCTGAATTGCAAATCTATCAGGCACGCCAAGTGTATGAAGAAGCCTTGCACACATGGACATACCAACACTGCATCGAAACCATTGGTCTTGATCAAAGCGAAATCTACAACCGCTATCGCGTGGTGCCAGAAATTAACCAAAAGATTCAATTGGCTAATAATCGCCTAAACTCAATATTACGTAGTGATATTGACCTGACTGATCGTGACGAACTTGAAAACTTCGTGATGTCGTATGCCTTCTTTGCAGGCATCTTCGAAGGTAGCTGGTTTTACAATGGTTTCAGTCCTATCTTTGCCCTACAACGTCGGGGTTTAATGAAAGGCACAGCAGAACAACTGCAATACATCATGCGTGATGAAGTCATGCATGCTTCGTTTGGTATCCGTGTTGTAAAACAAATCATCAAAGAAGAAAACGTGGTGTTAGACCCTGCAAAAGTACAAGCCATGTTCGAACAAGCAGAAGCGGCAGAAAAAACCTATGCGGGCTACATCTTGCGTGACCCAATCTTGGGTTACTCAAAAGAAGACCACATCGGCCAATTCCGTTTTATCGCTAATAGACGAGCTAAACAAATGGGCTTTGCAGAACCCTTCCCCGGTGCTGAAGATGCCCTGCCTTGGCTAGATGAACAAGCCAATATGAAAAAAGAGAAAAACTTCTTCGAAACTAAAGTCACTGAGTACCAAACAGGTGGCGCACTTAAGTGGGATTAAACAGAAAGCCAGAATGAGTGATTGTTCTGGCTTGACTTTAGCCATGACTAATCGTGTGTTTTTGATAGGCCACAAATAATTCCCGCTTTAAGCTTGATTATTCAATTACAGGGAATTATAGTCCGTATAAGTATAA
>JARGFJ010000089.1 GCA_029210875.1 Gammaproteobacteria bacterium | reverse complement strand
AGGCGGGAGTGGACATCGGGAAGATAGTCATCAGGCAGCAGCGCAGGCAGTTGCAGATCGATCTCAGCACCATGATCAAGGGGACGATCGAGATTAGGATGCTGTCCCGCTTTCAGCGCCTTGACTGCGCGCTCCAGCAGATCGCTGTAGAGCGAGAATCCTACTTCGTGTATCTGTCCACTCTGGCCTTCACCCAGAAGTTCACCGGCACCACGGATCTCGAGATCATGTGTTGCCAAGGTAAATCCAGCACCTAAATCTTCAAGTGATTCAATGGCTTCAAGCCGCTTCTTGGCGTCGGATGTGAGGTTATTTGGAGGTGGTGTGATGAGGTACGCATAGGCCCTGTGATGGGAGCGTCCCACACGTCCGCGCAATTGATGCAGTTGAGCCAGTCCCAGCTTATCGGCCCGGTTAATAATGATGGTGTTGGCGCTGGGTACATCGATACCGCTCTCCACAATGGTGGTACAGACCAGGATATTGAATCTCTGGTGATAGAAGTCCCGCATAATAGACTCCAACTCGCGCTCACGCATC
>JARGFJ010000088.1 GCA_029210875.1 Gammaproteobacteria bacterium | reverse complement strand
CTTTTATTTGGTGAATCACAAGCCACTCCTTCATAACATTCCCTGATGAAAATGCAGGGTACTGTTACAGCTTTAAGCATAAAAATAAAGTCCGGAAAAGTGGCTCAAAACTAATGGCCAATTTTGGCTCAGTTTAATTGGCCATTAACAGGTATAATATTTACCATGAAATCAACAGTAAACACACGCCCTTATGAAACCGAAAACCTGCAAAAACAGTTGCTGGATTCTCAGTCAACTATTGACCAGCTACAGGAAAAAATCCGTTGGTATGAAGAGCAGTTTCGCTTATTAAAACAAAAGCGCTTTGGTGCTTCGAGTGAAAAAAATCCTGATCAAATGGAATTGTTTAATGAAGCGGAATCGATTCTTGATGGTTTAAAGCCAGAAGAACAAGGCGAACTGGAAGAAACGGTCAGCTACACGCACAAAAAGCCAGGCCGCAAAGCGTTATCATCGGATCTCCCGCGTGAAGTGGTGCGTTATGAATTACCTGAGGCGGAACAAGTGTGTGCTTGTGGCCATGCCCTGCATGAAGCAGGTG
>JARGFJ010000087.1 GCA_029210875.1 Gammaproteobacteria bacterium | reverse complement strand
AAATACAACGATTTTGATATTAGTGGACCCCACTGGGATCGAACCAGTGCGTCTCCAGATTATGAGTCTGGTGCCTTTACCAACTTGGCTAGAGGTCCTAAATCATAACTTGAGCGTACCCAGGATTCTGTTATCAATCATCATTTATCTATGCCCCAACCTTGCCATTATAGACCTGCTTTCCGTCTAGGCTATTACGGGTTGCATCCTCGGAAGTGCAAACGACCAAAGTCTCCTTCCTCTAGCAGTGATGTCCTGAAGTTCCTCACCATTTCTGGCGCGATGAATCCTCTGAGTTATGAATGATGTGCGGGGTAGACCATTTGGTATAACACATCATTTGAGCGAAAAACGAGGTTCGAACTCGCGACCCTCACCTTGGAAGGGTGATGCTCTACCAACTGAGCTATTTTCGCATTGGAGCGATAGATGGGATTCGAACCCACGGCATCAACCTTGGCAAGGTTGCACTCTACCACTGAGCTACTATCGCATTTAACTTAGAAATCGAAACTACTCACCCAACTGTCCGCGCGGGGTTTTCATTT
>JARGFJ010000086.1 GCA_029210875.1 Gammaproteobacteria bacterium | reverse complement strand
AGCCGTGACTCCAAATCATCTTCTAATGATAAACCTAGACTACGACTTTCTGCTAGTGAATTATCTAATTGATGATGGGTTGGTAACATCAAATCATCGATTTGGATCTGTTCACCATCGCCCCACGTTAATGCCCGCTCAAGTATGTTTTCAAGCTCCCTAATATTGCCTGGAAATGCGTATTGCTGCAAAGCACGCATCGCTTCTTTGCTCATAATAGGTTTAGCAATATTATTTTTTGCAGCTAATTGCACCATAATTTTTTCAGTCAAAATCGGAATATCTGCTACACGTTCTCGTAATGAAGGCAAATGTAATTCGATGACATTCAGACGGTAAAACAAATCTTGTCTAAATGTACCAGTTTGAACACCTTCTGCTAAATTCTTATGTGTCGCACACAAGATACGCACATCAACTGTAACCTCTTCATTACCACCTACTGGTCGAATCGCTTTTTCTTGTATGGCGCGTAGTAATTTGACCTGCATCATTAAAGGTAAATCGGCTATTTCATCAAGAAATAATGTTCCACCGTGCGCGGCTTGAAATAGTCCCTCTTTGTCTG
>JARGFJ010000085.1 GCA_029210875.1 Gammaproteobacteria bacterium | reverse complement strand
CCGAAAAAATTCCGCCTTTAAAGTAAATGGCCGAGTTTGGCTAGGTGGGTTTAATTGACGCTTACAAATATAATAACCTGATCTCCAACCTTGCGATCTTCCATAACTGCCATAGCATCACACAGGCGTTAAAGGAGTTGGAGGCAGAAGGGATGAAGCTTACACCTGAATTAATTGCCGGATTTAGTCCGTACCGGACGTCTCATCTCAATCGCTTCGGACTATTCGAGCTGAAAGAGCGCTATCCACTGCCGGTGGACTATGGAATTATGTTTTGAATGTAGGTACGGTGGGGGTTACAGAGCACTATTATCCATTTACGAAGGAATCCTTACGGTCGGCCATGCCCGATTGGTCGATCATCAATCAACCCTCTCTTTGGCAAAAAAATGGGGTGGTGGTGAAGTGGCTTCAGCCGATGGAATGCGTTTAGTGACACCTGTACGGACAATTAATGCCGGGCCCAACAGAAAATACTTCCCTAAGGGCATTACTTGTTATAACTTTTTATCGGATCAATTTTCAGGGTTCCACGGCATCGTCGTTCCCGGAACGTTGAGAGATTCTATCTTTGTTTTAGAAGGGCTATTAGAGCAACAGACAGGCTTGAA
>JARGFJ010000084.1 GCA_029210875.1 Gammaproteobacteria bacterium | reverse complement strand
TCGGAGAAGCTAAATAATAATGTCTTCTATATCAATGTTTTATGGAATAATTATTCGTATGTATTATGCGCCAAGCGAACATCCGCCGCCGCATTTTCATGTCTATTATGCTGAATATAAGGCGAACGTGGATATACGAACATGTGAAATTATGGAGGGTAAATTGCCAAAGAAACAAACGAAGCTAGTTTTGGCTTGGGCTGAACTGCATTAAGAGGATTTGATGGCTGATTGGAACTTGGTAATGAATGGGAAAATAGGGTCAGGTCTTGAATTTTGCAAAATCAATTATTTAAATATGTCTTGAGTTAAAATGAATTAGCCTTGCTGTACTGCAAGACCTGACCCTATTTTTGCTACAAAATTGATATTTACGAATTACAGCACTTGACTTCAAAATATCGAAATTAGTTAATGATGACATGCACATGATTTGGTAGATACCGCTGACATGCCTGGAGAACATAGGGGGTTGCTAAATAATAGAATTTATCTGCAGGGCATAGTACAATTGATTGAGACTAACCGAACCGATATACAGATGGAGAAAACCATGCGTGCAATGAAAATACTCTTAATTTTCATTTCTGTAGTACTTTCATCAGCAGCTTATGCAATTG
>JARGFJ010000083.1 GCA_029210875.1 Gammaproteobacteria bacterium | reverse complement strand
GATGAACCGATGAGCTATGGGACCGGGCGAAACAACAGGCCGTGTTCCCCACACACGTGGGGATGAACCGGTATACGTCAAGGGTAAAATGTAATGTTTATAGTGTTCCCCACACACGTGGGGATGAACCGGCCCCCAATCCTATGGTCCAGGTAGGCCTCGGGTGTTCCCCACACACGTGGGGATGAACCGAGGTCAAGGGAACCAAACCGCCCATCGATAAGGTGTTCCCCACACACGTGGGGATGAACCGTTGTGCATTCTACAGGTAATGAGGGCGCTTGGGTGTTCCCCACACACGTGGGGATGAACCGTGATGAGTGACAGTTGGATATATAACGAGAATGTGTTCCCCACACACGTGGGGATGAACCGCCCCACATTGACCCGTCACCGCCCCATGAATAGTGTTCCCCACACACGTGGGGATGAACCGAGATTCAGAACTTCACACGCAGTCTCACGATGTGTTCCCCACACACGTGGGGATGAACCGTGAGTTGGTTTCCGCACCGCCTGTCAGCTCGAGTGTTCCCCACACACGTGGGGATGAACCGCGTCCGTGGCTGATCCCGCCTCACCGGCTTTTGTGTTCCCCACACACGTGGGGATGAACCGACTGATAGCTCCCTCAATTTCTGACGTGGACCGTGTTCCCCACACACGTGGGGATGAACCGGTACGCTTTAGCCCTGGGGTTATCCATCTCAAGTGTTCCCCACACACGTGGGGATGAACCGTTGTACCCGCCCGCCGTGGTGATCCCGTCTAAGTGTTCCCCACACA
>JARGFJ010000082.1 GCA_029210875.1 Gammaproteobacteria bacterium | reverse complement strand
CAACTGTTGGTCAAGGCACAGGTGCGTTCCCCACACCCGTGGGGATGAACCGCTATTGCGATAGGTGTGATGAAGGGCTTCCTTGCGTTCCCCACACCCGTGGGGATGAACCGGAAAACCGACAGTAAGCGCATACATCTAGAATGCGTTCCCCACACCCGTGGGGATGAACCGCGCATAGCAGACGGGACGGAAGGCCCAACAGTGCGTTCCCCACACCCGTGGGGATGAACCGGTACAATTTGAGGGAGGAGGATTACTAACCGTGCGTTCCCCACACCCGTGGGGATGAACCGATGAAAAAGATAGTCGACAGGATTAAGAGAAAGCGTTCCCCACACCCGTGGGGATGAACCGATCGCTATTACGTTGCTTGTAGAATTTTCTGAGCGTTCCCCACACCCGTGGGGATGAACCAGCGTCTCTTGTACTTGGTCTTTATTTTGAGAAAGCGTTCCCCACACCCGTGGGGATGAACCGAGTTAATTCTTGCGGTTCCTCACGATCCAGCGGCGTTCCCCACACCCGTGGGGATGAACCGTTCGTTGAGCGTGTGCAAAAACACGCGACTGCGCGTTCCCCACACCCGTGGGGATGAACCGAACATTCTGAACAGTAGATTTATTGTCACTAGGCGTTCCCCACACCCGTGGGGATGAACCGTATGGAACAGCAGCGAACGTGATGATAAAAGCGCGTTCCCCACACCCGTGGGGATGAACCGGTACCAGCTTCTGACGGTTGAAATCATACCCTGCGTTCCCCACACCCGTGGGGATGAACCGTTCAGGCTTATTATCTAGTGATTTTT
>JARGFJ010000081.1 GCA_029210875.1 Gammaproteobacteria bacterium | reverse complement strand
CCTGCTCAAGGGGGTCAAATTTAAACCGGTGTTTTAAAGCCAAAAGGGGTCAATTTTAAAGTGTTGTTGACAACAAAACACACGGTTCATCCCCACGGGTGTGGGGAACGCAACTATCAGTCGTCGTTTTTCAATGCAATAGGCGGTTCATCCCCACGGGTGTGGGGAACGCATTTAACGCTGATGCGATTCTGGAGCGAATGCCGGTTCATCCCCACGGGTGTGGGGAACGCTTTAGCCATTTCTCGGTCTAGGTTCTTAATCTCGGTTCATCCCCACGGGTGTGGGGAACGCAACAACCACTGAGGCGTCTGCCAATTGTCACGCGGTTCATCCCCACGGGTGTGGGGAACGCTTCTGGTATCTCACCAGCACTGACTAATGCCACGGTTCATCCCCACGGGTGTGGGGAACGCAATAATGCTGTTATGGCTGGTCTGTCCGAACTCGGTTCATCCCCACGGGTGTGGGGAACGCATCAACTTCCAGTGAGTTATGAAGAAACAACGCGGTTCATCCCCACGGGTGTGGGGAACGCAAATTGATGGGTTGCGCCGTAAATTAAGTTGGTACCTAATTCCAATCCCTGACTATCAGGGTTATATGCAAGCGTGTCACGCAAGAAGCTATCTAATACTAGGATCTTGTCTTTGTTCTTTTTCTTGCGTTTTTGATAATGAACATAAAGTCCTGCCCACGGGTTTCCATCTGGATCGACTTCATCATCAAAACGTTCATGAGTGCTGTTTAACAATCTTTCGCCGATATCGGTAAAGGCGATTTCTAGATCCTCACCTGCATTAACTAACGCCTTAAGACGTTTGGTGACTTCCTTATCTGAAAATGTATAGTCAACTTTTATTGATGCGCCTGCCATTGCTTAATTCCTATTATTATTCACCCTTCGACAAGCTCAGGGCGAACGGCTATAATTAACGTTCGGTTGCGATGCTGGAACGTATTCCCATAGCATCAAAAACCCGCCAACCTGGTACGTCAGGAAAAGTGGCCCCATCATTCTTCCCCATACACCAAATGCCCAGCGCGCTGACTGTTT
>JARGFJ010000080.1 GCA_029210875.1 Gammaproteobacteria bacterium | reverse complement strand
GAAGCCCTAACGGGTGGTAAAGTCAGCTTTTCAGCTCGTGCACGGTATGAATCAGTTGAACAAAATAATGCTTTAAACGATGCTGATGCCTATACCCTGCGTACGACATTGGGCTATAAAACCGGTGATTTCAATGGCTTTAAAGGCTTTATCGAATTTGAAGACGTGTCTGACTTGGGTGATGGCGACTTTAATGACACAAAAAATGGCAATACAGCCTATTCGGTCGTAGCTGATCCAGATGATACCGAAGTCAACCAGGCGTACTTGCAATACACTAATTTTAATACTGACTTTAAACTAGGTCGCCAGGAAATCACCTACCGTGGCGCACCATTTCACCGTTTTATTGGTAACGTATTATGGCGTCAAAACCACCAATCATTTGATGCCTTTTCCTTAACAAACACCTCATTTGTTGATCTCAAATTAAATTATGCCTATATCAACAAAGTCCAAACTATCTTTGGTGGCACTGATGCAATGGATTCACATTTATTTAACGCACACTATTCTGGTCTGCCGATAGGCACTCTGGAAGGTTACGGCTACTTCCTGGAATATGACGATGCACCGAAGAATACATCATCATCTAAAACCTTAGGTCTACGTTTAAGTGGTGCACAAGCAGTCAGTGACGATTTTAACGTCGTCTACACAGCAGAATTTGCCAAACAAGATGATTACAAAGACGGCACCATGGATGATCAAAACTACTACCTGGCAGAATTAGGTGGCAACTATAAAGGCTGGTTAGCCAAATTCTCTTACGAACTGCAAGAAGGTGATGGCACATCAAGCTTTAAAACCCCATTAGGTACCAACCATGCCTTTCAGGGCTGGGCTGATCAATTTTTAAGCACACCAGGTGCCGGACTCGAAGACATATATTTCACTGTTTCCGGCAAGGTTTTAGGCGCGAAAGTTGTTGCTGTATACCATGAATTTGAAACTGACCAAGGTGGTATTGATGCCGGTGATGAACTGGACTTATTAGTAGAAAAAGCCTTTATGAAACACTACACCGTCGGTGTTAAATACGCAGACTATAATGCTGGTGATTTAGCTGGCAAAGTAGACACTGAGAAATTCTGGGTTTATGGTCAAGTTAAGTTCTA
>JARGFJ010000007.1 GCA_029210875.1 Gammaproteobacteria bacterium | reverse complement strand
TGGTGCGGTTGGTGCTTACAAAGCATTATCTAGCTGGACTAACCTGGGTGGTGTTCTAAGCGTATTTAGCCTATAAGACCTTTTGTTTATTGAATTTATTTAATAAATAAAAACCAAACTAAGAAAGCCCGGCATGCGTGTCGGGCTTTTTTATATCGTTTTAGAAACAGGCACATCAAAAGCAAGTTGTTTTCTAATCACCTTGCAAAATTGTTCAACCGTTTTTTTTCTATTACTATTTTCAGCCATCAATATACCAATAGTTCTAGCTGATAGTGGTGGGTTTAAATCAAATAACATCAGTTGATGATTAGATTTTATAACTGAAAATGCCTCCGGCAGAATACTAAAAGAAGGACCTTTCTCAACCAGATCTAATATAAATGAAATATTGTTTATTTCTGTAATATTGGAATACTGAATATTATTATCAATAAAATAAGCGTTAACGATCCTTCTTGTTTCAAAATGCTCTGGTAATAAAACGGCTTTTAATCCATGTTGTTGTCCAGCCATGATAAGTGGTGCCAAGTGCGCATAATCCGGTGACAGGATCAACTTCCATTTTTCAGAAAATAAATGTTCAAATTGAATGTTTTTATAATCCTTTTTTAAGATAAAGCCAATGCCCAAATCCAACTCGCCAAGGGATACTTTTTGTTCAATTTGCTGATTAGTTAACTCTTCAAGATGCAATGAAATATTAGGACAATTTTTGTCAAACTCAATAACCAAGTCGCGCAAATAAAGCGCGTTAATTGATTGCAACACGCCAATACGCAAGGAACCCGATAAGCCTGATTCAATTTCTGATACAGCTTCTTTTAAATAGTCTACTTCGTTGAGTATTTTCAGTGATGACGCTAACACCAGCTCACCACTTTCAGATAATTTAACCCGTCGCCCCACCCGATCAAATAATTGTGTCCCTAGCTCTTGCTCCAGCTGTTTTATTTGATTGCCCAATGCTGGCTGGGTGATACAAAGTTTGTCTGCTGCTTTGTGAAAGTGTTGTAATTCCGCTACAACTTTGAAATATCGGAGATGTCTTAGCTCCACAAATATGCCTCCATATTGATAACTATTATTTATTGATTTAACATTAACATTTAGTTTAAATTATAGCTTTAACATCATGTTTTTGTATAAAAACTTACACTCCGAGCAAGAATAATTATGACCAACAGCACTTTTAACGGGATCATTGCTTATACCGTAACACCTTTTGATCAAAATAATGATCAGATCAATCTTGATGTTATGTATCAAATTATCGATGATTTAATCAATTCTGGTGCCGAAGCCATTGCCGTCTTGGGTAGTGCTGGTGAATGCGTCTATCTTAGTGAACAGGAATGGCAATTAGTGGCACAACAGAGTATTGCTCATATTGCTGGACGTGTCCCTGTCATTGTGGGCATTTGTGAATTAACTACGAAAAAAGCTGTTGAGCGTGCTATTTTTGCCCATGATCTCGGTGCTGATGCCATTATGGTTTCACCTTTTTCATATTATAAATTAACCGATAACGAAATCTATGACCATTATCAATCTATTTCAGATAATGCTGCGATTCCGATCATGATTTATAACAACCCTATGTCTTGCGGGGTTGATATGTCTCCTACACTGATGTTGAACATGATAAAACATATTGAACAGGCACAAATGATCAAAGAAAGCTCGGGCAACATTCAAAGAATACATCAAATATATCGCACATCTAATGGAAGCGTACCGTGCTTTAATGGTTCTAACCATATCGCTTTAGATGCATTTAATGCTGGCGCTCAAGGCTGGTGCACGGTAACACCTAATCTCATTGGTGACTTACCAAAACAGTTATTGCAAGCAATTAAAAATAATGATCAAACCTTAGCAAAAACGCTGTTTTTTCAACAACAACCATTACTGGAATTCATTACAAAACATGGTCTTGCTGTCACTGTAAAAGCAGGACTTACCATAAAACATATCAACGCCGGTGATGCGAGATTACCTTTGAAACCTTTACCAGCAAGCGAGGTCGAGAAATTAAAGGATATTTTAACTTTAATTAATCATAATACTCATTAGCTTCCCACTATTTATCCTTATCTACTTAATCGTCGCTATCACGCCAGCAATTGATTCTCAAAAATTATCAATACAATAATTATTTAAAGTTATACAGTCAAAAAAAGCTGTGCCACACTGTTTCACAGTAAAAACGGGAAATAACTCCCAAATAGTTTGTGTAACTGTAAGGATTGCCTGGATGAATATGAGACAAATGTCCTCAGACAAAGACTTGGATCTTCAGCATCTATATTTAATGATCGCTCGAGATTTACATGATGAAATAGGTCAGGAATTAACAACGATAAAACTGATGGCAAACCAAGCCTCCATTTCTTCTGATTTAGCATTAATACAATCCTATGCCGATAAAATAAGTAAATCCATAGATATCACTCAGGCATCTTTCCGTAAGTTATTAACACAAATTAAGCATCCCAACAGCCAAACAAGCTATTCTATTGATGATATACATTCATTAATAAAAAAATGGCAAACAATTAACAATGTATGTGTGTTGTGGTCAATCGAGGGTGCATTTGATCAACTGAATACGACCTATCTTCATACCTTATATCACCTAATTCAAGAAAGCCTAACCAATATAAGCCGTCATGCTAATGCAAAGACTGTACACATTAATTTAGTTTGTACTCACAGCTTTATTTCACTACAAATTAATGATGATGGCATTGGTTTCAAACATCAAGACACGTTTAAAAAAGGATTTGGACTATCTGGTATGACTGAACGGGTGCAAGAACTTAATGGCCAGATCAGTTGCACTAGTGACCATGGAACTCGTATCGATATTGTTTTTACACTCTAAAAATATGAAAGTACTCATTGCCGACGATCATGCCATGATTCGATCTGGTCTTAGCTTAATGCTCGAACAAACAGATGAAATAGAAGTAGTCGCTGATGTCAGCTCAGGCGAACAAGCCTATGAAACATACTGTCGGGAAAAACCTGATATTGTGCTCATGGATATGAACATGCCGGGAATAGGAGGTTTAGAATCAACTCGTCGTATAAAAGCAAGAGCAGCCGATGCTAAAATTATTATTTATTCAATGCATGACAATGCGCTCTATGCAAAACAAGCCATAGCAGCAGGAGCAGCAGGTTACTTAATTAAATCAGGTGAAATATCTGAGTTGTTTGCTGCCATAAAACTGGTTTATTCCGGGCAGCAATATCTAAGTCATAGTATCGCTCTAAAAATAGCTCTCAACAGTAGTAGTCCAATAGATTCATTAACCACCCGAGAATTTGAAGTATTATGCTTATTAGCATCCGGTTTATCGGTAAAGGAAATCGCCTCTTTGTTCACTATAAGCAAAAAAACTGTAGCAACATATCAAACACAGTTGAAGCACAAATTAAATATCAATAATGCTGTCGATCTCATTAAACTTGCCTACGAATATGATTTGGTTAACTAACCTCAATACCATCCAGCACAGAGGTTAACAAGATTTAAACAATGTCTGTTTAGGCTTTTGCATAAACGTGCCGATTCAATCTCAAAATACTATTGTGAGTGTTGACATACACATCTCTATCGCTGCAATCTTTGTAAACTGTTCTGCCATCTTTTCAGGGATGCTTTTCACTGTCAGTGGTGTGAGAGGACGACGGGAGTGATCCCACCTCCTACTCAATGCTGAATTCTTAATTATGGGCGATAGGTTTTTCAGTAAAAAGGTAATCTTTTAACTCGGAATCAAAACGAGGATCTTTACGTCGAATCCACTCCAATACCATAGCTGCATGCTCTTTTTCTTCATCTCGGTTATGAGCAAGAATCGCTTTTAATTCATCATCCTTACATGCATCAACACGTTGGTTATACCAATCAACAGCCTCTAACTCTTCCATTAATGATGTAATGGCACGGTGCATGTCACGTGTTTCATCTGATAACTCTTCAATTGGTTCATGATAACCTTCATTAGCCATTGTGCTACTCCTTTGTTGATAAAAAACTCATAATTGAACAATACTTACATTTAAACAAAATAAATAGTCTTGATCATTTTAAACACACACTATGCACTTTTTGTTTTATCACTTGTCACAACGCTATGTGACAACTAAAACGTGTTATAACACTGATTCAAAGCTACTTTAAATAACGCATTCACATCTACCGATTAAAATTAATGAAACAAGATAGTGCTCCACCCACATTCAATAAAACAACGATAGCTATTATTTGGGTAGCATTACTCGTTGCCACCACCCTCATTTTTAATCATGTGCTTGAGGATATTAATAACCCCAATCAGCAACTAACGGTCTCCATCAATGAACAGGGGCAAAAAGAAGTTGTATTAGAGCGTAATCGTTATGGCCACTATGTTGCCACAGGCAAAATAAACGGCCAGTCCGTCGTATTTCTATTAGATACTGGTGCCACCTTGGTTGCCATTCCAGAACATATCGCTCGACAGCTTAACTTGAAAAAAGGCCGAGCATTTCAAACTCAGACAGCAAATGGCACCAGCCAATCTTATACAACAATCATTGAGTCTCTGGCATTAGGCGATATCGTTATGACCAATGTGCCAGCAAGTATTAGCTCCGGCATGGAGTTCGATAAAATCTTGCTTGGTATGTCGTTTTTGAAACATTTACAACTAACCCAACAAGGCAAAATATTAAAGATCAGCCTTCCTGACTAGTAGTTTTTAAGCTAATCGTGGCTTAATGATTTAATGAAACGCCGACCTGATTTACTCTATCCCGCTGTTATGTTTTCAGGTATTTCACTACTGTTTACCGAAATTCTAAAATCAGGCGAATCGCTAACAAAGCACGGGCACAAGGCCTTACAATTTACACAAAAATGTCAAATGTAAGGCCTGACCCTGACCAATCCTGACCAATCGCAAGCGCAGCTTGTGGCCGTCCCGCTCGACTGTCGGGTTAGCGATCCTTTGGCGAAAAATCGTCATTGTTATTGATGCTCAAAGAGGCACCAAATTTTCCGTATTGGCCGTCAGACTTTACAGCCCACATTTGATCAGCCTTACAGATATCAAAATTCCTATGGAGGGGTGAATTTCTACTCACTGAAAAATCTTCCATCAATTTGCCGACCAAGTTGCTAAGGTCCTTCGACCGTGTCGTATCACGAATAACGATCTGCACGGGTTGAATATGCTCTCCGTCAGCACTCACGAATGTGTTTATAAAGTCTAAACACAGCACGCCGTCGACGTTATCGACCCCGTTCATCATTTTGCGGTTGGCTGCATCCATAAGCGCCAATACAGAGATGTCGTTGGGAATGTGGTTTTCAATGACTACCAACCCCAGCGCCATAGGTAATTGCAATATTTCTTTCGTTTCTTTGATCTGTTTGTTTGCCGTGCTCAAGGCATTTTCAATGGTGTTATACAGATCTCGTTTTAGATCTTGCTCTGATCGAGTACCCTTTTTTGCAACTCGCTCAACGCGTTTTTGAACATCAAAGTTCAGCAGGTCTTTGAACTCACAAATTGTTGTTTCTTCAAATAACAAAAAATCAGATTTTTGGCTTCCGTCAGGAAAGGTGTTCTCAAAGCGCTCGCCGTCTAGGCTGATTGCTTTTGAATAGTGGTTCAAAAAATCGAGCATCATAAGAAGATCGCTAACTTGTTATTAACAGGAATAACAATTCCCTGTAATTCTTATACATAGCAGGACTACTATTCCCTGTAATACGATAATAACGATAAAACCGGTATTTATTGTTGTGGGTGATAACGCACTACCCGCTCAACTTCATTTTTTGAACCCAAAATAACCGGTACACGTTGATGTATGCCTGTTGGTTCAATATCCATAATGCGTTGATAGCCTGCTGAGCTTGCACCCAATACACTTCAGCCACCATTGAGGCTAACTAACGAGTATTAATGTTTTTATCGCATACAAAATTCATGACCTTAACCCATATTTCTTTTGCGTTTGTTAGCTGAGTTCATCATTTCGATCCCCTAGCAAGTATATTCGCAACTGTCTTTCGCTACGCATAACGTAGAGGATATATACATTATTAGTTTCTACTCGATAGAAAACCCTGCAAGGACCAACAACTACTTCTCGGTAGTTGGTTTCGGGCAATTCTTCAGGTATTTTTCCAGAATCAGGAAAATCCTTGAGGCGCTTTACTGTCTTAAATACATTTTTTACAAGTTTATTTGCCGCACTAGGCTTGTCTAAAGCAATGAACTCAGCTATCTCATTTAAATCATTAAGTGCGGGCTCTGTCCATTTTATTTGAGCCATTTGCTCATTTTCTCTTCGGCTTCCGCTTCGTCAACAACACGCCCCTCAAAAACAGCCCTTTCACCACGGGCAATACCTTCGAGAATGCCCATTCTATTCTGCATGCGCTCGAAATCATGATAATCCACTAGATATGCCGATGGCTGACCATGTTCAGTAATTAGAACAGGTTCTTTTGTAATATGAAGATCAGCCAAAATCTTGGTAGCTTGACGTTTTAATGTGGTTACAAGTTCTGTTTTCATGTGAGTGATACTATTCTATCACTTTGCGTGTTGCAACATTTGTTTCCATTAACAGCTGCCGGCAATAACGGGATTTATTGTTGTGCGTGATAACGCACTACCCGCTCAACTTCATTTTTTGAACCCAAGATAACTGGCACACGTTGATGTATGCCTGTTGGTTCAATATCCATAATGCGTTGATAGCCTGTTGAGCTGGCGCCGCCTGCTTGTTCGACGATAAAGCTCATGGGGTTGGCTTCATACATTAAGCGCAATTTACCGCCTTGTGCAGCTATTTTGCTATCCATCGGATACATAAAGATGCCACCGCGAGTCAGCACCCGATACACTTCTGCCACCATCGATGCCAACCAGCGCATATTGAAGTTTTTATCACGTGCACCTTCTGTGCCTTGCATACATTCTTCAATATAGCGTTGTACTGGTGGCTCCCAAAAGCGCCGGTTTGAGGTATTAATTGCAAACTCAGCGGTGTCTTCAGGAATAGTCATATTAGGATGGGTCAGAATAAACTCACCGACATCACGATCAAGCGTAAACCCATTCACACCATGGCCTGTGGTTAATATCATCATCGTCGATGGGCCGTAGACACAAAAACCTGCACAGACTTGTTTGGTGCCTTTTTGCATAAAGTCTGCTTCGGTGGGCTCTGTCACACCCTCTGGACAGCGTAAAATCGAGAAGATAGTGCCAACAGAGAGATTTACATCAATATTGGATGAACCATCTAAAGGATCAAAGGCAATTAGATATTTGCCTTTCGGATAATGTGCAGCAATTGGAATGATTTGATCAATTTCTTCTGATGCCATTGCAGCAAGATGACCTGTCCAATTGAGATGTTCAATCATGACATCATTGGTAATGATATCGAGCTTTTTCTGAACTTCACCTTGGATATTTTCAGAATTAGCAGCACCACCAAGACCGATAATGCCACTGCGATTAACCAGGTGTGAAATCTTTTTACAGGCACTAACAATATCATTCAAAAGACCTGTCATTTCCCCGGTTGAACTGGGATGAGCACGTTGCTGTTCGATAATAAATTGTGTAACCGATTTACCGATATCTGACATAACGTGCTCCTTTGCACTTTATTTATTACATACAACTAAATTTTAACCAGTATTTCACCCATGCCTATACCAGCCAAGTCACCCGCATAACGTTGAACACGTGAAAATGATTCTACTTGGGCAAACTTACTGTCTAATTTAGCAAATGATGCAAACAATAAAGGTAAGAACGCCAAGGTATGTGAACCACAATCATTAAAGTTAGCAGAAATGCCGCGTGACGGTGTTTGAGTTAGCAAAACGGTACCACGTTTCATGGCGTAAGCTAAATGAGCACCCGTATCACCTAATACCGCAATTGTGCCTGATACCATGCGAGCAGCACAGTAATCACCTGCATTGCCTTCAATTAAGATCATACCGCGACGCATATGATCACCAGTACGATCACCCGAGTTACCTGTGATAATAACGGTTCCGCCTGTCATACCGTTTTTACGACCCGGACGTGCTCCACCGACAAAATCTCCAGTATTACCATTGATTTTGATTTGACCAGATTTCATTTCACAGGCGGTATAAATACCGGTATCACCATTAACCTCAATGTTGCCACCATCCATAAAAATGCCAGTATAGGCACCAACATTGCCTTCAACCGTGATTTTACCGGTCGTCATGCTGTGACCAACAAAATCAAGTTTGTCACTGCTGTTGACAAATACAATGTTATTAACATCGTCACCGCTAATATCAAACACGCTATCAGCTCGAACGGTTGTATTACCTGTTTGTAATTCAATCTCGGCAATATCTTTTAGTGATTTTTCAGCAAGCGCATCTGATGTTAACGCTGAACAATCTATACGTTGTACAAGCGCAGGTGCAGTTTTAAGTGTGAATGTTAATGCACTCATGCCATGATCTCCTGCAAATGGAAGTGGAATGGCCCTAATTTACCGCCATAGTTACCTGCACTGATGCGACGAATACCATTTTCAGCGCCTAAGTCACAGACAGCTTGAATACCAACCCGCATCGCTTTATCAATATCTTCCTTGCTTAAACCATCAATAACGATTTCCATCACTGATTCAACTTCGGGTGATAAATCACTGTTAGTTTGGCCTTTTAAGGTTGGGCAAAATGCATCATTGGTCGAAGCATTCAATGCTTTATATTTAGAGCCGACTTTTGAACCTGAGCGAACAACACCACCTGGGAACGGCATGATCACGTTTGGAATTTTTCTCATTTGTTCAATTGCAGCTTCACAGGCGGCCAAGGCTTGGGCTTGTGATTCGGCTAACACTAAGAAGTTACCACCACCGACCGAGCTAACAACACCGGTTTTTTCTTGGGTCAAGAATTCACCATCCATTACCGGAATACGCCAATAACGTTTACCATCGATCATTTTAGAAATTTGGAAACCATCACCAAAGAAGCGTAGGTTTTGGCCTAATGCCATTTCTATTTCGCCGTCAATTCCTGAAAACAAAGCGGATGTAGGTGACGTTAAAACACACTGCCCAGCGCGCGTTTCAACTTGTTTTGCCAGGCCTTTTCCGCCCATCGCGAAAATCAGTACAGCCACACCATGACGACCATCAGGGGTTTCTGAAGGATCAAGCTCACGTTCAATACCCGCTTCGCAACCACAGGCAATAACGGATGTTGCAAAACCGGTAAAGGCTTGTGCAGAAATCATTGCCCATTTAGCATTGTGTGCCGTAATAATGATTCGGGTACCTTTCATCGGAAACGCTTCAGCAAAGGTAGGATCAATTGTTACGCCATTAATAATCATATTTTGCCCCCAGTAGTAACGGCTGCACTGTAATACTACCTCGTCCATCATCACTAATTTCATCATCACTAATTTTGAAGTTGCCCATTTTTTGAGTGTGGTAACGGTCAAAATACGGTTTTAATTGTTTTTCGATGCTGATGTCATAGTTTGGTTTAACAACATGGGTTGTTCCCCAGGTCACATCAATCAAATGCCCATCTTTAACCACCATGTTGCCATCTTTAAACACATAGTCTGGTGTGGTGAACATTTTTTCACGATCAGGATTATCGGTATAAACCGTAATATCCGCTGCACCACCCACACCTAGGTGACCACGATCCGCCAAACCAACTAATTTCGCCGCACCGGCACGGGTCATGATCGCAATTTCATACAAGGTATATTCACGATCGAGTGATGCTAAATGGCTGGCCTTTTGTGCTTCTGGATGCAATTGTGATAACACATCGTTACGGAAAGTTTTATCCATTAACAACTTGATCAAATGTGGATAACTGGTAAACGGTGCGCCATTTGGATGATCGGTTGTTAAGAATACACGCCATGGGTCATCAACCATTAAGAAGGTTTCAAGACCAATCATCCATTGCAACGCATTTACATAACTTTGATCTTTGTATTTGAATGGCAATACACCACAGCCTGCATCACATTCGATATCCATACACACCCATTTATTTGGATGGGCATGAGGGTGTGCTGCATGTTGACGCATATTATCACCCGATGCAGTCACGGTTTGACCAAACAAAATCTGACCCACATCGACTGTGATATTTTTGTGTTTGTTAATCTGTTCAGCAATTTGAGCTGAACCTGATGAGAACTTAAAGTCACCCTCAGTACCATAACTATGGAACTGGATATGGGTCATGTGCATTGGCAGACCTTCAATCCCTTCCATTGTGTTAATGGTGGTATCTAGATTACCTGGCACACCCAAGTTACAACCATGCACATGCAGTGGATGTGGTACACCTAATTCTTTAACGGCTCTTGCTAATCGCAATAAAATTTCGCGAGGCGTTACCCCGTAATAGTGGTTTTTCTCATCTAAATCTAACTTACGTTGATTAAATTTAAAGGCATTGATACCGCCCGGATTAACGACTTTAACCCCGATAGCATGACTGTGATTCATTGTCCAAGCCACGTAGTTGTTAATGGCTTCTTGATCATTATTTGCCGCCATCATCCGTAGTAGGAAATCATCACTACCCAACATGACATAACCACCCTTATCGATGATCGGTGTGTCATGCATTTCCATATGGGCTTGACGTGCATTAATCGGCAAAATAGCGGGTTCAAACCCTGCGGTATAACCCATTTCAGCATAGCGATAACCGGCAGTTAAAGTGCTTGGTGCAGCATGACCACAGCCAGAGCGCATTAATTCTGTTCTGGCAACCACATCGGCTGCGTGATCTTCTGGCAACATGGTGCGCGCAATATTGACTTTGCCGCCACCGATATGGGTGTGCATATCAATCGCACCCGCCATCACTACTTTGCCACGAACATCAATCTCTTGATCAAATTTGACATCGGTAGGTCGTTCAACAATACGACCATCTCGTACATAGATATCACGGACTTCACCATCAATCCCATGGGCAGGATCGTAGATTTTGCCACCTGTAAGTTTCATTAACATAATCGTTATCCGTTTCTTATAAGGCGTTTTCGATAGCAGTTAGTACATCATGTGTACTAGGTAAACCACTGTCGCGTAATTTTCTTAAAGGTATTGAAACCACACTATCTAAGCGGAAAGTACGACCGACATGATCAATACCTGGTACACCAACCGGAATAAATACCTCAGGTTCTTGTTCAAACGTCATACCTGAGCGACCAATCACAATCGTTTTAGCCAAAGATTGTGGTGGTGTGCGTTGTACATTAAAACTCGACACCCAAACCAAGGTATCAACTTCACCATTAACCAACATACGGTTGCTATCAGAAAGATAAGGATCGTAATCGGGGAAACCCCGACTAAAATTGGTACGCATTGGATAACCTGATTGCCATGCCGAAACTTGATTCGCAGTCATCGCACCATCACGGCCACCTAAAGGCAAACCACTTGAACGTGTTTTTAAATTAAGATCTTTAACTAATTCACAGATCATTTGCACACTGGTTTCAGCATGATCAAAATCAAGATTACCCGCTGACCAGGTCACTACTGAATATTTTGCTTGTTTTAATGTTTCAGCTAAAGCCTCTAAGTCAGATACAGCAAGTCCACCCACTTGTTTTGCCTGAATCAGTTTGCCTTTAATCAAGGCTCTTAATACGGATAATACTTCTGGCAGATCAGCATCGTCACACGCTAACACCTGAGCTTTTTTGCCTTTTGGTGAAGTTGAAGCGTCACCTGACGGTGTTTTACCAAGATAAATCACTTGGCGTGATTCGATATCTTGGTTAAACATACTTTCTTTATTCCACACCATACGTTCATAAAAACGGGGGAAATCAGATTCAATATCAGTTCCAACCACTAACAATACATCAACGCGATTACGAACTTCGGTTAATGTTGTTGTCATCCAACCGGTATCTTGCAATACCAACAAATTACGGAAGGTCGCTGTTGAATCCATATTATCAACTGTAGCACGACTTTTATCTGCTAACGCCATGGCTGCGCGACAACCGTTTAAGTCTGTTGCTAAACCGCCAATAACAGGTTGTTTTGCATCACGAATTAACTGTGCAGCATGAGATACAGCCTCATCTAATGACACATCTCTACCGTTAAATCTGGGAGACAGATCGGTAATGGCTGTTTCAAAGCCTGCTTTGGTAATATCATCACCATTTTCTAAAATAGTGACATCATTACCATCAACTTTTATCACGAGATCATCAGAAGCAATCCCACAAAAAGGGCTTGGCACCTCTTGCCAAATACCTGGTTCGGTCATTTCTGTCATCTTGGTACCTTTAATCGTACTTAATGTACTTAAAACGTGGATCAGAAGGTGTGCCTTCAAGTGCACAGCCTTGTTGTAAGGCCGGCTGCCACTGCACGACCGCTTCAATTTTTTTAGCTAATTCAAAATCTTTATCGGTAATGCCTTTGGCACTATGCGTTGTTAATTTAACAACGACAAACGCATAAGACACGGTTAAATCAGGATGATGCCACGCGGCTTCCGCTAGATGTCCGACCGTATTCACCACCATTAACGTGCCTTTCCAGCCACTGGTTTTATATTTTCGGCGGATCCAGCCATTTTCAAAAAACCAATGAGGCAATTCATCTGCTAATTTTTGGGCTATCTCTTGTTCAGAATATGTTTTTTCTGTTTGTTCAGACATAGTGTTTAGCCTCTGTTATCAAGAATTGTTATTTAACTATGTTTAGCACGCATTAACAGTGAATCAATACTGTTTTCTTTTAATTTTTTTTGCAATGCATCCGCTTTATCACGGCCCGAAATAGGCCCAATTTGAACCCGATGCCAGGTGTCTTTATTATCAATAGTCACTGTTTGAACTTTTGATTCTAACCCTAAAAATGCCAATTTTGCTTTAAAACCATCAGCATCAGATAACTTTCTAAAAGAGCCAACTTGCAACATATAACTGACTTTTTCAAGTTTTTCTGTTGAATTATCAGGTGATGATTTTTCAGGTGGCGAGGTAACCACTTCCGGTTGTGCCTGTTTCGGATTGGTTACAACCGTTTCCATCTCAGGTAACAAGGTATAAAAATCAAAGGTCGGCTTGATTGTTTTTTCTATTTTTTTGTCTTTTTTATCGGATGAAGCGGTATCAACCGGCACATTATCATTTAAATGTATTAAAAACATAATAAACGCGCCCACAACAAAACTGAGGATCATAGGCCCCCATGGCAGTGATTTTTGTTGTTTTTGGTAATTATTGCGCGATGCCACTTACATAGTCTCCGGTGCAGATACACCCATCACGGTTAAGCCATTAGCAATAACTTGTCTAATGGCTGAAATCAAGGTTAAACGCGCCTGACTTAAATCAACATCATCAACAATAAAGTGATGCGCGTTGTAGTACGTATGGAAATCACGGGCTAAATCCATTAAATAATGCGCCAAAATATGCGGGGTGTGATTTAACGCTGCTGACTCTAAAACTTCTGGATAACGTGCTAATGCTGTTAACAAGTCTGTTTCGTGTTGCTGCGTTAAGCGCGCCAGTTGCTGTTCACCGTGTTGTTGATCCCAGCTAAGGCCACGTTCAGCTAACTGTCTAAACACGCTGCATACGCGGGCATGGGCATACTGAACATAATAAACAGGATTATCACTACTTTGTGATTTGGCTAGTTCAAGATCAAAATCCATATGTTGATCAGCACTGCGTAACACATAAAAGAAACGAGCGGCATCTTTACCAACTTCATCACGCAATTGACGTAAGGTTACAAACTCACCACTACGGGTCGACATACCGACTTTTTCAGTGCCACGATATAACACCGCAAACTGCACCAATAATACGTTTAACTTGCTGACATCCTGCTTGGTTGCTTCAATCGATGCTTTAACACGTGGGATATAACCATGATGATCGGCACCCCAAATATCAATAATTTGATCAAAGCCACGTTGGTATTTATTTAAGTGATAAGCGATATCTGATGCAAAATAAGTCGCTTGGCCATTATCACGAATAACAACACGATCTTTTTCATCACCATAATCGGTTGTTCTAAACCACCAAGCACCTTTGTCTTGATATAAGACTTCGGCTGCTTTTAATTGTTCGATTGCTTTATCAACAACACCTGATTCAACTAAGGATCGTTCAGAGAACCATTCATCAAATTCAGTACCAAATTCAGCCAAGTCATCACGAATATCGTTTTTAATTGCATTTAAACCTTTATCAAACACAATTCGATAATCTTCAGCTCCTAATAATGCTTTGGCTTTATTAGTTAATGCATCGATATGCATTTCTTTATCGCCACCTTCTGGTTCATCTTCAGGAATGCCACTAAAGATTTCTTTCGCATTGTGACGAAATTGTTCACCATAAAGGTCTTTAAGTTCATTGGCGATATCTTTAACGTAGTCACCTTGATAACCATTACTTGGGAAAGTGAAATGTTCACCACACGCTGACAAATAACGTAACCAGACACTGGTTGCCAAAATATCCATCTGACGGCCAGCATCATTCACATAATATTCACGGTGAACATCGAAACCAGCTGCCATCAACAAACTACTGACAACAGAACCATACGCAGCACCACGGCCATGACCAACATGTAATGGTCCGGTTGGATTTGCTGATACAAATTCAACTTGAACAGATTGACCTTTACCTAGTTCGCTCCGACCAAATTGATCACCAGCAACTAATACATCCTTAACAATTTGCAGTACTGAATCTGCACTCATCGTAAAGTTAATAAAGCCGGGTCCAGCAATGTCAACCTTGCTAATAAAATCGACTTGTCCAATTGCATCAACCAAAAGTGTGGCGATTTGACGAGGATTCATTTTGCTAGGGCGAGCCAGAACCATAGCAATATTGCAGGCAAAATCACCATGAGACTTATCTTTAGTGCGGTCAAGCTGTATTTCTGGCAGATCAATTTGTGGCAAAGCACCAGATGAAATTAAATATGCTAATGCCTGTTCAAGCAGTTTTATAAGCTGTGCTTTCAATGTTGAAAAACCTGACAATGGAGTTAATGCCAGCATTTTAACCGATCATAGGCTATTGATCACATCATTGATTTGATTGATTTTGATTTTGATTAACCTGAATCCTAGATAAGGTATAGTGCAGGACTCTATTTCCCTTATGTAATCAGACTGTTAAACTCAGTAGCTCTAGTGGTGTTTCTTATCCAGTATTCAGGTTGATTACTAAACGTTACTAAAATAAACATGAATTTACATTAAATCGATAGGATCAACATCGATAGACCAACGTACTTTTCGAGCTAATTTTAATGCCGAAATCTGCTTTATTGTTCGATCGAGCAACTGATGAATTGGCTTTCTATGTTGGCTTGATAATAATAATTGAGCTCGATATCGTCCTGCCCTTTTTTCCATAATGGCAGGAACTGGACCAAATACCATGACTTCTGCATGTTTGTTTTGATTAAAAAGCGCCAACATAGCATTAAGCAATGTCATTGCCATTTCCTGTTGTTTATCTTCGGCTCGAATAATACATAATGAACCTGCTGGCGGCATCATTAAATCTTGCCGTTCTTGTAATAATTTTTTAGCGGTATAGCTATAACCATGTTTTAGTAAATCTTTCCAAAAAGGATGTTGCGGTTGGGATGTTTGAATAATCACCTCTCCCGTTTTTTCGCCACGACCAGCCCTACCAGTTACTTGCACAATTAATTGAGCCAGGCTTTCAGTTGCTCTAAAGTCCGCACTAAACAAACCTTGATCAGCATCTAACACACCAACCAAAGTCACATCATGAAAATCATGGCCTTTAGCCAACATCTGAGTGCCAACCAAAATCCTTGCTTCACCTTTATTGATATCTTCAATTAAATCACTAAATGCATTAATGCGTTGGGTACTATCCCGATCGATGCGTAACACGGGTGTGTTTCGGAAAAACATTTGTAAATTTTGTTCTATTTGTTCGGTACCAGCGCCATAGGTATTAAGTTCTGTGTTAGCGCAATCAGGACATTCATCAACAAGACGCTGCATTGCACCACAATGATGGCAACAAAGAAGATTGCGTCGTTGATGTACAATCATTTTGGCATCGCAATAGGTACATTTTGCTTGCCAACCACAATCATGACACATTAAAACAGGTGCAAAACCGCGACGATTTATAAAAAGTAATACTTGATTGCCGGCTTTAATTTCTTTATCAATTGCATGATACAAAATACTTGAAAGAGCGTTATCCGCTTTTGGCCCACCACTATCAACCAATGTTATTTTGGGAAGACTTGCCCCAGTTGCTCGCTGACTTAAGGTTAGCAGTTGATATCGTTGTTGTTCTACGTTGTATAGACTTTCTAAAGAGGGTGTTGCACTGCCCATTACGATCGGAAGTGAAGCACGTTGGGCTCTTATTAAGGCCACATTTCGAGCATGGTAACGTAAACCATCTTGCTGTTTATACGAGCTATCATGTTCTTCATCAATGATAATTAAACCAAGTCGAGGTAAAGGTGTAAAAACAGCCGATCGTGTTCCAATGACGATGTCGGCTAAACCTTGTTGTGCTAATAACCACGCTTGTTTTCTTTCACCATCTGAGATCGATGAATTTAATATAACAATTGTTGCGGCAAGTCGTTGTTTAAATCGTTGTACAAACTGACTGGTTAAACCAATTTCTGGAATTAACACCAACACCTGTTTGTTGCTTTCGATGCATTTTCGAGCAAGTTCAATATAAACTTCTGTTTTACCACTGCCGGTAATCCCATCAAGTAAAAAGGGTGAAAATGTAGTGTCAGTTTTCGATACTGTTTCTACTACGAACTGCTGTTCTGAATTGAGTTGAAATGGTTCGGAACGAGCAATTTGGTACGGCTTCTTAAATCGAAACTCTTCTTCTATTGTGTATTTCTGTTGCAGTGTTAACAACGATGATCGACATTGTCCTAGTTGATGATAGATATCAGATTGACGGAGACCGTCAGGATGGATTTTAAGTAAATCGATAATTTGTTGCTGTTTTTTACCTAATTTTAATTCCTGATCTTGTTTAAATACCCAATAGGATTCTTGTTGAATATCAGCGGGATCACCGAGACGTAATCGTTTTGGTAACACAGCTTGAAAACAATCCCCAATGGGGTGATGGTAATAATCACTAATCCAAACGGTTAATTCAAGTAAGTCAGATGGAATGATAACTGTAGCATCAATGCACTGTGTTATCTGTTTTAATTTTTGTGTGTCGTTATCTGTTGCTGTTTTTATATTAACAACAATTCCGATGAGTTGCCGTGATCCAAAAGGTACTTCTACTCTCATCCCTGTTTGCCAATTTTTTATTACAGGATCAGCAAGATAATCGAAGGTTTGTCTTAATGGACAAGGGACAGCAATTTCTAAAAGTGTGATCATTAATAATAATTAGAAGTATTTAAAAGATAAAAGATGTTGATGATTATTGCCTGTGTGTAACTGTATAAGATTTATATATTTATATTTTTCATCATGTTAAAGCTGATCTTTGGTGTTGATAAGTTTAAGCTGATCAGGCGGATCTCTTGTGGATAAAGTTGATAGTTATCCACAGCTAAAGTTATCCACAACTTATGATCCTTTTTATAAGTCTGTTATACCTCAGTTATGATCTCATCATTGTCATTATATTTTTCGAGCGTTTTAAGTGTTTCGTAATAAACATATGCTTTGAATGCTTGCTGCGAAATTCGTCTGATTTGGCTAATTGAGGTCATGGTTTTATCCATTTTAGCAATTGATAACTGACCTTCTGCACCTCGTCTTAATAGCAAGGATTTTAGTGATTGATACTCTTTTTCAAGTTCTTCCAGTTGTTTATTTAACACTTGTTTAGCGATAGCTGTATCAATACTTGCATTCTCAAGCAAGCTTACACTGTGTTTATAAAATACATTTAATTGTTCTTCAATAGCTGGATTGAGGGAGGTTGCAATTTGCTTTTTGCCAGCGTTAACCATTACCGATAATTCTGAAATAGCATCATAGTATTGTGATACACGTAATATGCTAGGTAATTTTTCAGAAATATCTTCAGTTAAATTCTGTTTGTAAAGTTTGCTTGTATAGTCACCAATAGCAAGATTTAAGCTTTCTATTACTTTATCTTTAGTGGCGAATTTATTTGAAGATGATTCAAAATTGATACACTCTTTTGCCATTTCCAGAGCGTAGTCAGCTACCCGTTTTAACTCTTTTTTTAAGGCGTGTAATGCCAATGACGGCACCGATAATGAATGTTTATCCAGATACATTGGTTTGGCCAGATCTTCATCTTTTGTTTTAAAACGATTTTTTAGCCATGATACTAATGTATCTGCAAATGGCCACATTAGTAATACACCCAACACATTAAATACCGTATGAAATAAGGCAAGCGTTGTTGTTGTGGAGCCAGTAGCATCCCATAATGACTGAACAAAAATGATGCCTGATAGTAACGGTGTTATTAGAATTAAAGAAACTATTGCTGTAATAACATTAAAAATAACATGGCTGGCAACAACACGCTTTGCGACAGCATTTGTACCAAAGGATGAGAAAATAGCCGTAGTTGTACTACCCAGGTTACCTCCAATGGCAATTGCAGCAGCGGGTAATAAGGTCATAATACCGCCTGCTAACGCCGTCAGCGTGATTGCCAAGGTTACGCTTGATGATTGCATTAAGACGGTTATTAGAAAGCCGAAACCGACGTATAACAGGATGTTAATTAATCCATCTTGTCCTACACCATCGAAAGAGACGTGTTCACCTAATAGTGAGAAGGTATCTTTAAGTACATCGATACCCATAAATAAAATACCAAACCCGACCATGGCTTGCCCAAGCGAACCTGTACAAGATTCTGATTTTACTAGCTTTAACACCATGCCAATACCAATTATTGGAAGTGCAAAAGCACTTATTTTGAAATTAAACCCAATTAAAGTGACTAACCAGCCGGTTGTTGTGGTACCTATATTGCTGCCAAAAATAATCCAGATTGCGCGTCGTAAACTCAATAAACCAGCATTGGTAAACCCAATAGTCGCAACCGTAACAGCACCTGATGATTGAATTAATGATGTCAGGAATATACCAACACCTAAACCGCGAAGTCGGGTTTTCGTCCAATGATGTAAAAAATGATTAAGTGCATCACCAGCAGCCATTCTCAAGCCATCAGACATTAACCACATACCTAATAAAAATAAGCCTAAACCGCCAATACCTGCACTGATCATTGCAAAAACAGACATGAACACCCTTTGTAAATTTAAAATAGATTTTTAGGCTGATAATACCTGATATTTTAGGAGCTGGTATCATGCAGGTTGAATGTTTTGTTAAGGTTTAATTTTTATGAAAATCGCGATAATAGTTGCAATGGATCAACAAAGTTTGATTGGTAAGAATAATGATCTTCCTTGGAAGTTATCAGCTGACTTGCAGAATTTTCGCCGAGTAACGATGGGTAAACCTATTATTATGGGTAGAAATACCCATGAATCGATAGGCCGCCCATTGCCTGGTAGAACTAATATTATTGTGACGAAAAATAAAGACTATGCTGTTGATGGTTGCATTGTTGTGCACACCATTGAAGATGCACTTAAAGCCTGTGGTGATGCTGAAGAAGCGATGATTATGGGCGGGGCTTCACTTTACCAACAGTTTTTGCCTTTAGCTGATAGGCTTTACCTGACCCAAGTTCATGCCAATCTGGAAGAGGGTGATACCTGGTTTCCAGATTGGCAAAAATCTGATTGGCAACAATTGAATCGTGAAGATCATCCTGCTGATGATAAAAACGAATTTCCATTCAGTTTTATTATTTATGATCGCTGTTAACTAAAGTAAGTAGATTTTATATGCTAAGAATACGAAGTGCTGCTTGAGTATGTTCTGCCGCTTCATGACCAAGATCAGTTAAATAACCACCATCTTCACTATCAACCAAACCTTTTTTATGAAGACGTTTGACCGCAGAGATCAAACCCTCACGCGCAGTGTGATGTACCTTAATTCCCTCTTGTGTTGTTTCAAGGTTATATCGAAGCAAGATCTCGATTTCGTCTACTAATTCTTGTTTTATTGTCATATTTTCATCTCTATATTCGTTGTTATAAACGTCTTTAATCCTACTCTTTTTAACTAAAATATCTATAGCTTTTATTGATGGTCTGCTATTGTGCGACGATTTTAAAATTAATTGTCCGAGTAAACTGCTATGACAACAAAAACATCACAAATTAAACATGTCTTATTTAAATTACATCAAAACAAATTATTTGAACTTTTTGTCATCACAATTATCGTGTTATCAGCACTGTTAACCGGTGCAAAAACCTATGATGTCGGTTCAACGGCAAATCTAATCATCAGATGGTCTGATAACTTTATTACGGCTTTTTTTCTATTTGAAATTTTAATCCGGTTATCTTCAGAGCCGAGATTTTTAGATTTCTTTAAAAAAGGCTGGAATGTATTTGATTTTATAATTGTTGTAGCCAGTTTATTACCGTTAGAAGGCAATGACACGGTATTACTGGCTCGATTATTACGTATATTCAGGGTGTTACGATTAATATCATTAATACCTGAATTACGTTTATTAATTAATGCATTATTAAAAGCGTTGCCCACAATGGGGTATGTTGTCTTACTGATGTTTATTATTTTTTATATCTATGCTGCCATTGGTAGTTTTATGTTTGAACATATCAACAATGAATTGTGGGGTAATATTTCAATTTCGATGTTAACTTTATTTCGAGTTGCGACGTTCGAAGATTGGACTGATGTCATGTATGAGACTATGACGGTGTTTCCTCTGAGTTGGATTTTTTATCTTAGTTTTATCTTTTTAACAGCCTTTGTTTTTCTTAATATGATGATTGGCGTTATTCTTGATGTCATGCAAAAAGAACAAGAGCAGTATCAGCGCGATCAAGGTGAAGGTGAAGCAGCTGAGGTTCATTGGTTAAAACAGCATGCTGAACAAATGGAGTTACAATTGGAACGTATTGAGCAGCTATTAATCGAAAATGTTAATAGTGTCACAAAACGACATGATTCATAGTTAACCAATTTACTTCAATAGCCAGAAGTTGTAATCTAACTGTCTGAATCCTAAATAATTAAGGAGTATGTTATGGAAATTCCTGGAATTGCACCATTCAGCGGTCAACCAACACTAACAAATCCTTTATCTCAGGAAGCTGAGCTTACAGGGCGTCAAACCCAGGCACAATCTAGCAATGAAACTCAAAACACAGTATCTGCAAGTGAACAAGAATCAACAGCACTTAGTAATGTTAATGTAGTTAATGAATCTACAGAGGCGCAACAATCAGGATTTAATCTCAATAATCCTGGTGGAACAATTGATATCACAGCATAAGGATAAATTGAATGGCGGCACCTCGCATTTCAGATGATCCACTTTACCGTTTATTGCGAGATGGAAAAGTGGCTGAATTTAATCAGCGCATTGAAGCTGGGGAAAAATCGGATCTAACAGGATGTGACTTTAGGCACTTGAATTTACAGGGCATTGTTACCACAGGACTTGATTTTTCGAACAGTTATTTTCGTCAAGCAGATTTACGCGGCGTCGATTTTTCAGATTGTGATAATCTCGAAGGTGCAAGTATTCATGCTGCCAAAATATCTGGCTGTTATTTCCCGAACAATATTAGGGCGGAAGAAATTTTACTGTCTCTAGAGCATGGTACTCGTATGCGATATGGCACTTAGTTCAAATGTGAGTTAACCATCATCTTGTTCGCTGGATTTTTTAGGTAAAAAACGAGCACACAGTAAACCACTCTCAAATAATAGCCAAACCGGCAAAGCTAACAAGGTTTGTGAAATGATATCGGGTGGTGTTAACAACATACCAATAACAAATGCGCCAACAATAATGTATGGACGTTTCTCTGTTAAGCTTTTAACAGACGAAATGCCGGTCCAGATTAATAATAATGTTGCTATAGGTACTTCAAATGCCAACCCAAAAGCAAAAAATAATTTCAAAACAAAGTCGAGATAACTGCTGATATCAGTCATCACAGCCACGCCTTCAGGTGCGGCTTGTGTTAAAAAGCCAAAAACAAGTGGAAACACCACAAAGTAAGCAAACACAATACCTAAGAAGAACAATAACGTACTTGCAAGCAATAATGGAAACACCATTTTGCGTTCATTGTCATATAAACCTGGAGCAATAAATGCCCAGAGTTGATAGAGTAATACTGGAATCGCAAGCATGATGGCAACGCTTAATGTGAGCTTGAAAGGCGTTAAAAACGGCGACGCTACTTCGGTAGCAATCATTGTGCTTGACTCAGGTAAATGCCGTAATAAAGGTTCTGCTAAGAAATGATATAAGTCATTAGAAAAGGGTAATAAACAGGCTGCAATAATGAGTACAGCAACGATGCCTCGCAATAAACGGTCTCGTAACTCAATCAAGTGCGAAATCAATGGTTGTTGATTATCCGTTTCCATTGCTGTCCTTATCGGATTTTTGCATGTTGTTTTCTGAGATGGTTTTATCTATATCTGATACATCAATTGTTTTATTCAGCGCCTGCTTGAGTTCTTCGGCACGTAATTCTCGACTAATATCATTTCGGATTGATTGTAATGATGTGTTGGCGCGACCAACCCACATTCCTGTTACACGAATCAGTTTAGGTAAGCGCTCTGGCCCAACAACAACTAAGGCAACAACGGCAATCAGTAATAATTCCCAAAAACCGATATCAAACATATTTAGTTGTTCGAGTGTTTGTCTTTTTCAGAGGCGTGTTGATTAGAAGCAGTTTGATCATGATTTATTGCAGCATCGTCATCTTTAACGCTATCTTCACCTTCACGTACAGATTGTTTGAAGTTTTTGATTGCACTGCCTAGGTCACCACCTAAAGAGCGTAGTTTCTTAGTTCCAAACAATAAGATGACAATGACTAAAACAATAAGTAATTGCCAAATACTAATTCCGCCTAAACCCATAATATGCTCCTAATTAAACCCAGGCATCTTACTGCCGCCGAGGATATGAAAATGTAAATGCCCAACTTCTTGGCCGCCATCGGGACCAGTATTGATAATTGTTCTGAAACCGTTATTCAGGCCTTGGCTTCGAGCGATTTCGGGCAGTTTCAAAGTCATATACCCCATTAAATCCTGTTGGCTCTGATCAAGGTGATCAAGGCTGTCGATATGACGTTTGGGAATAACTAATACATGTACCGATGCTTTAGGGTTGATGTCTTTGAACGCAAAGATTTTGTCATCCTCATATACGTTGGAAGATGGAATTTCACCCGCAATGATTTTGCAAAAGATACAATCGGTCATTATTTGCTCCTACTGGCTTTTTCATCAATCCCAGACAACCCAAATCGACGATCAAGTTCATCCAGAATCTCTTGTGGACTAATGTTGTTATGGGCTAACAATACTAAACTGTGAAACCAAAGATCGGCAGTTTCATAGATAATTTCTTCGCGAACACCACCCTTGCCTGCGATCACGGTTTCAGTCGCTTCTTCACCTAATTTTTTGAGGATTTTATCGGTACCAGCATGATATAAACTGGCGACATAAGAGCTATCTTTATCCGCTTGTTTACGTGCTTCGAGTACTTGTGCTAATTTGTTTAGAATATCGCTCATTTATAAATCTCTTTAGGGTCTTTAAGTACTGATTCGGTAATTTGCCATTGACCATTTTCCAGCTTGTTATAAAAACAATGATGGCGACCAGTATGGCATGCAATACCACCTGATTGTTCAACTTCTAGCAAGATAGCATCATTATCACAATCTAAACGGATGGATTTAATCAATTGTTGGTTGCCAGACTGCTCACCCTTATGCCACAACTTTTGGCGAGAACGAGACCAATAGACGGCATGACCTGTATCTGCCGTCAGTTGCAATGACTCTTTATTCATCCATGCTAATGTGAGTACTTGCTTACTGTTATGTTCTTGTGTAATAACAGGTATAAGCCCCTGCTCATTCCACTTCACTTGATCTAACCAGTTCATTTAAAGTCTAACCTCTATACCCTGGCTTGCCATTTGTTGCTTGGCTTCTTGCACAGTATGTTGGCCAAAATGGAAAATGCTGGCGGCAAGCACAGCATCTGCTCGACCCAGTTTTACACCATCTGTCAGATCTTGTAATTCACCAACACCACCGGATGCAATTACAGGAACAGCAACGGCATCACTTACTGCGCGTGTCAGCTCAAGATCAAAGCCAGATTTAGTGCCATCACGATCCATACTAGTCAGCAGTATTTCACCGGCGCCATAAGCGACCATTTTCTTCGCCCACTCAATGGCATCAATTCCAGTACTAGTGCGACCGCCATGAGTGAATATTTCCCATTTATTAGGTTCACCATCGGCTGAGACTCGTTTTGCATCAATTGCAACAACAATACATTGCGAGCCGAATTTTTCTGCGGCTTGTTTTACAAATTCTGGATTTTTAACTGCTGCGGAGTTGATCCCTACTTTATCTGCGCCGGCATTTAACATTGTTCGAATATCATCGACGGTACGAATACCGCCACCAACCGTTAGAGGTATAAATACCTGACTGGCAACGGCTTCTACAACATGAACCATGGTGTCTCGATCATGATGTGTTGCCGTTATATCAAGAAAGGTGATCTCATCTGCACCTTGTTGATCGTAGCGTTTGGCTACCTCGATAGGATCACCGGCATCGCGAATATCAACAAACTGTACGCCTTTGACAACACGACCATCATCAACATCAAGACAAGGAATAATGCGTTTGGCTAGGCCCATGATAATTCCATTAGTATTTAAGCGGTGGATTAAGACGATCTGCTAAAGCTTGAGCTTCGGCCAGATCGATCGTGCCTTCATAAATGGCTCTGCCAACAATCGCGCCCATAACACCTTCACTTTCGTAGTGACAAAGCGCCTTAACATCATTTAAATCAGTGACACCACCTGATGCGATTACAGGAATATTGATCGCACGTGCCAGATCGCGGGTCGCTTCAAGATTAACGCCTTGCATCATGCCATCACGGTTAATGTCAGTATAAATAATGGCTTCAACACCATCTTGTTCAAAATGTTTAGCGATATCTGTAACGTCATGATTTGACAATTTTGACCAACCATCGATAGCTACTTTGCCGTCTTTTGCATCTAAACCGACAATAATGTGGCCTGGAAACTCAGCACAGACATCGCCAATAAAATGTGGTGCATTAACGGCTTTAGTACCGATGATGACGTAACGGGCACCCGCATCTAAATAGGCTTGAATCGTATCTTCATCACGTATGCCGCCACCAATTTGAACATCAAGGTTAGGAAACGCTTTACAGATTTGATGAACAACATCGGCATTGACCGGGTTACCGGCAAAAGCGCCGTCCAGATCAACCATATGTAGACGTTTGGCACCCGCCTCAACCCACTTGGTTGCTATCGCAAGTGGATCTTCTGAGAAAACCGTATTATCTTCCATGCGTCCCTGACGCAAACGAACACAGTGACCTTCTTTTAGATCAATGGCAGGGATTAACAACATAAAGATTTCTCCATTTAATGCAAAGTTAGCTTAGGCGTGGCCATCCCACGCGATAAAGTTTTCAAGTAATTTTAAACCAGCATGCTGGCTTTTTTCCGGGTGAAACTGTACTGCAAACACATTATCCTTATGAATAGCGCAGGTAAAGGTTTTAGGGTAATGTGAGCTTGCTGCTATTACAGTATGCTCTTTTGGATCAACATAATAGCTATGGACAAAGTAAAAACGACTATCTTGATCAATATCCTTCCATAAAGGATGCGGTACAGTTTGATGAACTTGATTCCAACCCATGTGAGGCACTTTTAAGTGCTCACCATGTTCATCGGTTGAGAGATCAAAATGACGAACATTGCCAGCAAAAATATCAAGACAATCTATACCGGAATTTTCTTCACTATGTGTTAATAATGCTTGCATGCCAAGGCATATTCCAAGAAAAGGTGTGCCGTTTGCAATAACGTGACGAATGACATCATCCAGGTTTAGTCGCACTAGCTCAGCAATGCAGTCGCGGATAGCACCAACGCCAGGAAATACAACATGGCTGGCGGCTAAAATACGAGCAGGATCAACTGTTACTTCGACAGAAATACCATTCGATACGGTTTCCAACGCTTTCGACACGGATCGTAAATTACCCATGCCATAATCGATCACCGCTATGTGACGCATAAAATTTCCATCAGTTTTAATTCAAAATACTATTTTACGTAATAAAGTTACCAGATACGATAAAAACTAAAGCGCACCTTTGGTTGAAGGTAACTGTTCAAGCGCACGTTCATCTAATGTAACCGCCATACGTAAAGCGCGGCCAAACGCTTTGAACATCGTTTCGGCAATATGGTGTGCATTACGACCTTTGATTGAGTCTACGTGTAATGTAACTCCAGCGTGATTAACAAAACCCTGGAAGAACTCATAAAATAAATCGACATCAAATTCGCCAATTTTATCGCGCGTGAATGTAACCGCAAACTCTAGTCCGGGACGTCCAGATAAATCCAATACAACACGGGATAATGCTTCATCTAAAGGCACATAACAATGGCCATAACGAATCACACCTTTTTTAGTGCCTAGTGCTTGCTTGAATGCCTGGCCCAGAGTGATGCCAATATCTTCAACCGTGTGATGGGCATCAATCTGTAGATCACCTTTAGCATTGACGGAAATATCAAAAAGACCGTGACGGGCAATTTGCTCCATCATATGATCAAGAAACGGCACCCCTGTTTCTGCATCAAATTGGCCTTTACCATCAAGGTTAATACTAACCTCAATTTGTGTTTCAAGCGTGTTTCGCGTAACCGTGGCAGTACGAGAACTCATCATATTTCCTGATTTCATAATATAAAACCGCATAATAACTGTTTCAGAGAGCGGTTTGAAGGGGTATCATAATCTCTTATCGACAGAATTGGATATCAGATGGCTGAATTAGTTAATGTAATGCCGCTATTTAACGATCTAGCAAAGATAGAGCCTGAGCATCGCGTTGCCTGCCAAGATTGTTCTCTATTTCGCCTTTGCCTGCCATTAGGCCTTCAAAACAGTGATCTTGCTCAACTTGATACCATTATCAAACGCAGTCAAAGTTACAAACGCGCGCATACACTGTTCTCAACAGACAATGAATTTAAATCCTTATATGTTGTGCGATCAGGTTCATTCAAAACCACAATTTCAGCTGTAAATGGGCGTGAACAAGTAACGGGATTTTATTTTCCCGGTGAATTTATTGGTTTGGATGCGATCCATCAGCAATCGTATCAATCAAATGCCAAAGCCTTGGAAACCAGCTCAGTTTGTGAATTACCGTTTGAAAATTTGCAAGAAATTGGCAAGAAAATGCCACAACTGCAAATTCAACTGTTAACCCGGTTGAGTAAAGAATTATCTTCAGATAAAAACTTAATGCTATTGCTGGGCAAAAAGACTGCTGATGAAAAAATAGCAACATTCTTATTATCATTATCAAAACGATTCCAGGATCGTGGATTTTCTGCAACAGAGTTTCAACTTACAATGTCACGCAGTGATATCGCTAATCACCTTGGTTTAGCGGTTGAAACAGTCAGTCGAGTTATGTCGCGCTTTCAGGAAGACGGTTTAATTGTAATTAATGGCAAAGCAATTTCATTGCGAAATACGACTGCAATCAATGCCATGTGTGGTTAAATAACTACAAAAAGCTAGAAATTATCTCAAGTTTCCTTGATAACCTTGCATAAATAAGGTTAATGTCTAAAATTCATAATAAATATTTTGATATAGATCATCAGATATTTTGATATAGATCATGGAAATAATCTGCCACCACCGTATGATCGTTTCCAATATCCAAGTAAAGAATATCCAAATTAAAGTGTAATTCTCAAGGAGAAACAAATGAAAGCAACAAAATTAGCAGTAGCATTATTAGCTGCAACAGGATTATCAGCTATCGCTGCTCCAGCAATGGCGTATGAAGCGGGTGATTGGTTAGTGCGTGGTCGTATTGCTTATATCAACCCAAATGATGACAGTGGTAGCCTGTTTGTAAATGGCGGAGATACTGGTCCTGGTGTGAAAGTCGATAATGACACCATTCCTGAATTAGACATCACTTATATGATCACTCCAAACTGGGGTGTTGAATTAATTTTAGGTTATTCTGAGCATACCGTTACTGGTGAGAAAGGCGCTGTTGCTACAAGTTTAGGTGATGTAATTGAAACTAAAGTTTTGCCACCTACTTTGACTTTACAATATCACTTTGCTCCAAACTCTAATATTCGTCCCTATGTCGGTGCAGGTATTAACTACACTCATTTCTTCAGTGAAGAAGTAGATGGTAGTGTTTTAAGACCTGCTGGCGGTAGTGTTAAGTTAGAAGATTCTTGGGGTTTGGCTGCTCAAGCGGGTGTTGATATTGCAATCAATGATGATTGGTTCTTCAATGCGGATGTGAAATATATTCAAATTGATACAACTGCAAAATTCTCTAACATTCTCGGTGGTGCCACATCAGCTAGAATTGATGCTGATATCGACCCATTTGTATTCGGTATTGGGGTTGGCCGTCGTTTCTAATCTGAATAAAATAGAGAAAGTCCACTTAGGCCCTCATTTGAGGGCCTTTTTTTGTTTGACGTTTACGAAGAAGCTTAAGAAATAGTGTCTGTATTAGGCTTTAATAAACTTTTAATCGTAATGCCGACAGCATAGAGTGCCACAAAATAGACGAGAATAGCTGCAACAATAAGTCCTGTTAGCATCCATATACGATGCCATGCGCCCCAGTTAAACCAGTCGCTGCTGGCGGGTGTTAGCCAATACAAAACTAAGAGTAAACTACCGTTAGGAATAAGCAGTTTTAGAATAAACAAACCCCAGCCAGCGACAGGTTGATATACGCCTAACTTTCTAAGACCGAAGTACAATAAACCAGCATTAAGTGCAGCAGAGAGTGATGTGGCCAGAGCAAGACCGACATGAGCAAGTTGCATCATCAAGATAATATTTAAAACCATATTAGTGACCATCGCGATGATGCCTATCTTGACCGGCGTTTTAGTGTCTTGGCGAGCGAAATAGCCCGGTGCCAATACTTTAATAAAGATAAATGGCAATAAGCCTAATCCGTATGCCATAAGACTTAATGATGCTTTATGAGTATCTGTTGAAGTGAATTCACCATATTGAAATAAGGTTGTTAATAACGGTTCTGCCAGAAAAATTAAGCCGATTGCAGCGGGTGTACCAATAATAAATACCCAGCGTAGCGCCCAATCGATGGTATGTGAAAACGCTTGTTTAGAGGCGGAAGCATGTTTATGAGATAAGCTAGGCAGAATGACCGTTGATAAGGCGATGCCGACTATTCCAAGTGGAAACTCAACCAAGCGGTCTGAATAATACAGCCATGAAATGCTGCCAGTAACTAAAAACGATGCTAACAAGGTGTCTAACAGTAAGTTTATTTGAGCCACGGAAACTCCAAACATAGCAGGGATCATCAATTTGAGAATTTTTTGTACCCCACTTTGATGCCAGCCCCAACGGGGTTTAGGTAACAAATTTAATTTTAATAAAAACGGAATTTGAAAAATAAGCTGAACCAATCCGCCAATAAATACGCCCCAGGCCAGTGCTGTTACAGGTTGATCAAGTTGTGGTGATAACCATAGGGCAGCAGAAATAAGTGATAGATTAAGAAAGACCGGGGTAAAGGATGGGATCGCAAATTGACCAAAACTATTTAAAATCGCGCCAGCCAGTGCGGTTAAAGAGATAAAAAACAGGTAGGGAAAGGTAATGCGCAATAAATCAGTGGCTAAGGTTACTTTTTCAGGATTATCAATAAAACCAGGTGCAAAAATCATAATTAATAATGGCGCAGCTATTACCCCTATCAGCGTGATCGCAAACAGGATGGTTGCCAGTGTGCCACTGGTATTGGCGATTAATAGTCGTAAATCGTTTTGACCGCTGCGCTTATATTCAGCTAATACCGGGATAAATGCTTGGGAGAAAGCACCTTCCGCAAACAAGCGACGTAAAAAGTTAGGGATTTTAAATGCCACAAAAAAGACATCAGCGCCAAGGCCGGCACCAAACATGCGAGCAATGACAATATCGCGTACAAAGCCTAAAATTCGAGAGATAAAGGTCATCATGCTAACAATTGCTGTTGACTTGAATAGTTTCTCACTCATCCGCGTACTCGTGTTAATGATAATATTGACAGCAATTTTATACTTTTGAAGGACTGCTGTATGGCCCAACGTTGTAAAGGCTTTAATTCTAAGTGTTTTTTGTTTACTTATCTTATGATTGTGGGATTTTTGTTGGTTTTATGGATGAACAGATTGCCTTTGCTTTATGATGATCAGCGACAAATTCCACAGGATTTACAGCCATACCTTGAGTCTCCACCCCGACAAATAAGTAATTTTTCTTTAGAAACGGCTAATAAATTAACCTTAACTTATAGCTGGTTTGAGAATAAATGGTCTTTTGTTTATTTTAGCCATCTACATTGTTTGCCGCAGTGTCAGTCTTCACTGGAGACCTTATCAAAATTACACAATGCCTTTGCAAGTAATCACATTCAGTTGTTAGTTATTGGTTTAGATCAACAGGACGAATCAATAACCGAGTTAACTCAGTTTTTAAACAGACAGAATGTCTCTGTGCCGGTAGCAACAGCGGATGAGACTACTATTGAACAACTAGCAAAAACATTCATTGCGCTGTTTCTTAAAACGGATTATTCCGACGATAGCTATCTAATAGAGCAAGAGCATCATATTTTTATTGTTGATCCAAAAGGGCGTGTCTATGCAACATTTAGACCGCCTTATGACGCAACTAAAATCACTATGTTATTTTCAAAAATCAGATTATTTTATGCAAAGTCTGAATAAAAAACGTAACTAACCTCAACTCGGGATAAAAACGTCAGATTGTCGGGTTGACCGAAAATCGCTCCTGCATTTTCAGCATTCCGACCATCCATGGTCATAAACCCGACCCACATTTATTTATCTTGTTGGGTTGAAACCCAACCTACAAATATTTTCCGCTTGTCGGGCTGAAGCCAGACCTACAGAGATCCTTAGCGTGGGTTGGACTTCAGTCCAACATCGGGCTTGTCGGGTTGAACCCCAACGTAGGGAGCTCAAGTTAACTAAGAATTTTTGAGAAAAGTTGAGCTAACTCTTTTAAGGTACTAACTCTACGATAACTGGGGCGCCAGACCAAACCCAATGAACGCATAGGCTTATTGCCTTGAGTGATCAGCGGTCGAACACTGATATCAGCATGTTTGACCATATCTGAATTTATTGCCATTTCAGGAATTAATGTAATACCTAAGCTCCCTGCGACCATTTCAATCAAAGTATATAAGCTTGTGCCCTGCATACTCATACGATGGCTAGTACTAGGCAGTTTACAGGCGCTGAGTGCATGTTCACGCATACAATGGCCTTCTGACAGCAATAAAAGATCATCTAAAGGTAAGTCGGTTGGAGTGAGCTGCTTTTTTTTAGCAAGAGGATGTTTTTTGGGTAAGGCGACCCAAAATTCCTCCTCGGCAAAAAGCTGTTTGTTTAAATCACCAATATCAAATGGAAATGCCAAAATCGCCAAATCAATTTCGCCACTACGTAAACTGGATAATAGGCGTTCAGATTGATCTTCTATCAATACAACTTCAAGTTCAGGCAATGTACTACGTATAGTGGGCAATACTTTTGGTAACAAAAAGGGACTGATACTAGGGATCACCCCTATCCGTATTCGGCCCACCAGAGGATTACGCTCAGACTGGGCCAGATCGACCAGATCAGCAGATAGCGATAATATATGTTGCGCCCTACTCGCTATTTCCAGACCCAAGGCTGTAGGCATAACCTTACGATTAGTTCGTTCAAACAGCGATGTGCCTAATATTGTTTCTAAATCCTGAATACCGGCACTTAAGGTTGACTGGGTAACAAAGCAGCGCTCAGCAGCTTGTCCAAAATGATTAACCTCAACTAAAGTCGTTAAATAATGCAGTTGACGTAACGTTGGTAAATTCATAATCGGAAATTCCACTTGTAATAAGCTAAATAATCAGTTGGATCTAAAATAGCACACAACGTAGACTTATTTCCAATCCTGAATAAAACAGGACAACGCATTATTATTTATCTTGTTGGAGGGTTTAAAAAATCATGATAATGGACAATGAATCAAAAACACTAAAAAACTTAGAAGCTGCATTTGCAGGCGAAGCAATGGCAAATCGAAAGTATTTGTATTTTGCAAAACAATGTCGTGCGCTTGGTGCGGATGATATTGCTGCAGTATTTGAAAAAACAGCTGAACAAGAAACTGCGCATGCGTTTGGGCATCTTGAACTATTATTTCCGCCATCAACCTTAACAGTTGAAAAGATGCTTCAGCTTGCTATTGATGGTGAAACTTATGAATATACAGAAATGTATCCTGAGTTTAGAAACACCGCTTTAGAAGAAAGAAATGCAGCTGCTGTTTCTGAAATGGATGAACAAATAGAAGAATCTAGAGAGCATGCACAAATGTTTGCTAAAGTATTGGCGACCGCAGAAAAACGATTTGCTGCATTGGCAAAAGTTGAGCAGCGTCATGCACAGCATTATCAAGATGCATTAGATGCACAGAAATTATAGTTAGATACTAAATAGGAGATTAAAAAATGAGACAGTGGCAATGTGTTGTTTGTGGTTTTATTTACGACGAAGCGAAAGGTTTGCCAGAAGAAGGTATTGCACCAGGCACAAGCTGGGATGATATACCCGATGATTGGGAATGCCCAGAATGTGGTGTTGGCAAAGATGATTTCGAAATGGTTGAAATCTAGCACTATGATTAGAGAGGGGAAAAGACAGACGCTCCCCTCTCTATCTTTTATTGGTTTTAGGAATACATAAATGGATCCCATTATTATCATAGGTACAGGTGTTGCCGGTTACACTCTGGCCAGAGAGTTTAGAAAGCTTGATACAGAGCAGGCTTTAATTATGATATCCAGTGACGATGGTCGTAACTACCCTAAACCAATGTTATCGAATGCATTAACAAAAGGAAAAACAGCCGACCAAGTAGCTATGTCGGATGCTGGGAAAATGGCTGAAACGCTGTCAGCAACCATTATGACAGAACAAACGGTTGTTAAAATTGATCGTCAAAATAAAAGCCTTATTTTAGCTTCAGGTGAGGCGATTAAATATAACAAATTAGTATTAGCTGTTGGTGCAGAGCCAGTACGTCTCAAGCTTGAAGGTGATGCTGCTGACGCTGCACTTTCGGTGAATAATTTGAATGATTACACCGCATTTAGAAGCAAACTTGCAACAGCAAAACATGTTGCAATTATTGGTTCGGGCTTAATTGGATGTGAATTTGCAAATGACCTTGGCAACGTTGGTATTGCAGTTTCAGTCATAGGCCCAAGTGAAGTGCCGATGAATTCATTATTGCCAAGACAAATCGCTATCGAATTACAGCAAGCATTAACCAATATTGGTGTAAATTGGCATTTAGGCACTACGGCAACAGCGATTAATTCTGTTAATGATCAGTATGACGTACGGCTTGGATCGGGCGAGTCCGTTGTTGCCGATCTTGTCGTGTCGGCTGTCGGGTTAAAAGCAAATATTAAATTAGCACAATCAGCAGCATTAGTTATTAACAGAGGTATTGTTACTGACAGGTATCTGCAAACATCAGATCCTAATATTTATGCTATTGGTGATTGTGCCGAAGTGTCGGGTCATCATTTAATGTATATTGCTCCTACACTGTTGGCAGCGAAAGCGCTTGCACAAACATTAACAGGTGCACCAATGATAGTTAACTATCCTGCAATGCCCGTTGCAGTAAAAACTCCCAGCTATCCATTGATTATCTGTCCGCCTCCAATAAATGTTGAAGGCTCATGCCAGCTTGAACATAACAAAACAGGTAGTGGTATAAAAGGTTTATTTTTTGATGAAAATGGTGTTTTGCTAGGGTTTGTATTAAGTGGTGACATGATTAGCCAAAAGCAAGTTTATATTAAGATGCTACCTGATTTATTGAGCTCAATACCTGTATAGAACCATATAAATCTAGTAGAGTGAGCAGTTAGAACGATAAACAAACTCTAATTTTTACGGAAATCTAATTTGGTGCTTACACAACTCAGTATTTCTAATCTGAGAAATATAACTGAGCTAAATTTTATCCCCTCCTGTGGAATCAATTTAATTATTGGTGATAATGGATCTGGTAAAACAACACTGCTCGAAGCGATTCATCTACTTGCTTTGGGCCGTTCTTTTCGTACGCGCGCTTTAAAAAATGTTGTTCAATTTAGTCAGCAACGCAGTCTTGTTCTTGCAAAAATGCCGAACGATATTCCGATTGGACTTGAGTACTCCTTGTCTTCCGGATTGAAAATCCGATTAAATAGCGCGCCGGTTAATAAGTTGTCTGAACTTGTGACACATCTTCCCTTGCAATTTATTCCGGCTAACTGTCATCACATATTTGAGCAAGGCCCTCGTTATCGTCGTCAGCTACTTGATTGGGGGCTGTTTCACGTGGAACATCAGTTTAATTATCATTGGCAATCCTATAAAAAAATTGTTCAACAACGTAATTCAGCTTTGCGACAGCGTAAGAATAATGATGAGATTAGACTGTGGGATCATCAATATGCATTACATGGCGAAACGATTACCAATTATCGCGTCAGTTATTTAGCACAGTTGTTACAAGAGTTTACAAATGTGTTTACCAGGTTGTGCCCTGAACTAAAAGGGTCAGAGTTCACAACAAAATATAAAAATGGCTGGACAAAAGCTTCATCGCTTCAACAGGCACTGATTGACAGTTTAGAACGTGACAAACAATTGCTGTACACCAAATGTGGTAGTCATGCTGCCGATTGGATAATAAAAATAAACGATGGCGACCCAGCCGAAATATTATCAAGGGGTCAACAGAAGCTGTATTTTATAGCGTTATCCTTGGCGCAAACAAATATTACTAATAAGGCTGGTGGTGGTTCAGATAAAAGTAGCTCGCTTTTACTTATTGATGATCTGAGTTCTGAACTAGATGTTCATCATCAATTATTGGTACTGAAAGAGCTATCTCGATCACCGGCCCAATGTTTCATAACAACAACAGATTTTTCATTATCTGAACGAATAAAAGAAATTGCACATAAAGTGTTTCACGTGAAACATGGACAATTGGTCGAGTAGATAACACCGAAAGTGTTATGGTGCTATCAACTGACTAGTATAAAGAGTAAAATGACTTGTTTATGCAAATCATCCTGTTATTTAATGGATAAAATATGACAACTCAAGACGAAAAGACATACGACTCTAATAACATCAAAGTACTTAAGGGTTTAGATGCAGTAAGAAAGCGTCCTGGTATGTATATCGGTGACACTGATGATGGTACCGGTTTGCATCACATGGTTTTTGAAGTTCTAGATAATGCCATCGATGAAGCACTTGCCGGACATTGTTCAGAAATTAATGTTCGCATTCATCCTGATGATTCGGTTTCTGTTAGTGATAATGGTCGAGGTATACCGGTTGATATGCATGAGGGAGAAGGCGTATCTGCTGCAGAAGTTATCATGACAGTGTTGCACGCAGGTGGTAAATTTGATGATAATTCATACAAGGTATCTGGCGGGCTTCATGGCGTTGGTGTCTCAGTAGTTAATGCCTTATCCAAAAAATTAAATTTAGAAATAAAACGCAATAACAAAGTCTATCGGCAAAGTTATACTGATAGCGTACCTGACAGCCCCATTCAAGCATGTGAAGATTGCGACTCAACGGGTACTAAAATTCAATTTTGGCCAAGTGAAGGCACCTTCACAAATGTCACGTTCGAATATAAGATTTTAGCCAAACGTATCCGAGAACTGGCGTTCTTAAATTCCGGTGTGAGAATAGTTTTAACCGATGAACGAGATGATGTTTCAGAAACGTTTTATTATGAAGGTGGTATTCGTTCGTTCGTAGAACATCTTAATAAAAATAAAACACCAGTTCATGAGACTATTATTAGTATTTCTGGTGAAAAAGACGATGTTGTGGTCGAGCTGGCTATGCAATGGAATGATTCATACCAGGAAAATTTATATTGTTTTACCAATAATATTCCTCAACGAGATGGTGGTACACATTTAGCCGGTTTCCGTGCGGCGCTTACACGAACACTAAATCAGTATATCGAAGCGGAAGGTCTTGCCAAGAAATCGAAAGTAGCAACCAGTGGTGACGATGCACGAGAAGGTTTAACTGCCGTTCTGTCAGTTAAAGTGCCAGATCCAAAATTCTCATCACAAACTAAAGATAAACTAGTTTCTTCTGAAGTAAGAACAATCGTTGAATCGCTTGTAAATCAACACTTTCATGATTATTTGGTTGAGAATCCGACAGATAGTAAATTGATTGCGAACAAAATGGTCGAGGCTGCGAGAGCACGTGATGCTGCTCGTAAGGCCAGAGAATTAACGCGTAGAAAAGGCGCGTTAGACATTGCGGGTTTGCCAGGAAAATTGGCTGATTGTCAGGAGCGTGATCCTGCCCTGTCAGAACTGTTCTTAGTTGAGGGTGATTCTGCGGGTGGTAGTGCCAAACAAGGCCGTGACCGACGGACACAAGCCATCTTGCCGTTAAAAGGTAAAATCCTAAATGTTGAGCGTGCACGTTTTGACAAAATGATCAGTTCAGCTGAGGTTGGCACCTTGATTACAGCCTTAGGGTGCGGCATCGGCCGCGATGAATATGATCCTGAGAAATTACGCTATCACCACATTATCATTATGACCGATGCTGACGTTGATGGATCGCACATTCGTACCTTATTACTGACTTTCTTTTATCGTCAAATGCCGGAGCTGGTTGAGCGTGGACACGTTTACATTGCGCAACCACCACTTTATAAGGTTAAAAAAGGTAAGCAAGAACGTTACGTTAAAGATGATGTTGAGATGGAGCGTTATTTAACCGAGTTGGCTTTAGCAAATAGTGAGTTATTCCCTTCTGAAAATGCAGATGCAATCACTGGTAGTGCACTTAAATTATTAGTTGACGAATATCAAACGGTTAACGCTATTATTAACCGTCTGTCTAACCATTATTACCCTGCCTTTTTGAAGCAATTAATCTATCAGGCAGCGGTGCCAAGCCTAATTGATGATCAAGCCATGTCCACATGGTTGTTACAAATAGAAAATAGATTAAATATGACTTTGCCTGTAGGTACAGCTTACAAACTAAGCATGTTGGCAGCAGATGACGTTGGTGCACCTGATGTCAATCTCAGCTTTAGTCGACACGGTATTAGTACGGATTACCATATTCCGGGTGAGTTTTTTGCAAGTACCGAATATCAACGCATTTTGACTTTTGCAGATAAGATTAACGGATTGTTTGCAGAAGGTGCTCGCGTTCAGCGCGGTGGCAGAAGTGAAGTGGTGGCTGATTTTGCAGAAGCGGTGAGTTGGATGATGGCGGAGGCACGCCGAGGTCAAAATGTACAACGATATAAAGGTTTGGGTGAGATGAATCCCGATCAATTGTGGGAAACCACAATGGACAAATCAAAGCGTCGCTTATTGCAAGTAAGAATCGAAGACGCGATTGCTGCCGATGAAACGTTTAATACCTTGATGGGTGACAATGTTGAACCACGCCGTGAGTTTATCGAAGCAAACGCATTACGAGCGACAAATCTCGATATTTAATCGCAAGTGGAATTATTCCAAGTTACGAAGGTCATAAGTTTTGAAAATTATGGCCTTTGTTTTTATTTAAAAGTGTATGGAGATAACAAATGAATAATGCGAGATATGATCGTGTTCAGATCATATTACACTGGCTGATAGCCTTAATGATCTTTGCAATGATCGGTCTTGGGCTGTTTATGATAGAGCTGCCAAAACAGTCAGAACTTCCACCTGGTGTTGAAAGTGTGCGAGCTTTCTATTTTCTTCTACATAAATCGATTGGACTAACGTTAGCTGGATTGATTGTATTGCGTTTGATCTGGCGTTTAACGCATAAAGCCCCTGCACTACCAGATATAGTTCCAAAATGGCAGCAGAAGGCTGCTGGAGCCGTTCATACACTGTTTTATATGGTAATGGTGGCCATGCCTGTAACTGGCTATTTGCAGTCGATGTATAGCGAATATGACACCAAGTTTTGGGGGATTGTGTTACCGCGACTTGCAGTGGCTGATGACAGCATGAGAGAGGTGTTCACAGCGGCACACGAATTTTTTGCGTTTTGCTTGATTGGCTTAATAATTATACATATAGCGGCTGCAGTTAAGCATGGCTTAGCTGGAACCGGTATTTCAGAGCGAATGTCTCTGGGAAAGTAAAAATCAATAATTCATTGTTGTATAAAAAAGCCCGTAGAGATACGGGCTTTTTTATTGTTGTAGAAAGGAAGTGGGATGCAATTAGTGAAGTTTGATTTTAGGGTGCACGCTTCTACGGAATAAGTGAGATAGCGATAACATGCCAACACGGAATAAGCCAAATAATGCCACTTGATGCATTTTATAAAGTGACAGATACATAATTCTCGCCATAAAGCCTTCTATCATCAGGCTACCTTTACTGAGATTCCCCATCATATTACCAACAGTGCTATAGCGGCCAAGCGATACCAGCGAGCCATAGTCATGGTAATGATATTCTGGTAGCTCTGTTTTGCCTGCAAGTCTTAACGTGATGGACTTAAACACATGAGTTGCCATTTGATGGGCTGCCTGCGCCCGTGGTGGCACGTTTTGGTCTTGTCCTACCCATTTGCAGGCAGCGCAATCACCAATAGCATAAATAGCATCATCAAGCGTCGTTTGTAGCGTTTGATGAACAACTAATTGATTCATCCAGTTGGTTTCAAGACCAGCAATATTTTTAAGGAAGTCAGGTGCTTTAATGCCTGCAGCCCAAACCCTGATTGCGGCAGGAATAACTTTACCACTTTCTGTTTTTATTTCAGAATCCGTGACTTCAACGACACGCTCATTTGTTAGAACGGAAACGCCTAATTTTGCCAACTCGGTTTCTGTTGCAGATGACAAGTTTTCGGGCAGGCCAGGTAAAACACGAGATGCTGCTTCAATAATGCTGATTTTAACGTCAGTAGGCTTGATTTCATCAAGACCATAAGCGGTTAATAGATGAGAAACTTCGTGTAATTGTGCGCTTAATTCAACACCTGTAGCACCCGCGCCAACAATAGCAATATCAAGCTGACCTTTATCAAGAGGTTTGCCTTGGGTATGTGCGCGCAAATAGCTTTCTAATAATTGCGATTGGAAATTTTCAGCTTGTGAAGTGGTATCTAAAAATAAACAATGTTGTTCGACTCCTTTGATACCAAAATCATGACTGACACTGCCAATAGCGATGACCAAATAATCATAATCAAATTTACGACGAGGAATAATTTCTTCACCTGCATCATTATAGGTTGGTGCTACCGTGATGCATTTATTGTCACGATCCAGTCCGTCCATTTTACCTAGACGAAAACGAAAGCCGCTACATAGTGCTTGACTAAGATATTCGATTTCATCTTCATGTGAATCAAGGGTGCCTGCCGCAACTTCATGAAGAAGAGGCTTCCAGATATGGGTGTGAGAACTATCAACAAGCGTGATTGATGCTTTGCCTTTTTTACCCAGTTTTTTGCCTAACTTAGTAACCAGTTCTAAGCCGCCTGCACCGCCTCCGACTACTACAATGTTAGGTATGTGATCTTCCGTTTTAGTCATTGTGATTTAGCTCCAGTAAACGTGTAATTCGTGGGGTAATTCTATCGTATAACCCTTTATTAAAACTATCTTAATTTTTACTCAATCGTGATAGTCTGGCAGAATTTATCAGTCTAATCGATAAATTAAGGTTTTCAAATGCAAGCACGACCAGAAAAACCCAGGTTAGCGTGGGCGGTGACAGGCTCAGGACATTACCTGGAAGAATGTATAGAAATCATTCGGGGTTTAGATGATGTTGACTTGTTTTATAGCCAGGCTGGCGAAGAAGTAATAAGGATGTACGGTCATGATCCTAAAGCGATAACATCGGGTAGAGTGTATCGTGATCGGGCGGCCAGCTCTCCTCCTGTTGGCCTGTTTTATCGTGGTGATTATCACACGCTGGTTGTGGCTCCTGCCACGTCCAATACTGTAGCCAAGATGGTATTAGGTTTATCCGATACGCTCGTTACTAATGTCTATGCCCAAGCTGGAAAATGTCGGATCCCAAGTATAGTGTTAGCGTGTGATACCGAGCCTGAAATGGATACACCTGCCCCAGATCGTATTGTTAAAGTCTGGCCTAGAGAAATAGATTTAGCGCATACCCATAAGCTACGATCCTATGAAGCAACGACCGTGGTTGAAAACCCAAATAAATTAGTAGCCGCATTGCGCACGCGTTTAGCAGAAATAAGTTAGTTAATATGGTAAAGAAAGTCTTATTTCTCACTGGTAAGCTAGCCGAGCCGAGCTTGCATAAGGTGTTGAAACAAATGACAACATTGCCTTTTGATTTTCGCGTTCATCAGCTTGGTCTTTCGGTTGCTGCGTTAATGACAGATAAAATGATTGCGCGGCGGCTAACGCCAGAAATAATTGCTGATAGCGATCAAATTATTGTGCCAGGCCGATGCCGAGGTGATTTGGATGCCTTAAGTAAACAGCTTGGAGTACCAGTGATTCGCGGCCCAGATGAAGTAAAAGATTTGCCGATATATTTTGGTCAAACACGTAAAGCCAGTGATTTAAGTCGTTACGACGTTAATATCTTTGCCGAAATAGTTGATGCGCCCGAACGTGATATTGCTGGCATTTTAGATAGGGCAAATTACTATAGACAATCAGGTGCAGATGTAATCGATATTGGCTGCCTGCCCCAACAAGTGTTCCCTCATCTTGAAGATGCAATTGTTGCATTGCATGAGTCAGGTTTTAAAGTCAGTGTCGATTCTTTGGAGCGAGGTGATTTGAAGCGTGCCGGTAAAGCGGGCGCTGACTATTTATTAAGTTTGACCGAAAAAACCTACCGTTTAGCAGAAGAAACAGATGCTGTTCCCATTTTAGTACCTGCTGAAATGGGTTCATTAGCCTCGCTCGAACGAGCGATGGAATTAATGGATAAAATAAATCGACCATGGATTGCAGATCCAATTTTAGATCCAATCCATTTTGGTTTAACCAGTTCGATAGTTCGTTATCATGAACTGCGGCGACAATATCCTGATGCCGCGATCATGATGGGCGTGGGTAATCTGACAGAATTAACGGATGCAGATACCAGCGGCATTAATGCGATTTTGTTTGGAATAATTTCTGAACTTAATATAAATAACGTGCTTGCAACGGAAGTGAGTCCTCACGCTCGGATGGCAATAAAAGAAGCAAATGTAGCACGAAGAATGATGTATGCTGCACGTGAAGACAGTGCTTTGCCACGAGATTTCAGTGCTGATTTGTTGGTTGCACATGAACGTAGACCATTTCCTGATAGTGCCGAAGATATCGCTGCATTAGCTGAGAATATCAAAGATCCCAACTTTCGCATTAAAGTTGCAGAGCAAGGTATCTTTATGTTCAATCGTGATGGTTTAATGCAGGAAAGTGATCCTTTTGCATTCTATCCACAGCTTAAATTAGACGGTGATACTGGCCATGCATTTTATTTAGGTGCGGAGTTGGCGCGAGCACAAATTGCTTGGCAATTAGGCAAGCGTTATAACCAGGATGAAGAACTCAAATGGGGTTGTGCTGTGGATTCAGAGCCAGAAGACCTGACCCAGCAAACCGCTGAGGGCACAACACTAACAACAGGAAAAAAATGTGGCACTGCTTGAAAGTAAAATTCATGAAGTTATTGTGACGACATTATCGGATGATGGTAAGCCTCATTCTGCGCCGATGGGTATTTCCGAAGTAAATGGTTACTTCGTTATTAAGCCTTTTAAACCTTCATCCACCTACGAAAATTTAAAGCGCCATCGACAATGTACTATCAACTATACCGATGATGTACGTATCTTTGCAGGATCACTAACTGGGCGACGTGACTGGCCCACCCTGCCTTGTCAACAAATTGAAGGTTTTTATTTAGAGCAGGCTTTAGCCCATACCGAGTTAGAGATTACCTCTTTCGAGGATGATGATCCTCGAGCCTGTTTTTATGGCCGTGTTATTTGTGATGTTAATCATCGGCCTTTTAGAGGGTTTAATCGCGCCCAAAGTGCCGTGATTGATGCTGCTGTTTTAGTTAGTCGTCTGCATATGTTACCGGTCGAAAAAATTCAACAGGAAATGGCGTATTTAATGATAGCAATTGAAAAAACGGCTGGTCCGTGCGAACGTGAGGCATGGGGCTGGTTGATCAATAAGATTGATGAAGCAGGAATTGAGTTAAAGCATGACTAAATGGCTTGCCAGTATAAAGTCTCTACAAGAAGCAAAGTTATTAGAGCCTGTATTCCCCGATATTTTAGATATGAAAGATCCTTCCAGAGGGGCTTTAGGGGCTTTAACAGTGGCCGAGGTTGCCGATATTGTCAGCTTTGTAGCGAAACGTTGTCAAACCAGTGCCACCATTGGCGATTTAGCCATGGAGGTGAATGTAATAAAGCCAGCGATAATAGAGATGGCGAGTAGTGGTGTGGATTTTGTCAAAATTGGCCTGTTTCCCGCTGCCAATTTGCAGCATTGTCTTGCAGCTTTAGCGGATACGCTTCATAAACTAAAAACACCTGTTATTGCCGTATTATTTGCTGATAAACCAGTAGCTAAAGCAATATGGCCTGTTCTGAAAACAGTCGGTTTTCAAGGGGTGATGGTTGATACCGCGCTTAAAAATGGACAGCATTTATTGGATCACTGGGATCGCTTAAAGTTGCAAACGTTTGTCAATACGATACAAGAGCAAGGTTTGTTATGTGGTTTAGCGGGTGCATTACGCCATGAGGATATTGCTACGCTCAAGCCTTTAGCTGCAGACTATCTTGGTTTTAGAAGCGCATTGTGTGAAGCCAGACATAGAACGGCTCAGATAGAATTAAATCGGGTCGAAACGATTAGCAACGCCATGCACTCATTGCCAGATTAACACTAGTTTTACAGATCATGAAAAATAAGTGCATCCGATCCGAATCAGGATCAGATGCACTCATCTACCCGCTATTGTGTCAGGGTTTTACGCAGGCTATGGCTGGCTGAAACAAGCGCCTTTAAAGCTGGCGTAACCTCGTCCCATCCCCGTGTTTTTAATCCACAATCTGGGTTTAACCATAACTTTTCGATATCAATGCGCTCAGCTGCCAGCGTCATCAGTGACACAATTTGCTCGACGCTTGGAATGTTAGGTGAGTGAATGTCATACACGCCAGGGCCAATATCATTGGGATAATTAAACTCATTAAATACATCTAGTAGCTCCATATCTGAGCGTGATGTTTCAATAGTGATGACATCTGCATCCATGTTAGCGATGGCGTCAATAATATCGTTAAACTCGGAATAGCACATATGGGTGTGAATTTGCGTGCTATCCGACACGCCATTAGCACTTATCTTAAAGCTGGTGACCGCCCAGTCAAGATACTGTTGCCATTGTGATTGACGCAAAGGTAAACCTTCACGCAACGCGGCTTCATCGATTTGTATGATGGATATACCGGCCTGCTCCAGATCAAGCACTTCATCACGTATTGCCAGGGCAAGCTGTAAACAGGTGTGTGACCGTGGTTGATCATCACGAACAAACGACCAGTTCAACATGGTGACAGGTCCAGTCAACATGCCTTTAACAGGCTTTTTGCTGAGTGACTGGGCATAACAAGCCCATGCTACCGTCATCGGGTTTGGGCGTGAAATATCACCATAAATGATGGGTGGTTTGACACAACGCGATCCATAAGACTGAACCCAGCCAAACTCAGTAAAAGCATAACCATCAAGTTGTTGGCCAAAATATTCCACCATATCATTGCGTTCAGCTTCACCATGTACCAGCACGTCCAAACCAATTTCTTCCTGAACATCAATGGTGTGTTTGATTTCTGATTTGATGAATTGTTCATAGTCTGAATGATTAAGCTGGCCATTTTTATAGTGTTTCCTGGCCTGACGAATTGTATTGGTTTGAGGAAACGATCCTATGGTTGTGGTCGGAAACAGTGGTAGTTTAAACCGCTGTTTTTGAGTTAAAGCACGGTGTTTATAGTCGCTTTGTCGTTGTGACATGACATTGCTTATTTCAGCGCTACGAGTTTTAACAACAGGATTGTGTACCCGATCAGAATGCTGGCGTGAGGTTATGGCGTCAGCATTGTGTTGTAATTGTGATGCTACTGATGAACGACCATAATTGAGAGCATGAGCAATCACGCTTAATTCTTCAATTTTTTGAACTGCAAATGCCAACCAGGATTTTATTTCCTTATCGAGACAATCTTCATTTGTCAGATCTACGGGCACATGGAGTAATGAGCAGGATGGTGCTAACCAAAGCCGGTCTTTTAGGCGTGTAGCGATAGGTTCTAGCCAGTCTAGTGTTGTGTTGAGGTCGGTTTTCCAAATATTACGGCCATTGATAATGCCTAACGATAAAACTTTAAGTGGCGATAACCAATCAACCACCTTGGTTATTTCGTCAAAACCAGTGATAGCATCAATATGCAGACCGTCAACAGGTAATTCACATGCAAGTAATAGATTATCTTTTAATTGACCAAAATACGTTGTTAACAACAGTTTTACAGGTGTTTTGTGCAGAGAAAAATAGGCTTGTTTCAGAGCATGTTGCCACGACGGATCGAGTTCTGTGACAAGAATAGGCTCATCAATTTGTACCCACTCTACCCCTTCATCAGCTAAACGGATTAAGAGCTGTTCATACACCACAACCAGATCATCAAGTAGACTGAGTTTGTTAGTTTCATCCTTGGTTTTGGCTAGCCATAGATAGGTGACAGGGCCAACAATAACCGGTTTGACATTATGATTTAATGCCTTGGCTTCACGGACTTGGTTAAGTAAATTGTCAGCATGTAACGCGAAGCGAGTCTGATTATCAATTTCTGGCACGATATAGTGATAATTGGTATCAAACCATTTGGTCATTTCGCCAGCAGCACAATGATGTTCGCATGTTGTACTGTTTTGCTGGGATTGACCACGAGCGATTTGAAACAGGCGATCCAGCGTATTAGCATCAGGGTTGACCCGACCTGGTTCATTACCAACCAGAATACTGGTGTCTAACACATGATCGTAAAAAGAAAAATCCCCAACCGGTTGAAAGTCTAAGCCCTGTTGTAACTGCCAGTGTTGTTCTCGCAGAGATTGGCCAATGTTAAACAGTTTTTGTTGTGAAATTTCAGATCGCCAATAGCTTTCCAAGGCAAATTTCAGTTCTCTGTTTTTCCCTATTCGCGGGAAGCCTAAGTTATGCGTTTTAATCATTGTATTGTCCTTGTACCGATAAAACACGCTATTGTAGAGAAGGTTATACATGAGTAATAATGATGTTTTTTAACAAATCTATAAAATTAATTCATATATGATTGAGCGCACACATCTTAGAATCATGCTTGCCCTGGCTGAGAACGGTACCTTAACTGCGGCAGCAAATGCCTTGTTTCTGACACAACCAGCGTTGTCTCATCAAATGCGATACTTAGAGCAAAAGCTGGAAGTCACATTATGGCAGCGAGATGGTAGACAATTACGACTAACCCAGGCGGGCGAACTACTATTACAAATAGCGCGACAGTTATTGCCGGTATTGGAGCAAACAGAAAAAACCTTAAGGGCCTATGGTGAAGGGCGACAAGGCGTTTTACGGCTAGGTGTCGAATGCCATCCTTGTTATGAGTGGCTAAAAACTATATTGGCGGAATTTTTGACGGCAATGCCCGATGTTGATGTTGATGTTATTAACAAATTTCAATTTTCAGGTCTGGAAGGATTATTAAATCATCATGTTGATCTATTGGTGACACCGGATGTGATTAAAAAGACGGGGTTGGTTTATGAGCCTTTGTTCAATTATGAGCTGGTTTTATTAGTTGCTGAATCCCATGCTTTAGCAGATCAAAAATTCATTGTTGCACACGATTTAATCAGTGAGTTGTTATTAACTTTCCCGGTTGCGCATGAGCGACTGGATGTGTTTACACAGTTTTTATTACCGGCAGGCGTGACTCCGAAAACCAGGACAATTGAATCACTCGATATTATGGTGCAAATGGTTAGTTTAAATCGTGGTTTGACGGTATTGCCAAATTGGTTAGCAGAGGAGTATTGCAGCACATTACCAGTTGCAAGTGTTCAGCTTGGCAAGCAAGGTCTTAGCAAAACCTTATTTGCGGCAATGCGTCAAACCGATATCAATATTGATTATATAAAAACATTCGTGGCTATGGGCAAGCAGCGTTAATTAGTTGATATCGCTTAGTCGCCTTCGATAATGCGATAGAGTACTTCTTTAATTGATTGTGGCTCAAATGGCTTGTCACAAATGGCAGAAACACCGGCTTGTTGAATATTATCGAACCTGGGATCATCACCTGCACTGGTTACAACGAGAATTGGCAGGAATGTGTTACCCAAGTCCTGGCGTATATATTCAACTAATTGCTGGCCATCCATTTCTGGCATATTGAGATCGGTGATGACAAGATCAAAATCATTTTGATCGAGAATTTGTACTGCCTCACTGCCATTTTGTGCTGTTTCAATGCCAGTTATTCCAAGATTATTTAACACTCGTTTAATGTGATTACGCGCTGTTAGGCTATCATCAACTAGCAAAACACGCAGTTCATTTACATCATAACTGGAGAGTTCTAGTTCTTCTGGGTCGATATAGTCAAGTGTGGCACGTAATGCACGATTTAGATCAGCGTTATCAAATGGTTTTGGCAGAATTGCGACAACACCCGCCTGACGAATAGGATCGAGTATTGCAAAATGAGTCTCACTTGAGATCAACATAAAGTTAATGTTGTCATCACTATTACGAATGCTGTTAAACAAATCGTTTGCATTACCATCGGGCAAATACATCGCGCTAATCACCAGGTCGGGTGGATAGTGTTCTATGAATGCGAGCGCTTCTTCGGCCGTCGCAACGCCATCAATAGTTTTAACACCTTCTTGTTGTAAGTGCGTCAGAATAATCTTTCGTTGTGTATACGAAGGTTCTATCAATAAAATTGATAATTCTGTAAAGCTCATTGATGACATGATAATTTCCAGCGTTTATCTTTAAACAGGACGAACAAGCCCCGCTTCAACTTGATTTCGGGTTTGGGTGTCAGTTAGGTACTCAATAATGGCAAGAGCGAACTCCATTGCTGTTCCAGGCCCCCTTGATGTCAAAATAGTACCATCAATGACAACAGGATCATTGCTCAATCTAATGTTTGGCCAGTCTTCTTGTAAAAGCACGCCGGGATAACATGTCGCACGTTTACCCTCCAGTAAGCCGCAATGAGCTAACACCAAAGGTGCAGCACAGATCGCTGCAATAGCATTACCTGACTGATCAAGACGTTTAAGTATGGCATGGATATGAGAGTCTTTATCCAGATTGCTGCTGCCAGGCAATCCCCCTGGTAGCACTATCATATCGAAATCATCGTAAATAACATCGCTCAAGCTTGTATCTGCCACAAGACGTACACCTCGACTTGCGGATACAATCTGAGCATCAAGGCTGGCTGCTACAACGGTTATCCCTGCTCGTCGTAGCAAATCGATTACTGTAACAGCCTCAAGCTCTTCACACCCTTCGGCAAGTGGAACTAATACTGTTGGCATATTCTTAAAATCCTAGTTTTGACGATTAAGAATGTTTATGCCTTTTAATAAGTTTAACGCTTCAGACAATGAATAGTCAGTTAACGCTAATGCTTTCCCGTTTTCTTGTTTATCCGCCTCATCATTTTGTTCATTTGAACTATCACCATTGATAAGGTGTTTTGATAAGTCTTTTTCACGTAGCGGTGTAAATTCACTGTTTTCCGATTCAGCTACCCTAAGTCCTCCCACCTCAATGTCTGGCACAATACCTTCTGCCTGAATTGAACGACCTGAAGGCGTGTAATAACGAGCCGTCGTCATTTTTACCGCTGTTTCATTAGTTAAAGGCATAACGGTTTGGACGGAACCTTTACCAAAGGTTTTGGTGCCAAGGATGATTGCACGATGGTGATCTTGTAATGCCCCAGAAACAATTTCAGAGGCTGAAGCAGAACCACCGTTAACTAACACGACAATAGGCGCACCATCAAGATAGTCATCAGGCGTTGCACTAAATTTTTGTTTGGAATCAGCAACACGACCATCGGTATAAACGATTAGACCTTTTTTGATAAAGGTGTCAGATACTTCAACCGCTGCATCTAACAAACCACCAGGATTGTTACGCAGATCAAGCACCAAGCCTTTTAACGGACCATTATTTTCTGTTTTTAACGATGAAATCGCCTCTTTCAGGCTGGCTCCAGTGCGTGAAGCAAATGTACTGATACGTACATAACCATAGTTCGGTTCGAGTAATCTTGATTTAACGCTTTTAACTTTGATGACGGCCCGCGTCAATTCAATTTTTAAAGGTTTATCTTCGCCTTCCCTGATAATGGTTAGTAATAGCTTACTACCAGGTTCGCCTCGCATTATGTCGACAGCATCACTCAAGGTCATACCTTTAACGGGGGTGTCATCTAAACGGATAATCAGGTCTCCAGCCAAAACGCCACCTTTTGCTGCTGGCGTATCATCAATTGGCGATACGACTTTAACAAAGCCATCTTCCATGGTCACTTCGATACCTAAACCACCAAACTCACCGGTAGTACCTTCTCGAAGATCTTTAAAATCATTGATATCGAGATAGGTTGAATGCGGATCGAGTCCTGATAACATGCCGCGAATGGCATTTTGAAGTAACACTTTATCTTCAACAGGTTCAACATAATTATTTTTGATACGACCAAAAACTTCTGAAAAAGCACGAAGTTCATCAAGGGGTAAATCTGGTTTGATGTCAGATTTATCGGCAAAAACCATCTGGCCGAAAACCAGGGTCGCACCCAATGTTGCTCCTGCAATAATTAAACTCAGATCTCGCTTAAAAAAACTCATAGATGATTCCTAGTTAATGCCTAACTTTGTTTACCTAACCATTGAGATGGATTGGTTGGGCTTCCTTTGTGTCTTATTTCAAAATATAAACCAGCGTGTTGCCTGATACCTTTGTCGCCACTGAGCGCAATTAGTTCACCTGCTTCAACAGTATCACCGACTTCTTTAAGTAGCGATTGATTGTTGCCATAGAGCGACATGTATTTATCACCGTGGTCAACGATAATCAGTAAACCAAAACCTCTTAACCAACCTGAAAACACAACTTGACCAGCAGCACTTGCGTTTACTTCTTTGCCGGAAGGCGCATCAATCATAATGCCTTGCCAAGTGAGTTTACCAAGATTTCGTGCACTGCCATAGCGTGCAGTGACTTTTCCTTTGATCGGCCACGGCAAAGCACCTTTCAAGCTGGCAAAGTTCTGATGTGCTTTGCTTGATGTTGATATAAGCTGTGTCGTTGTTTTTTTTTCTTGCTTTTCTTGCAATGATTTAAAAACAGCTTGCAGCGATTGTTCTTCTTCACGTAACGCACTGATTCTGGTTGATTGTGCGTCGAGTTTTTGATCAAGCTGGTTAAGTGTGATCAATCGTTGCTGATTTTTTTGTTCTAATTGTGTTTGTTGATGTTGGCGTTGTTTATATAACTCTTGTTGATCTTGTTGTGCCGTTTTGAGCTCGTGTTGTTGACTGCTTAATGTAACAAGAGTTTCATTTATGCTGGCTAACTGTTGCTGCCTGGCTTGGTGAAAATAATGAAAATAAGTGCTACTACGGCTAAGCTTTGCTGGATCGTGTTGGTTTAACAATACTTTTAAATAGTTGGGTTGAGCATTAGTAAATGCGGCTCTGAGCTGTTTATTCAAGGCGTTGAGCTGCTTAGAATGGGCTTGTTGTTGTTGATCATACTGTGTTTGCAGGATTTTAATTTTTTCTGCCTGTTCTTTTATCGATTGATCGAGTTTATATAAGTCACGTTTTAGTTTTGATGCCGCCTGGCTTTGTGTTTTGAGTTGCTGATAGAGTGCGTTTTTGCTTGCTTTAGTATCACCCAATTCTTTCGATAATGATTTAATTTCAGTCTGTACATTTTCCAAGCGTTGGGTCGTAGTTGCTTCTGCTCCAGCAAAGCTTGGAGCCAGCATTAACAAAGCCAAACAAAGTGATTTGTACATTAACTAAAAACCTTAAACAAATGCAGCTGCTATTTTAAATTAACCAAAAGGTGTTGCCCCATTTCTGATGGGATAGGTAGGCCCATTAATTTCAACATGGTTGGAGCAATATCGGACAATGTGCCTTTATCGTTACAACTTGCATCACGACCAGCATAAATAAAAGGCACTAAATTGCTGGTATGCGCTGTGTGGGCCTGGCCAGTGTCTTTATCTAACATCAGCTCTGCATTACCATGATCAGCAGTGACGATCATTTCACCACCAACTTCTTTTAATGCAGACCAAACCCGGCCAAGGCAATTATCCAGAGTTTCAATTGCCTTGACGGCAGCATCAAAATTACCGGTATGACCGACCATATCAGCATTGGCAAAATTACAGATAATCATATCGTAGTTATTGGCGGTAATCGCTTTAACTAATTGATCGGCAACTTCCGCAGCTGACATACTCGGTTGCTGATCATAAGTATCAACATTAGGCGATGGAATTAAAATACGATCTTCACCCTCAAAAGGCAGATCGCGTCCCCCATTAAAAAAGAAAGTGACATGGGCGTATTTTTCAGTTTCAGCAATACGGAGTTGGCGCAGACCAAGTGAAGAAACATAATCTCCTAGCACGTTGTTGAGCTTTTCAGATGGAAAAGCGATAGGTGCTGTAAAGTCTTTTTTGTACTCTGTCAGGGTAACAAAACTACCTGGTTTGACGGTTCTATTACGTTCAAAACTATCAAAATCCGATTTGATAAAACATTCTGTTAATTCACGAGCACGATCAGAACGAAAGTTCATAAAAATAACCGCATCACCATCGCTAACGGTAATTGCTGAGCCGTTTTCATTGGTGATAGCCGTGGCTTTGACAAACTCGTCAGTTTCATCACGATCATAGGCCATTTTAAGCGCTTTTGTGGCAGATGTGGCTTTAAACTCGGCTTCACCGTCAGTAATCAAGCTATACGCTTTGGCAACACGGTTCCAACGTTGGTCACGATCTAGGGCATAAAAACGCCCTATCATTGATGCAAATTGACCGCCACCGAGTTTTGTAAATGTGTCTTCCATCAAGTCAATCGAATGTTGTGCACTCTTTGGTGGTGTGTCCCTACCATCTAAAAAGGCATGAACATAGACTTTTTTTACGCCACGTTTTACTGCTAGCTCAACCATGGCCTGGATATGTTGTTCATGGCTATGAACACCACCTGGCGATAATAAACCGAGGATATGCACCGCATTGTTATTGTCTAATGTTGCATCAACAGCCTCGGTCAAAATATGATTTGTGAAAAATGAACCTGTTTGAATGGCCTTGCTGACTCGAGTGAATTCTTGATACACCACCCTGCCCGCACCAATATTTAAATGACCGACCTCTGAATTACCCATTTGATCACTAGGTAGGCCAACACCGGCGCCAGAAGCATCGATCAATGTGTGAGAATAATCCTGCCATAAGCTATCCCAAACCGGTGTTTTTGCGGAATAAATAGCATTATTTTCAGGATTTTCACTGTATCCCCAACCATCCAGAATGATTAGTGCTAAAGGGTGGTGTGCATGACTCATTACAAAGGTCCTTTAAATCTCAGAAAATATGACTAATAAGGTAAAGTTCTACGGAATACATGCAAACAATGCAAGATGGCGTGTATTATATGGGCTTTTGTGACCAATTGCAGTCACTCTAAAAATGTGGTGGAGCCTGTGACAGAAATTGAAAACGACGACCTGATCGCGCATGACGGCGATATAGAGCGAGCAGCATTTGCACTAAAAGCAATGTCACATCCACTACGATTGAAAATATTATGCGCGATTGGTGAACAAGAATTGGCTGTTCAGGATATTGTTGAGTGTGTTGGCACAACACAAAGCAACGTATCACAGCATCTTGCCAAGCTAAAAGATAAAGCTATTTTAGCGTCTCGTCGTGATGCAAACCGAATTTTTTATCGTGTTAATGATGAACGTACTTTGCGCCTGGTTGAGATGATGCGCGACGTTTTTTGTTCAAACGCACTATAATCTAACAACTTGGAATTAAGGGTTTTTATATGGAAAACATAGGGGAATTTATTCTCAACCATTGGGTTTTGTCCTCGCTGTTTGTTGTGTTGGCTTGGCTGGTATTATCTGATTCATTGCATCGTAAATTATCAGGTATAGCGGTAGTTGGTGTGACAGATGCGGTGAAGTTGGTCAATCAAAACAATGGCTTATTTTTAGATGTAAGAGAACAATCAGAATTTGATAAAGAGCATATTGCTGACTCCAAACATATTCCAGGTTCTCAATTGTCTGAAAAAGCAGAGATATTTAAGGATAAGCAGCAACCGCTAATTCTGGTTTGTGCAAATGGACAACGTTCTAAAACTGCTGCAAAAGAATTGAAAAAGGCTGGATTTACCGACGTTTATGTTTTAACAGGCGGGCTGAATTCCTGGAAAGAAGCCAAATTACCCTTGTTTAGTTAAGGAATGCTGTCATGGCAAAAGTAGAAATCTATTCCTCCGCACATTGTCCTTATTGTGCGATGGCAAAACAACTTCTTGATCGTAAGGGGGTGGCTTATGACGAAATTAGAGTTGATTTGGACCCTGGCAAGCGGCAAGAAATGATGACAAAAAGTCGGCAACGTACAGTGCCACAAATTTTTATTAATAATGAGGCTATCGGTGGTTACACTGACTTGGTCGCAATAGAAAGAGCGAAGCGATTGGATGCCTTACTGGCCCAATCATAAACAAATAGTATTTAAGGAAACATCATGGCTGAAGAAAATGCATCAACGGAACAACAGACACCACGTTTTGTTATTCAAAAAATTTATACAAAAGATATTTCATTTGAAACACCAAGCACACCGGAAATTTTTCGTGAAGAATGGAAGCCGCAGTTAGATTTACAACTTGGCAATGAATATACCCGTGTTGATGAGGACAACCACGAAATTACATTAACGGTAACAGTAACTGCAAAAGTGGGTGAAAAAATCGCATTTTTAGCTGAAGTTAAACAAGCAGGTATTTTCTCGTTAACTGGTTATAGCGACCAGGAAATGGGACCTTTAGTTGGTAGCTACTGCCCTAACACCCTCTTCCCTTTTGCGCGTGAAGTCATTTCAGATATCGTGTTAAAAGGTGGTTTCCCACAATTAGTGTTAGCACCAGTTAATTTTGATGCCTTATATATGAATCAAATTGAACAGGCGAAACAACAAGCTGCTGCAAAACAAACATCGCACTAATCGATATTTAAACCGATATGTCTGCAAATGATGTTCAATTGTTCCCTACTACCGTCGTCGGTGCCGGTGCGTGGGGAACGGCTTTAGCCATTGCCATTGCCAGAAATGATCATCCAGTTATCCTGTGGGGCAGAGATGCGTCACAATTAGCTGCGATGCGTCAATCACGTAGCAACGAACGTTATTTGCCAGGCATTGTATTTCCTGAGCCTTTAGTTATTGCTGATGATTTTGAGCAAGCCGTGTCTGTGGCAAAACATGTGTTGGTATCTGTACCAAGTATTGCTTTCAGTGAAACCTTGATAGCACTGAAGCCCTTACTTGCTGAAAATGTGCCATTAAGTTGGGCAACAAAAGGTTTAATGCCTGATACCGGACGTTTTTTGTTTGATACAGCGCATGATATCTTGGGCGACTCACATCCCTTAGCGATTATCACAGGGCCTTCATTTGCCGCTGAAGTAGCAAAAGGTCTTCCAACCGCGATTACGGTGGCATCAATCGATGACGGTTTTAAACAAGCCTTAGCTTCTGCATTACATAGTCCCAATTTACGAGCTTATACAACCGATGACGTATTAGGTGTGCAGATTGGTGGTTCGGTCAAAAATGTATTGGCAATTAGTGCTGGGATTGCTGATGGCTTAGGTTATGGCGCCAACGCACGTGCAGCATTGATCACGCGGGGCCTGGCTGAAATATTACGCTTGGCGGCAAGCTTAGGTGCACGATCAGAAACGATGATTGGTTTGTCCGGCATTGGGGACTTGATTTTAACCTGTACTGACGATCAAAGTAGAAATAGACAACTTGGGCTGGCTATTGGCAGAGGTTTAACGGTCGAACAAGCGGTTGCTGAGGTTGGAAAAACGGTAGAAGGTATGTATGCCGCTAGAGAAGTATTAAAACGAGCGCAACAAGCACAGGTTGAAATGCCGATCGTCGAACAAGTATGCAAAATATTGTTTGAAGGGTACGATCCACACACATCCGTACAAGAGTTACTTTGCAGGGAACAAAAGGCAGAAAGCGGCCTCCTGAACCAACAATGAATTATTTTAAGAGGAAGATGTATGCGACAGTTAGTTAAATATAGCGGCATTATCGGAGTTGGCCTGGTGTTAACGACCGGCTTAACCGCGTGTGGTGGTAGCTTATTTGAACGAGATAAAGCGCCTACCGAAACAGACGTTTTGCTTGGGCAGGAAGGTCGTACATTATGGGAAACGGGTTTGCAGTATGCCAAGATTGTTGATCGTGATATGGCAGGTATTGCTAATGAGCATCCAGCAGCGATTAGTACCGATGACATGCGTGCCGTACTAGGTTCTTTGTTTGTGAACGAACGTTTAGGTCTAAAAAAAGAAGAAAACCCTGTTTTTTCAGTTGGCGAACTTCAGATTTTAAGTGCTGCCCTTGCCAGTGGACTTAGCCAGGCTGATAGCAATGAAGATATTATTTTCGTTTCTATTGGCACTCATCCATCAGCATTAGCGAAAGAGCGTAAAACCAATTCTGGTCGCGTGTTTATTAGTGGTGGCCGTTTAAATATTATCTTTGGGCTGATACATGATGTTTTCCAAGAGAAAATACCAGGAACAAACCAGCCAATTGATCGACGAATTAACCCATTATTGCCGGGAACACGTAAAGCTGATTCAGGCGTTGCAACACCCGTTGCCTTGGATAAAGGTCAGTCATTTTATTTAGATCCTGAAACAGGCAAAGAACGTACCGATTGGTTGGTGATTGATATCGCCACTGTTTTGGCAACAGTAAAAGATCGTAAAAGTGCCGATCAAGGCGATATTAGTCCTGAATTACTGGAAGATATCGTTAAAACCAAACAAGAAACTGGCAATTTAAACCACGATGTCAGTAATATGAAAGAAATCTTGTTTGATATGAGTGGTGAAATCGAACGTTTAAAACGTGAAATTGAAGCGTTAAAAGCAAAACAATAAGACGACTCAAGGCAATTGATAGAAAGGGAGCTTCGGCTCCCTTTTTTATGTTTTAAAGACTGTGTCTTCGATCCGCCAGTTGCACTCTAGGCAATAAGTCCGCAAGACTTTTGGTTAATGTGAGTACTTTAAATGTTTCACCCATGACAGAAGGTAAGGTTAATTGTTTGATTTCATTAGCGAGTTTGATCGACTCAATGCCAGCTTCACTGCTATTTTCAGCTATTAGAAAGGCTATATCGCCTGCGATCAAAAAATCGGCTTGTGCCTGAAAGCCTGCAACATCTAATCCATTATCGAAAGCAGATTGTGCTAAAGCCGTAAAATCAACATGAGCAGTAATGTCTTGTAAACCTTGTAAGATGAAGGGGTTGTCATGACCTTGATGTTGGTGATAACACATTAGCGTGCCGGTGTTACGTTGAGGGTGGTAATAGTCGGTTTGTGGGTAGCCATAATCAACAATGAATATAGCACCTTGTATTAGCCGTTCAGCCAAACTGGCAACCCAGGCTTCAGCGGTTAAATTGACTTCGGTGATGTAGTCATTTCCCCCGACTAGAGGTTGGATATATTCGGCGCGATCTGCAATCAGAACATTATCGATATCATTATCACACCAGACAAAATCATCGTTATTGATGCCAACATAACGCTGAAGAATACGATCATTTTTAAAGTGTAAACAATGCACCGGCATGGCATCACAGACTTCATTAGCGAGTATTACACCAATGAAAGAATCCGGTATATTATCTAACCATATTACTCGATTAACTAAGTGAGGAAGAGTTTGAGTTATTAATTGTTCTTGTCTTTGACGTAAGTCAGCACTTGCTTCTATTATGAAGTAAGTTTGTGGTAAAGCATCATCACGTTCAAGTTGACGTAAAATATCCACCGCCATTTTGCCTGTACCGGCACCAAACTCTAATATGTTTGCAGTGTTAAGTTGTTTAAAAACATCCTGTATATGTTTTGCCAACGCTTGGGAAAAGAATGATGATATTTCGGGTGCTGTAGTGAAGTCACCCTGCTGACCTAGTTTATGACTGCCGGCAGAGTAATAGCCTAATCCGGGTGTGTACAGGCATAAATTCATATAATGAGCAAAATCGATCTTGCCACCAGAATCAACGATGTGTTTTTTGATCAGTGCCACTAGCTCATTACTGTGCTGTTGTGCGATGCTGTCTGGTATTGGTAGTGAAAAAGAAGCGGTCATAGGAGTTTGTGTGTGTTAGAAAATGCAATATTAGTTACTGGTGCTGGCCGTCGTATAGGCTTTCATATTGCCAAACGTTTGCATCAAGATGGTCAGCAGGTTGTTGCCCATTATCGTACGCATACTGCTGAGATCCAAGCTTTGTCTGATTTGGGTATTACTACGGTGCAGGCAGATCTGGCTGATACGGACTCTATTTTGACCTTTATTGATGATTTGAAGACAAAGGTAAGCAGCTTTCGTGCTCTTATTCACAATGCCTCTTCCTTTGAACCGACAGCTGTATCGCTGCAACAAGCGGCCGAGCAATATGATGTGTTTTATACCATCCACATGAAAGCGCCCTATCTGATTAACCAAGCCTTGCAGTCGATGTTAAAGGGCAAGGAGGATATGCCTGCCGATATTATCAATATTACCGATATTAATGTAGAAAACCCTACTCCCCGCTTTGATATCTATGGCACAACAAAAGCAGGTTTGCATAATATGACCTTGGTGCTTGCCAAGAAATATGCGCCTAATATTAAGGTTAATGCCATTGCTCCAGGGCCAGTACTGTTTACAGAGCAGCACTCCGATGAAGTGAGGCAACAGCTGTTGGATGAAACTTTATTGGCAAAAGAAGGTGGTACTGAACCTGTTTATCTTGCGATAAAAAGTTTATTAAATAACCCGTTCATTACCGGTGCTTCTATCCCTGTTGATGGTGGTCGCCGTTTGTCCAAACGTTAAATGCCCCGCTTCTATTTTTTCACCCTTTTGTAAAACGGTGTTGTTTCCGTTGGTAAGAAATGACGCTAGTTCATCTAATAATGGGTATAAAAAATACTCATCAGTAATGCTATTGGCTGGGCGCGTCGCATCTTCAGGAAAATGGGTCGCTGCCAAAATATCTAAGTCAGCCGGTCGGTCTTTCATCTTGCGATCTGGATCATTGCGATCGCGACCTAGTGCGGTTTCGATTTGATTACACAGCTGTTTAAGGTCTGCTTCAGGCAAATCGGTTTCAATAAATACAACTAAATTGAGAAAGTCTCGACTGCTATTGATGCCAATGGGTGGGATCTGTGCTACCCGGCTGAGATGGATCGTTTTAAACTTCTTAACCAGTTCAGTAATGATAAGTGCAATGTTTTTATACGGCTCGATATTGCTACCAATACCGAGAATGTAACCAGATTGTGATGTGATCATGCTTTATTACGTTCAATAACAATTTTGGCGAAATTTTGACCATGTAGCGCAACGGGTTTAGTCAGTGTTAATGTTAATTTAGGAATGGGATAGTCACGCAGTAGTAGCGCACATAAATCTTCAGCTAGGGTCTCAATTAACTGGTAACGGCTGGCCTCAACAAAGGTCACGATGGTATTTGCTATCGCACCATAGTCTAAAGTATCAGCAATATCGTCCGATGCCGCAGCAGTACGAATATCCCAATCTATCTCTAAATCAAAGCGTAATGTTTGTAGCGTATTACGTTCCCATTCATAAATACCAATAATGGTGTCAATTTTTAGATCAGTAAGAAAAATTTTGTCCATGAATGTCTACGCTAATATTAGGTGGAAATAACTGCCAACAACCCTATAATGGTCGCCATGACTAACTTGGGTTGTATCATATCATGCTAGAAACAATTGCTTTGCCAATAGCCGTACTTGTTGGGGCTTATTTAATTGGTTCATTATCGAGCGCCATTATTCTTTGCCGTTTGGCAGGCTTGCCTGATCCGCGATCACAAGGTTCTGGCAACCCTGGCGCAACCAATGTATTGCGTTTTGGAGGTAAAAAGCTGGCTGCAACTGTATTAATCATTGATGTGTTAAAAGGCATATTGCCAGTCGTGATAGCCAGATTATTAGAGTTGGATCTGACATGGCTTGCAGCAACGGCGTTTGCGGCATTTCTTGGTCATCTGTATCCACTGTTTTTTGGATTTAAAGGTGGCAAAGGTGTAGCAACTGCATTGGGTGGCTTTTTAGCGTTATCGCCGGTGTTAGCAGGTGCGGCATTACTCACATGGTTAGTCGTGTTTGCTGGGACTCGAATTTCATCATTATCAGCCATTTTGGCAGCTAGTTTGACCCCTGTGTATAGCCTGTGGTTAATTGACAACACTGATGCACGCTGGATAGTGTTAGTGATGGCTGCGATGTTGCTTGTGCGTCATCATAGCAATATCAAGCGCTTATTGGCTGGTGAAGAAAGTAAGAGTAAATGAAAATATAGTCTTGCACTATCTCTTATCCAGTATTCATTAGGTTAAATAAACAAAATCGAGAGAATTATGGCTGGGTCATTACAAGATCAATTATTAAGTTTAGGCGTTGTTGATAAGAAAAAAGTAAAAAAAACGCAGCAACAAAAACATAAAAATAATAAACAAATTAGACAAGCCGTTAAATCTGGCCAGAAAGTTGAACCACAACTATCAGCACAACAGCAATTGGAACAGGCTCGACGCGAAAAGCAACAGCGCGATTTAGAGTTGAATAAACAGCGTGATGCCAAATTAGCCAGAACAGCATTATTTGCAGAAGTGCGTCAGATCATTCAGCAAAACAGCATTGCTATTCCGAAAGATGCTGAAACGCCGTACCAATTTACGCTGAAAAATAAGATCAAAAAGATCTATGTCACACCGGAACAACATGAAAAACTGACTAAAGGCCAGTTAGCCATTGCCTTGATTGATAATAAGAAGGTATTGATACCTGATGCTGAAGCTGAAAAAGTAGAGGCGCGTTTACCTGAATGGGTTGTGAGAATCAAAGAGCAAGAATCACATATTGATGATGGCTATGCCGATTATCAGATCCCGGATGATTTGATCTGGTAACACAGCTTATTTAAGCTGGTTTAAGTTGGTTTAAGTTGGTTTAAGTTGGTTTAAGTTGGTTTAAGTTGGTTTAAGTTGGTTTAAGTTGGTCAAGCGGCCAACGCGGTCTGGCAGCAAAGCTCGGCTTATCCTGTTTGTTAAGCGCAGACTGGCGCATGGCTCCGGCAAAGGCAATCATCGCGCCATTGTCGCTACAAAACTCTGGACGAGGAAAATAAGCGTTAATATTGGGAAGCGCATTAAGACTGCTTCTTAATGCTGTGTTCGCACTAACGCCCCCGGCAACAACAATCGTTTTATGTCGTGTTTGTTTTAAAGCGCGCTTACATTTGATAATCAACGTATCAACGGCAGCAGTTTGAAAGGCTAAGGCAATATCAGCTTGATCTTGTTCCGACTGTTCGCTGGCAAGCCATGTGTTCATCGCAAATGTTTTTAGCCCACTAAAACTAAAGTCTAATCCAGGTCGATTAGTCATAGGACGGGGAAACTGATATTTATCTGGGGTACCTTGTTCAGCAATCTTGGCTAATATCGGTCCACCTGGATAACCTAAACCTAACATCTTTGCTGTTTTATCAAATGCTTCACCGACGGCATCATCAATTGATTCGCCCAATAACTCATATTGTCCAACACCTTTCACATCAACTAATAAAGTGTGGCCGCCCGACACCAGTAAAGATACAAACGGGAATGACGGTGGGTTTTCTTCTAATAAGGGCGATAACAAATGCCCTTCCATATGATTGATGGCAATCGCGGGTTTATCTAAAGCCCAAGCGATACTGCGTCCAATTGCCGCCCCAACTAATAATGCACCTACTAAACCAGGACCAGCGGTATAAGCAACGGCATCAATATCATTGCGTTTGAGTTTTGCTTGTTTCAGCACTTGATTGATCAGCGGTAGCGCTTTACGAATATGATCACGGGACGCAAGTTCAGGTACAACCCCGCCATATTCTGCATGTAGTTCAATTTGACTATATAAGGCGTGAGCAAGCAGCCCTTTTTCGGTATCATAGAGAGCAATACCTGTTTCATCACAGGAAGATTCGATACCTAATACACGCATAAGCCCAACAGTCTCTTAGTAACAATAGAGCGAATATTATGCCTTCTTTAAAAGAAAAGCGATCTAACACTTTGCTTTTTGTAATAACTTTCGTACAATTAGGGGCTTTCCCATAAAAACTTGTTTAGGATTTTATTAATGCCATCAGTACGTTTAAAAGAAAACGAGCCGTTTGATATCGCTTTACGTCGCTTCAAACGCGCATGTGAAAAAGCGGGCACAGTTGCAGAAGCACGTGCACGTGAAGCTTATGAAAAACCAACTACAGTACGCAAACGCGCTGCAGCTGCAGCAGTTAAACGTCACCAAAAGAAAGTATCTCGCGAAAGCGCTCGTCGCATCCGCATGTACTAACAATTAAGACGTATTTATGCCACAACAATCTAGCCCATTAAAGCTGACTATCCAAGATAGCATTAAAGCCGCTATGCGCGCTAAAGAAAAAGAGCGTCTTGCTACTTTGCGCCAAATATCGGCGGCAATTAAGCAATATGAAGTTGATAACAGACACGATCTTGATGATGATGGCATTATCACCATTCTAACCAAGATGTGTAAGCAACGCCGCGATTCATTAAGCCAATTTGAACAAGCAGGTCGTGATGATCTTGCTGCTATTGAAATTGCAGAATTAGCAATTATTGAAGAGTTTATGCCAACGGCAATGACTGACGATGAAATTGCTGGTGCGATAGCTGCGGCAATTGCCGAATCGGGTGCTTCTAGCCCCAAAGATATGGGTGCAGTCATGAATCTGTTGCGACCAAAACTTCAAGGTCGCGCTGATATGGGTGCGGTCAGTGGTCTTGTTAAGGCTGCTCTTACGGCATAAGTGATGAGCTTGCAAAGCCCGGCTATCGGCAAGCTTAATTACACACTATCAAAACCGGTCATAGGCGTTTAGTCGTGGCCGGTCAGATCCCTACACAGTTCATTGATGATTTATTAACCAGAGTTGATATTGTCGATGTTATTGATGCGCGGGTTCCATTAAAAAAAGCAGGGAAAAATCTTAGCGCCTGCTGTCCTTTTCATAATGAAAAATCCCCTTCATTTACGGTAAGCCCTGACAAGCAGTTTTATCACTGTTTTGGTTGTGGCGCTCATGGTACTGCGGTCGGGTTTTTGATGGAATACGATCAAATGAGCTTTCCTGAAGCAATTCATGAGCTTGCTGATCTGGTTGGGATGACGGTGCCCACTACCCACACTGCATCAAACTCACCGGCTCAACAAAACTTATACGATGTATTGGATAAAGTCAGCCAATATTACGTTCATCAGTTACAAAACAACCCCAATAAAGGCGAGTTCATAGCCTATCTAAAACAACGTGGCTTATCAGACCAAATCATACAGCACTACGATATTGGTGTTGCGCCAGATGGCTGGGATAATGTACTTAAAACCTTTGGTACCAGTGACTTAAATAGAAAACAACTGGATGAAGCAGGGTTGCTAAGTAGCAATGATAATGGCAGAACATATGATCGTTTTCGCAAACGTATTATGTTTCCAATTCGTGATCGTCGGGGACGTGTTATTGGGTTTGGCGGTCGCGTACTTGATGACAGCACACCTAAATATTTAAATTCGCCTGAAACGCCTCTATTTCATAAAGGTCACGAGCTTTATGGTTTATATCAAGCCAAAAAAGCAAATCGTAAACTGGAACGCATTATCATCGTTGAAGGCTATATGGATGTGATTGCCCTAGCTGAAAAAGGTATTACTAATGCAGTCGCAACGTTAGGAACAGCAACAACGCCCGATCATTTACGTTTATTACAACGAAGCACACCGGAAGTTGTTTTTTGTTTTGATGGCGATCGTGCTGGTCGTGAGGCGGCATGGCGAGCTGCTGAAAATGCCTTGCCATTACTTGGTGGTAATCATCAATTAAAATTTATGTTTTTACCCGATGGTGAAGATCCTGACACAATAGTACGTAGCGAAGGGGCTGAAGCGTTTAATCAACGAGTCGCCAATGCGCAAAACTATTCAGACTTCTTTTTTGCGACACTTGAAAGCCGGGTTGATGTAACCTCAATGGACGGACGAGCACGTTTAATTGAAATGGCGAAGCCCTATCTAAGGCATATACCGGCCGGTGTTTATCGCGATATGCTAGAACAGCAATTAGCTGACAGAGCCAAAACCAGTACTGCCATATTAAATAAACACATTGAAAAACCAGCGGAAAACAAACCGAAGAAGTTTACTTCTCCTACAAAACAAGCTGGCGGATTTTCAGCGGTGAGAATGGCAATAACAATCATTCTACAACATCCGGAATTACATGCTGCTGTTGGTGGTTTTGACAAAGTGGCAACGTTGGATAAGCCTGGTATAAAAATATTAGTACACATGCTTGAAACCTTACGACAAAATCCCCATCTAAATACTGCGGCGCTGTTGGAACGGTCACGAGGTAGTGAGTCTGAAGCGCATTTACAAAAACTGGCGCAACAAACCTTGCCCTTAGCAGCAGACGCATTGAAGCATGAGCTCATCGGAATCATGCAACAGCTACAACATGACGCTATTGAGGAACGATTAAGAATATTAACGGATAAGCCTTTCAGTCAGCTTACAGAAATTGAAAGAGCTGAAATTCGTAACATTCAATCTTAGGCGTATGTTGCGCATAAAAATATGTGCATTATTATAGGGTTGTCGTTATAATATGCGGTTACGCTAGCGTCCACGCACAAAAATTAAAGAGGTCGAATGAAAGATCAACAGTCACGCATTAAAGCGCTTATCACACTAGGAAAAGAACGCGGTTACTTGACCTACGGAGAGATAAACGATCACTTGCCTGAAGATTTGGTTGATGCAGATCAAATTGAAGACATTATCGGTATGTTCAGCGACCTCGGTATCATGGTCCATGAAGATGGCATGGATACCGATGAAATGGAGCGTTTAGCAGAAGCAGCATCAAGCAATGATGATGTCTCTGCTGATGAAGCCGCTGCTGTTTTAGCAAGTTCCGATGGTGAATTCGGTCGAACAACTGATCCAGTACGTATGTATATGCGTGAAATGGGTTCTGTTGAACTACTGACGCGTGAAGGTGAAATCGTTATTGCGAAACGGATCGAGGCGGGCCTTCGTGAAAGTCTATACATGCTGTCTACCTATCAACCTTGTATCGACGCGTTTCTTGCACAAACAGAAGCTGTAGAAGCGGGTGAACTTCGTCTAAATGAGTTGATTAAAGGCTTCATATTACCTGAAGAAGAAACTGACGAAACAAGCGCAAACGATGATAGTGATGATGATTCTACAGTTGTTGTTGCCGATGATGATGACGATGATGAATCGGCTGCAGGTGTTGATCCTGAAGAAGCACGTGCACGTTTCCAAGCGATGAAAGACGCCAATGCTGCGGCACAAACCGCAACCGGTGATGATTACGCAGCTGCTCGTGAATTAGTAAGTAACTTATTCATGGAGTTCAAACTGACGCCTAAAACATTAAACTATCTGAATAGTTTGATGACCGAAACAGTTGAAATTATTCGTAAACAAGAGCGTCTTATTGCCAAAATCGTCGTTGATGAAGCACGTATGAACCGCCGTGATTTTATCGACTCATTCACCGGCAATGAAGTAAATATTGAATGGACTAACAAACACATACGTGCCAAAAAACATTATTCATCAACCATCAAAAAACACCTTGATGAAATTGTAAAAGCACAAACTAAAATGGCTGAGTTGGCCGAAGATCGCGGCATGTCAATCGCTGAAATCAAAGAAATTAGTCGCCAAATGACCATTGCCGAAGCAAAAGCGCGTCGTGCCAAAAAAGAAATGGTCGAAGCGAATTTACGTCTTGTGATCTCAATCGCAAAAAAATATACTAACCGCGGTTTGCAGTTTCTGGACTTGATTCAGGAAGGTAATATCGGCTTGATGAAAGCAGTTGATAAGTTTGAATATCAACGTGGTTATAAGTTTTCTACCTATGCAACATGGTGGATTAGACAAGCAATCACACGCTCAATTGCAGACCAGGCACGTACAATTCGTATCCCAGTGCACATGATTGAAACAATCAATAAACTGAATCGAATTGCGCGTCAAATGTTACAAGAAATGGGTCGTGAACCAACACCGGAAGAACTAGCTGAACGTGTTGACATGCCAGAAGATAAAGTACGTAAAGTACTTAAAATCTCAAAAGAACCGATTTCAATGGAAACACCAATTGGTGATGACGAAGACTCTCACCTAGGTGATTTTGTGGAAGATATTAATGTGATGTCACCACAAGACTCGGCGATGATCGAAGGTTTAAGAGAAGCCACTCAAGGTATGTTGAGTGGCTTAACCGAACGTGAAGCGAAAGTACTTCGTATGCGTTTTGGTATCGACATGAACACCGATCACACCTTGGAAGAAGTGGGTAAACAATTTGATGTAACCCGTGAACGTATTCGTCAGATTGAAGCAAAAGCACTACGTAAACTGCGTCATCCAACGCGTTCAGATCAATTACGTAGCTTCTTAGATAGCGATAACTAAACCGTTTTTCGGGCCTATAGCTCAGTTGGTTAGAGCAGGGGACTCATAATCCCTTTGTCCGGGGTTCAAGTCCCTGTGGGCCCACCATATAAATCAAGAGGTTAGCATGTTATACTGCTGACCTCTTTTTTTCTTCGTGAATTTTTCGGGACACATCAAACGATGGTAACCGTAAAATGACCAATCCAAGCAACTGTCCAGTTTGAGTAGCACAGACTTTATTAGCCGCTTGCAATCATAATAGGTATTAAAGAGGCCGCTATCGAACCTAAGCAGTCCGTTTCTGGGTTTATAATTCCTTGTTTTTTTCTTGGTTATCTGCGTAATGCCATGAAGCTGATCAGTCAATAAAATACCAAGCTGATAGATGAGCGCGATCTCTCAGGGTAAACAAAAGTTTTTAGCAATATCTACAAATTCATTGATCACGGCTATATCAAAGTCTTAGCACCATATCAGTGTTGAGTTTTATCTGATGGGTTTTGCTCTAAACAAAAAAACTGAATTTATAGTTCACTATATACATTTATGGACTGATTGGTTCATAATGAGCCTATGGCACTAGGAAGACCCCGTCAATTTGATCAAGATAAGTCGTTAAATGCAGCGATGCTGCAATTTTGGCGACATGGCTATGCGTCGACTTCAATGCAGGATCTACTTAACTGTACGGGTTTATCGAAAAGCAGTCTTTATCAAAGCTTTGGTAATAAATCGACATTATTTTCCAGTTGCTTAGTTCACTATCAAGATCGTTTAATCGCAGATCTGGAACAACAATTATCATCTAAGCTATCAGGTTTGCAATTTATTGAAGATTTGCTTGACGCTGTTATTGCAGAAGCAGGATCAGCTCACAGAAAAGGTTGTTTACTGGTTAATACTGCAAATGAATTGGCAGGGCTGGATCCGCACGTTGCTGGAGCTGTCGATCTGGGATTTGGCAAAATTCGTAAGATTATTGCTCGTGCGCTAAACAAGGCACAACAGAATGGTGAAATCTGTTGTGAGATTGATGTTGATCCGATGGCCGATTTTATCGTTTCTGGCATTAGTGGTTTGAGAACAATGGTTAAGTCGGGTGCCAGTCAGGATCGTTTAAAACGTGTTTCCGCTATGTTGCTAAACACGCTGAAATAATTTTTTACCAAAATATGGACCAATTGGTTCATAACTATTAAGGAGAAACAATGATGCAAGCAGAATACAAAATCAACTTGATGCCTGTTGAAGATGACAACCATGCCACACTTAAGATCGCCAAAAAGAATTTAGGCTTTATTCCTAATATGTATCGTAATATGGCGACAGCACCGGGTTTGCTGGAAAGCTACCTATATGGTTACGATCAATTTCGTACACATTCTGCATTCTCGCCACAAGAGCAGGAGGTTGTATTTTTGACCTTAAGTCGAGCCAATGGCTGTGGCTACTGTGTTGGTGCACATAGTTTTATTGCCGATAAAATGTCAGATGTACCCACTGATGTGACCGATGCTATTCGAGATGATAAGCCAATAGCTGACCAAAAGTTTGCCGCGCTCAATGTGTTCACTAAAGTCATGCATGAAAAACGTGGTTTACCGAGCCAGGCTGATGTCGAGTGTTTTTTGAAGGCGGGTTACGAACAACGTCATATTCTAGATATTGTTACTGCGATTGCGGTCAAAACCATGAGTAATTACACAAATCATTTGTTTCATACTAAGCTGGATGACATGTTTGCTAAACGTGCTTGGCATGACTGATCCTGAAGCCAAACAGACCGATAGCGAGTATAGGTTTGAACACTTTGATTTGAAAATCATGCTTTCAGATATGCGATTTAGCAAGGCAGCAATGATATCGACGCAGATAGATATGCAACGGGATGTGCAATTGCTGGATGGGCAGCGTTTAAGTTTGAATGCGCTGTCACAAGGTAAGCCGTTAATATTGGTCACAGCGTCCATTACCTGTCCAATGACGATCAGCAGTCTGGCCGATTTAACTGCTCTTGTTGATGCCACTGAGGATGCTTTTTCTGTGGCATTTGTCTACGTTCGCGAGGCGCATCCCGGTGATCATTTCCCACAAGCGCAGGATATGGATACCAAATATAACTATGCCAGGGCATTTAGAGATCAACATCAGATTAAGCAGGCAATCATTGTTGATGACTTATCAGGTGGTTTGCATAAAACATTAGATACGCTACCTAATTCTTTGCACATGGTTGATTCCCAAGGAATGATCTTGTTTCAATCGTTGTGGAGTGGCGATTTATCAGCAATAACAAACGCTTTAGAGCAGGTCAAAAAAGGCGAGCTTAAGCAAAAAACGATCAGCCAAAAAATGGTGATGCCGTTTTTACATGGTGCGGGTTACATGCATTCAGTATTAAATCAGGCTGGAAAAAGTGCTTATCGGGAGTTAATGTGGGGCGCACCACCTATCTGGTTGTTGTCTAAAACAGCAGGAAAATTAGGTTTTATTAAGCCTTGGTATCGAGGTATGGTCGCATTTTTGATGATGATTGTGGTGCTGATGTTTATTGCCATCCTATTTTAGGACAAGGCAGCTCCAGATCGGGTTTGATTGTTTATAAATCTCGCCATGCAGGAGCACCTTGTGCCCGTTGCCAGAATCGATTCACTAGTAATAATAATGCAGATAATGGTAATAGCCAGCCTATGTAGCCGATCAGTGCGCCCAGGCCGGGAATACCGAGTACCAGAAACAGACTCGGTGCACAACATGCACCACCGGTGAGCAATGCTGGCAAAGCGCTCATACTGCTAGTTGATTTTGATAGCTGACAAGCTTGGGTTCTCATTGATATGACACCATATACATTCAGGGCAAGCAGCATACCTAACGTCAATGCAATAATAGTATTTACCGGGCTAAGTAATACGGTGAACCATCCCAGTTCAACCATTGCGACCGCTTCAAAATGCAGTAAGCTACGTTGTGAAAAGGGTTGCATGCTATCAATGGGCAATATCATCCAGCGCCAGCTACTGCCTCCGATATCAATATCGCCAATCAGAAAAAGATAAAGCAGTGCATAACTTACGGCTATGGTTCGGGCTGTCGCTTTAACTGATAACATAATGATATCAATACAACTGTGTTTTCGGGTAATAGGCTTTCCACGCAAACCACATGGCTTTGAATGCGTTTATTGCCGGAAGCTTATTTAATACCTCGGCATTAGGGCCGGTTTTTTCAAAAGGAATTTGACTGACATCGATATCCAGTGTTGTGTTGGATTGGTAGACCCAGCCGGTATCCAGTCCCTGATCGTAAATTATGATATAGACCACATCATCTTGAGTGACTTGAACAACCTTATCTATTCGCAAGGTTTGCATTTTTACAGCCACCGCGCTATTAGCTGTTCTAAAGCCAAGTATGGTGCTTTTCTGAGCCAGACCACTCGATGAGTGCATAACCGGAAACATGGTTGGTGAGCTTTTAAGATAGTAACCTTTGAGCGGATTATAATCACCGTAGGGATCGCGTTGATAATTACGAATATGTCCAGTCTGATCTGATAAAACCTGTGTATCGGGATGACGTTGTTTCCATCGAGCCCAGCTCGTCCAGAATACTCGGTGCTCTGCCAATGATTTGCCCTGATAAGCCCCATCGATTGCTACTGCTGCAATTTGTGGCCACAGGCTGTCGGTTTCACGATCATACATTACCATGTTGCTGTTAATGAGGTTGCCCGATACCCCCAATTCTGTTGAACCGCGTTCAAAACCAATCGCTGTAGCAGTTAACGGACAATAGCTTATGCTCAAAGGTTTGCCGCCAACGGTGTCATTGACGATCTCATGCCAGACCATAATCCGTTGTGGATAAGCTTTGGCGACGCCATTATGGTAAACACCAAACACGATATCCTTGTCATCCAAAAACGTGTTTGCTTCTCGGACAGTCCAGAATTGAGGCTTATCTACCGAGGGGATCCCGTCCTTGCCAGGACCACCTGACATCATTTCAAGCAGATAATCTTCATATGAGTCAGAAAGTAGTCTGGACTCATTGCTGACTGGTAGATCCTTTGCATTAGTTAGTAGGGGTAACAATAACAGGGCGAAAAGATATATCCTGACAGGCTGATTTATTTTAAACATCAGATAATTCCTTAGTTTAGTGCTTCATTTATACAGAAGGCATGCTATCAATCTGACGTTTAAATTTTTGTATTGTTACACTCTTACGATACGATGCCATACAATTTAGCTACTCAAGTTAAAATTCACTGGGATGCTGGAACAGTTAACCAGATCAGGGGCTTGCAAAGTAGTATCAAAAAAGAGCGATTTAACTGTAACAATTTTAGTGTTATTAAGACTCATGCTAAACATTAAAGGAGATGCTAATGCACGATCTGGTTCAAGAATATTATGGCAAACAACTCACCCGTACCGAAGACCTCAGGACCAGCGCCTGTTGTGATGTTAGCGCCATACCGGAATGGTTAAAACGCTTGCTCAATAATATTCATGAGGAAGTGCTGGTACGTTATTATGGTTGTGGTCTGGTCTGTCCAGCAGAATTAAAAGGTGCTCGAATTTTGGATTTAGGTTGTGGCACCGGGCGTGATGTCTATGCCCTGTCACAATTGGTCGGACCAGAAGGCGAAGTAGTTGGTGTTGATATGACCGATGAACAGCTCGCTATCGCCAAGCAATATCAGCCTTATCATGCCGAGCAATTTGGTTTTGATAATGTGCGCTTTATTAAAGGTTATATCGAAAATTTAGCCGAGCTTGATCTGGCTCCCAGCAGTTTTGATGTCATCGTTTCCAATTGTGTGATTAACCTGTCACCGGACAAGTCAGCAGTGATGCAAGGCATTTACGATTTACTCAAACCGGGCGGGGAATTTTACTTTTCGGATGTCTATTCAGATCGACGTGTGCCTGACGCTGTCAAATATGATCCCGTTTTATATGGCGAATGTCTTGGTGGTGCTTTGTATTGGAAAGATTTTGAACGGCTGGCGCATCAGACGGGGTTTGCTGATCCACGTTTAGTCGAAGACCGCCCGCTTGATATTACCGATACAGCGTTATTACCGCGTATTGGTAATATTCAATTTTTCTCCGCTACGTATCGTTTATTCAAGCTGGATCAATTGGAAACAGCCTGTGAAGATTATGGTCAGGCTGTGATTTATAAAGGCACTATTGACAATCATCCAGACCGTTTTGTTCTTGATAAACATCACTACATAGAAACCGGCAAGGTGTTCCCCGTCTGTGGCAATACCTGGAAGATGCTCAAAGACACTCGTTTTGCTGGGCACTTTGAGTTTATCGGTGATTTTTCACGGCATTACGGCATTTTTGAGGGCTGTGGTACGGCATTGCCGTTTGAAACAACGACAGAGTCAGAGGCTACACCATGTTGTTAGCACAAACCTCTCACCAACCCAAATGGAATGTGTTGGTACTGTGTACCGGTAATTCGGCACGTAGCATTATGGCTGAAGCGTTGTTTAATGAAGTGGCTGGTGACGTGTTCAGAGCTTTTAGTGCAGGCAGTTATCCTACCGGCAAAGTCAACCCCTTTGCCATTGCCCAACTACAAAAAAATGGTTTGCCAATTGGCCATTATTTCAGCAAAAGTTGGGACAGTTTCACCGGATCTGATGCGCCTGAACTGGATTTTGTGGTGACGGTGTGTGACAACGCTGCCAATGAGCCTTGTCCCGCTTTTTCTGGAGAGTATTTGAACGTGCACTGGCGCTTTCCAGATCCAGCGGCGTACAAAGAGGAAGAAACAGCAACGCTGGCTTTCCAGTCCGTTTTTGAGGCAATGAAAAACCGGATTGAATACTTAAAACAGAGTGATATCGCGGCTGATAAGCAGACACTTCATCAGGTGATGATAAACCTTGTTGATGAGATACCTTATGCGTATCCACAGAAACTTGAAGGATAATTTAATGAAGTGGTTTACTAGCAGTCTTTTAGGTTTGTTATGTCTGTCGGGTATAGCGCAAGCACAACAACAAACATTGAACCTGACGGGTTCAAGTACGGTTGCGCCTGTTGCGATGGAAATAGCCAAACGGTTTGAAGCGAATAACCCAGATATTCGAATCGACGTTCAGACGGGTGGTTCTACTCGAGGGGTAGTTGATAGTCGTAGCGGCATGGCTGATATTGGCATGGTTTCCAGACATCTGAAAGCGGCTGAGTCAGACCTTACCGCACATACCATTGCACGCGATGGTATCAGTATTATTTTACATGACAGCAATATCATCACCGAACTGAGTCAAGCACAAATCATTGCTATCTATACCCAAACATCTTCAAAATGCAGGTTTGAATTGCTGAAAATTATCGTTGATTGTACTTCCAAGTGAATCAGCGA
>JARGFJ010000079.1 GCA_029210875.1 Gammaproteobacteria bacterium | reverse complement strand
CGTTCCCCACACCCGTGGGGATGAACCGTTTTACTTTCGTTTTTGTATCGGTGCTGCCTAGCGTTCCCCACACCCGTGGGGATGAACCGAAATCGTTAGAAGTATTTTTGATTTGCTAAAAGCGTTCCCCACACCCGTGGGGATGAACCGATTGGGATCAGCATCTGGATCGGATGTGTAAAGCGTTCCCCACACCCGTGGGGATGAACCGCGTTCAGCAAGAAACTGTATAAACGAGAAGAGGCGTTCCCCACACCCGTGGGGATGAACCGCTAAATACACCGCGGCAGGCAAGTAAATGGCAGCGTTCCCCACACCCGTGGGGATGAACCGCGTGGGCGTATATTGCTAGATTCTATTGGACAGCGTTCCCCACACCCGTGGGGATGAACCGCTATTGTATGCCTTTTTAGAGCTATGATAGATGCGTTCCCCACACCCGTGGGGATGAACCGCGTTGTCATGCCCGTTATTCATAGCTAGAGAAGCGTTCCCCACACCCGTGGGGATGAACCGTCTACAATAGCTCGCGCTTGGCTATCTGACAAGCGTTCCCCACACCCGTGGGGATGAACCGCGTTCGGCTCGTTTTTAAATGCGCTCGATGATGCGTTCCCCACACCCGTGGGGATGAACCGGTTACGAACTAGATGTTATTGCTGTGGTCTGTGCGTTCCCCACACCCGTGGGGATGAACCGATTGGCAATAAATTATTAAAAATTTGCTGGGTGCGTTCCCCACACCCGTGGGGATGAACCGCAGTTCCTTCAAATCTGCATTTGCATTTGTTTGCGTTCCCCACACCCGTGGGGATGAACCGGCCTCTATGCCGCTGGATTTTTAACGCAACTTGCGTTCCCCACACCCGTGGGGATGAACCGCGATATGCCCTTCAGGCAAAACACCCTTCAATGCGTTCCCCACACCCGTGGGGATGAACCGTTTAATATCTTCAGATTGTTGTGGGGGCTCAAGCGTTCCCCACACCCGTGGGGATGAACCGTTTTCTGAACCTGATCCAACTTATGTTAATGGGCGTTCCCCACACCCGTGGGGATGAACCGCCTGTAGCAATTTCGCAGCGCTTAGCTATTATGCGTTCCCCACACCCGTGGGGATGAACCGCTCAAATGGCAGGTGGTTCCGCTGCTGAACTGGCGTTCCCCACACCCGTGGGGATGAACCGGAATTGATCCAGGCTTCGACTATAATCCTGGCAAAGCCGCTTGGGGTGAAACATTATCTGGTGACGTAATGCAACAATGGCAACAAAGCAAAAGCGCCTGGACAAATCTCACGCCTGCAGGTTGGGCTGAAGCTGGTAGGCCGGAAAAGATCCCCTTTGTAAAACCACCTGTAGAACTAGGTAAGCGGCTCACCAATAAGCAACAAGTACTTGAACAAGTACAAAAGCTCTATGGTGATCAAAAGCTATACAACACCGGCGGCTTGCCCTTTATGTTAAACAGCAAAGCGCTTGCAGAACA
>JARGFJ010000078.1 GCA_029210875.1 Gammaproteobacteria bacterium | reverse complement strand
TCTGGCAGTGCTGTGTATTGAAGGTGATGCGCACCTAACCATACATAACCAAATGTTAATGCCCAGAAGTGAATAACCGACAAACGATAAGAATAAATTGGGCGGTTTGCTTGTTTGGGCACGAAATAATACATGATGCCTAAAAAGCCAGCGGTCAAATAAAATCCAATGGCATTATGTCCCCACCACCATTGAATCATCGCGTCTTGCACACCAGCAAAAAGTGAATAGGATTTAAATAATTCAACGGGAATAGCTAAGCTATTAATGATATGTAAATAAGTAAACATGATCATCATTGCCAGAAAGAACCAGTTTGCTACATAGATATGAGAAACCTTACGTATTCTCAGTGTCATAATAAAATTAAAGCTATAGGCCAGCCAGACAACAGCCAATAGAATATCAAGCGGCCATTCGAGTTCAGCGTATTCTTTGGATTGAGTCAAGCCAAGCGGTAGCGTAATAAAACTACCAATGACGTATAAATTCCAACCCCAAAAAGTAAACCACGCGAAACTGTCACTCCATAATCTAACGTTCGATGTGCGCTGAACTATGTAATAAGCGGTGGCCAACAGAACCGATCCAGCAAACCCGTATACGACTGTATGAGTATGAACAGGTCTTAATCGCCCAAAACTAATGTACGGGTTATCAAAATTAAGCAATGGCCAAGCTAGCTCTGATGCGATATAGACTCCGAGCCCCGTACCTACAACTAGATAAATACAAGCCATATAGGAGAACCATTTGGTTATTTCTGTGTTATAGGTACTTTGATTCGGCATCGGTTATAACCTGTACTGGGTTCTCTTCTTTATGAAACAGCATCGTTAAATTTCTAGTAATGAGATGGATGGGAAGTATGACAATTCATTTAAGTTTTGTATAATGAATATTATCTTCTATTAACATCAAAAATATTCATATGGATACTGTTTTAGCAAAAACATTTTTGGAAATTGTGCGTACTGGCAGCTTTATAGCTGCAGCAGAAAAGTTGCACGTCACACAAACAACCGTGACTGCTAGAGTTCATAATTTAGAAAAACAAATAGGGTGTAAATTATTCATCAGAAATCGTTCAGGAGCATCATTAACAGCAAATGGTGATCGATTTATTGAGTATGCCACCAAATTTATTCAGACATGGGAAACAGCTAAAAGGGATTTACCTCTACCCATTGGCACAGAAAGGATATTAAACATAGGTAGTGAGATAAGCCTTTGGAGCCCGTTAATGTTGAAATGGTTGAATAATTTGAAAGACGATGTTGTTGACGTTGCGATCAGAACCGAGATTGGTGAACGACAGTCCCTTATTGAAAAGCTTGATCATGGTGTGTTAGATGTGATTATTGTGCATCAACCCGAATATTCAGCGGGTATTCAAATAGAACAATTATTAGAAGAAAAATTAATATTTGTGCACTCTATCAAGTCTCCCGAACCTTATATATACCCAAACATCTTCAAAATGCAGGTTTGAATTGCTGAAAATTATCGTTGATTGTACTTCCAAGTGAATC
>JARGFJ010000077.1 GCA_029210875.1 Gammaproteobacteria bacterium | reverse complement strand
CTTATAGGCTAAATACGCTTAGAACACCACCCAGGTTAGTCCAGCTAGATAATGCTTTGTAAGCACCAACCGCACCAAGACCATCTGAGTCGTTTTCCAGGCTAGGAATAGCCATACCGATACCTGCCCAACCACCTACACCAGACAAGATTGACAAGTATTGTTTGCCATCATGTTTGTAAGTGTTGACGTTACCGATAATGCCTGATGGCGTTTTGAATCTCCAAAGCTCACGACCAGTTTGTGCATCTACTGCTTTGATGTAGCCTTCTAATGTGCCGTAGAATACTAAGTCAGACGCAGTTGCTAACGCACCACCCCATGCTGAGAAACGTTCTGGGTTAGACCAGACGATCTTACCTACACGTGAATCCCAAGCGATGAAGTTACCTAAGTGTGTGCCACCTGGCGCTGGGTACATGTTCAATGTCGCACCAACATAAGGTTGACCTGATACATATTCAACTTCAAATGGTTCGTAGTCCATACAGACGTGATTGGTTGGAACATAGAATAAACCAGTACGTGGTGAGTACGCCGAAGGCTGTTGATCTTTAGAACCCAACGCAGCAGGACAGATACCGGTTGTGTTCACGTCCGCACCGTTTGCAGCTGTTGAGTATTTCACTACGCGATCATGTAAACCCGTTTTTAGGTTAACACCGTTTGACCAGTTCACTGCTGGATCGTATTTTTCAGCAACAAGTAATTCACCAGATACGCGGTCTAATGTGTAACCAAAACCGTTACGGTCGAAATGCACTAAAGCTTTACGCATTTTGCCGTTGATTTTTTGGTCTACTAACGGTACTTCATTGATACCATCATAATCCCACTCATCGTATGGTGTCATTTGGTATACCCATTTCGCCATACCCGTATCTAAATCACGACCAAATAACGACATTGACCATTTGTTATCACCTGGACGTTGTACTGGATTCCATGTTGATGGGTTACCGTTACCGTAGTAGAACATGTTCAAATCAGGATCGTAAGAATACCAACCCCATGTTGTACCACCACCAATTTTCCATTGGTCGCCTTTCCATGTTTTTAAAGATGAATCTTTACCAACGGGTTTCAACATAGACATCGTTTTGTTTGGATCAAAACCCATTTCAGCATCAGGACCTGTGCTGTAAACTTGCCATGCTTCTTTACCGTTCAAGTCATATGCTTTGATATAACCACGAACACCAAATTCACCACCAGAAATACCCACTAGTACTTTATCTTTGAAGACGTGAGCAGCCGCTGTGCTGGTTGCACCGCGTTTAGCATCATCACGTTTGTGAGACCAAACAACTTTACCGCTGTTCATGTCTAAAGCAACTAATGTTGTATCCGCCTGGTTCAAGAAGATTTTACCATCGCCGTAAGCAAGACCACGGTTAACCGTGTCACAGCACATTACTGGTACAGTTTCATCGTAGTTTTGTTTTGGTTCGTATTTCCACTTGATTGCACCATCGTTGTTTAAATCCAACGCAAATACAATGTTAGGGAACGCCGTGTGAACATACATCGTACCGTCGATAACTAAAGAGTTACCTTCGTGACCACGTAATACACCTGTTGAGAAAGACCATGCCATTTTGACATCAGCAACGTTGTCTTTGTTGATTTGAGCTAATTTGCTGTAACGTTGGTTGTTATAGTTACCTGCAGCAGATACCCAGTTATTTTCATTTTCTTGCATTGTCGCAAGTTCATCAGCTACCGCTACACCAGTAACAGCTAATGACATCATTGCGATTGAAAGAGTTTTCAGCTTCAT
>JARGFJ010000076.1 GCA_029210875.1 Gammaproteobacteria bacterium | reverse complement strand
GAGAACAAGCCATCACTGAAAATTACTAGTGAAGAATTTAAGATGATGGTCGTCTCTTAAACCGATCTCAGGTTAAAATTACTACCACGAGATACTACATTACCGTGGCATCGCGTTGTTAATGCAAAAGGCGAATTAGCCTTTCCTTACGCTAGTGAACACTACAACAGACAAAAGTCATTGCTAGAAGCAGAGGGAATTCAATTCAAAGACACCAAGATTTGTCTAAACCTGTATCAATGGCAACAAAATTAGTTGTGACGTGGTGAATTGATTTTAAAGCGGTAAATTAATCTCCCCTAATTTAACCTCAATACTGGATAAGAAACAGCACTCACTAGGGCTGTTGAGTTTAACAGTCTGATTACATTAGGGAAATAGAGTCTTGCACTATCACGTATCCAGGATTCAGGTTAATTTATTAGTTTTGAGTTGTTGCTTTATCGATGGTGCATCTATAAAATGCCCGCTTCTCTTGGGGTGGTTAGCTCAGCTGGGAGAGCATCGCCCTTACAAGGCGAGGGTCGGGGGTTCGAACCCCTCACCACCCACCAAGAACACTTCTCGTAAGGTCTCAAAACATCCCGGAATACCTTTAAAAATGCGGCTTTAGTCGGTTGTTTAGTCTCTGGCATCAGCAGTATCTAAGCCTTGGTCAAGTAGTGTTGTTATTTGTTCATCACAACATGATCTGTTCGAGCAAGGTGTAGGTCAAACTTGCCTGCTAATTTTTGTAGATCAGGCTTATTTTGAACAATTAATACACCTGGTAGCTATTGGGTTTATGAGCAATCTACCAATAATAATTTCTTCATCACACACAGCACAATAGCCATAGTCATTGTTTTCTATTCGCATTAAGGCTGCTTTGACTTGAGTAAGTTGCAGTTTTCGACGCCGTTGGGTTTCCAAGGCCATTTGCTGACCCTGTAACGCGTCCATGCGAGATAATCTGCCCACACTGTTCTGATCCAAAACCACAGTGGCAGTCGATGATTGTGATGTTGAATTAAGACTTTCCAGTTCATCATGCATGTTTAGCAATATTGATTTGATTTTATCTATATCTTGTTGAATCATTTAAATTCCATTGATGTCTTTATGTATGTACAGCATGGGCATGAACTCACGAGGTTGGTTATTTCCAATTGGCATTATAATATATACTAAATTCATCTGCTGGTATGGGGCGGCTATAAAAGTAGCCTTGAACTTCATCGCAGCCATAATTTTTGAGCAGATTCAATTGCTCCAGTGTTTCTACACCTTCAGCAATAACACTAAGTTGTAACGTATGCCCCATTTGAATAATGGTACGAACGATAGTGGCATCGTCAAAATTATCCACCATATCAGCAACAAATGATTGATCAATTTTAAGTTTATTGACGGCCAATTTTTTCAGATAAGACAAACTCGAATAGCCTGTACCAAAATCATCAATAGACATATGAATCCCCATTTCTCTGAAACTATTCAGCGTTTTTATCGCTATATCGAGATCATTCATTAAAATTGATTCTGTTAATTCTAATTCCAATAGATTCGAATTTAGTCCTGATTGGGCAAGGGCTTGTTTAACGGTGTCGATAATGTTGCCACGTTTGAATTGTATGGCTGAAAGGTTGACAGCCATGATAAGTGGTGATGTTCGGTGATGGTTCCATATTTGTGCCTGTTTACATGCCTCATTGATCACCCATTCACCAATTTCAACAATAAGACCGCTACGTTCAGCCAGAGGAATAAACTTGGCCGGAGAAACAAGCCCCAGCTCAGGATGTTTCCATCGTAATAATGCCTCAGCACCAATTAAGTCACCGCTAATCGTATTAAACTGTGGTTGATAGTGAAGCTGGAACTCTTCATTTGTAAGTGCGTGATGCAACGAAGATTGTAATTTCATATTCTCTACGGCATCAACATTCATTTCCTCAGAGAAGAAACGATAAGTACGCTTTCCTGCATCCTTTGCTTTATATACCCAAACATCTTCAAAATGCAGGTTTGAATTGCTGAAAATTATCGTTGATTGTACTTCCAAGTGAATCAG
>JARGFJ010000075.1 GCA_029210875.1 Gammaproteobacteria bacterium | reverse complement strand
GCTGATTCACTTGGAAGTACAATCAACGATAATTTTCAGCAATTCAAACCTGCATTTTGAAGATGTTTGGGTATATAGTGATTTTTGTGTGTTTAGCTGCTGCTGTAAGACAGTATATTGAGCGATCAATAATTGATCAGATCCTAGGTTAGCAAGCTGTTGTTGTAATTCAGCTAATTGATTTTGACTTGCATTAACACGATGTTGTTGTTGAGAAATAATTGTTGTTTGAGCGGTTATTTTCTGTGAAAAATAGACGCTAAACACAAGTAAAGTCACTATAGTGAAAACCGTAACCATGATAACTTTTGGGACAGGTAAAACAATCTGTTGAGGTCTGAACTGTGTCTGATAAAAGTTAACTTGTTGCATCATCATTATTGTTCCATCCTTAATGCGCCACCAATTGCTGTTATACAATTAGGAGAAATAGTATCAGGATTGTCACAGCTTATGGCATCAGTTATCGAGATCAGATCGCAGGGTATACCAAGTCGTTGTTGAAATAATTGTGCGAGATCTGAAATGGCTTGGCCATTGTTAATAATGACTAATTGTTCAATAGCTGCCTGTCGAAAATGACTTTCGTAATAATCAAATGTTCTCTGGATTTCTAATGCTAATGTATCGATTATCGTAAGACTGCTGGGCTCACTAGAGATAAATGATAATGCATTTAATCCAATAGTAGATTGACGATTAATACCAACTCCATGGCCTAGCAACACTGATATTCGACTATATTCATCCCATAAATTGAGCAAGCCAGTACTGTTACTCGGGTTTATTGTGTCAATGTGAGCAAGAATGTTACGAGCAGAGAAGATAGCGATATCAATAGAAGCTAAATTGCACTGTGCTTTAAGTAATAAATCAACGTAATTCTGAATGATGGATTGTCGGCATACAATTACTTGAATTTGTTGTTTGCCTGACGTGTTCTGAATAACCCTTTCCACATGTTCGATGACGACATCATCAATATGAAAACTAATCAAATCTTTAATGTGCCAACGCAATGCCGAGGCTAATTCCTGTTTAGGTACTTCTGGCGCATCAACTTGTAGTATCTGGTATTCATCAGGTGCAAGCGCCAGGTTACATGGAATCGTATCCAGCTTATGTTGTTTTGCTAATTGAGTGAGGCGAGAGGCGCGTTGATCTGAACTACACAGATAAAATTGTGAATGTAATAATGCCGGTTTGCCAAATCGGTGTTCAATGACTGCTAGCGCTATGCCATCTTTGGAAAACGTTATTCCTGCGGTTGATTTGGTAAGTTTAGCTCTAAAAGAAAACACGTTAGGAGAAGATCCTTGTCATGGTGCCTGAAGTAATGAAAAAGAAGTTTACATCAACAAATACTAACGCGCACGATAAGTGATGCGACCTTTACTTAAATCGTATGGTGTAAGTTGAACTGTTACTTTGTCACCCGTTAGGATGCGGATATAATTTTTACGCATTTTGCCAGAAATATGGGCAGTAACCACATGACCATTTTCTAACTCTACACGAAATGTAGTATTGGGCATGGTATCAATTACTGTGCCTTCAAATTCAATATGTTCTTCTTTTGCCATAAATCTCTATCTGTTTAAACGAAGTTAATCCGCTATTTTGCAGTAAAAACACTTATTTTTCAAAGTTTTTCATGTTTAAGTGGTTGCCAACGCTGATCTATGTATCCTTCCAGGGCGGAAAAACACTGTTTGTAGCGCATTTTTTGACATTCCTCAATCCAATATCCCAGATAAAGCCATGATAAATTTTGAGATTTTGCGATACTCAGTTGTTGTAAAATGGCGAAGGTACCTAGACTATGCTTTGATAGATTGGGATCAAAAAAAGTATAAAAAGCAGACAGTCCATCGTGAACATGATCAGTGACTGCAACAGCCACTAACTTTTCATGCTCACGAAATTCAATAAAACTGGTTTCACACCAGTGGCTGATCAAAAAGTTACGATAATTATCTTGTGTTGGATCGTCCATACCACCGCCAAGATGGCGTGTTGCCAAATAGTCGCAATACAATTGATAGTGTTCTTCAGAAAACCGTGCAGGAGTCAGTGTAATGGTGAGGTGCTGATTTCGTTTCAAACAGCGTCGCTGACTACGATTTGCTTGAAATTGATTAACATTAATACGAACAGGCACACAACGCTGACACGTTGGACAATGCGGCCGATATGACATATCGCCACTGCGGCGAAAACCATGTTGGATCAGCTGGCTATAAAGCTGGTTTGTCATTCTAATTTGTGGATCAGGATAAATGTTTTGTGCCATTTTATCTGCTAAATATGAGCAGATATGCGGATTGGCATCCTGATAAAACGTTAATGTCGTGTTCATAATGTCAATGGTAAATCATCATCTAATTGCCATGATGTAGCAGCTAATGGCTGCGCACAATATGTATCTAAATAGGTGGCAAACTCTGTCCGCTTAATGTTTCTCGCTCCCATACTGGCAAGGTGCTCAGAATAAATCTGGCAATCAATCAGAGGAAACTGCCAGCGCTTTAATTGTTGGCAAAGTGCCACTAGTGCAATTTTAGAACTATCTCGCATAATACTAAACATCGATTCGCCAAAAAATACCCGACCAATAGCGATGCCATACAAGCCACCAACAAGGTGATCGTTATGCCAAACTTCGACACTATGAGCATTACCTTGCTGATGTAATTGTGTATAGGCCTCGATCATAGCTGGATGGATCCAGGTACCACTATCAGTGACTTCTGTTTGATAGTGTCGTGGCACAGCACAGGATCGCATTACTTGATTAAAGGCCGTGTCTATAGTGACTGACATTGCTGATTTTTGTAGTGTTTTTCTTAAACTTTTTGAAATTTTTACTTCATCAGTAAAAAGCACCATTCTTGGATCAGGTGCCCACCACAAAATGGGATCATTCTCATTGAACCAGGGAAAAATACCATGGCGATAGGCGTTAACAAGGCGATGAGTTGATAAATCACCACCTACCGCCAATAGGCCATCTTCTAATGCGTCTTCTATCGGTGGGAATGGACTATGGCAGTCATGTTCCAGCCATGCTAGGGCCATGGTTAGTCTTGTAGTTGGCTGTTAAGTTCTTTGGCCCAATGAATCGCGTCTAAATAGCATCGTGCTAAAATTTCCACCGGAATAGCGGATGCATCCAGTTTGCCCCAATCACCTTTTTCATAATTAACCTCAGCTCGGGATAAGAAGGGAACTAAAAGCCTGTTAACCGATCAGATCTTTTACCACAAAAGATTTT
>JARGFJ010000074.1 GCA_029210875.1 Gammaproteobacteria bacterium | reverse complement strand
CTGATTCACTTGGAAGTACAATCAACGATAATTTTCAGCAATTCAAACCTGCATTTTGAAGATGTTTGGGTATATATCAATTATCAGCTCAAGAACAACGCCTGATTGACATTAGAAAAGTCGATATCGATCCAGGTTTAAAAGCCGAACAAAAACAAGAATATCGTGCCGCCTTAATACGCGATTGTCAGGTACTTTATAGCATCGCTATTGGTGGTCAAGCCGCAGCAAAAGTAGTTAAGCAGGGCATTCATCCAATGAAAATAAGTGATCAGACTGAAATAGCCGACATCATTGCCCAACTGCAACAGGTATTAGTGGCATCACCGCCACCATGGTTAGCAAAAATAATGGGTTTAACGCAAAAAAACGTCTTACTGGAAACAGAGGAAGAAGTCATATGATCGAACAGCAAACACTAGAACAAATTGCCAACGCTATCGCTGATAGCCGCCTTGATGAGACCGTCATATCTTCTTTACGCAGCCAGTATCAAGGTATTCATTTCACCTACTGCAATGACGATGACATCCCAAATAACGACCCTGTAATAGAGCAAAAAGACTTTAACTTATATCTGGTAGATGGTCGTGATCATTGCATGTGTTTAACCAATAGTTTTGAACATGCAACTGGCGTTGTGGTTGCTGAAATTTATCAGGACTAAGCCAAAGGTTATGGCGGATATACCATCACCTCCACCGATAGCTGATTGCAGCCTGTGTCGGTTTAGATCAAAAACCTTACTGGCAGGACGCTGTATGCCGGGTGATACCTGTGTCGCAGTTGAAAGTGGGCGTCAAATAGACCGTTTTTTTAGAATAAACCCTGAATATGCCCAACTTTATTTACAAGATGAATTTTGGGAACGACGTGCCATTGCCGTGCGTTATGTACCGTTGTCGGCATTAAACAAAGTGATCGATGACGAAGATGAGGTAGTAAGACGTGCCGTTGTCTATCGTCTACCGGCACATAAACTCAAACCCTTTATATATGATCTTGATCGTGAAGTCAGAATGACAGTTGCTGATCGCATTGATAGTCACGATCTGGAACTATTGGCAAATGATGAGGATTATTTGGTACGACTCACTGTTGCCAGACGATTACAGCCTGGACGATTATTCCGTTTTATTAAAGATCCTGACTTGCAAGTCAGAAAAGTGGTGGCCGAAAAAATACCCGATGTCAGTCTGGGTTTGATGAAAGATGATATTGCCCCAGAAGTCAGACGCATCATTGCCCAACGTATGTCAGACGAAGAAGCGATATGTTTTCTTGATGATGAAGACTGGTTAGTCCGTTATACCGCAGCACAACATGTACCTTTGACTGCTGTAACACACGTATTAAACGATGAAGAACAAGACATCAGATTGTTAGCAAAACAACGTTTGGATGAAAAAGATGGGTGAACCATTACAGATAACAGGACAACAGATCAGCGATCTATGTAAGGATCTGATTGCAACTAAAGACGATGCATCGTTACTGACTAAACTACAGAAAATATGTGGTGAATACCCAGTTCGTTTAGCTCGCACCAGTGACGAATGGTACAAACTCGGTGGTGTAGTTGACCATCGTGGTCAGCGTATTGCCAGTGATTTAACAGAGTGGGTCGAACGTAGTTTTCTGGAATGTGGCCAAAACTTTCAAACTCTGATTGAATATGGCTTAGAGCAAGATTACATTGCCACTAAACACATAGGCCGCACCCTCTATTTTGTTGTTGAAACAGGCCAGAAAGCACAACAATTTATCTTAATAGAAATTGATAAAACCAATGAAGTATCTGATCGACTATTAATGAATGAAGATGCACTGCCTGAAGATTTAGAAGATATTATCGATCCAATCACACCTGCATCAATAGAACAGTTTAATGTTGGACATTCGCATTATCAGTATCGACGCAAAACAGATATGTCACTGTTTATCACAACCTTAAACTCACACCACGACCAACATCCGGTAAAACGTTTTTTGGACGACTGGAATAACAGCACATCTGCCAGCGCCAAGCATTTCTGCAATTATTGGAACATCCAGCCTTACTACCATACAGGGCGATATGGCGAACAAATCATCAATGCCGATATTGTCAACTTAACCTCAGTTAACCTACCTCACCTAGAAGATTTTGTAGAAAAACAAGGCAATAACCTGCATAGCCTGTTAACACGCTTTGATCGTAAAGCCGGTTATCCCTTTGCGTGGTATTTCTACATGGTGAAAGGCATGTTGGTATCAGCCCATAATGGCGAAGCCGTTTATCAAGATATTTCTGGTGATTTTGCTTATTTACCACAACGTGATGAAGCCGTGCTCAAATCATGGATAGCAACGCCTTATAACGTTTAATCACCATTTTGATTAGAGTAGGGGCATAGTTTGTTTATCTTAAGTGTCGCGCTTTCGAAAGCAAAACCGTCATTCCAGCGTGTTTTTGGCGGGAATCCATTTTAGTTTTAATCATAGATTTCGGCTAAATAGCCTACCGGAATGACGATATGGAAATCAAAGGAGCTGTATTTCAAGTGTTCCGGCCCTTGATGCTTTCTTACAATGCCACTTGCAGCGTTTCTTCCACCAGTTTATTGATGCTGATGCCTTTGGCTTCAGCCACAGTAGCCACGCGTTCATGCAATTCTGGATTAAGTCTTAGATTAAATTTGCCTGAATAATGTTTTTTCGGTTCTACCTTATCTTCAGCACACATTTCTAAAAAGACGTTGAGCGAAAGTTCACCTTGTTTTTTTAAATCATCAATATTGGTGGCATAAAAATCAGCATCACCATTTAGATTAATAAAATAGCCACGGAACATTTCAATTTCAGGATCGTAGTTGATCACAGCTTTATAGCCATCATCAAAATTCATAATATTTGTAGTCATGTCGTTGTCCTCATAAATTAGCTTACGCCATTTTGTTTTAGCCATTCACGTATCGCTGAAACCGCACCTTTATCAGTACATGGTGATGGGTGAGGGCGGTGAAACACTTTACGAGTGCCAAACAATTTAACACCAATACGTGAACCTTCACGCTCTGTTACTTCAGCACCTAGCTCAACAAATAATGCTTCAATATCAAGCCATTTGATATTACCGCTTACTGGGCGGCTGTTGATTAGACTAAGTGTCTTTTGGTGTTTTCTCTTCATGTGTTAATAGTACTTAATAGTGGTACCACTGACAAGGTTTTGTTTATAAGCTTTGGTGGTGCAAAGCCTCAATTCCTAGAGATTATTAAAATAATAAGGTTGGGGTGTTAAACGGCAGGTACATATTATGGTGAAGTTGTTTATCAAGATATTTCGTCATTCCAGCGTGTTTTTGGCGGGAATTCATTTTAGTTTTAATCATAGATTTCGGCTAAATAGCCTACCGGATGAACTGTGCTTCTTCATGTCAAATATTTTATTATTAAGCGAACTCATTTGAAAATGGAACGCCTGATTTAATTACCCCAAATATTTGACGGATCAGCTTGT
>JARGFJ010000073.1 GCA_029210875.1 Gammaproteobacteria bacterium | reverse complement strand
TCATCAAAATCTTTTGTGGTAAAAGATCTGATCGGTTAACAGGCTTTTAGTTCCCTTCTTATCCCGAGCTGAGGTTATTTAAGAAATCGGTGGATGATAGATAATTTGGACAATGGTGTTGGCAGGATCATAACAATAAAAACTATGGGCGCCATCGCGATGAGTACGAGGTGGCTGACGCATGACAACATTATGATGTTGTAAATAAGTAAACCATTGGTCAACTTGTTCTGGTGTCTTAATAATAAACCCAATATGGTCTAATTTTTGATTGCCAGAGGTGTCGAATTCAGCCGTTGCACGGTGTAAAGCCAGGTTATCGTTGCCAGAGCTTAAGTACACATTATCGGGATCAGGACGCCATTCAACCTGCATACCCAATAGCTCAACATAAAAATGTTCACATGCTTCCAGGTCAGTTACGAATAAAGCGACATGGCGTAGTCCTTCAGTTGGTGCTGGACGTTGCATTAAAGTTCTCCGAGATTAAACAAGGGGCTTAGTCAATTTCAATGACGTCGTAGTCATGACTGATTTCTGCCGTTTTACCCAGCATGATCGACGCTGAGCAATATTTTTCAGTAGACAGTTCCACTGCGCGTTTTACGTGTGATTCTTTAACATTTTTGCCAGTCACTTTGTAATGAACATGAATTTTAGTAAAGACCTTAGGGACTTCATCGCTACGTTCTGCACTCAGTTCCACAACACAATCACGAATATCTTGGCGCGCTTTTTTTAGAATGTCGACCACATCGAAAGACGTACAGCCGCCCATGCCGAGTAATAATAATTCCATTGGTCGCATGCCTGTACCATGGCCGCCACTTGCTTCAGGCCCATCCATGACGACAGTGTGACCTGTGCCAGATTCGCCCAAAAACATGACATCTTCAACCCACTTTACCCTTGCTTTCATTGATTACATCCTAAACGTTTACGAACAACCGCTAATTTTGCCATAATCCCTCTGTTGAAGGTTATTATTGTGAGCTAAATCACATTTATTTTGGAAAATAAACGATGGATTATCAGAAGTATAAAGCGATTGAAACAGGTTTAGCAGATTTTTTTCATAGCTGTCACAGCAAGCACTATGATGCTAAATCACTATTAATTCGCCCTGGTGATCCGGCTGAAACTCTTTACTATTTGAGAGAGGGATCTGTTTCGGTCACAATGGAAAATGGCACAGGTGAAGAGTTAATTGTCGCTTATCTTAATCAAGGTGACTTTATTGGTGAAATTGGTTTGTTTACTCCGGTAGGTCAACGCAAAGTAACTGTTCGAGCCAGAACGGACTGTCGAACCGAAGAAATAACCTATCAAAAATTAAAGTCACTTTCTGCAACGCAACTGAAAGAGTGCTATCCGTTTTTATTGCAAAATATAGCAGAACAATTAGCAAAACGTTTACTTTCAACCACACGTAAAGCCAGTGATTTGGCTTTCCTGGATGTCTCTGGTCGGGTTGAAGCTGCGCTGCAAGAACTGGCAACGCAACCTGATGCAATGAAACATCCCGAAGGCAAAGAAATTAGAATTACACGCCAGGAGATCAGCCGTATGGTTGGCTGTTCGCGCGAGATGGCAGGCAGAGTGTTAAAAGAGTTACAAGATGAAGGTGTGGTCTGGGCACATGGTAAAACGATGATCGTCTATGATGACGACCATCGTGATAGTAAAGAGGTTAGCTAAATAAAGACTTTAATTGTGCACCAGGATCATCAGCACGCATAAAGGCTTCACCAACTAAAAAGCCATTGACACGATGTTCGCGCATTAATGCAACATCAGCTGGGCTGTGAATGCCACTCTCGGTAATCACAGTATGGTTTGGTGGTATGCGGCTCAGTAAGTCAAGTGTGGTATTTAATGATGTTTCAAAGGTACTGAGATTACGGTTATTAATGCCAATTAGTGGTAAGTTCAATAATAATGCGCGTTCTAATTCTTGAAAGTCATGTACTTCAACCAATACATCCATATCCAAACGTAGCGCTAGTTCGCTCAATTCGTGTAATTGTTCATCATTAAGTGCAGATACGATTAATAAGATACAGTCGGTTGCAATTGCTCTTGCTTCAAACACTTGATAAGGGTCGATAATAAAATCTTTACGTATTACGGGGAGTGAACAGGCTTCACGTGCTTCTTTCAAATAACGTTCATGGCCTTGGAAAAAATCACTGTCGGTTAAAACAGAAAGGCACGCCGCACCATTTTGTTCATACGACTTAGCAATATCAGCAGGTATAAAATGTTCTCTCAATAAGCCTTTACTTGGCGATGCTTTTTTTATTTCAGCAATCACAGCTGCTTGACCTGCATTAATCTTAGCTTCGATGGCTGCTACAAAGCCACGTGGCGCATCAGCAATTTCTGCTAATTCTGTCATTTGTTGAAGTGAAATAGTGGCGCTACGTTGTGCTATTTCTTGTGTTTTTCGTTCAAGAATCTTTTTCAAAATATCTGGAGTATTAGTTGTCATAATTTATTCTTTACTATTACGAATTAGTGCATGCAATTAAATCATGCAACTTCTGTTTGGCTTTTCCACTATCTATCATTGATTGAGCAATTTTAGCGCCTTCGATAAGTGATTGTGCAAGATCAGCAGCATAAATCGCAGCACCTGCATTTAGCACAACAATATCTCGAGCAGGGCCTCGTTGCCCATCAAAAACCGCTTCAATCATAGCTAAGCTTTCGTGTGCATTTTTCACTGCAAGAAGGGCAATATCATTGCGTTCAATTCCAAAATCTTCAGGACTGATCTGATAGCAGTTGACCCCGCCATTTTTTAGTTCAGCCACATGGGTTTTACTTGCAATGCTAATTTCATCAAGACCATCTTCAGCGTGGACAACTAACACATGTTCACTACCCAGCTCTTTTAATACATGAGCCATAGGCTCAACCCATTTCCTATCAAACACACCGAGCACTTGGTGGCGTGCTTTAGCTGGATTGGTTAATGGTCCGAGTAAATTAAAAATGGTACGAACTGCCATTTCTCGGCGAGGGCCAATGGCATGTTTCATCGCCCCATGGTGTTTCTGGGCGAACATAAAACCTACACCAATTGTTTCAACACAGTGTTTGACTTGCTCTGGTGTGATATCCAGATTAACACCAGCAGCTTCTAATACATCAGCACTACCTGAACTACTGCTAAATGAACGGTTACCATGTTTGGCAACTTTAGCGCCAGCTGCTGCAACGACAAAAGCACTTGCAGTAGAGACATTAAATGTACTGGCGCCATCACCACCAGTGCCACAAGTATCAACGATATGATCGCCTGTGATAGTGACAGGTGTTGCTAGGTCACGCATTACTTTTGCAGCCGCAGCAATTTCGCTAACCGTTTCACCTTTCATTTGCAGACCAACAAGAAATCCACCGATCTGGGCCGGTGTTGCTTGACCAGTCATGATCTGTTGCATGACGGTCACCATATCTTGGCTACTAAGATCGTGACGATCAATAACTGTTTTAATAGCTGTTTGTAAATCCATGATTGTCTCGATTATCGTTGCAGAAAATTCTTTAAGAGTTGGTGACCAAAGTCAGTTAGTATTGATTCTGGGTGAAATTGAACACCTTCAATAGCGAGTGTTTTATGTTGAACGCCCATAATTTCATCGAGCGAACCATCCTCATTTTGAGTCCATGCAGTGACATCAAAACAGTCTGGAATCGTGTCTTTATTAATAACCAATGAATGATAACGCGTTGCATTAAAAGGGTTTGGTAATCCTTTGAAAACACTTGTGTTATTATGGTAAATATCTGACACTTTACCATGCATGATCTGACGTGCATGTATGATCTCGCCACCAAATGCCTGACCAATGGATTGATGGCCTAAACACACGCCCAATATTGGTTTTTTACCTGCGAAATGTGTGATCACGTCTAATGAAATACCTGCTTCATTAGGTGTGCAAGGACCTGGAGAAATAACAATGTGATCAGGATTCAATGCTTCAATTTCGTCAAGTGTAATTTTGTCATTACGGTGCACTTGAACATCAGCACCTAACTCACCGAAATACTGCACTAAGTTGTAGGTGAACGAATCATAATTATCGATCATTAAAAGCATTGATAGACTTCCAACAAAAATTCAAGAAGCCGATTTTACCAGAGATTAACTATTAGGGGCGTCCGACCTGCCAATAAATTATGGATATTAGTTTTCGCTTCGGCTGAAATCCTGTATCTTCAAATGACTTCATTTCACAGTTGACGAATTACTATGAAATCTAAAATAGAAGTCTGCTCTCCTGTTTGCTATTCCGATCAAATAGAGTTGGCTGACAAAGAAGCCTCCCAAACGGATCAAAATTTAGCATTACAGATAAAAAATTGGCGGCAATGGCGACGTAAAACATTAATCAAAAATCGTATTGCTATTACCAGTCATCATCGCAAGTTATGGCAAAAAGCCATGCTGTTCAGGCTGCACAATTTTTTGAGTCAAATAGAACCTGGAGTCATTGGATTTTACTGGCCATTCAAGGGTGAAATTGATTGCAGAGCTCTGGTGACTGAACTGTTAAAAACAGGATGGCAGGCAGCGTTACCTGCTGTTAATGAGGTTGCATCACCCTTGGAATTTCGGCAATGGACGCCCGATACTTCGTTGATATCAGGTGTTTGGAAAATTCCAGTGCCTGAACTTAGGCGGATAGTTACACCGACAGTATTACTGATCCCTTTGGTTGGTTTTGATAATGACCGTTATCGACTCGGATATGGTGGTGGTTATTACGATCGTACTATCGCTAGTATGCAACCTCGTCCTATAACGATAGGTATAGGTTTTGAACAGGCAAGATTAACCACCATTTATCCACAAAATCACGATATTGCAATGGATGTTATAGTGACCGGGGCTAGCACTGAACGCCAGTAATCCCTTGTTGATCACGAGTCACTATCAGGAATATGGCGAAGTTAATGGTAAGCGTATAAAGTTAGATTGTGATTTAAGCAATTAGCCTTCTACAATCAGCATCACTAAGCAACCTAACCCTTCGACAAGCTCAGGGCGAACGGAAATTTTTAGCAATATCTGCAAATCCTATGACCACGGTTATATACCCGTGATCAATGAAAATGCTTGATTATTTCCATAATGAGATCATGATACCCAGATGCTAACGACTTCAC
>JARGFJ010000072.1 GCA_029210875.1 Gammaproteobacteria bacterium | reverse complement strand
CGCTGATTCACTTGGAAGTACAATCAACGATAATTTTCAGCAATTCAAACCTGCATTTTGAAGATGTTTGGGTATAATGTTTATATAATCCTAACTATAATGTCTAACGTAGCCACTGCCATCTAGATAGCCGACCAAAGGCTTGACTGATATATCATCGAGCTACCTAGTCCAATGGTTAAAACACCGATACTAAATTGCAAACTATTGTGCAAATATGTCAATTTACTGGTAGCCCTTAATGGCACTGAAATAACCATTGAAAGCGTTGCCATACCTACAATAGACCCCACTCCAAATAGTATGATGTAAAGTATACTCATCGAAAATGATTGCATCGTATTTTGAGTAAGAAGAATCAAGGCTGCAGACCCTGCTAGACCGTGCATCATACCTATGAAAAAGATACGGTATGGAAACTTTTCATGACTATGTTTATGTCGACTTTCTTTATGACTAGTTTCACCAGCATGTGAATGAGCATGAAAATGTACTAATGAATTATTGTGGTTATGAATATGGTAGTGAATACGTTCTTTGCTTAGCCTACGTAAAACATCCAATCCAAGAACAAAAAGCATAACACCCACTATCAACTCAAGTAAGCTGGCAGTGTTGGGCGGGACAATAGTGTTCATAAAAATTACAAATGTTCCAAATAAAAACAGTGTGGTTGTATGTCCCAACCCCCAGACTGCTCCATGTCTAATACTGGCCTTAAGTGAAAATTGCTTAGTTGATATTGCTGCAACTGCAGCTAAATGGTCAGCTTCTAATGCATGACGCATACCTATTAAAAATCCAAAGACAAGTAAGCTCGACATAATTAATACCTCAACAAATCCTAGGTAACTGTTCACCGATCAACATATCGATGATGCGCTTACCACCAAAGCCAGTATTCAAAATAACTTTACCTTTTGGCGAGTCTGCAATTTTTCCAATAATACAACTGCCTTGTCCTGCCGGATATCTCTGCATCACTTCAAGTAAGGCTTGTAAATATTCTTCTGGCACAACTGCTACTAATTTGCCTTCATTAGCAAGATAGAGAGGATCAAGTCCAAGTACTTCGCACACGCCCCGAACTTCTTCTCTAACAGGAATTTGGACGTGCTCAAGCTCAATAGCTATTCCACTTTGGACAGCAAACTCATTCAGAATTGTGGCTAAACCACCTCTTGTTGCATCTCTCATACAATGTATATCAGGACACACTTCCAGCATTGCTTGAATTAAGTGATTAAGTGGTTGGCAATCTGTTTCCACACTAATTTCAAGTGCAAGCTCCCCTCTCGCATCAACTATAGCTGCACCATGGTCGCCAACAAAACCATTAATAATCACCACATCACCAACTTGAGCTCGGCTAGCTAAAATATTAGTTTGTTCTGTAATCACGCCTACACCAGCAGTATTAATAAACAGCTTATCGGCAGCTCCACGCGGTACCACTTTTGTGTCGCCGGTGACGATTCGAACACCCGCTTCATCGGCTGTTGTACGCATAGAAGCAACAATTCGCTGAAGATCATCTATGGGGAAACCTTCTTCGATTATCATTCCACATGTTAAATACAAAGGAATTGCCCCACCCACGGCTAAATCATTAACCGTGCCCGTCACTGCTAGTTTGCCAATATCACCGCCGGGAAAAAAAAGAGGATCAACTACATAGGAATCTGTGGTCATCGCTAAACGGCTACCCAGTTTAGCCAGATCGCTTAAATTAAACCGGGCCTGATCCTCAAGCAACAGTAATTCGGGGCTACCAAAGCCTTTTACAAATATTTCATCAATCAAATCCTGCATAGCTTTGCCACCCGCACCATGAGAGAGATTGATTTTTTTTCCGCTAAATTTAGTTGTGTTTAATGGCGTATTCATGCTGTTTTTTGCTCGCTATAACCATTATTAAAATAGGCAGCACATGCACCTTCGCTAGAAACCATTAATGCGCCCATAGGATTTTCAGGATTGCATTTTGTACCAAATATTTTGCAATCCCATGGCTTGATAACCCCTTTAACAACCTCACCACACTGACAAGATTTTGGATCAGCAATTTTTAAATTTGGTACAGCAAATTTTTTCTCAGCATCGAAAGCGGCATAGGCCGGCTTCATTCTCACACCGGAATGATCAATTGAACCTAATCCTCGCCATTCAAAAAACTCTCTTATTTCAAATACCTGACTAATGGCCTGTAAAGCTGGACTATTACCATTTGGGTCAACGATACGGCTATATTGGTTTTCAACTTGACTACGGCCATCTTCTATTTGCTGTAACAACATCCACAAGGAATGCAAAATGTCCAAAGGCTCAAAACCTGTTACTACAATCGGTTTATGATAATCCTTAGCAATAAAATCAAATGGGCGCTCTCCTATAACCATAGCAACATGGCCCGGAGCAAGAAAACCATCTAACTTCATATCAGGAGAATCCAACACCGCTTTTATAGTTGGCACTGTCGTGATGTGGTTACAAAATAACGAAAAATTAGTAACGCCTTCGCGTTCTGCTTGCAACACAGTTAGGGCCGTACTTGGCATTGTTGTTTCAAATCCAAGGCCAAAAAAAATAACGTCCTTATCTGGATTATTTCGAGCTAAATTCAAGGCATCCATTGGCGAGTAAGTCATTCTAATATCCGCACCATCTGCCTTGGCTTGTAATAGACTTTTTTTAGACCCAGGCACACGCATAGCGTCGCCAAAGGTAGTGAAAATCACATTAGGAAGCTCTGCCAAAGTCACACAATCATCAACTCGTCCCATCGGCAATACACAGACAGGACAACCCGGACCATGAACCATTTCGATACTATCAGGTAACATTTGTTCAATGCCGTAACGAAAAATAGTATGTGTATGACCACCACAAAACTCCATTATTTGTAGTGGTTTAGATTGTTTTGTCGCTAGTCTATTCGCAATGTTATGCATCGCTTTTGTAAGTGTTTGAGCTTTTTCTGTATCTCTAAATTCGTCAACAAATTTCATTCTAGCCCCTTAATTAACTTACTTGGCCACGACTATCAGCAAGAAGCGTATGGGTTAAATCCCAGAGAATGTGATAACAAGCTACATGGACTTCTTGCACACGATGAATAGAGTCACTAGCGACAACAAGACAATAATCGACTAAACCACTACTTTTCATATCACCGCCATCACCGCCAGCAAGGCCTAAGGTAATAAGGCCCAGCTCCTTAGCTTTTATATACGCCTGCATTAAATTATGAGAATTTCCACTAGTAGAAAAGCCAATAAGACCATCTTCTTTACGTCCATGAGCACACAGCTGACGAACAAATATATGTTGAAAACCAACATCGTTAGCTACAGCTGAATTCATCGCTGTATCAGCAAGCAAGTTAATAGCGGGCAATGCGGGGCGACCAGCAGTAACGGGATGCTGAAACTCCACTGAAAAATGTGCAGCATCACAACTAGAACCACCATTACCCATTGCCAACATTCGTCCGTTATTCATATAAACCGATGCAATTGCATGGGCAGCAGCAACTAATGCTTCAGCATTTTCTGCAAAAAACTGTTGCTTGATCAAAATGCTTTCGTTTGATTTTTGTTTTACGGATTCCAACAGAGCCTGATGCTCCTTCACAGGATCTTTGTCCTTTTTATGAAGGAAAGGATAAAGATCCGTTAGATGCTGATTATTATCGAAGTCACTCATTTCGATTCCACACTCAATTTCATCGCATCTAATTCCAATTCGACCTCACCTAATTCCTCTAGAATTTGGAGAGTACGAGCTGCTTCTTCTTCATCAATTCGACTCATTGCAAAACCAACATGAACGAGCACCCAATCACTCACACATGCTGCAACCGGATGGCCATCACTCACTATGCAAGCGATATTGATTTCTCGTTTAATCCCAGACACGTCAACTTTTGCTAATAATTTTTCAGGATCTGTTATCGAAACTATTTGACCCGGAATACCTAAACACATTGTGAATCCCTCATAACTCTTGCAGATGTAACCACCGCCTGCCCTAACGATAAGCCACCATCATTAGCAGGAACATTACGATGACATAACACGTCTATTTGTTGTTTCTCTAATCCAAATTTCACATCTTCAAACAAGGTTTTGTTCTGAAAAACACCACCCGATAGTGCAACTGTTTTAATGTTATGTTGATTAACTAATAGAATGGTTAACTGTTGGACGGCCCGTGACAAACCTCTATGAAAGCGAGCTGAAATCAACGATTTATCAATTGAATGAATCAAGTCATCCAACAACGATAACCACATTGGAGTGGCATCAATCACCCCATCTTCAATCTTAAATTTATAAGCCGTTGTATCACTATCACGCCAAGCAACATCATCTATACAAGCCTCTAACTCTATCGCTGCCTGACCTTCATATTCGATCTGTTCGAAACATATTCCACTAGCAGCGGCAACCGCATCAAATAGACGCCCGGCTGAAGATGCAAGTGGACAATTTAACTGTGATGCAAGCATGCCATTGAGTGTATTTATTGGTTTAGCAGATAGGTGTTCAACTAAACTTAATTCACCATATTCATTGACAATCGTATCCCATTCTAAGCAAGACACAAGATGAGCATAGGTATTACGCCATGGCTGCTTCATGGCAAGATTGCCACCTAATAGAGCAACTGATTTGAAATGTCCCAAGCGGGTACTTTTGGTGTAATCAGCTAATAAAAATTCACCGCCCCAGAGCATTGCATCGTCGCCATAACCTAAGCCATCTAAAACCACACCGAGTACCGGAGCCGCCTCTATTGGGTAAGAGTTATCAGCCAAACATGATGCTATATGTGCATGATGATGTTGAATACTATCAGCCCTAATGTTACATAAATCGGCTAATTCATGCCCTGCTTTAGTGGACATATATTCTGGATGAATATCAATAGAAATATGTTTAGGTTGATGCTGAAACAAGTTCTGATATAAATTGATATTGTATTGATAGTCTTGATAGGTATCGAAATTTTCAAGATCACCCATATGTTGAGATACAATGGCATCACCATCTTTTAGCAAGCAAAATGAATTTTTCAATTCACCACCCATTGCTAAAATTGACGGAGAGTTTTTGAAAACATCAGGTAAAACAAGAGATTCTGTCACCAACACTGCAAAACTGACCCCCTAGCACCGTAGTAAAATTGACCCCCTTGGGCACATGACGACCTTTT
>JARGFJ010000071.1 GCA_029210875.1 Gammaproteobacteria bacterium | reverse complement strand
AAATCTTTTGTGGTAAAAGATCTGATCGGTTAACAGGCTTTTAGTTCCCTTCTTATCCCGAGCTGAGGTTAATTATTGATCGCATAAATTGCCTTGTCTTCTGGCATATAAAAAAGTGCAACCTGCTTTTCTTCGACTAATGCACATACGCCCGCATTTGGTTCCAGGTCTGCGACACTGCAGACATCTATCCACTGCCCCATTACGTCTTCTCCGCTAGTAACAATTGGCGTTCCTCTAAATTAGCAGGACGCACTTGTCCTCGCTCCTCTACAAAGATAATGTTTTCATCATGTTTGTCGCTATTTACAAAATGACGGAAACGTTTCAGTTTGCTTTCATCTTCAATCGTAGTTTTCCACTCACATTGATAGGTATCAACAACATGCTGCATTTGTGCTTCTAGTTGATCGTTAATTGAAAGTTTGTCATCAATAACCACTGATTTCAGATAATCAAGACCACCTTCCATGTTCTCCATCCAAACTGATGTACGTTGCAACCTATCAGCAGTACGAACATAGAAAGATAAAATGCGATCGATATATTTAATCAATGTTTCTTTCTCAAGATTGGTGGCAAATAAATCAGCATGACGTGGTTTCATACCACCATTACCACAGACGTATAAATTCCAGCCACCTTCGACAGCAATTACACCAATATCTTTACTTTGTGCTTCGGCACATTCACGTGTACAACCCGATACAGCAAATTTAATCTTATGTGGAGAGCGTAAACCTTTATAACGATTTTCAAGCTCAACCGCTAAACCAACACTGTCATGCACGCCATAACGGCACCATGTGCTACCAACACATGATTTAACGGTACGTAACGATTTACCGTAAGCATGTCCACTTTCAAAGCCAGCATCAATCAACTCTTTCCAAATATGAGGTAATTGATCAACACGGGCACCAAATAAGTCAACACGCTGACCACCTGTTACCTTAGTATAAAGTTGATATTTCTTGGCAACTTGACCCAGTTTGATCAACATATCAGGCGTTACTTCACCCCCAGTCATACGTGGTACAACCGAGTAGGTACCATCTTTTTGAGTGTTAGCTAGAAAACGATCATTGGTATCTTGCAGACCAACATGTTCGTTTTTAAGGACATATTCATTCCAGTATGATGCCAGTGCAGACCCTACTGCTTGTTTACAAATTTCACAGCCTTTGCCTTTACCATGTTTTTTAATCAATTCACCAAAGGTTTTGATTTGTTCAACCATGATAATGTTAAATAAATCCTGGCGTGTATAGGCAAAATGCTCACAAATATCTGTGTTAACTTCGATGCCCGCTTTAGTCAATTCACAGTCTAAAACTGATTTCAATAAGGCATTACAGCCACCACAACCTGTACCCGCTTTGGTTGCATCTTTAAGTGCACCTATTGTGGTACAACCAGACTCGATACTGGCACAGACATCACCTTTAGATACGTCATAACATGAACAAATTTGTGCCGTTGCAGGTAAGGCATCTGGTCCTAAGCCCACAGACTCATCCGAACGTGCTGGAAGGATTAACGAATCAGGGTTTGCAGGCAAATCAATTTCATTGAGGTAATACTGAGATAAAATGGGATAACCTGACGCATCCCCCACTAACACCGCACCTAACAGTTTTTTATTGTCTGAACTGACTACAAGACGTTTGTATATGCCATCAATACCATTTTGATAGGTGTAAATCAATGCACCTTCAGCACCTGCATGTGGGTCACCAATACTGGCTACATCAACACCATTTAATTTCAGTTTGGTGCTCATATCGGCACCTTTAAAGGTATCTGAACCACCAGCCAATTGATTGACCACTGTTCGTGCCATTGCATAACCCGGTGCAACCAATCCAAAGATTTGATCATTCCAAGAAGCACACTCACCAATAGCATAAATATCTTTATCTGATGTCAAACAGTTATCATCGATAATGACACCACCACGATCGGCAATTTTAAGGCCAGCAGCAGCAGCAAGCTCATCGCGTGGGCGAATACCTGCTGAATAAATAATCATATCTGTTTCAAGTTCACCGCCATCAGCAAAAATCATTTTATGTTTGCAGGTATCACCATCAACAATACGCACGGTGTTTTTACTGGTTAAAACAGTAATGCCTAAATCTTCAATTTTTTTCTTGAGTAATTCAGCGCCACCATCATCGAGTTGGGCTGCCATCAAACGAGGTGCAAACTGAACAACAACAGTATTTAACTTTAGATCTTGCAAGGCTTTTGACGCTTCTAATCCAAGCAAGCCACCACCCACGACGACACCGACTTTGGATTTAGTCGCAGCCACTTTCATATCATCTAGATCAGCAATCGTACGATAAGGAATACATTGCTCACGATCATTACCAGGAATCGGTGGCACAAACGCACTGGAACCTGTCGCTAAAACAAGTTTGTCATAAGCAATTGTTTTACCTTTTTCAGACGTAATAGTTTTATTAGCACGGTCAATAGATACCACTTTGTCAGCGAGATAAAAGGTAATATCATTCTTTTCAAAAAAACCTACTTCGATTAAAGATAGTTCGTCAGCAGATTTACCTGAAAAATACTCACTAAGATGAACTCGATCATAAGCAGCTAATGGTTCTTCACAGAAAGTAACAACGTGATAGTTATCTTTAACGTCACTTGCCATTAAACTTGCAAGGAAGTTTTGACCTACCATTCCGTTCCCGACTACGACCAGCGTTTCTTTGTTACTCATTAAAACCTCAATCATGTGCAATTTTTACCCTATTACAGCATGGCAAGCACAAGACATGCCAACACTCTACATCATTGATATAACTGTAATTACTCCAGGATTAAAGCCAGTAACGTAACAATATCAACCACAAGAGCACCATCATGGTGCGATTATTTTGGTTAATGGTGCATAACGATTAGACAATCAAAGTCTGCTTTCAAATTGAGACATAGCGTCCCTAATCTGATCAAGGTTTGTTTATTAAACTTAAGTCTTATAACCTTATATGAATTTCTATCTCGGTATAGTTATTGCTTATCATGGTTAAAACATAAGGTTTTAAAACGCATTATGACTAGCACCGACATAACAGCATTTTTGAGCAAACACCGCCTGCCACAGCGTTATAGCTCTCTGGTAGACCAATGGTTTATGTCGCTTGCAACAGCTATTTATGCGCACCAAAACAAAGCAACATCAACTGTCATTATTGGCGTTAATGGTGCTCAAGGTTCCGGTAAAAGCACGCTAACCGATTTACTTGTTTTTTTATTAAAACAACGCTTTAAGCTCAATGCCATCGGGCTATCCATTGATGACTTTTACTTAACGAAACAACAGCGAAAACAGCTCGCAACCGAAGTTCATCCTCTGATGATCACGCGAGGTGTTCCAGGCAGTCATGATATTGAACTGGCCACCAGCACCATTACTAAATTAGTTAGCGGACAGCTTAATGTAGCTATCCCTCGTTTTGATAAAGCTAGTGACGACAGATATCCACCAGAACACTGGGATATTGTCAGCGATAAAGTTGATATTGTTATTTTAGAAGGTTGGTGTGTCGGTGCCCAAGCCCAATCTCCCGAGCAACTTACTGAACCACTCAACGCACTAGAGTCGCAACATGATCCAAAGGCTATCTGGCGACAGTATGTTAATCAAAAACTGGGAGATGACTACCCTGCTTTATTCGATTTGATTGATATTTGGATCATGTTAAAAGCGCCTTCATTTGATTGTGTTTACGCATGGCGATTAGAACAAGAACAGAAGTTACGTGACACATTAAAAGATGACCATGCAACTATGAACGATCAACAAATTGCATTTTTCATCCAGCATTATCAACGTATTACTGAGACTATTTTGGCGACATTGCCTGCTAAAGTAGATTATCTCTTTGAACTCAACGAAGATAGACAAATCATTAAATCGATATGGAAGGATTCATAAGTAACGATGGTAACTTCAACACACTTTTTGGTATTTACAGATATGGATGGTTCTTTACTCGACCACTATACCTATAGTTTTGAGCCTGCTAAACCACTATTACTGGCTCTGGAACAACATCATATTCCCGTCATCCCGGTATCAAGTAAAACCAAAGCTGAACTACACCATATTCAACATGAATTAAATAACTCGCATCCCTTCATCATTGAAAATGGCGCTGCTATTTATATGCCTAAACAGTATTTTCAACACCAACCCAATGATACTTTTGAGGATGACGATTTTTGGGTAAAAGCATTTGTTGAACCACGCGAAACATGGCAAAAACTCATTGCTCACTTATCAGAAGAGTTTGGTAATAGTTTCAAAACTTTTGAGCAAATTGGCATTGACGGCATTATTGAGATGACGCAATTAGATCATGATGCTGCCGTTAGAGCATCACAACGCCAGTTTGGTGAACCTGTCGCATGGTATGGCACTGAACATCAAAAACAAAAGTTTATCCAAGCATTAACTGAGGTGGGTGCTCATGTACTTCATGGTGGTCGCTTTATGCACGTCTCTGGTAACTGTAATAAAGGCTTGGCTCTCAAATGGTTAACTGAGCAATATGAGCACTTTGATGACAGCTCATCATTTAGCACGATTGCCGTGGGTGATAGTCAAAACGATCGGGCAATGCTCGAACAAGCCGATGAAGCGGTAATTATTCGCTCGCCAGTGCATGCACCACCAGCAATTACAAAACAACATAATGTGTATTTATCCAATGCCATGGGCCCTGAAGGTTGGGTCGAAGGCATCACACATATTCTTTCATCACATCACATATTAAAACAAACCCACTAGGGGACTTTATGGCTGACTTTCACCAGAATGGCATCATTACCACGCTGCATAATCTAACAAACCGGCATTTAGCTGATATGGAATCTGACCTGGTTTCATATAGCAAATTACGGCCTATGGGCTTATTGCTACCTTCTTTATTTTCTGAACTTGAAGGTGAAGCCCTGCCCAATATTGTGCAACATCTTAAAGCGGTACCTTACCTCTCTGAAATTGTTATTGGACTTGATCGTGCTGATCAAGACCAATTTCAACATGCCTTATCGTTCTTTTCTGAACTACCTCAACACCACCGTGTTTTATGGAATGATGGACCACGTCTAAAAGCATTAGATGCTGAACTACAAGCGCTAGACCTTGCACCTAAAGAAATAGGTAAAGGCCGTAACGTCTGGTATTGCATGGGCTATATTTTAGCGTCAGGCAAAGCAGAATCGATTGCCCTCCATGACTGTGATATTGTGACTTATAATAGCGAATTACTTGCTCGTCTGATCTATCCTGTCGCTAACCCTATGTTCAATTATGAATTTTGCAAAGGATTTTATTCCCGTGTCTCTGAAGGCAAATTGAATGGTCGTGTCAACCGCTTATTGGTTACGCCATTATTACGAGCCTTAAAAGCAGTTTTTGGTAAAAACGATTATCTCAATTATATGGATAGTTTTCGCTATGCCCTGTCAGGCGAATTTTCATTTATACCCGTGATCAATGAAAATGCTTGATTATTTCCATAATGAGATCATGATACCCAGATGCTAACGACTTCAC
>JARGFJ010000070.1 GCA_029210875.1 Gammaproteobacteria bacterium | reverse complement strand
TTTAAAGCATTATTTTGTTCAACTGATTCATACCGTGCACGAGCTGAAAAGCTGACTTTACCACCCGTTAGGGCTTCAATAAAGGTATCGTCAGCATGAGCAACATTTGTTAGGGCTAAAGAGCCTATTCCTGCAGCTAACATGCTTAATGCAATTGGCTTTAACGTTAATTTCATTATTTTTTCCTCTATTATTAAAAACAAAAAAGCCATCCCCCCATAAGGGAGATGGCCTCAGTACCGACAAATTTTAGAATAGTTAACTGCAACAGTGCAGAAAGCTTAAATTTTATAAAGCAATTGACATGCCAACATCTTATCAAATTGATTTATATAGATTTATCATCAAACATTAACCTATATTTTTTTAGACTTTGCACCAATCTGAACGCTCATCAGTATAATTTTGCACTAGAATGAGTCACAAAAAAGTAACAAATTTCTATTTTTGTTGTTGAAATACAACACATTTTTTCAAAAGATCGGCTCCACTATCATAGCGGCCTAAGTTTATTTTGATATAAGGAAATTTTTTAATTCGGGAATACATGAACCACAATTTGTACCGGCTTTAAGTAATTTGCCAATATCTTCAACTGATTTAGCTTTGCCACAAGCAATAGCATCTTTAATTGTGTTTTCACCTATACCAAAACAGGCACAAACAAGTGCACCTACATCTGGCTGATCACCACCTGGCGATCCAGCAAGTAAATTCTTACGACTTTCGTCGCTGAGTGACACTTCAGAGAAGAGTTGACTTAACCATGACCGTGTTGGCAATTCATGACTTGGCCCTACAAAAACAACACTTTCTAACTGATTATTTACCACTTTCCCTGCACGGTAACGTTGTGCGCCCGAGTCGCTAAATTCGAGCCATTCACCGTCAACACCTAATTGTGATTGAGCCCATGTCGTGTAATCTGTAATCTTATCTTCACCAGCCAATTCATAACGCCAGAATTGTTCACCTTTAATTCTGACCCAGTAATGTGATTGGGTAAGCACTAAAGGTACGCGAGATAAAATAAAGCCATACCAGTGTGGTTGATAAGGCGCGATCTTAACGGGCGTGTGTTTTGATTCTGGTTGCCCTGAAATCGAATCAACGACAGGATTTACGATAGTATCAACACATGAGCGGGCGGCAAATTGCTCATTCCAATGCATCGGAACAAATACATTACCTTGTTGTTGACCTGAACTCAGTTGGACACGAGCCAACATACTACCCCATTCACTCTCTATACGAGCCAGTGCATTATCTTCAATTTGCCATTGAATCGCATCTTGCGGATCAACTTCAACAATCGGTTCAGGAATATGGCCATTCAATTTTGCACTACGTGCTGTGCGTGTCATGGTATGCCATTGATCTCGAATACGACCTGTATTTAATATCAGTGGATACTGTTCGCTAGGTGAGTTAATCGGTGCATGCACTGTGATTGGAATGATCTTGGCTTTTGCATTTGCTGTAAAAAAGCGATTGTCAGTAAATAATCGCTGACAACCATTAGGATAGTCCTTATTTACTGGCCATTGAATGGGTTCAAGTTGATCGTAAGCGTCATCAGAAATATCAGCCATCGCACTTAAATCAAAGTCACGCACGCCATCATTTTCAAATGCTGATAACGCAGCATGTTCTCTAAAAATATCAGCTTGAGATTGATGGTTAAACTGCTCATCAAAGCCTAAGCGCTGTGCTACTTGATTAATGATCCACCAATCAGGTTTGGCTTGACCCGGTGCTGGCAAAAACGCACGTTGATGTGAAATACGACGCTCTGAATTGGTTACCGTACCATCTTTCTCACCCCAGCCTGCTGCTGGCAACAATACGTCGGCAAACTGTGTGGTATCCGTGTTTAATTCACAATCTGATACAACAACCAGTTCACATGACTTTAAAGCATCACGTACCTTGTTGGCATCCGGTAGGCTCACTGCCGGATTGGTTGCCATAACCCAAATAGCTTTAATTTTGCCACCGGCAACATCGTTAAACATATCAACTGCTTTCGCACCATTTTCCTTAGCTAAACGATCTGTTTGCCAAAATCGAGACACTAAGTCATGGTGCTCAGGATTATCAATATCCATATGAGCAGCAAGTTGATTGGCAAGGCCGCCGACTTCTCGCCCGCCCATAGCATTGGGTTGTCCTGTAATTGAAAATGGTCCCATTGCCGGTTTACCAATACGACCAGTTGCTAAATGGCAGTTAATAATACTATTTGAATTATCGGTACCTGATGACGATTGATTTACACCTTGAGAATATAAGGTAACGACTTTTTCAGTCTTGGCAAATAACCCATAAAATGTGGCGATATCATCTGCGGCCAAGCCACATTTTTCGGCAACGTGTTCAATGGATGCAAGCGCTTGTGATGCTGTCAGTGCCTCAAATAAACCTTCGGTATAATTGGCTACATACTCATTATCAATAATATTGTGTTGTGATAAATACTGTAATAAACCACCAAATAAGACCGTATCAGTACCCGACTTAAGAGGGAGATGCAGATCAGCTATATCGCAGGTTGCTGTTTTACGTGGATCGATCACGACAATTTTGAGGTCTGGATTATTTTTTCTTGCTTGATTAATACGTTGGAATACAACTGGATGGCACCATGCCGTATTAGAACCTTCGATCACAATTAAGTCGGCAGTTTCTAAATCTTCATAACTACATGGCACTGAATCTGACCCAAAGGCACGTTTATAACCAGCGACAGCAGATGACATACATAAGCGTGAGTTGGTATCAATATTAGCGCTACCAATGAAACCTTTCATTAGCTTGTTAGCAACATAATAATCTTCAGTTAATAGCTGACCCGATACATAAAAAGCAACTGAGTCAGGCCCATATTGATCAATCACTTTTTTAAAGCCATCAGCAACTTTATCTAACGCTTCGTCCCACGTCACTCGCTCACCAGCAATACTAGGATATAGCAAGCGATTATCCAGACTAACAGTATCGCCTAAAGCAGAACCTTTTGAACACAGCCGACCAAAGTTGGCTGGATGTGTTTTATCACCTTTAATTAAGACACTACCATCTTGCTGTGGTGATGCTAATACACCACAACCAACACCACAATAAGGGCAGGTAGTTGAAATAGTTTGTGCTTTAGTCATGTACTAATTGTTCCTATGCTGCATCATGATGATGTTTGCCAAATACTAATGTTTCTCGCATATCAGCTATATCTGTTTGTTCAGTAAGTAATGAGAAATACCAATTGCCATCAATCGTATCACCATAGAGGACAACACCAACAACCACATTATCTCGAACAACTATTTTCTTATAGATATGTTTGGCAGGATCTTTGAAAATTAACGCTTCCGTTGTTTTATCACCATTAAAGTCACCAGCAGAAAATAGATTAATGCCCGTCACTTTTAATTTTGTTGACGTCGCAGAGCTGATGTATTTGGCTTGTGCCATATTGGCTAAATGGTTAGCACAGACTTTTGCCTGTTCATAAAGGGGTGCAACCAGGCCAAAGGTTTGATTGCGATGTTGTACACATTCACCTACGGCATAAATATTCGGGGAAAATGTTTTTAAGGTATCGTCAACCAGTATACCTCTTTCGCACTGAATATCACTCGCCTCTGCAACAGCGATATTAGGACGAATACCTGCAGCAACAACAACTAAATCAGCATCTATCTCGCTGCCATCTTTAAAGCGGACTTTCTCAACACGATCCTGTCCAATAAATTCAGCCGTATCGTAATCCATTAAAAAGTGAATGCCCTTATGTTCCAATTCACTACGCATCATATCGGATGCAGTCTGATCCAACTGCATATTCATCAAGATATAGCCACGGTGAACAACCGTGACATCCATACCTTGAATCATCAGACCATTGGCAGCTTCAAGCCCAAGCAGACCACCACCAATAACAACCGCTTTTTTATGTGTTTTGGCGGTTTCAATCATAGTCGTGACATCATTTATGTCACGAAAACTGATAACACCATCTAATTCATTGCCAGGAATCGGCAACATAAACGGCACAGAACCGGTGGCAATTAGTAATTTATCATAGCTAGCTCTAGTGCCATCTTCAGCAATGACCTGTTGTTGTCTGCTATCAATTTTAACGACGGTTTTACCTGTAAACAGGGTTATCTCATTATCCTGATACCACTGGAGATCATGAATAATAATCTCATCAATTTTTTTATCTCCAGCGAGTACAGGAGACAACATAATTCGATTGTAATTACCATGTGGTTCAGCACCAAATACTGTGATATCGTATTTGTCTGGGGCGACTTTTAATAACTCATCAACAGTTCTCATGCCTGCCATGCCGTTACCAATAAGTACTAATTTTTCTTTCATTATCACAACGTTCTCAGAATCTATACTCTATTCGTTCAAGCATCGTTGCCATTACAAATAGCTAAAATGGAATTCAAGAAACCAGTTGATAAGAGAATGTCTCCGTTATCAAATCTGTTACTGTAGACCTAATTATTGACCACTGAATCGCTAACGTTGCGGCAGTGATCATTCAAGTTGATGTTGCTGTTAAATATATAATTTACCTTCAGCAACCATGACAGCTTCACCCCCTATACGCAGGGCTAACTCTTCCTTACCTTTGTGATCCATTTCAATATTCAATACACTTCGACGATTTTTATCATCACCACGATCAACAGCAAAGGTATGAGTACCAAGCTGAGTAAAATCAAATGAACATAAATACGATGCAAATGCAGGCATAGCACTACCTACAGGTGGATCGTCATGCACCCCGATATTCGGCCCCAATAATCGTGCATTAAAATTGGCATCCCTGTACGGTGTCTTAGGTGAAAATAATAAGACTTCCAGTGCCGCAGTGAGTGGTGCTGATGAATGATTCCAGGCTTTATGATTAAATTTAGCTTTACGAGCGGTTTCATAATTCCATACAGGAACGACTAGATATGGGAAACCACATGACACCAAACGTGTCGAGTATTTTTTCTTATCAATTTCATCCGGTGAAATCGATAAAAACTCTGCTAATTCAATATCTGATGGTGCATAACGATCTATCACTGACGTCACTTTAGTAGCGAACTGAACAAAACTGGGTTTACCCTCAACGACGGTGACATTAACATCAATTTCACCCCCATTTTGGATAAAGGTTAATGGTGTAATGCCCTCTGTTAATTCAACATTGCCCGAATGACCTAAAACAAATGCAGTAGCAATGATAGGATGACCAGCAAAATCAATCTCAGCTAATGGTGAGAAAATTCGCATTCTTCGGCTTTTGTTATCTTTATTGGGATTCGATACAAACACCGTTTCAGACAAATTCATTTCACTGGCAATTAATGCCATTTGTTCAGTCGTAAGATCATCAGCGTGAGGAAAAACAGCGATTTGAGCACCTGAAAAAATTTTATTGGTGAACACATCGGCAACATAGTAACTCAGACTCATTTAGGCACTCCATTCAGGTTTACTTCCACTCTATCAGCGTTAATACGTACACCATACGCTTCAACAGAGATAGTTTCATCTTCTAAACAAATACCTGTTTCAAGGCTGAAATGCTGTTTATAGATAGGTGAAGATACCATTGGCACACCTTTTATATCACCAATCAAACCTCTAGAAAGTACATTTATGTGACTAAATGGATCGTAATTAACCTGAGATCGGTTTAAGAGACGACCATCATCTTAAATTCTTCACTAGTAATTTTCAGTGATGGCTTGTTC
>JARGFJ010000006.1:52164-94861 GCA_029210875.1 Gammaproteobacteria bacterium | reverse complement strand
TAAAAGGTCGTCATAATTGCCCAAGGGGGTCAATTTTACTACGGTGCTAGGGGGTCAGTTTTGCAGTGTTGGTGACACATGGGAGCACGTTACTGGTCTGATGGCTTCTGATGCTGGCATCAATATGAGTGAAGGTCATATCGCTAAGTTTAACAACGAGTATTCAACCTATCTCTCAAGGCGGTTTGACCGGCTCTTAACGGGTGATGTGGTGAGCCGTATTCACTTTACTTCAGCAATGACTCAGCTTGGTCATTACGACGGCAAGGCTGACATGGGTGGCGGTTATTTTCAATCAGCAGCTATAGGGGAACACCATCCTGCAAGCTATATTGAGCTGGCCACCTTCATTAGTAGCGCTGGGGCAAATATTAAGTCTGATCTGACCGAGCTCTTTCGACGCATCGTGTTTAATGTGGCGGTTAAGAACACGGACGATCACCTAAGAAATCATGGTTTCCTTTTTTATGGAGATGGCTGGCAATTGTCTCCAGCATTTGATGTTAACCCTAACCCAGAAGGAACGGGTTTGAGCCTTAACATCAGTGAGACGAGTAACGCGTTGGATCTGGGACTCGTTCTCCAGCAAGCCAAATTCTTCAGATTATCTGATGATGACGCACTGAAAGTCATCAACGATGTGATGTCAGTAGTGGTAAGATTTGAAGAGTTCGCCACAAAATCTGGCATAAAAGGTCATGAAATTAAACTCATGCAACGGGCATTTATGACTCAGGATGAGGCCGAAGAACAGTTGGTTGATTATGGGTACGGGGTTAAGCCCGAGATGATTTCACCCAACAAAAAAGTGTGACCGATTAACTCGGTCACACTTTAGTTTAATGGATTGTCGCAACAACTCAGGGCTTTTGTTATCTGTAAATATTTACAGACGTTAGTCAGTCTTATAGTGGCTAACCAAGGGGCATTCTTTCAAAAGTGCCACACCTTAAGGTAATGCCTTGAGTTACACTGGGCTTTTTTTATTGATAATCAGTTAAACCTGGCTGCCATCTTCGTTAATTTGCTGGTTTTCATCTTTCTCAGGCGGCAATAAATCAGCTTTACTCACCCCCATTGCTAGCACGGTATTACTTGCGATGTATATTGACGAATAGGTACCAACAACAATACCTAAAAGCAGGGCAATAGCAAAATCATGGATAACTTCGCCGCCAAATACAAACAATGACATAACCACGAGTAATGTCGTTAATGATGTCATGATAGTACGACTCAAGGTATCGTTTAACGCGAGATTGACTATCTCTTCTGGTCCTCCTTTACGCATACGTAAAAAGGTTTCTCGGATCCGATCAAATACCACAATGGTGTCATTTAACGAATAACCTATGATGGCTAATATTGCCGCTAAAACCGTCAAATCAAAATCTAGTTGCAAGATAGAAAATGCACCTAAGGTAATAATAACGTCATGTATCAATGCCACAACCGAACCAATCGCAAAGCGATATTCAAATCGTAATGACACATAGATTAGAATACCGATCAAAGCATAAAGCATCGCCAGGCTGCCCTGCTCAGTTAACTCTTCACCTACTTGTGGACCAACAAACTCTACTCGGCGTACATCAATTGCTGTGTCGTGTTGCGCTTGTAACATCGAAACAACGTTGTTACTTAACTCAGCCATATTGGCACTTTCGATTGCGGGAAGACGAATTAACACATCATAAATAGAACCAAAATTTTGAACCACAGCGCGATCATAATTTGCCGCTTCTAACATCGCTCGAATTTTATTTAATTCAGCTTCTTCCTGGTAAGCAAGCTCAATCATGGTGCCGCCAGTAAAGTCGATACCAAAATTCAGACCTTGTGTGAACAATGATGTGACCGATGCAAGGATTAACAATATTGAGAAAAGTGCCGCAATTTTGCGTTTTCCCATGAAATTAAACTGTGTTTTTTCTTTTAAAAATTGCATGTTAGGTACCTTAAATTGATAACGTTGGACGTGTCTTATGTCCGTAGACCACATTGACCAAAGAACGTGTACCCATAATCGCCGTAAACATAGAGGTCAAAATACCCAACGATAAGGTCACTGCGAACCCTTTGATTGAACCTGTGCCAAAACCAAATAACACAATCGCGGCGATCAAAGTTGTAACGTTGGCATCAGCAATGGTTGAAAATGCTTTTTCATAACCAGCCTTGATACTGGCTTGAGGGCTATTTCCTACACGAAGTTCTTCTCTAATCCGTTCAAAGATCAAGACATTGGCATCAACAGCCATACCCACCGTTAAAACAATACCAGCGATACCAGGCAAGGTTAATGTGGCTTGTAACATCGATAATAAAGCAACAACTAACACCAGATTTGCGGCTAAAGCAAGGTTGGCTATTCCACCAAACACGCGATACCACACCACCATAAAGACCAGAACAAATGCAAAGCCAATCATGACCGAAGCAAAACCTTGATCGATATTGTCCTGCCCAAGGCTTGGACCGACCGTGCGTTCTTCCACAATTTCAATCGGTGCTGCTAACGCGCCAGCACGCAATAATAACGCCAAATCGCGGGCTTCGGTGGTTGAATCAAGCCCTGTAATTTGGAATTTTTTACTTAATTGGTCGCGAATGGTTGCAACATTAATAACTTCAGGCAATTGACGGCGTACTTTCACCATTTCACCATTAACTTGACGTGTTTCAGTTTTAGACTCAATAAACACGACCGCCATTGGATTACCAATATTGTCACGGGTAGCATTACTAAATGCACGAGCACCCTTACCATCCAAGGTAATTGATACAGCAGGTGTTCCAGATTGCGAATCCAATGTAGATGCCGCATTGATAATATGTTCACCGGTTAGCATGACTCGTTTATTCAACAAATACGGTCTGCCATCACGGTGATAATATAATTGTGAACCTGCTGGTACACGACCATTAATCGCGTCTTGCACGTCATGTTCAAAATCAACTAAACGAAACTCAAGTGTTGCCGTTGCACCTAGTATTTTTTTAGCTTGAGCCGTATCTTGAACACCTGGTAACTGAACAACAATACGACTTTCACCTTGTTGTTGTACGGTTGGTTCTGCAACACCTAATTCGTTGATACGATTACGTAAGGTAATAATGTTTTGTTGTAAGGCTAATGTTTGTGTTTCACGTAACGCAACTTTTGTTAAAGTGGCATTTAATGAGGGTGTACTAGTGTCATCAACCATTTCCAATTGCAATTGATTATATTCACGTGCCATTTTAGCCTCAGCCTGGTCACGATCTTCAGCGGTTCTAAACTCAAGCTTAACCTTATCAGAGTCAATCGCTATGTTTTTATAACGAATTTTTTCATCACGTAACAGTGTTCTAAAGTCACTGGCATAACCATTTAAGGCTAAACCCACAGCCGCGTCCATATCGACTTCCATCAAGAAATGAACACCACCTCGTAAGTCCAAACCTAAATTCATAGGTTTTGCACCTAATGCACTTAGCCATGAAGGTGTTGTCGGAGCCAAATTCAAAGCAACAATATAATTGTCTGCCAATGAGCTTGATAACACATCTTTTGCTTTTAGCTGGGTTTCACCATCAGCAAATCTAACGAGCAAACGATCATCATCAAGCTCTGCACGTTTATAACTAATTGACTGAGCTTGTAGTGCTTTTTCAACATCCGCCATCAAAGCCAAGTCTACTTTGGCGTTTCTACTGGCAGATACTTGAACAGCTGGATCATCTTCAAATAGATTCGGTAGCGCAAACACAGCACCAATCACAATAATTGTGATGATTAACAAATTTTTCCACATGGGATAATGGTTCATTTCTGGATATCCTAATCGCTAAAACATAAGTACGTTAAATAATGAAATTTAACACGTCCTGCTGTTATAGCTTTTTCAATGTGCCTTTTGGCAAAACTGAATTGATTGATTCGCGACGCACTTTGACTTCAATATTTTCAGCAAGTTGCACTGAAATTGCGTTTTCATTGATGCTCACGATCTTGCCCATCAAACCGCCATCAGTAACAATCTCATCACCTTTGGTCAGGCTTTCTTGCATCGCACGATGTTGTTTTGCTTTTTTAGATTGTGGACGAATTAACATAAAATAAAACAGCACTAATAAAACAACAGGAAAAGCAAAGTCCATAAGACCAGGCGTTGCAGTTGCTTCACCTGCAGCGTATGCAGGAGAAATTAAAAAGTCGATCATGTCTCAATACTCATTGATTAAAAAGAATCGAATTATGCCACAGGCAGGACCTAGCGTCATGATTGCTTAACCATCAATCGCACGTAAACTATAAAAATCAGTGATAAAACCAGATAAAGTTCCCGCTACGATAGCGTCTCGCAGACCTGCCATTAAGGTTTGATAATAATGCAAATTATGAATGGTATTAAGCCGTGACCCTAACATTTCACCTGTACGGTCTAAATGATGCAGGTAGGCACGACTGTAATTTTGACAGGTATAACAATCACACAAAGGGTCTAATGGTCCGGTATCATTTTTGAAACGACTATTGCGAATTTTAACGACACCATGATGTACAAATAAATGACCATTACGCGCATTTCGAGTAGGCATCACACAATCAAACATATCTATGCCACGACTCACTGCTTCGACTAAATCTTCAGGTCGGCCTACCCCCATCAAATAATGCGGTTTATCTTGTGGCAAACGCGGCGCTAAATGGTCAAGTATCCGAATCATATCTTGTTTTGGCTCACCAACAGATAAACCACCAATGGCATAACCATCAAATCCAATCTCAGTTAAGCCTTGCAATGAGATATCGCGTAACTGTTCATGCATTCCACCTTGAACAATACCAAATAAAGCCGATGGGTTATCGCCATGCGCTTCTTTACTACGTTTTGCCCATCGTAACGATAACTGCATCGATTTTTCGGCAGTGGCAATATCTGCCGGATAAGGTGTACATTCATCGAAAATCATAACGATATCACTGCCTAGATCACGCTGAACCGCCATAGATTCTTCAGGACCTAAAAACACCTTGCTACCATTGATTGGCGATCTAAAATGGACCCCTTGTTCAGTAATCTTACGTAAGTCACCGAGGCTAAACACTTGGAAACCACCTGAATCTGTCAGGATCGGACCTTGCCAGCGCATAAAATCATGTAAGTCACCATGCTGTTTAATTATCTCTGTACCTGGCCGTAACATCAGATGGAAGGTATTTCCCAAGACAATTTCTGCACCCGTTGCAGTCACCTCTTCAGGTGTCATCGCCTTGACTGAACCATAGGTTCCTACAGGCATAAACGCCGGTGTTTGAACGGTACCTCTGGCAAATGTAAGTTGGCCACGACGCGCCAAACCATCTTGTGCTAAAACATCAAAATCCATCATAACTTCCTAAAAATTGCCGGCAAAGAATACCACTTTCAGCACAATAGAGCTGAAACTAACGCATAATTCGACCACTTGAGGTAGGATCATGTCATTACTATTAGATGGAAACACTCAATGTCTGATTCAAAAATCATCGTTGCTTTAGATTATCCAACTGCCGATGCCGCATTATCACTCGCACAACAACTTGACCCACAGCGTTGTAAGTTAAAAGTAGGTAAAGAGCTTTTCACCCGTTCAGGTCCCGCAGTAGTTGAGTCTTTGGTTAAACAAGGTTTTGATATTTTCCTTGATTTAAAATATCACGACATCCCAAATACTGTTGCTAAGGCCTGTGCTGCCGCTGCTGATTTAGGTGTATGGATGATGAATGTACATACATTAGGCGGTAGCGCGATGATGGAAGCTGCTCGTGATGCCATTGGTAATCAAGCCGATCGCCCATTTTTAATTGGCGTCACCCTATTAACAAGCATGGATCAACACACATTTAATCAGATTGGTTTACAAGGCTCTATCCCTGAAACAGTAGTTCGGCTTGCTAATTTAGCAAAACAAAGTGGTTTGGATGGCGTTGTCTGTTCTGCCCAGGAAGCGCCAATTCTTCGCACACAACACGGTGCAGACTTCCAGTTAGTGACACCAGGCATTCGCCCTGCTAATAGTGAACAAGGCGATCAACATCGTACAATGACGCCTCAACAAGCAATAGCTGCTGGTAGTAGTTACCTTGTAATAGGCCGTCCAATTACTGGTGCAGCCGTTCCTATGATTGCATTAGAACAAATAGAACAAGAATTAAACTAAAAAACGTGATCTACCAAACAAACAACGCAAAGCGCGGTTTTTATAACATTCCCTAAAACACAAGATTTAAAACTAATTTGAAAATCACTACTATATTTTTAAACAAAAAGCCCACGTAATATAGCGGGCTTTTTGTTTTGGGGAAAGCGTTTCAGATTCAACTAAATGTTAGTTTGAAACTTTAAATTTAGATGCAGCTTCTTGAAGTTGTGCTGACAGTGACGACATCGTATCAACCGCATTTGATGTTTCTCTCGCACCTTCAGCAGTATGTTCTGCAATTTGGCTAATATTAACAATGCCTCGGTTAATATCTTCAGCAACGGCAGATTGCTCATTGGCAGCACTTGATATAGCCGCGCTCATTTCATCCATTTTAGAAATCATTGCTGTAATGGTATCTAAAGCGACACCTGCACTTGATGCTTTTTCAACACTTGTTTTAGCGCTTTCACGACCTTGATTCATGACTTTTACAGCGGCATGAGCACCATTTTGCAAGCGACCGATCATTTCTTCAATTTCATGGGTTGATGACTGCGTTCTTGCTGCCAATGTACGCACTTCATCGGCAACAACAGCAAAACCACGGCCATGCTCACCTGCTCGCGCTGCTTCTATCGCTGCATTTAATGCCAATAGATTAGTTTGCTCTGTAATCCCGCGAATAACATCGACGATAGCACCGATATTACCAATATCAGATTCAAGATTATTCAGTGTTTCAGCGGCTTTTTCGACTTCACTGGACAAAGCATCAATCGCATCCATCACTTCGGTTACAACACGTTTACCTGCTTGTGCTTCATTGTCTGCATCACGGGCAGCTTCAGCTGTATTGGTTGCGGTTCTGGCTACCTCTTGCACAGATGCAGTCATTTCGTTCATTGCTGTTGCAACCTGGCTGGTTTCTGATTGTTGCGTTAAAACACCATCGACCGTTTCCTTGCTAATTGTCGCCATGTTTTTTGTTGCAGCTTCCATTTGAGCTACACCACCGATAAGTGTATGTACTAAATTAGAGACATTTTTTCGTGCACTGTCTAACTCAAATGCCATCCAACTGAAATCACTTTTACCTGCGATGCCAATTTTCTGTGTTAAATCACCCTTTTTAATATTTTGAATAGCCCCGACCAAGGTATTGGCTCTGGTTTCACCAAATCGTCCTATCAGGTGAGCCATAAACATCAAAATACCACTGCCAATCACCACAAAAACACTCATGAGTTTAAGTTGGTCAATAACCGCCATCTCTTTCATCGTCATATAAAAATATAACGCTGCCAACAGAAGTTGACCGAAGATACCTAAAGCCGCAACCATGTACATGCGCTTTCTTAAAGAGTAATTTTCTAATTTAAACATTTTCTTCCCCATTTACGCTGTATCTGGCTAGAAATACATCAAGCATAAATACTCAAACCTAGCTCTATCTCGCTGTCATTATCCACTATTTTTTGTTGTTGTTCGCTATCGTCATCACTCGTTTGCAATAGATTATGTTGCATAGTCCCTGAATTCAAGCCTGCTTCGTCCTGATTATTGTCACCTGATTGACCAAATGACTGCTGGGATACATCAGCATTGGTTAGCTCAAGTCCATTTTGAGCAAAACTTTCCCTGAGTCTGGGAAGTGCTTGCTCCAATGCATCGCGGGTAACAGCACTTTGCGCAATAAAAGTAACATTAGCTTGATCATGATGCATATTCAATCGCACTTCCACTGGCCCTAAATTAGCAGGATTCAGTTTTAATGAAGCGTGTTGCACTCCTTCACGCGCCATCCATAAAACCCGGCTAGTCATCACACGATTCCAAGCAGCACTCTGGAGAGAAGGCTGAATATCTAATACTGGTCCATCGGTTTTAGCCTGTCCAGATAAAGCAGTTTGATTAAGTGGGGTCGAAAACACACCCAGTAGTGATTTATCACTACTCGCATTCGATTGGTTGGTGGCGGCTTTAGATATAAACTCTGGTATTTGCAATTGACTATTATGAGCTTTAAGACTTGCCACGTTTTTATCAATAATTGCTTCTGTCTTAGCCTTTTCCCCTGCAGGCAGAGCAGATCCTTTACCATCAGCTGATCGTAACGACAACGCCTGTAAAATATCGGGTCTTAATTTTGGTGCGTTTTCTTTTTCTAGCGCTGATTGTGTAGTGGCAACTTTCGTTTGTGCGACTTCTTCAACCAAAGCACTTTGAGCAGCTATTGAACCGTCTTGATTCGGTTTAGTCATATTTTTGACATTATCGGAAACAAGTTTGCCTATTGCTGATTTGTGCTGTGTTTGTTCAGTGACTTGTTTTTGCTCCATCACCATCGGCCTAATGTCATCAACAGCCTCAGTTTGAATAAGACCTTGTTCAATATCATCTTGATCTGGTCTATTTTTGACAGTGTTATCGCCCACAGCAGACATATCTGACTCTGCTAACTCAAACCCTTCTGCCACAAACTCATCATCATTGCCCAGTTGTTCAGCAACAGTGTTATCTTCCGGCAAGTTATTGCCGTCTTTATCAACTGAATCTTGAGATTTGGTATTGCTAGTAGTGTCTTTATCAGATTTTTTGCCATCAGAATCAACTTTCGATGACGTAGCGTTTGTCTTTTCAACATGCTTATCCAATTCACTCGAAAAGGCTTCACCCGCCTGCGTTTTATCCTGATGAGAATCAGACTGAATAGCGGCATGTGCTGCAGCAGGAACACTAGCTTGCACCGTATTTGTATTAATTAAAACTGCTTGATTCATATCTTCTCCACAATGCCATCACAATGATGTTCATGTTTTGAATAATGTCCTAGCAATCAATATGCCAAAGATAATATCTTTATCTGAATTAAGTCACCTTATCCAGCAAAATGGTAGCCACTTGCACCAATGGAACTTGCAGGGTTGCTGCCCCAATTTTTACTGCTTGTCCAGGCATACCCCATACTACACTCGACTTTTCATCTTGAACAAAATTGAACGCACCTGCCTGTTTCATTTCCAACATACCTTGAGCCCCATCATCCCCCATTCCTGTTAGCAGAATACCGATAGCATTAGCACCAACATTTTGAGCCATCGATCGAAATAACACATCAACCGAAGGTTTGTGTCTATTCACTAATGGGCCATCATTCAGTTCACAATAAAAGTGATCGCCACTGCATCGAACAATTAAATGTTTATCTCCCGGTGCCAAGTACGCATGTCCAGGCAAAATGCGTTGACCGTGTTCGGCTTGACATACACTCAAAGCACAATGGCGATCTAATCGTAAAGCAAATGCTTGACTAAATGCTGCTGGAATATGCTGCGTAATAACGATAGCCGGGCAGTCTGCCGGTAGTGACTGCAAGACTTGTTTTATAGCTTCGGTACCACCAGTTGAAGCTCCAATCGAAATAATTGTTTGACTCAGATCGGAAGCCTTACTTAACGTTGCCTTGGGCAAGATAACATCAGCTGATAATCTGGAGGTCACATCCAAGGTTTTGGTCACAGTCTTTACCAAACCAAGCTTGTCGACATTAACGGTTGCCGCTGTTTTTACTTTCTGAATAATTTCCTGTGCATAGTCATTGATGGTATGAGACAAATCCATTTTAGGTTTACTAACAAAGTCGACAGCGCCCAACTCAAGTGCATCTAAGGTTACCTGAGCACCTGCTTGCGTCAACGTTGAAACCATAACAACAGGTAAGGGGTGAAGCCGCATTAGATTTTTTAAAAACGTCACACCATTCATACCCGGCATTTCAACATCAAGTGTCAATACATCTGGCTTTAGCCGCTTGATTTTTGCACGTGCTTGATAGGCATCAATTGCAGTGCCGATCACTTCAATACCAGGATCAGAATTTAGGATCTCGCTCAATAATTTTCTAACTAGCGCTGAATCATCAATCACCAGCACGTTTATTTTTGCCATACAGTCAGCACACTAAAATCACGTTTTTGTGACTCAAGTATATCGTGTCAGTGATGAACATCAAGGTGCTGTGCTGTCACTCACATTGAAATTAAAACTAAAACAGTTCAATTTCGCCAGAATCCGGTTGACTATCCAATTGACGTTGATAGGCGTGTTCACGTTCAAATACTGTCTCATTATGCAATGCACGCAGTCGCTTGACTCGTAATCGTCCAGATGCCGGGTAATACATTATTTTCCGTGGGTAGATATCGCCTAAATCCTGTGCTTCGACTGTTATTCTCTCTATATGCAGATACTCAAGCACAAACTCACTATTTCTAGCACCTATATCTGACATCGTGGTGATGACTTTTCCACCACCAGCCAACTTCACTTCTAAATTTTTGCGTTCGCCACCATTTTTTAGAATTTGATTTATCAAGTGCTCCATAGCATAACTACCATAGCGTGTCGCTGAATTCATCCAAGTATCACTCGCATATTCAGCTTTAATTGGAAGCATAAAATGATTCATGCCACCTATACCTGTGACCTTATCGCGAATACATGCTGAAACACAGGAGCCTAATGTTGTAGCCACGGCTTCATTTGCTTGTGTTGTAACATAATATTCGCCCGGCAATAGCTTTGCGACCCAGGTAGCATGGGCGTGATCCCAATAGCGATTTATATGTTCAAAACCAGCCAAACATGCCGGTTTACTGAGGTACTTGGTCATTAACTATTCTTTCTATAAATAGTTTTACCCAGATTATCAAACCGGGTTGTGACATTAAATAAACTTTCGGAATGACCAATAAACAAATAGCCATCCGGCTTTAGAATATCTGCATAACGCTCAAATAAAGTCCGTTGTGTTTCTTTATCAAAATAAATGACTACATTACGACAAAATATGACATCAAATATCCCTTTCATCGGCCAATCTTGTAGTAAGTTTAGACGTTTAAAGGTGATTAAATCTTGTAACGCTTTAGATACTTTTACATTGTTTTCGTGATCGCCCCGTCCTCGTTTGAACCACCGTTCGATTTGTTGTTGAGGAAGCTCGGCAACACGATCTGCCCTATATATGCCTGTTTTAGCATAGGCGATGGCATTAGCATCAAGATCTGTGGCTAATATTTTGACATCCCATTGCGACATGTCTGCTATCGACTCTTTGAGTGTCATTGCTATGCTGTATGGTTCTTCACCTGTTGAACACCCTGCTGACCAAATGCGTATTCTTTTAGTTGAATTATTATGTTTAATCAGCTCAGGAATCAGGGTATTAGCTAAAAATTCGAAATGATGATGTTCCCGAAAAAATGATGTTAGATTGGTTGTGATCGCATTAATCAGGAACGCCTGTTCTTCTTGATCGCCAGCATCAAGTGCATCACAAAATGCATCAAAATTGTTATATCGTCCTTTCCTAACTCGTTTAGATAAACGACCATAGACCATATCTTTCTTGGCATCTGACAATACAATGCCAGTATGTTCCGATACAAACTGGCGTATCCGTTCAAAATTGCTATCAGACATTACAAACTCACGCGGTTGAGACATCCAATACGCCTAGCTTAGTTTTTTCAATTTAAAACTCATCCCATTCATCATCAGCTTCAGGTGCCGATTGTCTTATTACTTTTTTAACAGATGAAATCGGATTGGGTTTGACTTCTTGCTTAGGTTTACTGGCATGTTGATCAACGCTCGGCTGTTCGCCAATATTAAAGAATGCTATTACGTTTTCTAAATGCTTACCTTGTTCATCTAATGACTCACTCGCAGCCGCTGCCTGTTCTACCAAAGCTGCATTTTGCTGGGTCATTTCATCCATTTGAGTAACCGCCTTATTAACTTGTTCAATTCCTTGAGTTTGCTCTTCTCCTGCCGCTGCAATTTCAGAAATAATATCGCCCACTTTTTTCGAGCTGGCAACGATTTCTTCCAAGGTTCTGCCTGACTCATCAACTAGCATCGAACCTTCTTTAACTTTATCACCACTATCATTGATCAACGCTTTAATTTCTTTAGCGGCAGATGCTGAACGTTGGGCCAAATTACGCACTTCTGATGCAACAACAGCAAAACCTCGTCCTTGTTCACCTGCGCGTGCAGCTTCTACTGCTGCATTTAACGCTAATAAATTGGTTTGAAATGCAATTTCATCGATTACACCAATAATATCTGATACTTTTCGACTAGAGGAACTAATCGCAGTCATTGCCTCAATTGCACGCTTAATGACTGAACCACCTTTTTCAGCCTGTTCACGACTTGATGCCGCCAGTTGATTCGCTTGTCGTGCATTATCAGAATTTTGTCTTACCGTACTGGTCAATTCTTCCATACTTGCTGCTGTTTCTTCTAATGACGAAGCTTGCTCTTCAGTACGCTGGCTTAGATCTATATTACCTTCTGAAATTTCACTTGCGCCTATGCTGATGGTTTGTGCTACGTCATTAATTGCTTTGACCGTATCAGCCATTTTAGCCACAGTCGTATTGACAGCCTGTTGTAATACGCCAAATTCACCTTCAAAATTGCCTTCTATCCGTTGCGTTAAGTCACCTTCTGCCATCGCAGTCATCACAGTCGCAATAGAGGAAAATAGTGTATCAACGGTCATCTGCAGTTGTTTTTGAGCAGTAATATCTGTTGCATATTTGACCACTTTGAACGGCTTGCCATTTAAATCAAAAATAGGATTGTAGGATGCGTGTAACCAGACTTCCTTTCCCTCTTTGCCAATGCGCTTATATTCACCTGAATCAAATTCACCACGGTTGAGTTTAGCCCAGAATTCAGCATATTCGGGACTATTGACCAAGCCCGGTTGTGCAAATATGCCATGGTGCTTGCCGATAACGTCTTGTTTGGTGTAACCCACCAATTTTAGAAAGTTATCATTCACATCGATAATAGTGCCATCCATATTAAAACTGATCACAGCCATTACTTTATCAATAGCGGCTACTTGACCTTTAAAATCAGCTATCTGATCGCTGGAAAGTAGTGATGTATTGTCTGGTTGAACTTCTGTCTTATTACGACTTGCCATTTCATTTTCCTCGATTGGCTCGTATGCTTCCAACATGATTTTGGCTACATTCTTTAAGGTTTTTGCCCACGCTCGTTGCACATCAGCTGTCCATGCTGGCCCGGAAAATTCAGCTAATACGGCTAATAAATTTTCTGTCACTATCGGATAATGTTCTGCTAGCGCACCATAATGAACATGTCTTGCTCCCAGGCCCATCAAATAGTCTTTTATCACATCAGGTTTATGCAGATTTTGTACAATCAAGACCAGGGATGCGAATAATTTTTTTTGTAGTCCGGCTAATGAAACACCATCAAATAAGGGGGACAGTTGTGGATTATTTTCAAGTAAACGCTGATAAAATCGTGCTGTCAGCGCTTCACCCCTAGCCGCTAGAACAGCAAAACTTTGTTGTAACAGTTCCGTATCCGATGTGGCTTTTGGTGTAGCTCTTGCTCTAGTACGTTTAGGTTGTGGTGTTTGCTTCTCAGTCACAGACTTATCTTCCTCAGCCAACCACGCTAATGGGTCATCGCCCATAGGTGTTTTACTTTCTGCCATTAGCTGATCCTCCGCTCTAATAGGTCTTGGGCAAGTGAAAAATAATCTTCTGCACCTGCACTTGTAGGTTTATATTCAAATATGGTTTTACCAAAACTCGGACTTTCTGCTAAAGCAACGTTTTCTCGTACTACTGTCGCAAATACACGTCCTGGGAAGTAGTTCAAAATTCTGTTTCTGACTTCATGTGCCAAACGACGTCGCATATCCATACGTGTTGATACCAGCCATAATTTGATGGTGTGGCCCGATAGCGATTCAGCTCGCTTTACAATCGGAATCATGCGAGATAAACCTTGTAAAGACAGATAATCACTTGATACAGGGATCACCACTTCATAGGCAGCAAACATCGCATTGATACCTAATAGGCCAGATGAAGGCGGACAATCAATTAAGATAAAATCCTGATCGTTAAGCGATGATGCTTCTATCGCCAATCTTAATCTGTGACCTCGTGCAGATCCACCTTCCGAAACATGTTCAAAATCAGCTAATTGGCGACCAGCCGCTATGATATAAAGCTTATCTCTCGCTTCTACTCTGACATCATCTATCGCCACATCATTAAGCAGAACGTCATCTAAGCCTGACTGATTATTGTCTAAACCATATCCAGTCGCGATTTGACCTTGTGGATCCATATCCAATAAGGTGACTTTGTTACCGGCCAAGGCAAGTGCATGACCGAGATTGATCGTGGTCGTTGTCTTACCTACCCCACCTTTCTGGTTCATCACAGCTATGATTCTAGTCACAATAATTACCAACGCTTCCTGTTACCCAAGTGCTTCGACACTTAGTAAGTGATCAATATTTAACAACATCATCATGTTATTATCATTAGGCACCAAGCCTTTGATGTAATGAGTATCAAGATGTGTACCAAAGTCTGGCGTTGGACGAATCATATCTTCAGTCACATTAATTGCATCCGACACAGCGTCAACAACAATACCGACTATTCGGCTAGTCATTCCTTCAACTTTTAACACAATAACTACCGTTGTCGAGATATAGGGTTTGGGTGTCATGTCAAGACGGCGACGCAGATCAACCACAGGAATGATCGCACCTCGAAGATTCAAAACACCGCACACATAATCAGGCGTATTAGGGATCAGGGTTACATTTTGCCAGGCTTTAATTTCCTGAACTCGCAGAATTTCAACACCATAAGCTTCATCACCCAACATAAAGCTGAGATAGTGATCACCACTTTTCTCAACACTATCACGGGGTTCTAAAAACTCATTTGCCTGTTGTAATTCGCTCATTTGTATACCTCAGGCCGCACGCTCATCAGCAATAATGACATGTGCTAATGAAGGATCTTTATATAGTGACACTAGCCCCTGTACATCCAGGATCAATGCAATCGTGCCATCGCCAAGAATAGTTGCCCCAGAAACACCCATCACTTTGCGATAATTTGTTTCTAAACTTTTAATAACGACTTGTTGTTGCCCCAGTAAGTCATCAATAAACAAGCCAACTTTACTTTCTGCACCATCAACTACAACCAGCAGACCTTCCTCTAAATTAGTCACTATCGGTTTAAGTCCTAACACGTCGTAAAGACGAATAATTGGCACATACTCATCACGTAACGGATAGAGTTCCCCTTTTCCTGACACGTGTTTGATATCACTATTTTTTATTTCAAGCGTCTCTACAATTGAGATCAACGGCAAAATGTAATGTTGATCTGACACCCGAATCGTTTGACCATCCATAATTGCCAGCGTTAACGGTAAGCGAATCGTAAAAGTGGAGCCTTGACCGAGTGTTGACACAACATTAACGCTACCGCCAAGACTAACGATATTTTTTCGTACAACATCCATACCAACACCACGACCAGAGACATCGGTAACACTGTCAGCAGTTGAAAACCCTGGTAAAAAAATCAATTCATGAATTCTTTGTGGACTTAACACCTCATCTGGGCTGACCAATCCACGCTCTATCGCTTTGTTCAAAATCTTTTCATCATTTAATCCAGCACCATCATCGGTCACTTCAATAATAATATTGCCACCTTGATGGAAGGCGTTTAGCCACAACAGACCTGTTTCATTCTTGCCAGCAGCACGTCGTACTGCTGGTGTTTCCAAACCATGATCGAGCGAGTTTCGAACCAGATGTACTAAGGGATCACCCATTTTCTCGATCACGGTTTTGTCCAATTCCGTTTGTTCACCTGAAAGTTTGAGTTCAACCTGTTTACCTGTTTTAGCACTCATGTCATGGACCAGGCGTGGAAAACGATTAAAAGCAAAACTAATCGGTAACATTCTGATCTGCATAATTGCTTCTTGCATTTCACGAGTGTTTCGTTCAAGTTGAGCAAGGCCATCAATCAGCTGTGGCAGCATGTCTTCGGTAAACGTATCACCAATTTGGCTTAACATTGACTGAGTAATAACTAATTCACCAACCAAATCTATCAATGAATCAACCTTGTCTGTACCAACACGAATTGAACTGGCGGGTTGTGACGTAGTGACCTGAACTAAGGCCTTACTTACGACTGGCGATGTTTGGTTTGAATCATCGTTTTGCACAGCGACATCATCACCAGTTGGCTCCGCATTTGCCAAAAAATCATCTTGAATTGGCTGTTTGATCGGTGATAATTCTATATCGGAATCGTGTTGGCTTGAGTCGTTTGAACTGACTAGCTCGATGGTAAGTTCACAATCGTCCTCGACCCATTCAAACACTTCAAACACGTCCTGTTTTGATACAGTGCCTTCTAGTGTCAATGTCCAGGATAAATAACTATCTTCTGGCTCTAAATCAAAAAAAGGGGGCAACTGGGAATCATCCGCAACAACCGTTAACGAACCCATCATGTCTAATTCACGAAACATTCTGACAGGATCGTTACCCGTCTGTAATAAATGGGGATGAGGCTTAAAAAATATGTTCCAAACCGATACCTTGTTTTGTTCTGGATAGACTTGTTGTGGATGGACTTGATCTGGCCCGGTTGATTCGGAACCATTATCTGACTGGCTGTTTAACATGGTTTCAAGTTTTAATCTGACCGCAGCGATACGTGACTCATCGCTATCGATTTTTTGTTGAGCCGCCGTCAACATTTCTCGAAGCACATCAACCGCCTCAAGTAATACATTAGTTAATTCTGTGGTCGCATCACGCTCACCATTACGCATTTGATCAAGCAAGGTTTCCATAACATGCGTAAAGTCAGATATGGTCATAAATCCAAACGTGCCGGCACCGCCTTTGATTGAATGTGCTGCTCTAAAAATAGTATTGATCTGTTCCGCATCCGCTGAGCCCATTGACAGACTCAATAGACCGCTTTCCATGGCCGCAAGCCCTTCAAAGCTTTCTTCAAAAAACACATCATAAAACTGTGAAATATCAATACTCATAGCCAATCCCTAAAATCTCAATGCCTACCACTCCTAAAAAAACGTAACTTACTGTTTTTATTGAAGTATAATCTACCCGAGCACTTTGCGTACCGTTGCAAGTAACTGCTCAGGATTAAATGGCTTTACTAACCAGCCGGTGGCACCCGCAGCTCTACCTTGCTGCTTCTTTTCCATTCCAGCCTCAGTTGTTAAGATCAAAATAGGTGTAAATCTATAATCAGTTAAAGCGCGCAACTCTTTTGTTAAGGTAATACCATCCATCACCGGCATATTTACATCCGTCAACACTAAATCAAAGGTCTGTGTCCCAGCCAGATCGAGCGCTTGTTTACCATCAACTGCATCAGTCACAGCATGACCAGCCCCCTTCAATGTAAACGCGACCATTTGTCTCATAGAAGCTGAGTCATCAACTGCTAAAATGTTTGCCATGGTTCGTTTTTCTCCTTATCTTGGGCATTACGATTTAAATGCCATTATTCTTTTGGTTTTACTGTTTCGTAGACCACTGAAAAAGCGACTGATTATCTTGTTGTATGTTTAACGTTGACGCCAAGCCCAATAAAGCTGCATTCTCAATAAAGGTATCACTCGGCTTATACCAATTCAATGGGGCCGAACGAGTTTGTGCCTCTTTTGCATAAGCCAACAATATTTGCAATGAAGCCGTATCAATACGTTCAATTTTACTGCAATCAAATGAGACTGTTTTACCTTCTGCCAAGTAGGTTAACAACTGTGCATACAGATCACCTACGCCTGCAATCGTCAGCATTTCACCACAATCAATCACTACCTCTGACATAATTTAACTCTCGATCATCCTGTTTATTCAATATCGAATTAAATAATCACTATATGTTTGTATGGTCTGAGACCAAATAGTAGTGTATTCCTTTTTAAAAACGACTGTCGTGTTGATGGTCATTTTTGCCACTCTAACAGCTGGCTTTGCTGATCTAATCGAGGATTGTTGCCGCTTGTCTTGAGTTGAAGCCTGCTCCCCATCTACTGTCATCGCTTACTACCTCTTATTATCCTGTATCTCATTCATTCAGATAAACCTGTGTTACTAACCATGAATGCAGAGACCATGCCACTAGATTGTCAAAGATAATTATTTAGGCTTGCGAAGCCATTGAGATGTGTTTCTTTCATCAGAATCTTGTTGCTCTTGTTTTAATTCGGTTTTTATTTCATCGTCGATATAACGATCAACTAGGGATTGCATCGCCTGTTCCTTGCTATGAGCTTGTTGCCATAAATTCTGATGGTATTGCAGGCGTTTAAGACAGTTGTTGACTTGTTGCTGTTGAGCGTGAATCGCCTGATCTACTTGGGTCAGAAACCCTCTAAATTCGAGCACCTTTTTTGCTGTCATCGACAAGGTATCACCTTGACGGAGTTTATCAAGATATTCTTGTTTATAGCTCTGTAACTCTGCCAATTGTTGCTTTTCACGTTGCCATAACGCATTACTTTCACCCAGTGATGTCAGTGCTTCCGTGGTTTTCTTATGTGCAATATCAACAACTGGTGTCAGGCGTTGTGACCGTTTCATTTTGCTTCTCTATAAGGTTTTAACATCGCTATCGCTGATTAAGTACAGCTGGGGAGCGTTGCATACCTGACGATGTCGATGCAGGTTGTTGCATTGTCTGATTTAAATTACCAACACTGGTTACCCAATCAACCGCTTCATTCATTTTTTGTTGAATTACCTCTGTCAGAGTTGGGAATAATTGAATCGCTTCATCAATGTTAGGATCAGAACCCATGGCATAAGCACCAACGCTAATCAAATCCTGATTCTGGCGGTAGGTTGAGTAAATTTGTTTGAATTGTTGCGCCTGTTTAAGATGATTATCATCAACGATTTGGGGCATGACCCGACTAATCGACGCTTCCACATCAATCGCTGGATAAATACCCGTTTCAGCCAAACGTCTCGATAACACGATATGACCATCCAAAATAGCACGCGCTGCATCGGCAATAGGATCTTGCTGATCATCACCTTCAGTTAATACCGTATAAATTGCAGTAATCGCACCACCATTTAAACCATTACCGGCACGTTCAACCAGCTTAGGTAATAATGAAAATACTGATGGTGGATAGCCTTTGGTAGCAGGAGGCTCACCAATGGCTAATGCGATCTCACGTTGCGCCTGAGCATAACGGGTCAATGAGTCCATCAACAACAGAACCTGTTTGCCTTGATCGCGAAAATATTCAGCAATACTGGTCGCTAACATGGCACCATGTAAACGCATCAAAGGTGAATGATCGGCTGGTGAAGCCACAACTACAGCTCGTGCCAGACCGGCTTCCCCCAGAATATCTTCAATAAATTCTTTTACCTCACGCCCACGTTCACCAATCAGGCCAACCACGATCACATCGGCTTCAGTAAATCGCGTCATCATACCTAATAATACACTTTTACCGACACCACTACCGGCAAACAATCCCATGCGTTGACCACGACCAACACTTAGTAATGCATTGATTGCTCTTACCCCAACATCAAGATGTTGGCGTACTGGCGCTCGGGCTAGAGGATTAACCGCTTCACCGTGCAAAGGGACTTTTTCTTTGACTCGTAACGGTCCTTTACCATCGAGTGGTTTACCACTGCCATCAACCACACGTCCTAATAAGGCTTCACCAACAGGCACTTGGGAATCACTCTGAATTGGCCTGACTCTGGCATTAGGCACCAGACCTCGAATATCATCGGTTGGCATTAAGTAAAGAATATCACCTGAAAACCCGACCACTTCCGCTTCTATTGGTTTGCCATTTGCACCTTGAATTTCACAGCGGCTGCCGATTGGTGCCTGAAAACCAACTGCTTCAAGTGTGAGTCCTACCATCCGTGTCAAACGTCCTTCAACACAAATTAATTCTGAAGGGTCATTATCCAGGCGTTGTTGGCATTCATTAAGTCGCTGATGCCATTGCGCTGTTCTATTAGCAATATTACCTAGATTGGTCATCAGTTCGTTCGTCACCCAATAATTTATTAATGACACTTTCAAGTCTGGCCTCTACGCTGGCATCTATCCGCGTATCCGCCGTCTCTAAACGACATCCACCTCGAGTTAATAATGGATCTTCTATCCACTTCCAGGTGATGCCATCATCATCAACAGCAAGGCCTTTCTTAACTAACTCGATATCATGTGGATGCAGGTATATTTTGAGTTTACGATCATTGATAGGTAACACTGCCATGGCTGAACGAACTGCACCAATCACATGCTCGGGATCTGTTTTTAATTCACGACGAATAACGTGACGTGCCACTGTCGTGACCAATGTAATTAAATCATTTTCTATCAGCTGATCTAACTCTAATAAGGGCGTATTCAGCTTAGATAGCACTTGTTTAAGCAGTGTTACTTGTTGGTTAATCTCGTTCTGACCAGCTTTAAGTCCGGCCTGATGACCGGCTGCTTTCCCTTCTTCAAAACCAATTTTATAGCCCTCTTCCTGAGCCTCTTTTTGCATCGACTCGATGGCTTCAACCGTCAAAAATTGATTGGGATCATGCTCTACATCATCAACTGAAACCATACGAGGTGCTTGCCAACGTTGATAGTTAGCTAATTCTTCTGCAGTCACTTCATCTGCTTGCTCAGTGATCAGCTCATCAGAGGAACTCATCTCCACCGCCTCCACCTAGCATAATTTCACCTTTGTCAGACAGCACTCTCGCTGCTGCCAAGATAGTTTTTTGTGCTGCTTCAACATCACTGACTCGAACCGGCCCCATTGCCTCAAGATCATCACGCATCATTTCAGCCGCACGTTGTGACATATTCTTCAAGAATTTTTCTTTCAATGCTTCATCAGTGCCTTTTAATGCCAATTGCAACTGATCGGTTTGAATTTCTCGCATTAATGTTTGGAAACCACGATCATCCAGATCAATTAAATTATCAAAGACAAACATCAAGTCTTCAATATTCTGCCCAAGATCCGGTTCAGTTTCTTTAATTTTTTCCATGATGGCAGCGCTGAGCGAACCTTCAACAAAGTTAAGAATATCTGCCGCTGTTTTTAGGCCGCCTACCGTTGCAGATTGGCTACCGGCATTACCACTAAATTGTTTTTCCAGAATCTCATTGAGTTCACTCAGAGCAGATGGCTGAACACCATCCAATGTAGAAATACGTAGCAAAATATTGGCTTGATCACGCTCAGGGAACATACTTAAAACCTGAGCTGATTGATCCGGTTCAAGAAATGAACACACAATAGCAATAATTTGAGGGTGTTCCAGCTTGATGACTTCATAAATTCCACGCGCATCCATCCATTTCAGTTGTTCTAGTCCTGTCGTGTTTCCACCTGACAAAATACGATCTAATACACTGCTGGCTTTATCTTCACCTAACGCATTAACCAACATGCTGCGAACATAATCATGTGAACCAATACCTAGGCCAGTTTGTTCTTCTACCGTTGCAATAAAGTTATCCAATACACCTTGAACTTCTTCACGCGACACATTTGTAAGCATAGCCATAGCCTGACCCACTTTCTGAACCTCTTTAGGGTTCATGTGTTTCAACACTGCTGCTGCTTCTGCTTCACCAATTGAGCGTAAAAATACTGCTGCTTTTTCAGTGCCAGTTAATGTTCTAGGTTGTTCTGCCATCAGGATTAACTCTCAGTCCAATTTTTCATGACTTGAGCAACTAATGCGGGATCTTGTTGCACAAGACTGCGTACATTATCAACTGTGGCTTCGACATTTTGCGAGCCAGTCGTTATCTGCTCAATACTCTTAGCTGCTGGCGCGCTTGCTCCCATTGCCAAGGCTTGTTCTGGTGTCATTCCATCTGCACCACCAGCCTGGTTATTAGACACTACAGGCACTTTATTCAGATCTTTAAATGCAGGACGAATAACACCAAACACTAAGAATAATACCAGTAAACCACCTAATACCTGTTTTGCAATTGTCCAAACCCAAGGTTGTTCCCAAATTGCAGGTTCAGGCAAAGGTTCTGCTGATGCAGGCACAACAAAAGGCGCATTAACAATATTCAGGCTATCTCCACGAGCCTTACTAAAGCCAATTGCATCGATAATAAGGGCGTTAATTCGTGTCATTTCAGCCTCACTTAATGGTGTTGATTCGACACTACCATCTTCGTTCATTGTACGACGTTCATCAACCAACACGGCAACACTCAATTTTCTGACCGCACCAGGAGCAACACGGGTATGACTAATCGTTCTATCGACTTCAAAGTTACGTGTGCTCTGTTTGCTAGTACTTCCAGGCGCTGTTGCGGCTCCATTTTGAGGGACATTGTCGCCAGCGACTTCAGGTGCAACACCACCGCCGGGAGGTTGATTTGATAATGCCCCAGGCACACCCATTGCACCAGCGATACCAACACGATTTTCTTCCTGGACTTGTTCACTTCGAATGACAGCGTTATCAGGATTATAACTTTCATTGGTCTGCTCAGTTACCGTAAAGTCAACTTCAGCGACAACTTGCGCTCTAACACCATCCAACCCAACAATCGGTGACAAGATATCTTCAATGCGACGAATATAGGCTTGTTCCAGTTTTTGAGTGTATTGCAATTGTGTATCACTCATCGCAATGCCCATATCGCGATCAGACTTCGTTAATAATCTGCCTTTTTGATCAACAACGGTGACATGAGCGCTCGACATATCTGGAACACTTGAAGCAACCATATGAGTAATGGCTTCGACCTGCCCCCGTTCCAGGTTTCTACCAGCATACAGATTGACGACTACCGAGGCGGTCGGTGGCTTGCGGTCACGTACAAAAACAGATTGTTTAGGCGTTGCCAGATGCACGCGCGCACTTCGCACGTTATACATTTCAGATATTGAACGTGATAACTCTTCCTCCATTGCACGTTGGTAGCGGGCACGCTCAACAAATTGACTGGTACCAAAACCTTGATCTCCATTCAACATTTCCATGCCTTGTACGCTGCTTCGAGGCAAGCCTTCTGCTGCGAGTCGTAAACGTAGCGATTGCAGTTCTGACGCTGGCACTAGCACCGCACCCGAATTAGGATCGAGTTTGTAATCAATATTTGATTGCTGAAGTACAGCAACCACTTCAGCAGTCTCTTTAGCCTGCATACCACTAAATAAGACTTGGTAACTGGGAGTTTGTGACCACATCAGCACATAACCGCCTAAAGCAATACTGGCAGCAATCGCTAATAGAAAACCAATTTGCTTCATCACCGGTTGTCGTGACACATTCGATTGCATCGCGCCTAATGCAGTGGTTGGCATTGCCATCGCAGAATTTGTTGCAGGTACATTTTCCATAGTTTTGCTCTATCTTTTAGTTATGTGACATTAACGACCAAGGTTCTACACGCTCATCCGCATAACTTCTTCATATGCTCTGACTAACTTATTTCTAACTTGCAGTGTTGCTTCAAATGCAACGGATGCTTTTTGAGAGGCAATCATTGCATCAGCAAGACTGACATTAGGATCACCCATCTCAAACGCGGTTTTTAACTTGCCAGCCGCTTGTTGGGTTTCATTGACTTGATTCACAGCTGTTTTTAATAGACTGGTAAAATCAACACGAGTACCCGTTTCATTCGTGTGCAAGCTGGCTAATGGTTGTTGCATCGCTTGTGATTGCGCTGCTCGCATTTGCGTTAATAATTGATTGGGGTCAATGGCATTAATCATCAGTATTCTCCATTAAAAAAGACTATAAGTGAGCTTATGCAGACTTCTTGCCAACCTTTGCAGGAATAGCAATACCTTCTTCTCTAAAGCGTGACAATTTATAACGCAATGTCCGTTCGCTTATGCCTAACTCTTTGGCAGTTATCCTTCTATTTCCGTTATTTAGCTCTAATGCATCCAGAATATGGCGCTGTTCATGACTGCGTAAGTCATCGCCTAAATTAATTACTCCACGTGACATATCAAAACCAGGATTGCTATAAACAGTGCTACTCATCATCTCAAACGCCAAATCTCTGGCAGAGATAATATCGCCACTTTGCAAAATAAGTGAACGTTGCAACACATTATCTAATTCTCGAACGTTACCGTGCCAGGAATGGCTTATTAGCTTCTCTTGTGCACTACTATTAAATTTAGGCGCGACGCGTCCAGACTGCACACTATGTTTGCGAATGATTTGTTCAGCCAATGGCACAATATCATCAACACGTTCGCGCAAGGGTAACAACTGCAATGGAAACACATTAAGCCGATAAAATAAATCTTCTCTAAAACGACCCGCTTCGACTTCTGAGCGTAATAAACGATTGGTCGTGGCAAGAACACGCACATCAAGAGACATGGTCTTGCGTCCACCGATTCGTTCCACTTCACGCTCTTGCAAAACACGCAGTAATTTTGCCTGCAAACCCAAATCCATTTCAGATATTTCGTCTAATAAAATCGTACCTTGATCGGCTTGTTCAAATTTACCGGCATAGGCCTGGCTTGCTCCAGTAAATGCGCCTTTTTCATAACCAAACAAGGTTGCTTCCAGCATATTTTCTGGAATAGCAGCACAATTTATCGCTATAAATGGGTTTAGATTACGTGGCGAGTTATTGTGTAAAAATCGTGCTAACACCTCTTTACCTGTGCCACTTTCACCACTGATCAACACGGTTGCATCTGTGTCAGCAACACGACGAGATAAAGCAAGCAAATCACGAGATGATTTATCGACAGCAACCATATCGTCAACAATCGTTGTACGGACATAACGTTGTACGCGATCTAACAAATCATCGGCTTCAAACGGTTTGATCAAATAATCACTGGCACCCTCATGCATGGCATCGACTGCACCTTGAACCGTGCCAAAAGCTGTCATAATCAACACCGGTAAATCGGGTAATAATGCTTTAGCCTTTTTTAATAAGGTGTGGCCATCCATAGGGCGCATTTGTAAATCACTTAACAATAAACCCACTTTTTCATTGGCTAATTTATCAAGTGCACTTTGGCCTTGGTCGGTTGAAGATACCTTATAACCAGCTAGCTCTAAGGTATCGCATAATGCACCTCGCAAATCACTGTCATCTTCTACCACTAAGATAGTTGCTTGATCCATTGTTGTACTCCTATTGCTTCTGTATTTTAAGCGTGAATTTTTCAACCGATTGATACATCGGTAAACGTAAGGAAAAGGTACTGCCCTCACCCTCGTCACTGGCAAACCATAAGGTGCCACGATGTGCTGTCACAATTGATTGCACTACAGCTAAACCCAGACCGGTACCTGATGAACGTGTTGTATAAAAGGGCTTTAATATCCTGGATTGTTCCTGTTCAGGAATGCCGACACCATTGTCCTCGACACTGATTTCGATACAATCAGCACCGCGTTCATCTTCGACATGTTCGACATAAAGCGTGATTTCCCCCTCTTGTTCACACGCCAACCGTGCATTGGTAACCAGATTGTTGATTGCACTTGTTAATGCATCTTTGCTGCCATAAATAGTGCCATCGTCAACTGAGTTATAGACTTGAAAACTAAGCTTGTCTGAGTCTGATTGACTATAAAACTGCTGTTCAACAGCATGAACTATTTCAGCAACTGATACTGGTTCCGTCTTAGCCATATCACCGCGTGAAAAAGCCAACATATCTTTTACCAAGCGTTCCATGTGACTGATGCTTGAATGTAATTTCTGAGCAAAGCGAAGTTGGGTTTTTTTATCTGTTCCCTGTTTTAATAAGGGGGCGATATAGAGTAAGGCTGATGACAATGGCGTACGGATTTGATGCGCTAATCTGGCTGCCATTTCACCCATCGCTGATAAACGTTGTAGATGTGACACTTTTAATTGAAGTTGACGCGTTTCAGTCACATCATGCAGCAATACAATCTGACCAGGTTCACCATCGAGTGGACTCGTGGAAATATGTACTAAACGACCATCTTTTAATGCAACATCATTGCTATCATTTGCGTTGGAGGAGAAGGCTCGCAGGATAATATTAGCCCAAAGCTGACCTTCCAGTGGCTCGCCTAATAGATTGACCGCTGCAAGATTGTACTGCTGAATATAACCATTACCATCTAAAACAACCACACCACCAGGTAAGACCTCTAATAAACGAACCATGCGATTAGCCAAACATGTTGCCTTTTCAGCTTCTTGTTGTTGTTCGTTACGACTACGGAGCAATTCAGTGGTCAAATGCATGGTGCCACTGTCCAAAGTCCAATCCAAATTAACTTCTTTTATAAATGAAGCAGGGATCGCAGCCTTAGTACTGTTTGTACCTATATCAGGTTTGGTCAGTGTTTTAGGGCTCATGTCTAACTCCAAATCGAATAGTGTTCGCTATTCGCGTTAGAGCAAAAATCATGCCTTACATTTTTAACTGTTATTTATCAATAGGTTAGTTTTATTTATTTAACTATAGTCAAGCCATTGACAGTGAGAGAGCTTATTCACCTTCGCGCTGAATACCATACTTTCTCATTTTTTCTACTAGCGTAGTTCGGCGCATTTTCAAGCGCGTTGCAGCATGAGCAACAACACCAGTAGATTCATCAAGTGCTTGCTTGATTAATAAATATTCCAAATTGGCCAAGTGTTCTTTTAAATCCAGCCCTTCTTCCGGTAGTTCATCAATCGAGGCATAGGCATCGCCCGAATTTATCTTAACCGGCTCTGACGAATGTGCAGCAGCTTGTGGTGCAGGTTTAGCTGGCTCAACTCGCGTTTGTTCAATTGCCATGGTCACAAACTCAGGTAAGTCATCACCTTCAACCTGAAATTTTTCAGGTAAATCATCAAAATCAACTATTCCGTATGGATACAGTATGACTAATCGTTCAACCACATTAGCCAATTCGCGTACATTGCCTGGCCATGGGTAACGACATAAAGATGCTATCGCTTTGGGTGTTAATCTGACTGTACCTCTATTTTCATACTCAATTCGGGTAATCAGCTCATTGATCAGTAGAGGAATATCTTCGGGTCGCTCTCGTAAAGCCGGCATTTCGATAGGAAAGACATTCAAACGGTAAAATAAATCTTCCCTAAAACGGCCATCTGCAATGTGATGTTCAAGATTACGATGGGTTGCAGCAAGAACCCGTACATTTGCCACCATCGTTTTATTACTACCTATACGCTCATAAGTACGTTCTTGTAACACCCGCAGTAATTTAACCTGCATCGGTAATGGCATATCACCAATTTCATCTAAAAACAGTGTACCGCCTTCCGCCATTTCAAAACGACCTTTACGCGCTGTTATCGCACCGGTAAATGAGCCTTTTTCGTGACCAAATAATTCACTTTCAAGCAATTCTGCTGGTATTGCACCGCAATTAACAGGTACAAACGGTTTGGAACGACGAGATGAATAATGATGCAAGTTTCGGGCAACAACCTCTTTACCAGTACCTGATTCACCAAGAATAAGTACATTGGCATCTGAATCTGACACCTGATCAATCATTTGTTGCACAGCCTTCATAGCGCGGCTATTGCCGACCAGACTACGTATTTCAGATTGCTTTTGATCACGCGACTCATGCTGCCCACGATAAACAGTCGCTTGCTGCAATGCATTACTTAACTGAGGATATTTAACAGGAATTCGTAACGACCCTAAGGTACCTGGAAACTCGCTTACTTCAGACTCTAACAATTCTAATGTGAATACAGGCACTCGCGCTTCATGATTAACCAATTCTCGAAGTAACTGTTTAGTTTGATACTTATCACCAGCGTCACCCACAATCGCCATAACGATATCGGCTAAGTCGCCTGCATCCTCAAACCAAAGATCAGGATCGTGCACAATAACGGGATGACAGTTAATAAACTCAATTAACGTTGATAAAAGTTCACGTCGACTCTCATCAACATCAATTAGCAATACATTGTTCGCACTCATCGTGCACTCCAGAAACTTAAAGTTACATCGAACTAATCAATGCAAGTTATTCAGAAAACTGAAGTTAACCATTTTTCATATCACTTGTCAAAATAATGACACTATTTATTTTAATGAATTGGAACGTCGTTTTGTTGAGTTAAAACCCAACCTGCATCATCTTACTGTGGGTTGGGCTTCTGTTTGTGGGTTGGACTTCTGTCCAACGTCGGATTGTCGGGTTAAAACCCGACCTACATGGCTTATACCCCGTAGGTTGGAATTCATTCCAACATTCGATGCCTTGGTGCTTATTCCTGCTTTGTCGGGTTAAAACCCGACCTACAAATATCTCATTTTTTGTGGATTGGATTTTGTAAGTTAGAATTTATGACCATGGATGGTCGGGGCGCTATCGCTATCCTGCTAACGCGACACTTGGACATCCATGTCCATCGTATGCCGAAAATGTAGGAGCAATTTTCGGTTAGTCCAACGTCAGACCGTCGGGTTAAAACCCGACCTACGTAGGTTGGACTTTAGTCCAACAATGGGGTTCATGTTAAGAAGAATACGCCTTATGGGCATTATTTCCTTTCTTAAATTCGTGAAGTTTTTCAACGATCATTTGTCGCTCATGCTGACAAATACTCTCTAATTGCTGATTTAAGGCAATCAAGCGCAGCATGTTATCGGTTAATTCAATTAACTCATCATCATCTAACTCAACAGCATCTAATTTTAATTTTGTTAACTCAGATTGACGCTGTTGATCCACTTCAAAAAATACATCCCAATCACCTTGCGCAGCGATTTCCAGTAACTGCTCACTTTTGGCAATACTCTCAATCACTAAGCTAAGTTGCTGAGACATGTTGACATCCTTTAGTTATTTGTTGTGTTGTGATGTTCAGGAGGAATCGCATCCCAACCAGCTTTAACCTGAAGTAACAATTGAGCCACCTCATCAAGCATTTCAGGATCATCTTTCATATTAGCTTCGACTAAACGCGTTTCCATATAGTTATAAAGTGCTGATAAGTTTGTAGCAAAATCCCCGCCAGCTTCAACATTAAGACACGAACGTAAACCATCAATAATTGAAATAGCCCAACTAATGTTTTCGCCCTTTTTGGCGATATCTTTCGATGCCATGAACCTCTTAGAGGATCTTATCTTATCTAGCGCACCTTCCATTAACATCTGAACCAATCGATGAGGAGAAGCCGTTTCAGCCCCCCCATGAATATAATTTTGACGGTATTGCTGCATGGCGGCACTAGCATTCATATCATTATCCTTTGTGTTCATATTTAAGCTCATCTTGTGATGATGCTGTTACATTTTATATCGTCACAGCTCATAAATACTTTAAAGAAAAATGTAAATTATTTTACGCTTAAACAGTTTATACCCAAGTGACTTGAAGATTCATGCTTCTTTTACCTTCTAATGTTGGATTAAAATCCAACCTACAACACTAATGTGTAGGTCGGGTTTTTATGTAGGTCGCGTTTTTATGTAGGTCAGGTTTCAACCCGACAGGGCATAAATTCCAAGCTACGTAGGTCGGGTTTTAACCCGACAGAGCCGAGGCAAGATCAAAGTATCGAATGTTGGAATAAATTTCAACCTACGGGAAATAGCCATGTAGGTCGGGTTTCAACCCGACGGTCTGACTTAACATCATTATCTATTTCTTAAGTTAATACTAGGCAAATTTGCCAGCTGTTGCCCTAAAAAATCACCCACTGATTGAAGCTGTGCCACAAGAGCATCCATAGCAGTGAACTGAGCCCGAAAACGAGACTCCAACGCTGCTAAACGTCGATCTAAACGCACTCTTTCATCATCAATCGAGTCAATATTTGATTGAAGACCTTGCGAACGCGAAGAAAGAATACCATCTGATGCAATATAGCGCTCTACAACAGAATCCAGCTTTTTAGCCAAACCATTTTCAGATGAAAACAGCTGAGAAACCGCCGAAAAATCAGTATTCATAACGGAATCAAGTTTGGCAGAGTCAACTTCTAAATGCCCCTGATCATTAGTCGTAATGCCTAAATCAACCAATGTCGAAAACTCAAGCCCCTTGGTCGCTTCCGTCATGGTCTGACGAAGCTGACTTTGCACCGATCGCAATGCCGAATCACCCAATAATGCGCCTGCTGCACCCGTATCTGCATTAAAAGAAGATAGATTAGCCATAGTATCAGCAAGCGAATTGTACGCTTCTACAAACTTGTTAACTTTATTGATGACACTGGCTTTATCGAGGCCGATAGCCAAGGTTTCTATGGTGCCTGGCTCTGAATCTTTCAGCGAAAAATTAACACCAGCAATGACATCAGAAAAACTGTTTTTATCCCGTGTCACCTTTTGACCATCGACATAAATAATCGCATCTTGTGCATTTTGTAATGCTGTCAAATTAGCCGTTGCCAATCGGGTTAAATCGGCACCATCAGCACCATCATCATCATTGGCAGCAATCGTAATTGCATTGGCACTACCAACTTTATCTGACGTTAATACTAACCGTGAACCGCCATCAACATTAATAATAGAAGCGGTAATACCAGGATTATCCGAGGCGGCGTTAATGGCATCTCGTATCCCTGCCAAGGTGTTATTGGTGCCATCAATAGTCAGTTGAAATGTATCGGAACCTAAACTGATATCAAGCGTGCCAGTTCCTACTACGTCAGTGTCACCACCGACAAAATCACCAGAACGCATCTTAGCCGCTTGCGCCAGTTGCTCTACTTCAATAGTGTAATTGCCAGGAGTCGCAGTTCTATCCGCGCTCGCTGTGAATAAATCGGTGTTACTTGATGTCGATGTGCGAGCTAAAAAGTCAGTTGAATCATTTAATGATTTAACCGTCGCTTGAAACGAACTTAACGCACTTTTCAAGCTGCCATACGCAGACAAATCAGCTTGAAGTTTAGCCTCTTTGGTATTAAGTCGGGTAGTTGCAGGTTGACCTTCGGCGGCAACCAATTGACGTACCAGACTCTCAACGTCTATACCTGATCCAATACCGCTTGCTGAAATTGCCATGTCATTACCTCAATTTACTTAACTATTAGCCTTATATGATCGAACTAAATAAATTAAGTTGTTCATCTTTTTGTTCTGCAAGTCGTCGCGCAATAGCTAATATCTCATCTGAAGGATATTGGCGAATGACTTCCTCTGTTTCACTATCCAAAACGGTGACAACATCTTTGCCACTTGCTTCATCAACAGTGAACAATAAACTGCGTTGTAAGTTCTGAACATAGTCATTTATTTGACTAACAGCACCTTGCAAATTCTGAGCCGTTTCATCTTGACTGACAGCTTGTGTTACATCAATCGTCGCTGTGTCAGCAGACTCAACACGAGCAACACTCGGCACAACGACAGAAACTTTGGCAGGAGTTTTAGTTCCATCCAAAGTCGCTGGGGGTGTTTGACTTGTTGTAATTTCCATCACGTATCTCCTTTATCTTACAAAGAAGAAATGATGAGCCTGACGTCTCAGGCTCATCATATTAGTCTTAATTTATCCTAACAAACTCAACACACTTTGTGGTAACGCATTGGCTTGCGCTAACATCGCTGTACCTGCTTGTTGCAAGATTTGGGCACGAGTTAAGTTCGCAGTTTCAGCCGCAAAGTCAGCATCTTGAATACGGCTACGAGCAGCACTCAAGTTTTCAACCGCAGTAGTCAAGTTAGTGATGGTTGATTCAAAACGGTTTTGAATCGCACCGAATGTACTACGTAAATCACTGACTGAACCTAAAGCCGCATCAATACGACTAATGGCATCATTTGAATTGCCAACAGTTGTTACATTGAGATTACTCAAGCCATTTGTATCTACTATTGCAGTTGTAGTAGTAAATACAGACGTTCCAGCGGCACCAGCGATAGTAATATCTTCTTCTGAAAAGATAGACATCGTACCGTCATCATTTAATGTTGCAGAGGCATTACCAGAAAGTGCAGTATTAACTGCATCAACTAAATCTTGAGCTGAAGTATAAGTATCATTAGCTACGCTCACTGCTGTTGCACTACCGATTTGAATTGTGAAATCATCATTCACGGTAAGAGAAAGAGGAGTTGCAGCTTCAGGATCGATAACAGTACTCAAGTCAACTGATGTTGCTGTTGCAATTGAACCAATGGCACCTTGACGCATACTTGTTGTTAAGTCTAATGAAATTGTTTCACCAACATTGGCACCAACCTGGAATGCGGCATTACCAAAGGTACCATCGAGAATTTTTTGGCCATTAAACGAAGTTTGACTTGAAATACGCTCTACTTCAGCTAAACGCTGTTGCACCTCTAAATCAATCGCTGCACGGTCAGATGACGAGTTGGTTGCATTGGCAGATTGCACTGCAAGTTCACGAATACGTTGTAAGTTGTTATTTAACTCGCCTAAGGCACCCTCAGCGGTTTGTGATAATGAAATCGCATCATTGGCATTACGTGCTGCCTGATTTAAACCACGGATTTGCGTGGTAAAACGATCTGAAATCGCAAGACCCGCCGCATCATCTTTGGCACTGTTAATACGTAACCCAGATGATAAACGTTCCAGTGAGGTAGCGAGAGATGACTGAGAGGTACTTAAATTACGTTGTGCATTTAATGATGCAACGTTTGTATTAATGACTGAAGCCATGACTTTTTCTCCTTAGTGAGTGGGTGCCTAACCCGTTTCTAAAATTAGCAGATATACATCATAAATTATGCGTATTTACTGCTTCCGAAGATGTTAACGACATGGAATGCTCAAACTTTAGAATTTTTTTGTATTTTTATTTGTGGGATGTTTGTAGATTGAATTTTTGTGGCTTGGAGTTTGTGGCCTGCACTTGTAGGTTGGATTTTAATCCAACATCAGACCGTCGGGTTGAAACCCGACCTACGGGATCCTTACTGTGGGTTGGACTTCAGTCCAACGTCAGACCGTCGGGTTGAAACCCGACCTACGGGATCCTTACTGTGGGTTGGACTTCAGTCCAACATCAGACCGTCAGGTTGAAACCCGACCTACCGGATCCTTAACGTGGGTTGGACTTCAGTCCAACATCAGACCGTCAGGTTGAAACCCGACCTACCGGATCCTTACTGTGGGTTGGACTTCAGTCCAACATCAGACCGTCGGGTTGAAACCCGACCTACCGGATCCTTAACGTGGGTTGGACTTCAGTCCAACATCAGACCGTCAGGTTGAAACCCGACCTACCGGATCCTTAACGTGGGTTGGACTTCAGTCCAACGTCAGACCGTCGGGTTGAAACCCGACCTACCGGATCCTTGCTGTGGGTTGGACTTCAGTCCAACATCAGACCGTCGGGTTGAAACCCGACCTACCGGATCCTTAACGTAGGTTGGACTTCAGTCCAACAATTCTCTAACATCTCTTAACTATACTGATTACAAGGACGCAATCAATGAGCTACAACGACTTACGCAAAGGCCGGTTTTCTGAATCTGGCCGAGAATACTTAATCACCGCCGTCACTCACCAACGAACAACGATTTTCAATAATTTCCATTGCGCTCGCCTGCTTATTAAGACCTTACGTGAGAGCGAACATCACCACGATTGCCAATGGTTATGCTGGGTGATTATGCCTGACCATTTTCATGGACTGTTACGGCTTAATAATTCACCACCCAATGATTTATCAAATGTAATGAAATTTATAAAAGGCCAAAGTGCCAAAACCATTAATCACCATTTAAAACGTTCAGGTTCACTTTGGCAAACCGGATTTCATGATCATGCTTTGCGTCAACAAGAAGATAGCGTGAATATTGCCCGTTATATTGTGGCTAATCCTTTACGTGCGCGATTAGTTAAACGCCTTGCCGATTGGCCGCATTGGGATAGCGTGTGGCTGAAATGATATTGGATTGCTTGTCGGGCTTGTTGGGTTAAACCCGACCTACGTAGGTTGGAATTCATTCCAACATTCCATGCTTTGATCTTGCCTCGGCCCTGTCGGGTTGAAACCCGACCCACGTAGATTGGATTTTAGTCCAACACTGCCCCAACAGAACGACGTTATTTATTGTTAAACAATACTATGATGTTGCAAAAATGACACAAAAACAACAAAACACCACTTTTTTAACTTTTTTGTTGTAAAAGTGTTGCAAAGCATTCCAAAAAATGAAAATATAGCCCTCAACCGGGTACTACTACGGTTACGAGAGAAACTTAAAGTAATCTGTTAACAATTATTAAAGGTATACAGAAATGACATTTAACAAAAAAATCCTAGCTGGTTTAGTTGCATTTGCAGCTGCAAGCTCAGCGCAAGCGGTAACTGTTGCTGCTAACGACGGCTGGACATTAGGCGTAAGTGGTTCAATCAACCAATTCGCAGTTTTCACAAGTGATGATACGCCAACGGGCAATGACTCTGCAGAAATTCGTGATGGTCTTTTACCAGCATTCTTAAACTTCGATATGAAAGCACCAACAATGAATGGTTTGGATATTGCTGCTCATATCTCTTTCAGCCCTGGTACAAACACAAACAGCTACAATTTCGGTGAACAACGTGAAGTGTACTTCACAGTTGATGGCTCATTCGGTCAAATCCTAGCTGGTAAAGCATTAGGTCTATACGGTTCACATAACATCTTAACTGAACAAACTTTATTTGGTGTTGGTTACAACATTCCTAACACTCTTGGTGACGCCTTACCAACAACACTAGGTGGTATCGGTTTAGGTTATGACTATGCGGCTTGGCGTTCACAAATCAAATGGACATCGAACGATATGAACGGCTTTAAAGTAGCATTTGCCGTTGTTGATAGTGCAGGTGCTGCTATATCACTATCAGGCAAGCCTACTGGTCCCGTTACAACTGGTGGCGAATTAGGTGATGACTTACGTTATGAAGCTGATTTATCTTACGCTGGTGCGTTTGATGGTGGCTCATTCACTGCATGGGTTAGTGGCGCGATACAAGATCATGACGCAGCTGTTGGTCCTGAAGATGCACAATACTGGACTGTTGGTGGTACCTTAACAGTAGCCGGTTTTGAGTTTATGGCGCAATATTCAGATGCTGAAGATTCAATTGATGGAGCTTTTGCTGGTGATGGTAGCGCAGAATGGAGCCAATATGTTGTACAAGCGGGTTACCGTTTCAATGGTACAACATTAGTTTCTGTTAACTATAGTGAACTTGAAGATGATAGTTCAACTGCAAATAAAGTTGCACGTTACGGCAATGCTAATGATGACGCCGTTGAACGTTACACTGTTGGTGTTTATCACGACGTGAACTCTAACCTTAAATTGGTTGCTGAGTACACTAAAGTTGAAGACGATGTTGACACTCGTCTTGACCAAGAAAGCGTCGCTATCGGTGGCTTTGTATTCTTCTAAATCGAATACAAACAACTTAAAGTTTCAAACTTTATGGTTTAAAACTTGAAGAAATCAAAAAAGCCTCAGTCTTCGGATTGGGGCTTTTTTTTGGCTGTTGATTTGATTTTGTCGGGTTGATACCCGACCCACATGTGGGTTGGACTTTAGTCCAACAATGGGGCTGAACGAATCGTCGGGTTAAAACCCGACCCACATCGTGGGTTGGAATTTATTCCAACTTGGACGCTGCACTTTCTGTCGGGTTAAAACCCGACCTACATCTATTTCGACACCCTGTCGGGTTGAAAGATCAGCTACGCAATCACTTCGTTTCCGGCCCACATCTTGGTTTTCACTATTGCTACGACGTAATGGGTAATGCTAGTATTACCTGCAAGTAACAGCAAGGTGAATAATGAACATAACCACTACCAGTAAATTAACCAAAAAATATCAAGCGACTATTCCTGAACCCGTTCGCCGCTTACTTAATTTAGGTGCGGGCGATGCGATTGCCTTTGATATCGAAAATAATGATGTGCATATTCGTAAGGCACGGGCGGTAGATTTTGCCTTTGCTCAAAGCTTGGAAGACACTCTGACTGAGTGGTCAAGCGCTGAGGATGAGGAAGCCTATCGTGAGCTTTGACCAATTTGATGTTGTTGTCGTGCCGTTTCCATTCACTGATCGCACAAGCAACAAACGTCGTCCTGCTCTCGTTGTTTCTAATGCAACACAGTTCAACACCCTTGTGGGGCAATCAGTATTGACAATGATAACCAGCGCTAAAAATTCTGACTGGCCTTTAGATACTGAGATTAGTGATCTTGATAGTGCGGGCTTACCCTCTGCCTCAGTGGTACGGATGAAGTTGTTTACACTGGACGATCAGTTAGTCATCAGAAAAGCCGGCACCTTATCTCGCCATGACCAAACCGAAGTGACAACTGCGCTGCAGACTTTATTTAATCAACAATAACACTGAGTAATACGATGTCTGACTACACACATTCTTTACCTTCATTATTGACAGCTATCCAAAACACCATCAATGACAATGCTGATGAAGTGGCACAGCTTGATGCTGCTATTGGTGATGGTGATCATGTCATTAACCTGCAACGTGGATTGGATGCACTTTCGAGTATGAGTGATGAATTCGCTCAAATGGCGTGGTCAGCTGCTTTTATGAAAATAGGCATGACCTTAATGTCAACGATGGGTGGCGCATCAGGCTCTTTGTTTGGCACGTTATTTGTCAGTATGGCGAAAGCGTCAAAAGATAAAGCATTGGATTTTGCAGGCTTTGCAGAGGTGTTTGCTCAGGGGGTTGAATCAGTTAAACAACGTGGCAAGGCCGATATTGGTGAAAAAACCATGCTGGATACATTGATCCCTGTCTCTGCCAGTTTATTATCAGATGCACACCACTCTGTTGCGGTCGATATTGCTTTAAATAACGCTAAAACTGTCGCCATTACGGGAATGCAATCAACAAAAAATATGTTAGCGACCAAAGGACGTGCATCGTTTCTGGGTGAACGTGCCATTGGTCATATTGATGCCGGTGCTCGCACTAGTCAGTTAATGATCTGTGCTATTGCTGATCATTTGATTGGATAAATTAACTACAACGATGTTTATCACAGCGACGCAGATGGCACAGAGTCAGGTTGTCGGGTTAAAACCCGACCTACAGTGTTCTTACTGTGAGTTATCAAGTGGCGTAGGTTGGGATGAATAATAAACCCCAACAATCAGGATATGATTAAACACCCAAGCAGTGACTATAACATTACAAAATTAAAGATTTTGACTCGCATATTGCAACATTTGATCGGCTGTCGAAATCGCTTTTGAATTCATTTCATACGCACGTTGTGTTTCGATCATATTGATAAGTTCAGTTACAACATTCACGTTTGATGTTTCCAGCGCGCCACCAATAACAGTGCCTATTCCAGTCAATCCAGGCGTTCCTGTAACAACTGTTCCACTGGCACCACTTTCTTTAAACAGGTTTTCACCAATCGGTTGTAAACCGGTTGGATTGACAAAGTCAGCCAACTCAATATTGCCTATTATTGTAGGTGTTGTTTGACCTGACTGTAATATGCTGACCGTACCATCACTAACCACCGTTATACTTAATGTATCTTGAGGAACGGTAATTGCAGGTTCAAGCGGATAGCCATTAGACATCACAACTTGTCCGGTTGAATCAATTTGGAATGTACCATCTCGCGTGTATGAAATAGCACCATCAGGCATCAATATCTGAAAAAAGCCACGACCCTGAATCGCCAAGTCCAACGCATTCTCTGTCTGAATAATATTACCCTGAGTGTGTATTTTTTCTGTCGCAACAGTGCGAACACCAGTACCAATCATTAAACCCGATGGTAACTCGGTACTGGTAGATGACTGCGCACCGGGTTGACGTATTGTTTGATAGAGTAAATCTTCAAATACCGCTCGATCTTGTTTAAACCCCGTGGTATTGACATTGGCTAAATTATTTGAAATCACCGACATCCGCGTTTGCTGGGCATCGAGTCCTGTTTTGGCAATCCATAATGCTTGATTCATGGTATACCTCCTACATTATTTTGACGCACTATTGCGTATTAACTTGGCATTTGCAACAAACGTGCCGATGCTGCACTGTTATCATCTGCAGACGTCATCATCTTGACTTGCATTTCATACTGTCGTTGCAATTCAATCATATTAACCAAAGCGCCAACTGCATTAACATTACTGCTTTCTAATGTGCCAGAGGCAACCGTGACCGTAGCATCCAATGGTGCATCACCACCATCTTGCAAACGCATCAAACCATCACTGTCTTTAAACACATTTTGTAATTCAGGTTTGACTAATTTGATCCGATCCAAGGTTGCCAATGCATTTGCCTCAGCACCAAGAGGACGAATCGAAATCGTGCCATCACTACCAATTTCAATTTTTTCAGCAGGTGGAATAGCAATCGGACCACCTTCACCCATTACCGCCAAGCCAGTGCCTGTGACTAACTGACCTGTTGCCGTAACGTGTAAATCACCTGCTCGGGTATAGCCTTCACGACCATCTTTGCCTTGAACTGCGATAAAACCTTCACCTTGAATTGAAATATCTAATTCTCGACCAGTCGATTGAACTGAACCTTGTTGATAGTCCGTTTGAGGTCGTTCGCTCATCGAGTAAACCCGACTTGGCAAACCTTCACCAAATACCGGCATACTCCGAAATTGTTCAAAATCGGCTCTAAATCCAGTTGTATTGACATTAGCAAGATTATTACTGTTCGCAGCTTGCGACAGCATCGTTTGCTGAGCGGCATTCATCGATATATACAGCATGCGATCCATAATTTCTCCTCCTGATGCGCTGTTGTTGTGTTACGTGTCGAGTTGAAACTCGACCTACGTTTGATTCTTTCATTGTCGGGTTGAAACTCGACCTACACTACCTTTACCGTAGGTTGGACTTTATGACCATGGATGGTCGGGGCGCTATCGCTATCCTGCTAACGCGACACTTGGACATCCATGTCCATCGTATGCCGAAAATGCAGGAGCAATTTTCGGCTAGTCCAACAATCGGGCTAAACAACCGTTGGGTTGAAACCCAACCTACATTACTCTTGCCGTAGGTTGGACTTTAGTCCAACATCATCAAACCTAACGTAAGTTAATTATCGTTTGAGTAATAGCGTTGTTAGTTTCAATCGCCTTCGAGTTAGCCTGGAAGTTACGTTGAGCCGTAATCAATCCAACTAATTCTTTGGTCAAATCAACGTTTGATGTTTCCAATGCACCAGACTGAATCTGACCAAAACTACCTGTTCCTGCTTCACCGGCAATAACCGGGCCTGAATCCGTTGTTTCTTTCCAGGCAGTATTACCAATTTTGTTTAACGCTTGCACGTTAGCGAAATTACCTAACGCAATTTTGCCAATTGGAATGGCTTGACCATTACTAAAGGTCGCACGAATCAGACCATCTTCACTGATATCAACACCCGTTAGACGCCCTGTTGGAAAACCATTCACAGTAAGACCACCAACGCTGAATGATCCTGAGTTTTGTGTTGAACCAGCAAGACTCAAGGTAATCGTTTGATCGGCAGCACCACTCGCAAGTTCTGTACCAGATGCTGCAGCAAACGTCATCGTGATTGGATCGGGTATTGTTGAATTCAATGTACCATCGCTATTAAACCCCATTCGCGTTGTTGCACCCAGTTTGACCAGTGTTGTTGCGCCATCAGTAACAGTATTCGTTGTTCCTGTTACTTTTATATCATCAGATGAGATATACATTTCCATCTGCCATTGATTGTCTCCAACACCTCCAGATTCAGCATCAATTTTTTGATAATAGGTTGTGACAATATGTTCATTACCCAATGAATCAAACACAGTGGCTGATGTTGAATTGGTATAGGTCGTTGGATCAAGTGGATTAATAGCTAAAATAGGTCCGGTAGTCGCATCACTACCCGTTACATTTTGGGATACTGTGGCATCAGAGGCAGTCACTGTTCGTCCAACTGTTAAAGCTAAGCCTGCCGCTGTGTCTGTAATTGTTGCAGTTAATCCACCACCATTTGCAGCAGATAAACCACTTAATGCACTACCAGTTCCAGTTGCACCAGTATCTGTAACAGCAGCTGTAAAAGCGCTAACAAATGCATCCGATGCATTCTGCTGTGTCGCACCACCGGTGAAATCAACATTAACGGTAACAGCAGTAGCACTATCGACAGTACTAGCAGTAGTTGCATCAGCAAAGGTAAACACAACGCCATTGACTGTTACCGTATCACCCGCACTAATTGTGCCTGTCGAGAAATTAATTGTATCTGTACCAGCAGTTGCAGGTGTAGCCAAAGCTGTGTTGGATATTGGTGATGCATTAGAAGGTAAATTAGTTGCAATGCTCAATAAAGAAGTTGATTCTGGTGCACCCGCTGTAGGTGGTAATTGCAATGGTCTTGCAGCACTCATACTCGTTGCTGAAATATTACCATCAGCATCAATCGGGAATGTACGTAGAAAATTACCCAGACTATTAACTATAAAACCATCTTTGTTGATACCAAACTCGCCTGCACGTGTATAAATAACTTCACCGCTATCAATGGTAGGTGCCATTGCAAAAAAGCCTTCGCCACTAATCGCAAGATCAAGCGCATTTTCAGTAAACTCAAGGTTACCCTGATTAAATTGCTGAGCAACATTCTGTAACACCACGCCACTACCAATGGCAGTTTTACTTGTTGTGCCAAATGCCGATACGGCAAAGACATCACCAAATTCAGCGCGAGATTCTTTAAACCCCGTGGTATTAACGTTAGCGATATTATTTGACTTAACATTCAGATCTGCGGTTGCTGCATTTAATCCACTTAACGCTGTATTAAAAGACATGAGCTATACTCCTAAAATTTCTTGCACTTCACTGAAAGGTACTGAACCAATTCCAGCAAGATTAACTGTTAAACCCTGACTACCCGAGCCGACCAAAACACTGTCTACTTTTGCGACGGTTGCTGTTGCAAATGCGGTATTAGTTTCATTTACCGTACCCGTCGCTCTAAATTGATAGACACCCGAAGGCATTGCCTCACCCGTGTCAGAAAAACCATCCCATGCGAAATTGGTATAACCAGAAGCCGATCCCATTTCAAGGGTTCTGACCTTAACACCCGCTTCGTTATATATTTGCACTTTTAAATCTGTAACAGGATCAGCAACATTAATTTGTCCTTTCAAACCTGCTTCTGCCGTCATAGTGCCAATCGATGAAGGAACCAATACAGAACGACCCACCAAAGCCGAACCTTGTAATGCCTGATCCGATTGCATCGATCTTGAAAAACCATCAAACGATTTTTGCAAATCACCAATCCCACTGACCGTTGCAAACGATGCAATCTGTCCCAAAAACTCACCACTTTCCATTGGTTTTAATGGATCCTGATTTTGCAGTTGGGTTGTCATCAGCGACATAAAGTCTTCCATAGCCAGACTACCCGGGTCGTTTTCAGCCTGAACATCTTTTGCCGAACTTAATCCTAATGTTGCAAAAACATTGTCATTTACGCCATTTATAGCCATAACGATCTCCCTATTGACCTAATTGTAATGTACGCAGCAATAATTGCTTTGACGTATTGGCAATTTCAACATTATTTTGATAAGAACGAGAAGCCGACATCATATTGGCCATCTCTGAAATTGAATCGACATTCGAATGAAAAATATAACCATCTTCATTAGCCATCGGATGGCTTGGATTATATTCAGAACGCACCGGCGCTTGACTTTCAACAATGCCATTAACTTGCACACCGCCTTGTTGATAGCCTTTTTGAGCATCATCTAACACGGCAGAAAAAACGGGGCTACGAGCTCGGTATGTCTGATCGACACTGCTACTAACACTGTTGGCATTGGCCAAATTACTTGCCGTCGTATTCAATCGTAACGATTGAGCACTCATACCACTACCAGCGATATCGAAAATATTAAATAAAGACATAAGGCGTTACTCCCCCTTGAGTGCAGTCAAAATACCTTTAAATTTTCCGCTTAGAAAATTAAGGCTAGCCTGGTACTGGACTGCATTTTGCATGAACTGAGCTTGTTCTATTTGCTCGTCTACTGTGTTGCCATCCAATGAATCTTGCATTGCAGTGCGATATTGAATCGCAGGCGAATTCAAATGGTCAGATGATGACATTGAAATATGATTGGAGTGAGTTGTTTTGATGCCGGCAGAATTTTGACCACTTGCCGCCATCTTCATGGCAGTAGCAAAGTCAATATCACGCGCCTTGAAATTAGGCGTATCGGTATTCGCCATATTAGACGCAAGCAATTCCGCCCGTTGCGAACGGATCCGTACTGCGTCTTGGTGAATTCCGAGGACGGAATCAAAGTTTATCGGCATCTTTAGCTCCAACTTTAATTTATTTTAACTAAAGCAAAGCACCAAACATGCCAACTATTTAATTTGTTTTAATTCAATAGGTTAAAAACAGAGCGGCAAACGCGTCAAAAAAATAGCGGCAAGGCTTTGCCTGTTAAATAACAGTCAAAAACCTTGCCAGAAAACACTGGGTAACCGCAGGGTGACAGGTCACAGCACAGGTCACAGGGGGTCACAGGGTCAGGTCTTGCTTTCATGCTTTTTCACCACCCGACTCACCGTTGAATAATGCACCTTAAACCAATCCG
>JARGFJ010000006.1:0-52064 GCA_029210875.1 Gammaproteobacteria bacterium | reverse complement strand
CAATCACCTTCATCGAATAGTCACCACTAGCATACGCATTCACAATCGCATCATCTCGCAAAGAAAAATGCTCTTCAAAGAGTCAAGAGGGTCAGGTCTTGCTTTCATGCTTTTTCACCACCCGACTCACCGTTGAATAATGCACCTTAAACCAATCCGCAATCACCTTCATCGAATAGTCACCACTAGCATACGCATTCACAATCGCATCATCTCGCAAAGAAAAATGCTCTTCATACCATGCTAATGATTTGGCCAATTTACGACGCTGAACCTTAGGAACTTCACTTAGTTCACTAGACACATCAACGGCATCTATTGCCTTCTCAATAAATTGTTCATCACCCAGATATACCTGCTTCTTCAAGCCATCCCAAATTGGAGCTAAACCAATACCCTCACGCACAAAGTTTTCATAAGCTGCAATAGCAAGCTGCCGAATATCACCAAAATGATTCAATATCCAATCCGTTTCTAACCAGTCCGGACTTGCACGTTTATTTACCATCGCCAAATAGCTACTCCACTGCCAATCCTGCACATCCGTCACCATGCCAGCACGAACAGGATTAAGGACAACATACCGAGCCAACTCAAGCAAATATGATTCTTTCTGAACAAGAATCGCTTTATAACGCCCCTGAAACACATGCCCAACACGATCATGACGACGATTCGACTTCTGAGTAAACACCCCATTGAGCTGACGCATTCCCTGTGATAAGTTTCCCTCAACCGTCTCAACAACAATATGGTAATGATTATCCATCAAACACCACGCATGACATTGCCAGTTGAATCGTGAACAAACCTGAGAAAACACAGCCAACCAAATCAAACGATCATCATCGTCTAAATATATATCCTCACGCCGATCACCACGAGAAGTAACGTGATATAGCGCCCCTGCATATTCAATTCTTATTGGTCTAGCCATAAGGACACTTTAACAAACAGAAAATGTTAATGCAAGACCTGACCCCACTTTATGTGGTTAATTGTTCTGCTTACTACTTTTTCGTAAAAATTAGATCTGCATTCCACCACTGTTCGACTATGAACCAAAAAAAAGGCACCCGAAGGTGCCTTTTAAACTACAACATTAAACTGCTAGAGACTAAATGCCATCATCAATTGCACCACTTGTTAATAATGTAGTCAACATATCAGCAGGGCTTGGACTAGCTGTTACACCTGACAATTCAATTTCTTGGACAACATTACCACTGCTGTCTTTGATATTTAATTGTAAGTGTTCAGAACCTGCCACACCAACTTCAATACCTTCAATAGTATGAGAACCATCAGATAATAAATCTGATAGATTCAATACATCTTCGTTAACATTAAAGTCTTGAACAATATCATGTGCAGGTGAACCAACAGTACCTAAATCGGCATCATTCCAAACAAAGGTATCAGCACCAGCACCTCCAACCAGCAGATCATTACCTGCACCACCGATGAGGATGTCATTACCTGCACCACCGATAAGGATGTCATCGCCAGCGTTGGCATAGAGCACATCATCGCCGCTAGAACCTTCCAGCAACATATCAGAGCTCATATTTCCATCAACGGCATTATCAGAAATGGACAGGTTTCTGAAAGAAATCTCACCCGTAACGCCATCTGCAGGATCATTATTATCATCGTCATTGACAAAAACCATGTGCTGGAACACGCCGTTCGTTTGATCCAAGGTACTCAGATCGACTTCATATCTCACCCAGCCATCACCCAGATCTTCCGATGTATAACCGGCATTGCTTCCCCAGTTCTGGCTACCGGCTATCTTAATCAGGTTAGGTTGATCGGCGGACTGATTATTGGTGAGGTTTTGTTCGAACAAAATGCCTTGCAGTTCACCTTGCGTTGTCACCTTGGCTTCAAACGTCAAAGTACCGTTCGACCAGTCAAAGTCGCTATCGACACCAAACTGATCCAGCGATGCCGCTTTCCAGGAATTTCCGGCCAGCGCAAGCACGTTGTTCATGACAGTCGTTGCCGACGCATCGGCCCGATCTTGCACGGCCCCGCCCCAACTGTCGAAACTCAAGCTGCTGAAATCAACGTAACCGGCTTCAACCTTGACGTTGGTTTCTGTTGTAGCCGTATCTGAAACACTGCCAAACGTGTCTGTCGAAGTGACAGAACCCTGGATGGCATTGATTTCATCAGCAGTCAGCTCATGATCGGATACCAAAGTCAGCGTACCTGGATTGTAACTTTCGTCAGCATTCGGCTTGTCGCTAATGGTGACGCCGTTCGGCAATGCCGAAACAAATACACCGCTCAGCGTTTCGCTACCATCAAGATCGGTCAATGCCGCGGTGACGGAAAGTTCATAACTGTAAGTCGTTTCCGGCGTATCACCGAAGCCGATCACGCCATACAACTGAACATTATCGATAGCAATGCCCCAGTTATCGTCACTGTCACCGATTTCTGCGAACACCAGGCTGTCATTTCCAGTTGCAATCACTGTGACAGAATGACTCAACCATTGATCGACATTATCACCATCGATCGTCGCTACTACTTCACTATTCCACAATACTTGCATTACGCCCGAGCTCAGCCCTGATGGTCCAGACTCCTGCATCGCTGCTTTGTCGCGGAAATCAAACGACAGCTGATATTGTTTGCCAGCAACGAGGCTGTTGAAGCTCTGCTCGATTGAGGTATTGCCGGGGCTGGCACCCAAGTCCATGTAGTGATTGCCATCGGATGCGCCCACACCAGCGTGGCCTTTTGCGTGTGGCTCCATGTTGGGACCGGCTATGGTTGTCCAGCCCGGAATGGACGCAACATGTACCAGTGAGGTTCCAGTCAATTCACCAAGAATCGGATCACCATTGCCGTCTGTATGGCCCAGATCTTCAAAGCTACCATTGACAATGAGATTGGTGGCCTCCAACACGCTCTCCGGTGTAACAAAGAACCCGCCGCCATTGTCACTGCCGGATTTTTCCGCGTCAAAGGCAACGTAGGCAAACTGACCGATTCCGGAGATAGTGACGGTGCCAGAAGCGTTGATGTCTCCCTGTCCTACCTCTGTACCATTTTGATCATAGGCAATCCACTGCGCATTCAGGCTGGCTGAATCTACATGAACATTGAAAGTCGCAGCAGACACATTCTGTTGCAGATCAAACATCAGACTTTCGTTCTTATCGATTCCGTCAGTGCCTCTACCGCCGCCGATGCCGTACCCTTTGCCTTCAACAAAAGTCATGTGCGTCGAGTTGGTAGATGGTTTCAAAGTACCGCCACCTGCCACGAAATAGCTGTCGCCTTTATAGTCGATAACCTCATAGCCTGCAGCATTAACGGTAGTAACAACCGGCTCACCCATGCTCATAATCAATGTCGGCGCATCAGCTACCGGGTTAACCCTGATGGTCGCAGTGGCCGTATCGCTACCGCCATAACCGTCACTCACCGTGTAGCTGAAGCTTGCCAGGCCGCTGAAATTGGCAGCCGGATCAAACGAGATGGAACCATCCTCATTCAGAGTGACCGCGCCATGCTGGGCATCCTGAACCGAAGTGATCGTCAAACTATCACCGTTACTATCGGTGTCATTAGCCAGCAAAGTAGCGGCATCGATCGTCAACGAAGTATCTTCGTCCGTTCTCAGTAAGGCTCCGCCTTGATCATTGCTCGCATCAGGCGTGAAGTTGGTCGCCGAACCAGTCAATGTAACCGTCGCTGTCGAACCGGACACCAGACCTTCGCTGTCGATCGCAGAATAGGTGAAGCTGTCTTCAAACTGCGGATTCACCTCGATGTATTGCACCGAGTAGTTCGAGTTAACCATGGCTTCAACACTGAATACCACGCTGTCGAACGGGACATCAATATTGATAACAACAGTATTCGGGTTACCATCATCTGCTGCATCCTGACGTTCTGCCCCGCTGGCGACGACGGCACCATCCAGGGAAGCGAACCAGACGGCTCCGGCATCGGCACTTGAACTCTCTGAAAAATTGCCGCCTACACCGCTAAGGCCGATTTCCGCATTCGCCATAGTCTGGTCGAACTGGATAGTCAGGGTTTCATGATTGGAAAGTTCAATCTCGCTACCTTTGACACCAAGCCCTGTTCCCATTGAGCTATGTATGTTCGAGTTATGGAAGGTGATATTTGCATCACCGCTATCATCAAATCCAGAGATAGTACCGGTCACACCGCCACTAGACAGTGAAATATCACCACCAGAGAATGTGCCCCACTGCGATTTACTGCCAGTGTCATCTTTGGTGCCGAACAGGATCGGATCGCTGTAATCGGCCTCATAATCGAAGTTCACGGTTTCATCAAAAACGTCACCAGCTACAACTTCGACACCATCGACAAACAGCGTGCCATTCAACGGCAAGGTTTCAATCTGGATTTGCGTGGTTTTGCTGCCACCGCTGATTTGACCATCGGCATCATCTTCAACGTCTTTGGCACCGCCGGCATCGTAATCTGCCAGGCTGATGCCGGAAGCATCGGCATTCGCGTCCAAAGAGACCCATTTATCGGAAACTTCGGGAGCATCATTGGTGCCAGTGATTGTGATAGCCACTGTTTGGTCGTCCCAGGCCCCATTGTCATCAGTAACACGAACGATATAGGTCTCATGAATGACATCACCATCGGTTAATGCCTGAACAGCCGGGCTGCCATTAGCCAATGTATATGTCCACTTGCCCGTGTTATCAACGGTAATCGAACCATACGCAGAGCCGTGAGTTCCCTGAATAGACCAGGTTTCCGTCGCCCCGGTATCCACATCGTCGGCAGCCAATTGACCTGTTATGCTGGTGACAGCATCTTCTGAAACGGCACCAGCGTCGTTGCCATCAGCAAAGCTGATCACCGGGCTGTCATTGGTGCCCTGGATAGTGATGGTGACATCTTTGCTATCTGTTGCACCATGACGGTCAGTCACAACAACCGTGAAGGTTTCCGTGACGAACTGGCCTTCTGCCAAGTTATCAGCTGCAGCATTATCCAGGTTATAGGTCCAGTTACCATGCTCATCAATAGCAAATTGTCCATAAACACTGTCTGCAGGAGTGGCCGTCACATCCAAGCTCCAAGTTAATGTCGTAGGATCATCATCATTGTCGACATCATCGGCGTTCATCGTGCCAGTGACAGTTGGAATACCTGCAACCTCAACACCCGAATCAGTATTGCCTGCTTCCATTACCGAAGCAGACGCTTCAGCTCTGAAGTCAAAATTGTCGGTTGAGAAAACGTTAAAGGCACCGCCATTGAAACTCAACGCAGGCTCAAACACATATGCACCACCCTGATCCCACCAGACTATATCGACATCGTAGTAACCGTCTTCACTGATATTGAATTGTGCATGCGTACGAGTGGTAGGAGGCTGATTTTCTGCATATTCCGCAACGGAATTGCCATCGATCACAATTTGATAACCATCGTCAGCTCGAACCTGGAACTGGTAAACCCCTGCCTGCAGATAAACCTGACCGAACATGTGCAGACCGCCATCAGAGGTATTGGCAGGATCCGCACTCAGAGTAGCGGCATCAGCACCGAGGAATGACTGCAAATGTTCACCGATGCTGACCGTACCGTTACCCAGTGAGTAACTGATTTCTGTTGCATTGAACGTCGCATCGGGCGCGTTGCTCTCGACAATGCTGCGGAACTCGGCCAGATTATCGATCTGACTGTTCACACCGTAGTATTCAGCGTTCAGGCCAGCAAACATTAATCCACTGGTATTGCTCACATCACCATCGATCACTGGCGCGTCATTGCTGCCTTGAATAATGATCGTCAGATCTGCTGTTTGCTCAGCATTAAAAGTGTCAGTTACGATATAACTAAAAGTATCTGTAAGCGTTTCATCTTCACCTAGACCTTGAATAGCAGGATCTTCATTTGAAGTAAGAACATAGGTATAACTGCCATCAGAATTAAGCGTTAATTCACCATATTTACCTGTGATAGTCCCACCCGCGGCAACGTTTTCATCTGCATCGCTGAATGAAACTATAGCTAGAGAGTCACCATCTTCATCTGAGTCTAGTTGGACGGCAGGATTATTGCCCGCATCATTCGTACCCGAAATGACGTTACCGGTTGTTTGTGGGTAACCTTGTTCTGCAACATCTTCTGTGACAGCATTAAAATCATTTTGTGCAACCGGTGTGGTATCGTCATCAAAGATAGTTACCGTTGCAGTATCTGCTGCAGGATTGATTGTGGCATTCACCGCATCAATAATCTTGATACTGAAGTGCTCATTACTTTCATCAAAGTGATCTTGAACAATCGTAATTGTGACTGGGAATGTGGTTGTTCCAGCTGGGATAGTCACAGTATTGATCAATTCACCATCAAACCAGTCTTGATCTGTACCGAATAAAGCCGTTCCTTCAATGAGTTGATACGTTACGATTACATCTTGGCTGAAGACGTGGTCTAAGCTGAGAATAAAGGTAACATCTCTGGTTTCACTATTTTCACCACCGTTGGTACCTTCAAGAATACTTGCAGCATTACCATTAACCAGTACCGGATAATCTGGAGTAGGAATACCATCTGTTGGAGGTTCGGTTTGGGGTGGATTTTCTGGATCAATTTCAATCTGAACCTCAACTGAAACACTAACAGCTGGCGGAACAATCTCTTCTTCTATCGGAACTTGAAGTTCTTCTTGGATTTCTGGGAAGACAACACCGATACCAGTTGTATCAAAACCTGATTCAACCGGTGCTTCTGGTGCAAGATAATCAACCACTACTGGTTGGTGACCTTCATTGCCTTCACCAGCCACACCAGCGCCAGCTGCAGTAGCTTCACCAATTTGTGTTGGATCCGCACCAGCTAATAATGCTGCTTGAATTGCATCAACTTCAGCATCTGTTGTTTCTGCAACAGCAGTTGCCGCTTCTGGATTAAAGACGGTGTCATCAAGGACGGCTTGTGTGTTACGCCCAAGATCCATCACGCTACCATCAGCGAACTCTAATTCAATAGCGCCACCAGCGCCTGTCGTGATTAGTTCATCAGCAAAGACGTGATCGCCAATTTGAAGATTACGAATCGTGCCATCAGCAGCGGTTGCTGTTGCTGTGCCGATAAGTGCTTTTACGATACCAATTTGAGCAGTTATAATTTCTCTCCCGGAAAACGTTTTTCAACTAACAATGGATACATTAATCCATTACTTGAGTGTCAGTTTCCTCCTGTTTGGGAGGTAGATCTATTGTACTTTGGTACTAATTTGGCATTTATTGAAAGCCTGATAGAGTTTCCTCATAAAAAAGCCCTGCTAAAGCAGGGCTTTTTCCTTTATTTTTAAGTACGAATACCTCAATCAGTAAGCTGCTGGGTAATGTTTATATTTTGATCCACAAGTATGGTCGCCAAACCTGAACCATCGTCATAGCTATAAACATTATATATACCGCCATCTAAGCCGGTGACACCTACATCTCCCGGGGTCCATTGCTCAGCAGATACCAAGCTATCACCCACATCACCTTGAATAATCAATGTGTTGCTGCCATCTGAGGCGTCCAGTACATCCGCGGCACTCAACGTTAAAACATTATTGCCTGTACCCGTAATATTGATAATTTCAACATTACTCAAATCTAATGGACCAGTCCCTAAGTCGATACTGCCATCAATGTTAATTGTATCAATATCAGTTAGATCTGGAGTTAAATTACCGCTTGCATCTAATGCCTCTCCTGCCTGAATGATATAGGTACTATCAATCAAATCATCTAAAGTAATGGCATCATCTCCACCATCTGTAGCAATGGTGAACGTTTCTCCTGTCGGTGCATCACTTACATCGGCTGTCGCAGCAGTTATATCAATAACATCGTCCGCTTCACCTGTTTGAATAGTACCGCCTTCTGCATTCATTATATTAACGATAGAAGGGTCACCATCACGAGTAAATACATCAGTCTGGTCAAAACCATCCACATTAATTGTGGCTGAGGCATCCACTCGAATCGCAACTGAATCAACAGGATCCGATGTGTCAGTCTGAACCACAGTGACTGTATGACCGGCAATAGATACTGTCACATCACTATCATGCCCGAGCCCAGTATCAGTACTATCTAATACATCGACAATAGGAGTTGCGCTATACGCATAATAATGAGTATTGCTAGCCCCATCCTCAGAGAAGGTCACATAAGTACCAGGTTCTACTTGACTGATAGCCAACGAATGAATACCCGAGTTAGTCACATCAGAATTACTGATGGTGGCTACCAACGTACCTGTACCCGTATCTGTATCGATATTGTATATCGTACCCAGATTATCAGCCCCCCACAGATTGCCATTTTCATCAAATGACAGACCATCGATGGTGTCACCTACTGAATTAGGTAGTGCGACGGCAGTTTGGGATCCAGTACCAGTCAATGTATAAAGCTGAGATCCTGATACAAAATAGAACGTACCAGCACCATCATAGGCCATTGCATCCATCGATACTCCCGTATTGGTGAAACTCACATAAGATGAAGTCAAACCACTGTAATCTTCTGCTGCAAGTTCACCCGCAGTAATCAGATAGATATCATCATCAATGCCAATATAGAGATTACCAAGTGAATCGAATGACATGCCTGTAGTACTTTGATTCAGCAAATTAGACTGGAATAATAATTCCGCTTCACCAGTAGCTGTATTAACTTTAACAAAGCCGTTCAAATTACCCTGATCTGCTAAGCCATACAAATATCCATCAATAGGATTCAAGGTCAATGATGAAAATTGCGCTTTGTCATTTCCATCAACAACCACAGCACCGATTTGATAGGTAGAACCTGTAGCTAAGTCAATACCATACAGGAATGCACCAGTACCACCGCCACCGGCGATAGAATAAGCCAAGCCGGCAGGGAAAGTGATTTCAGAAGCTATCGCATCAGCTGCAGCAGAGTCGGTTTGAATATTGTCACCAAAATCATTTTCGATCCCCGTTAAGGTAAATTCCTCAGCCATCGAATCGGCAGTGAACTCATAGGTTCCTCCCGCGTTAGCATTGGTCACTGTAAAACTATCATCCAAGCTCGCACCGACCACTGTGTAAACCAAGGTAGTCGTACCATCCAGATTTACAGTTACGCTGTCAGCACTCGAATCTCCACCGACAGTGAAACCAGTTGGCACAACAACAGTCACAGTATGTGTTTCAGAAGCATCAGCTGTATCGCCAAAGCTTGCAGAAACAGTCACTGTACCATCTTCATTGACATCAAAGGTCGCATCACCATCAGCCAAATTATCATCAACTGTAATGCTAACAGTTGTCAGGTCAGCAACTGCATCCACTACCAATGTAGGGTTCACAACCACGCTGTTAGTAACCGTGTTGTCGGTTTTATCCTGTACATTTGCTGTCAGTGTAACGGCTGTATCCGCATCGGTATCTTGCGGTGCAGTCAGTGTTAATGCACTGTAAGTGAAATCTTCCACACCACTGTTAAAGGTGATAGTTAATACCCCGCCCACAAACGTCACGGTGTTCACATCCGGATCAGCAGCCAACGCAGTCAAATCAGCCGCATTGATTGTCCAGCCAGTCAACCCTGCCAGAGTCATGCTAGTCAGTTCATCAGTACTATCCGCTGTATGCGCTTCAATCGTAACATCGTTTGGAACATCTTCCTTAAAGTAGCCATCTCCGCTCACGGTCAGCGCTGCTATCGGTTCGTCTGAACCCGGTGTCACAGTTACACTAAAGTTGGCTGTGTCATCTTTAACGTTGTCAAACCCATCTCCAGCAACCACTTCTTCAAAGTCGCCCGATACGGTTTCAAACGCGTGCGTGGCAATACTGCCGCTGATGGTGCCATCCCAGCCTTGGGCTACAGTCACTTGTAAGCCGGCAACGGCTGCTTCAATATTGACGCCAGTAATCGTGTAAACGTTACTTGTGCCAACTTGGGTTACGGTACCCGCTGTACTGCTTAATACCGCATCAGCAGGTAAAGTAGTATCTAGCGTCAATGTAACGCTGAGTGTTTCACTGCTGTCCGCATCGTTGTTGTTCCATCCTGTGTCGGCTAGCGTCATGCTCGCGCCCAAACTAATGGTTTGTGTGCCTGATGTCGATTCTGAACTGTCCGCTACGGCAACAGTTGTGACATCGCCATACTGGTCTAATACTGCATCCACTACGACTGTCGCCGTTGTGTTAGCTGTTGTTGTCGTTGTTGGACTGGTTGCATCAGCAGCTGTCGCTGTAAAGGTTGTGGTTCCTAAATCAACATCTGAATCAGCCACACCATAGACGGTGACGGTTAACACGACTTGGCTTGGTGTGCCATTTACAGTGTAAACACCGGTGCCACTGTCATAGCTACCGCCATCGTTACCTGTGATGGTGGCACCTGCGGGTAAGTTTGCCACCGTAATTTCGCTAATAATGTCGGTCGCACCCGCTGTCGCTGTCACATGGTAAACACCACTGCCGTCTTCCTGGATAAGCAGGTGCTCGCCTTCGATATCGGTCACAACTGTCGGTGGGGTCACACCCGGAGTCACTGTCACGCTGAACGACGCCGTGTCATCTTTAACGTTGTCAAACCCATCTCCAGCAACCACTTCTTCAAAGTCGCCCGATACGGTTTCAAACGCGTGCGTGGCAATACTGCCGCTGATGGTGCCATCCCAGCCTTGGGCTACAGTCACTTGTAAGCCGGCAACGGCTGCTTCAATATTGACGCCAGTAATCGTGTAAACGTTACTTGTGCCAACTTGGGTTACGGTACCCGCTGTACTGCTTAATACCGCATCAGCAGGTAAAGTAGTATCTAGCGTCAATGTAACGCTGAGTGTTTCACTGCTGTCCGCATCGTTGTTGTTCCATCCTGTGTCGGCTAGCGTCATGCTCGCGCCCAAACTAATGGTTTGTGTGCCTGATGTCGATTCTGAACTGTCCGCTACGGCAACAGTTGTGACATCACCATACTGGTCTAATACTGCGTCAGTCACGACTGCTACTGTTGGAGAGTTATCTACAACTTGCAGTCCGGCATCTGCATCACTAACAGCAGTGACAATTGCGGTTAGGTTACCAGGATCCAAATCACTATCTGCAGGAGGTGTAATGCTGAAGCTTCCATTGAAATCCGTACCAGACAGTCCAGTAACAGTGATTTGTCCACCAGAAAATACTGCGGTAGCACCATTTACTTCAAGACCACTAAGATCCAACCAACTTGCGTCAACTTCTGGCTCAAACCCATCAATGACGAGAGTTGAGAGATGACTGCCATCATTGGTATTAGCGCTCACCGCGATAGATTCGCTACTGTCTTCCTGTAAAAGTACTTGTTCGACTTCCACACCTGCAAGGACTACAGTTGGGGTCGGCACAACAGAAAAACCAATACTAACTACAGCACCATCACTTATTAAACCATCCGTGTCTGTTGTGAAATAATTAAACGTTACAGGTACGGGTTGCACAATTATTTCCGAACGGGATTGCTCTTCACTCTCAAAATCAGACATTGCTACCTGGAAGTAATAAACTGAATCGCCAGATAATATTTCTAAACCACCAGCAGGTAAAAAGGAATAACCATCTCCATAAATTTCTTCGATACTGCCATCGTCATTACGATCGACTAATAATAGCCCCACCTGATTGGCATCAGAATCCATGGGTAGACTAGTGATTGTAAAGTCGGTTGTTACACCATCTTCAACGTCTGTACCATGAATATTATCTAAAACAATTTCATTTTCACCAACTTGGAACTCATAAAGAAACCCAGCATTAAAAGCAAGTGAGTCATAATCGTTCTCAAAAACATGACTGCCAGTGATGGCAGTGGCAGGGTCAGAAGATGAACCTTCGTTAATGGTGATTGTTGCTGTAGACGAACCGATAACAACTTCGTATATGCCATTACTAGGCGTACTATCAGTGTTATCACCAGATACAGCCTCACTACTAGTAAAGTAAAAATCGCTGACAGCTAAAACATAATCTCCCGCAGAAAGATCGGCATTTATAAGTGAATTTAATCCTGGGCCACTATCGTCATTAGATGCAAGTAAGTTGGCTAAATCCAGACTGCCGTCATCTGCAAATAAATGTATTTGTGGATCAACTCCAGAACCGTTTGCAGCAATTGAAACATTAGCATCGGAGCCAACAGTGAAATAAATATAACCAACAGAGTTATCACCATTATCTAAATTTAGACTAATACTGGTTGATGGTATGCCACCAAGAACAATCTCAAATGGTAGCTCTTCAACATAACTAGCAGTTACACTTACATCATAATCAACAGGCGGGGTCAAATCTGGCGAGATAGGAGCTTGTAGTTCTTCTTCAATTTCCGGGAAGACTACACCGATACCAGTAGTATCAAAACCAGAGTCAGGGGTGACCTGTGGTGCAAGATAATCAACAACAACAGGAGGATGACCTTCATTACCGTCTTCTACTCCAGCACCTGCTGCAGTTGCTTCAGCAATTTGTGTTGGATCTTCACCGGCTAACAATGCCGCCTGAATAGCATCAACTTCTGAATCTGTCGTTTCTGCAACGGCTGTTGCTGCTTCTGGATTAAAGATGGTGTCATCAAGGATGGCTTGAGAGTTACGCCCGAGATCCATCAGACTACCATCAGCAAACTCAAGCTCGATAGCGCTACCAGCGCCCGTGGTGATTAATTCATTGGCAAAAACCTGATCACCAATTTGAAGATTACGAATCGTGCCATCAGCAGCGGTTGCGGTTGCTGTGCCGATAAGTGCTTTTACGATACCAATTTGAGCAGCCATAATTTTGTCCTCCACAGGAAAATGTAATCCCTTACAGATAAACGCACCCTAATTAACTTTAGGTATAAATGACTTTACTTGAGTATCAGTCTCCTCCTGTTTAGGAGGTAGATCTATTGTACCTTGGTACTAATTTGACGCTTGATTGTGATTTAGATCACATTTTTGTCATTGGATGGGGCCAATTGTTGGATTAAAATCCAACCTACGGTAATGATCCTTGTGGGTCGGGTTTTAACTCGACAGTCAGACGTTGGACTGAAGTCCAACAAGCAATCTACCCAAAACCCGTGGGTTGGGTTTTAACCCAACAACCCCGACATTGCGAGAGCCCCCCCGGGAGCGTGGGAACGAGGCAAAGTTCCGTGTATCCCAATTGTTGGAATAAATTCCAACCTACGTGGGTCGGAAACGAAGTAACTGCGAAGCTGATCTTTTAACCCGACGATAAGTGCCAATTCCATGTTGGACTGACCGAAATTTGCTCCTGCATTTTCGGCATACCTACCATCCATGGTCATAAAATCCAACCTACGGTGCATATCGGCTTTAGTTTGTTGGGTTGAAACCCAACCCACGAATTGAGCTATTTTATAATTCCGGTTCATCAACCATGATAAATGATGAAGCAAAGCGATTTAGCATTTCAGTAACCAGTTTTCGAGGTAACCATGCTTCACCGTCATGAACCACACGAATAGCCTTTTCCAGCATAGGCCATTGTTCTGGTGTTAGATAACCTCGCGCTTTAAATCCCGAGTTTTGCAACATTTCAAACGTTGGTTTTTGCTCAACTAGAATCAAGCTTCGTGCATAGGGATGACGTTTATTTAAAATATGACAGAGCATGTCTACATCAACATTTTGAGCACCATGTTCAAGTACAATCATATCTGGTTGTGATTGCTTTACATCATCAATCGTGGCCGCCAAGGTCGATGGTATGACTTCTGTCACATTGAGATCGCTATATCGCGCTAATCTCAAGGCATGAGCGGAAGGCGCGTTACTGACTATTGTTACGTTTATCATGCGTATGCCTTTAGAACGGTAGCTAATAATTGCCACTGCTGATCCCAGCCAGTTAATGGCGATTGGCGATAACCTGTACGTACGTATTGTTGCACATGACCTTCTATTACCGTCAACAGTAAATTAGCAGTTTCGTTGACAGGACGTCCACCCGCCCGGGTCAATGTAAGCTCTCTTTCACGCAAAATCTGGCGAAATTGTGTTTCTAATCGTTCAAAAAACTGATTCACTCGTTGTCGTAAGCGCTCTGTTTCGCCAGTCAAGGCTGTACCCACTAAAATACTACTAATTCCGGGATTCTTGGCACTAAAGCCCAACATCAATGTAATTATTTTTTCACAACGTGATACTGCATTTTTATCGTCGTCTAAAATACGCGTGATGAGTCCAAATATCGTTTCTTCGGCAAACTCAATTAAACCTTCAAACATACGCGCTTTACTTGGGAAGTGGCGATATAAAGCAGCCTCAGAAACACCTAGACCTTTCGCTAATTGTGCCGTTGTAATTCGCTCACCTGGATGTTGCTCTAATTCATGGGCCAGAGCTTCTAAAATAGCCTGCCGACGCGAGCTTTTTACCTCTGAACGCGATTGTTTTTCCTGGTCACTCATTGCCATCCTCCACGGATCAAGGTACCCACACCTTCATCGGTAAACATTTCCAGTAATACTGCGTGTTGAACACGTCCATCAATAATATGTGCTGTTGTGACACCCGCTTGAACAGCATCAAGCGCACAACCGATTTTAGGCAACATGCCACCATAAATCACGCCATCATTTATCAGCTGATTAACTTGTTTTGCATTTAAGCCTGTTAGCAATTGACCTTCGCCATCTAATAAGCCAGCGGTATTGGTCAATAAAATCAGTTTTTCCGCTTGTAACACTTCTGCGATTTTTCCTGCAACCAGGTCTGCATTGATATTGTAAGACTGACCATTTTCACCGACACCAATCGGTGCGATGACAGGAATAAAATCACTGTGAATGAGCATATCAATCACGCTGGTATCAATGCTTTTAACTTTGCCAACGTGACCAAGATCAATCAGTTCGGATAAATTGATCGCAGGATCATTATTATTTGCCGCTACTTTTAATTTTTCGGCAATAATCAAACTACCATCTTTACCTGTTAACCCAACTGCCCGTCCGCCATGACTGTTAATCAAATTAACGATACTTTTGTTAACTTGCCCACCCAGCACCATTTCAACCACATCCATGGTTTCATTGTCGGTAACGCGCATGCCATTGATAAATTCACTTTCTTTACCAATTCGCTTTAATAAATCACCAATTTGAGGGCCACCGCCGTGGATTATGACGGGATTGATCCCAACTGCTTTTAATAAAACCACATCGCGAGCAAAACTGTTTTTTAATGATTCATCAACCATAGCGTTACCGCCATATTTGATCACCAGGGTTTTGTCCTTGAATCGTTGAATATACGGTAGTGCTTCCGTTAGTACTTGTGCAATTTGCGTCGAACGTTGTGTATTTAGTGTCATGCCAGTTCTTTAAATTAAAAATTCAATGTCAGCGTTGGTTTAACTTGTAACATTTGTTGCTTAAATTGTTGCTGAATATAGTGTAGATTTTCTACTGTATCAGCTTCAAAACGCAAACTGATACTCGGCACCGTATTTGATGCTCGAACTAAACCCCAGCCATTGGAGTATTCTGCTCTAATACCATCAATCAATGTTACTTGAGCACCTGTGAAATGAGCCTCTGAAACTAATTGCTCCATAAAGACATGGTTCTCGCCTTCAGCCATCTCGATCACTATCTCAGGTGTGTTTTCGCGATTTGGTATCGCTGCAAAAACTTCAGTTGGTGTGCGTTCCAAGGGATCACTTGCCAGCAATTCTAACAATCTAGCCGCGGCATATAAACCATCATCAAATCCAAACCAGCGCTCTTTAAAGAAAATATGACCACTCATTTCACCTGCCAATTGTGCATCTATTTCTCGCATTTTATTTTTAATAATAGAATGACCTGAAGGTGACATCACTGCTTCACCGCCCGCTCGCATAATACTATCAGCCAAACTAGTTGAGCTTTTAACATCATAGATAATCGTTGCAGCAGGTTGTCGTGATAAAACATCTTGAGCAAACATAATCATGAGACGATCAGGCCAAACTGGATTACCGCTTGCATCAACAACACCAAGGCGATCACCATCTCCATCAAATGCAATACCTAATTCTGCATCATATTGAGCGACAGTTTTGATTAAGTCTTGCAAGTTTTCTGGTTGTGACGGGTTAGGATGATGGCCTGGGAAAGTACCATCAACCTCACAGTTCAGCTCTATTACATCACAACCGAGCTCTTGCAATAAGCGCGGTGCAATAAGACCTGCAACGCCATTACCAGCATCAATAACGACTTTTATTGATCGCGTTAATCTAACGTCACCCACGATACGTTTAATATAATCATCAACCACATCTGCCATACTTTTAGAGCCATTACCACTGACAAAATTACCTTGCTTAATACGTTGGTAAAGCCCTTTAAGTTCATCACCGGCAAGATTATTGCCATCCAACACAATTTTTAAGCCATTATAATCGCTAGGATTATGACTGCCCGTCACCATAACCCCAGATTGTGTACCTAATTTCTCACAAGCAAAATACATCAGCGGTGTTGCTGTTTGTCCAATATCGACCACCTCACATCCTGTTGAAACAAGTCCTTCAACAAGTGCTTTTGACAGACTCTCGCTAGATAAGCGACCATCACGCGCAACAACCAGTCGTTTTTTACTTCGGTTTTGGGCTTCACTGCCTATTGCCTGACCAAGTAATTTAACTATATTTTCATTGATGTTTGTTCCAACTATCCCCCTGATATCATAGGCTTTGAAAATAGCGGGATCGATCTCAATTTCTTGTGGTTTTTGAACGACTGCATCAACACTTGCCGCATGTATTTCTAATGGTGATGTTGGCTGTTGTTTTTGTGTTACTACTTTTCCAGTTGATGTTGTAACCATTTCATGGCCTACGGTTTGCACCTCATCGATCACATCTTGGAAGACGCTATGAGCCAAATGATAGTTGGGCTTTAACTTAAAAGACCGTAAATCTTTTACAGCCTGCCGCAATGAAGAAGCGTCGGCTCTAATCAATAAGGATTGCCATAATTCACGCAGCAATAACATGAACATTACGATGACCAGAACAACCACCATTACTAACCACGAAGCTGTAGATGATTCGCTGACTTTTGACCAATATGCCACTTGCCAATACGTGTCAGCAATAGTTTGCGTAAATAGCGGCTTGTTTTGTTTTAAACCGGCATCACCTTGACTGGCTAATTTAACAACGGCTTGTTTGGTTTTTTGTTGCAGTTCAACGTAGCCACTTAAACCATAGTCTTTAAGAATTAAGTTGCTAATAAGCTCTGGTTTAAGCGCAACGACCAACACGCCTTTGACTTGGCCTGAACTATCCACAATACGCTGGGCTAATAACGCATGCGCTTTATCTGTTGTTAGCGATATCATGGCAATATCGGCATGACCATCTTGTTTGGCCTGACGCAAGCTTGTCAGTGTCGCAAAACTGATTGGTAAACAGGCATTGTCATCAGGTTGATCAACATCAGTATTAAACAAGCACACGGTTTGTGCCTGTGGCAATGCAAACTTAAGTGCATTTTGTTGTGCTTGAATCTGGGTGACATCATTATCAGTCATCGCCGCTATCAGTTGTGGTGATTGGGCCAGTGACGCCATTTGACTATTTAGAGCTGAGATATGTTGAGTCACTGTCTCGACAATCATCCTGGCGATCTGCTGCTGAGATTGATTTTTTATCTCAGATTGTTCGCCAGATAACTGCTGTGCTTGCCATGAAAAACCAGAAAATAGTGCTAATCCAATAAATATTAGCGATAACAAGGCAATGGGCTTATCCCCGATTCGCATAGCTAACAGCATTAACCCTTTCATCGCTTCTCCTTCACTATTTTTCGTCCGTTTTAGTGGCGGCCGGTATGCCCAAATCCACCGGTTCCTCGTTCAGAACTGGTAAATTCTTCAACCCGTTCAAAGCCTACCTGTACAACCGGGATAAAGACCATTTGAGCCAGTCTTTCACCAACCACAATCTCAAATTCGGTTTGGCCTCGATTCCAACACGATACAAATAGTTGACCTTGATAATCACTATCTATCAGACCAACTAAATTACCTAATACAATACCGTGTTTATGACCTAATCCAGAGCGCGGTAATAACACTGCAGCAAGTGAAGGATCGTCTATGTGTATGGCTAAGCCAGTTGGTACTAATATTGTTTCACCTGGCGCTAACATAATATTTTGGTCAAGACAGGCACGTAAATCTAGTCCAGCAGAACCAGCGGTAGCATAATCAGGTAGCTCAATCGTGTCGCCTAATCGTGAATCAAGTACTTTGAGTTGAATTTTTTGCATAAAATTGCTCGATAATTAACGTCATTAAATCTCGTGCCAATTGCGTTTTGTTCGCTAATGGCAATATCTGTGAACCTTCTGACCAAAACACGTCCAAGGCATTGTCATCAACAGCAAACCCAAGTCCTTCACCCACTTGATTTGCCGCTATCATATCTAATTTTTTAGTGTGTAACTTAGTCTGGGCATAGTCAGCGACATGCTCGGTTTCAGCTGCAAAACCGACAATAAATGGAACACTTTCCAGTTTCACTACCTCAGAAACACTATCTGTCGTAGGCACTAATTCTAGTTGTAAGTTATCCGTTTGTGTTTTTTTAATCTTATTATCAGCTACGGATTGTGGTCTAAAATCTGCCACCGCTGCACATGCGATAAAAATAGCTGCCGAAGCAACAGATGCCATTACCTGCTCATGCATTTGTGCGGCAGTTTCAACATTGATCCGCTCAACTCCTGGCGGTGTTGTCAAATGAACAGGGCCTGCTATCAAAACTACATTTGCCCCAGCTTCTTTTGCTGCCTTGGCTACCGCAAATCCCATCTTGCCTGAGCTACGATTTCCAATAAACCGAACCGGATCGATTGGCTCATAAGTCGGTCCTGCCGTAATCACAACCTTTTTACCCTGAAGCTTTAATGGCATCATCAATTGAGCTAATTCAGCAATGATTGCCATTGGCTCTAATAAACGTCCTTCCCCTTGTTCTCCACAGGCTTGATCGCCGCTTGCTGGTCCTAAAACATGTACACCTCGTTTCATCAAGATGTCCAAGTTAGCTTGAGTTGCCTCATTCGCCCACATTTTGTTATTCATTGCGGGTGCTAGCGCAAGTGGTGACTCACTCGCCAAACATAAAGAAGATAATAAATCATCCGTCTGACCATGTGCTAGTCTCGCAATCGTATTGGCACTCGCTGGCGCAATCACTATCCAGTCAGCCCAGCGTGCAAGTTTGATATGGCCCATTGCCGATTCTTGATCGGCATCCAGCAATTCAATAGCAACCGGCTGTCCACTCAATGTTTGCAAGGTTAGCGGTGTGATAAATTCACAGGCTGCTTTTGTCATAACAACACGCACATCAGCACCCAGCTCTTTCATCCGCCGAATTAATTCAGCGGATTTATAGGCGGCAATACTTCCGGTGACACCTAAGACGATTTTTTTACCAAGCAATGTTTCATGCATGTTCATTTTCGCCTATAGCTAGTTGGCGCAATGTCATTCCATCCAATAATGCCGCTTGACTCGATTCAAGCTTATTCATCAAGGACGTAATAGTGTTATCAGCGGTACTTCTAATCACTATGAGATCTGACTCTTCAGCGGAACGTAAACAATCAAGAATGGATTTGACCGTAATCATGGCAATATCCTGTGCCGGTTGAAAAGCGGTCTGTTCACCTGCTGTTTCAACGATAAAGTGATGTTCCTGCAAAATCATTAATAAACGCTGCAAATTGGCATCATCCAATCTCGTTTTTTGCTCCAACTCAGCTATCGTCATCGCTGGTTTTTGCTGGTAAAACTGTCGTGCCATCACCGTCATCAACCACAGACCTTCTTTTTCTCGAAGACGGGGGCTGAGTACATGGTTTTTACCTCCCAATCTAACCAGTTTGGGATGCTGCGAATAAAATGCAACTTGTGATCCTGTTAGTAAAATAAGCCAGCCTAGATACAACCAAATCATAAAGAAGAATAAAATGGCAAAACTCGAATAAATCGCTGTGTAATTAGAGGATGTGGCAACAAATGAGGCAAATATTTTGCCCACTGTGATCCATAACACACCAGCCACCACAGCCCCTGAAAATGCGCATAGCATTTCAACTCGGGTATTAGGAATAAACATATACAAAAATGTAAATGCAATAATAATCATCAAATAAGGGATGGTTTTACTTGCGATCAGTATTAAAGAACCAAATGGCTCAATTGCTTGTAGACTCTGAACAAGGTCGGCATTCATTGCGCTGGCAGCCAAACCTAAAGCCGTAAAGACCAATAATGGCCCAATCAACACCACACTTAGATAGTCAGTAAAACGACGGGCAAAGGTTCTGGGACGCGTCACGCGCCAGACAAAATTAAAGGCGTTTTCAATTTTCTGAACCAAAGCAATTATGGTGTAGAACAGCATGGTCACGCCTAGCGAGCCTAAAACACCAACCTTAACGTTTTCAACAAATCCGATGATATTGCCCGCAATTTCTGGCCCTTTTGCACCCAGAGGTTCCAAAGCATGCAATAAAAATGGTTCTATTTGATTGTGCGCGCCAAACGCTTTTAACACCGAGAACGCAACGGCAATCAATGGCACTAACGACAACAAGGTTGTAAACACTAAACTCATTGCCCGCAGATTTAATTCACCTTTGGCTAATTCTCTAATAACGATATAACTGACTCGCAGTGCGTTATGCAACCACCGCACAATAAAATGTGAGTGTTCAGGTAAATCCTGCCACAAGGAGACTGCAAAGAATTTTTTTAGTGTTGTAATCAAATCAAACATACCTGTCCTGTTACAGTGAAAACATCATGTGTAAATACTCACATATTAAACTGGATTATCAATATCAATAAACTGGTGATTCAAATCAAACCGTTGTGCAAGGTGTTCACCCAAGGCTAAAACACCATAACGTTCGGTTGCATGATGACCCGCAGCGAAATAATTTATGCCTAACTCACGCGCCAAATGTACTGTTTGCTCCGATATTTCACCACTTAAAAATGCATCCAGACCTAACTCAGCTGCGTGTTCGATGTAGCCTTGCGCCGCACCTGTACACCACCCTATTGTGGTTATAGGACGATTATGTGCCTGGATCACTTGCGGTTCTCGCCCCAATGTTTGACATAAGTGATCGGCAAATTCCGGCACTGACTTTGGCTCTGCCAAACACCCACATAAGGCAATAGCGGGATCGCCTGTACCGACGATGCGACCATCGACTTCCAAACCTAATAATTCTGACAATTGCGCATTATTTCCTAATGTCGGATGCGCATCCAGTGGCAAATGATAGGCAATTAAATTAACGTTATTGATCAACAACTGTTTCAATCGTCGCTGCTTAATTCCGATAACACGGGGATCCTCACCCCGCCAGAAATAACCATGGTGTACTAATAAGGTATCAGCACCAAAATCTAACGCAGCCTCAATCAAATCGAGGCTTGCAGTAACCCCACTAACCATATTTTCGATTTGCTCACTGCCAGCAATCTGTAGGCCATTAGGGCAATAATCATGGAACCGGTTAGGCTCTAATAAGGTCTCAAGGTAGGACAGACATTCAGTTCGGGTTATCATCTCACTACTTTCGTCAGTTGATAAAGCTGTCACTATAACAAACTGGAGAGAAAACAAATGGATGCAGTCAGTATTATTGCGCTCAGTATGGGCGCAGCCTGGGCCAGTGGCATCAACCTTTATGCAACATTATTCATGTTAGGTTACATGGCAACAACGGGTAATATTGCGCTACCACAAGAGCTGGAAGTGCTGACAAATCCGATGGTTATGACTGCTGCTGGCTTTATGTATTGTGTTGAGTTTTTTGCTGACAAGATCCCTGGTGTTGATACAGGCTGGGATAGTATTCATACCTTTATTCGTATTCCATCTGGCGCAATGTTAGCTGCCAGTGCGATTGGTGATGTCACACCTGCTGTTGAGCTGTCTGCAGCAATATTAGGTGGTTCTCTAGCCGCCGGCAGTCATATGACTAAAGCCGGCACCCGATTATTGATTAATACGTCACCTGAACCTGTTAGCAATTGGACAGCCTCTATCAGTGAAGATTTACTGGTCATTGGCGGGCTATGGACGGCTCTGAATCACCCAGTGTTATTTATCGTCGGTTTAATTGTGTTTATTGCATTGATGATTTGGCTGTTGCCACGCATTTGGCGACTACTTAAACGTGTATTTCGTCGTATTGGTAGCTGGTTAGGTTTATGTGACCCACCTGAACCTGACGTGTTAATGACTGATGAACCAAAAGAAAAAACCGTCGAACAAATTAAGACTTAGCTTTTAGACGATAAAACACACCGTGTGAGCTGCGTACCATTTCAAATACGTCGGTATAGCCTGTTATGGTTTCAGATGCACCTAAGAATAAATAACCATCAGGGTTAAGAGCTAAAGCCATACGGTTAAGGATGTCTGTTTTACGTTCAGCTGAGAAATAGATCAACACGTTACGGCAGAAAATAATGTCAAACTTGCCTAATGAACCATAATTTAATAGCAAGTTTTGTTCTTTAAAGCTAACGCGGCGTTTAACCTCATCACTGACCGTCCAGCGCTCACCAACTTGCCTAAAAAATAGCTGTTTTCGCTCTGGTGACAAGCCACGTCCAAGAATATCTTCTTCATATTCAGCTTGTTTTGCCTGATTAAGCATCGTATTTGAAATATCCGTCGCCATGATTTGAGCGGTTGCCAGTCCGCTGGCAGGAGCCGTTTTGAGATATTCACTCAAGGCAATACTTATCGTGTAGGGCTCTTGACCAGAAGAACATGCCGATGACCAAATGCGGCACTGGCGTTTACCATCACGATCCATTTCTGGAAAAACAACTTGTTGCAAGGCCTCGAATGGACTCCGATCACGAAACCAAGAGGTTTCATTCGTTGTCATAGCATCAATCACGTCATCGCGTAACTGGCGAGGATGTCCTCGTTCTATAGCTGTCAACAAATCAGCTATACTCGCTATTTTTTCATGTCGTAACAGTTTAGTCAGGCGACTCGCAATTAAATACTCTTTGCCATTACCGAGAATAATGCCGCAGGCTTGTTCCAGAAACAATTTGAATCGCTCGTAGTCTGATGGTGAGATAACTGGGGTCATTTCTATCACAAGTTGTTTTAATCTTCTTACCTAAGGGCAAGCCCTATAGAACATAGTTATACCTTACAACACAGATTTGAACAAACAGCATCATGTTCACTATTTACGTCGTTATCACTGTCTACGTTAATAACACGCCAACAACCCAGGATAACAGCTAAACTAATGACAACTAAAAATATACTGATTACTGGATGCTCAAGCGGTATTGGATTTTGTGCGGCCGAGCAATTAAACGAACGTGGCTACAATGTGGTAGCGACAATAAGACAACAACAAGACGCACGTAAACTTGATCAACTAGGCATTAAAACAGTCATTCTTGATCTTGAAAACAGTCAATCAATTGATCAGGCTTTTGACTCTGTTATGGTGATATTCGATGGCCAGATCGATGCGTTATTTAATAATGCCGCCTATGGCCAACCTGGCGCAGTCGAAGATTTAAGCCGTGATGTCCTGCGCCAACAATTTGAGGTCAATGTTTTTGGCACACAACAATTAACCAATCTTGTCATTGCCCAAATGCGAAAACAAAATGCAGGGCGTATCGTTTATAACAGCTCGGTACTTGGCTTGGTTGCAATGGCCTATCGTGGTGCCTATAACGCCAGTAAATATGCTATCGAAGGTTTAGCCGATACCTTACGGCTTGAATTAAGTAATACGGGGATAAGCATAAGCTTGATTGAACCAGGCCCGATTACCAGCCAATTTCGAGCCAATGCGTTTATTAAATATCAACAACATATCGATAAAGAAAATAGTGCCCATCGCGATACCTATCATGCAATGGAACAACGCTTAAGCAAACAAGGTCCAGCGGCCCCTTTTACCTTGCCTGCACAAGCTGTTGTCGATAAGTTGATTCATGCCCTCGAAAGTAAACATCCTAAAATCAGGTATTATGTAACCTTTCCAACGTACCTACTTGCAAGCCTAAAACGATTGTTACCACAACGCTGGTTAGACAAAGTATTGCTCAAAATTGCCAATGATGAGAACAAATAAGCTTACTGTCTTACCTTTTAGTATTTTTATGCCATAATTCGTTGTAACAGCGTGTAGTAATGGACTTATGATATGGCATCAATCTCTCGTGATAGCCTGCAATGGCAATCTGCAATAAATACCTTTACCAGTATCTTCATAGCTGGGCTTATTGCTATCGGTATAGCTGGATACACAACACATGCTTTTTCTTCAGAACTTAATATCGATGAATTCGATATCGTTGTCTTCCTTGTTGTCGCTGTTGCTGTTTTAAGCCTGTTGGGATTGATTTTCTCTATCCGAATATACATTGAACTAGACCGACCTCTGGATAATCTGGAACAAATCACCCATGCCTTACCCTTACTTTCATCAAAAAAATATGATGATGCCAGAGCCGTTTTTCAAGAAGTTGAAGAAAAATCTAAACACAGAGAAATTGATCAACTCCAGTTTGCAACCATTCAATTAACCAGTCTTCTTGAAAAACTTGATGCCAACGTCGAACAACGTTCAAAAATGATCCATGCAAAAAACGATGAACTACAAGCTGAACGTGACTTTATACAAAGTTTATTGGATACAGCTCAACTCATTATTATGACCATTGATGACGATTTTGACATTACCTTGTTCAATGATTATGGTCAGCACATTACGGGTTATAGCAAAGCAGAAATGTTACATACCCCCGCATCGAAATTATTTCCCGCGGGCAACTGGACCGATGCTCAGATATTTTTTAATGAGTTAATCGCGGGTAATATTCAAATTGCCCAACAGGAATCCGAACTGATAGATAATGATGGTTCGATACGTCAAATTTCCTGGTTACATTCACGCATTGACAGTAAAAAAACGGCCAACATGATCTTATCAGTTGGTCTTGATATGACTGAAGAAAAAGAGTCTGAAAAGCGCATTATTTGGATGGCGGAACATGATCCTCTTACCGATTTATGTAACCGCCGCAAATTTACGGAAGAGTTTGAGAAATCATTACAAACGGCTATTCGCTATAAACATAATAATGCCCTGCTGTTTCTTGATTTGGATCAGTTCAAAGATATTAACGATACCAGTGGTCATCGTGCCGGTGATGAACTATTACAATCAGTCGCAAAAACCTTACAAAAGGCAACGCGTTTTACTGATCTGGTGGCACGGCTTGGTGGTGATGAATTTGCAGTATTAATTCCCGAAAGTGACCACGAGGGAGCTGAAATTCTTGCCAAAAAAATAATTCATGAATTATCACTGATCGACTTACGCTACGGACAAGTAAAACATCATATTTCAACCAGTATTGGTATCGTGCATTATCCTATATCTGATGCCAATATTCATGAATTATTAGGCTTTGCTGACTTGGCTATGTATAAGGCTAAATCAGAAGGAAAAGGTAGTTTTCATACCTTCTCAGCAGATGATCAAACCAAAAACCAACTGGAAACCCGTGTGTTTTGGAAGCATCAAATTGAGGATGCTTTGCAAAATAATTATTTTGTTTTGCACTACCAACCTATTCTTCATATTGCATCAAACACAATTCAACACTATGAAGTATTGATACGCATGAAGAATAAAGATACTGAAGAAATCAGTATGCCTGGTAAATTTATTCAAATAGCAGAAGAAACCGGCTTAATTCATAAGATTGATCATTATGTATTGCGTCACAGCATGATGAAATTAAGTACGTTTCAAAAACAGGGCATCCCAGCAAAACTGGCTATCAATTTATCTGGTGCGATAGCGGATGATCCAATCCTGATCCCCATGCTTAAAGACTTGATCAAAAAATGTGATGTTCAACCCGATGGCTTACTATTTGAGATCACAGAAACCGCTGCCGTTTCAAATCTTCAACAAGCCAAAGCAATGATGGTCGCGATCAAAGCTTTAGGTTGCCGCTTTGCCTTGGATGACTTTGGGGTGGGCTTTGCATCATTTAACTATATGCGAGAACTGCCTGTCGATATAATTAAAATCGATGGCATATTCATTAAAGATCTCGATAAAAACCAATCGGATCAACTGTTCGTAAAAGCATTAGCAGACGTTGCCATTGGGCTAGGCAAACAAACTATCGCCGAGTTTGTTGAGAATGAAGCCACACTCAATATACTCAGAGACTATGGCGTAAATTACGCCCAAGGTTATTATATCGGACGTCCAAACCCAGATATTCGATCAAGTAGTGAATGGCAACCGTTAAGCTAAGTTTATTTGTGCGTCTTGGCATTGTGATCATAAAGATAGATCACATATAAAGACATTCCCACCATGATTGTGCCGCCGAAGATGTTACCTAATGTCACCGGAATAAGGTTTGATAAAAATCCGCTAATAGTCAAATTTTGAAGTGCGTCAACACCTAAACCCGTCGCTGCAACTGTTTCTGGATTTAACAAAGCAACAAGCGCTACTGGAATCATAAAAATATTGGCAATACAGTGTTCAAAACCCATTGCAACAAAGGCAGAAATCGGAAAAACAACGGCAATCACCTTATCCATAACCGTTCGAGAGGCATACACCATCCAGCTAGCCAAACACACCAGTGCATTACAAAAAACACCTCGTACAAAGGCTTCGGTCGTTGTTAAATCTACTTTAGCCAAGCCAAGTTTTAATGCAGTTGCACCGATAGCATGGTGATGTCCTTCCAAAAAGCCTGATACAAAAACCAAATACACCATTACTAGAGCGCCGATAGCATTACCCAAATAAACAAAGCCCCAGTTTTTTAGTAAGCATAACAGCGTGATTCTTTTATTTGCCCAGGCCATAACAATGAGATTATTACCTGTAAACAACTCACCACCTGCAATTACAACTAAAATAAACCCTAATGAAAACGCAATACCACCTAGTAGTTTTGACGCACCGTAGGCCGCTGAAGGATCAGTCATAACCAGGGTGTAATACATCGCGCCGAAAGCAATAAACGCACCGGCCATCATCGATAAAATTAATAACGGGAATAACGACATATTGGCTTTGGCAACACCTAAGGTTTTTACTTTTTGGGCTACTTCGGCAGGTGTGAATGCATCAGCAAATTTAGAAAATTCAGACATTGAGGAGACAATCTCGACTTAAAAAGATGACTATTATACTGCTAGATACGTATCTTTTCTTACATTTATCACGGTTAAGCTCCTCTTCGAACATCTGATAAACGTAAGATCGAGACAAAACAAACACCGTCATTCTCACAGGATTGTGGGTGGAATGACGGTGTGTTTTTAAGTGTGTACTTTTTATAGTTTGGCTTAACTAAATATCAGTCTGTCATTATCAACACTAACGTTAATCACATCACCACCTTTGAATCGCCCAGACAATAAATCCTGGGCAAGTGGGTTTTCTAACTGTTGTTGGATTACACGTTTTAGTGGACGTGCGCCATACACAGAATCAAACCCTGCTTCAGCAATAAGATCCAAAGCATCGCTACTCACCTCTAGCCCCATATCTCGATCTGCCAAGCGTTGGCGTAAATGAGCTAGTTGAATATCCGCAATCGCATGAATTTGCTCACGTTGTAATGGATGGAAGACCACCACATCATCAACACGATTGATAAATTCAGGACGAAAATGTTGGCCAACAATTTCCATCACCGCTGCTTTCATTTGTTCATAGTTCTCTTCGCCCGCCATTTCCTGAATGACATTTGAACCAAGGTTTGAGGTCATCACAATCACGGTATTACGAAAATCAACCGTACGCCCCTGTCCATCAGTTAAACGACCATCATCCAATACTTGTAACAAAATATTGAATACATCAGGATGGGCTTTTTCGACCTCATCAAGCAAAATAACTGAGTACGGTTTACGTCGTACGGCTTCGGTTAAATAACCACCTTCTTCATAACCGACATAGCCTGGAGGAGCACCCACTAATCTAGCGACTGAATGTTTCTCCATGAACTCAGACATATCAATCCGTACCATTGCTTCTTCAGTATCGAACAGGAATGTTGCCAGTGATTTACATAATTCTGTTTTACCGACACCTGTTGGTCCCAAAAACAAGAACGAACCATTTGGGCGATTAGGATCGGATAAACCAGCACGTGAACGACGAATCGCATTGGCAACAGAGGTCACCGCTTCATCTTGACCGATAACGCGTTCATGCAAGGCATCATCCATTTTCAATAATTTATCACGTTCACCTTCCAGCATTTTTGAGACAGGAATACCTGTCCATTTAGATACAACTTCGGCGATTTCTTCCTCACCTACTCTGTTGCGTAATAAAGTGAACTCTTGCATCTCTGCTTGAGTTGCCATATCAAGTTGTTTTTCTAAAGCAGGAATTCTACCGTACTGCAATTCAGACATTTTATCGACATCATTATTACGTGTTGCAAATTCCAACTCCATCCGTGCTTTTTCCAAACTTTCTTTAATATGTTGACTGCCGTGCAAGGCTGCTTTTTCTGACTTCCATACTTCTTCCAAGTCAGTATATTCACGCGCCAATTTTTTCATTTCGGTTTCAAGTGTATCGAGGCGTTTTTTCGAGGCCTCATCCGATTCTTTTTGCAAAGCAACACGTTCAATTTTTAATTGAATTAAACGGCGTTCCATTCGATCCAGAGATTCAGGTTTAGAATCAATTTCCATTCGAATGCGACTGGCGGCTTCATCAATCAAGTCAATCGCTTTATCCGGTAACATCCGATCCGTAATATAACGATGTGACAATGTTGCTGCCGCGACGATGGCCGGATCGGTAATATCCACCCCATGATGTACTTCATAGCGCTCACTCAAGCCACGCAAAATCGCAATCGTATCTTCAACTGAAGGTTCTCCAACCTGTACTTTCTGGAAGCGACGTTCTAATGCTGCATCTTTCTCAACATATTGGCGATACTCATCCAAAGTTGTCGCACCAATACAGTGAAGTTCGCCCCGAGCCAAAGCTGGTTTCAGCATATTGCCAGCATCCATTGCACCTTCTGCTTTACCTGCACCAACCATGGTATGAATTTCATCAATAAACAGGATGATTTGACCTTCCTGTTTTGATAAATCATTTAATACCGCTTTTAAACGTTCTTCAAATTCACCACGGTATTTAGCTCCGGCAATTAAAGCGCCCATGTCCAATGACAATAGTCGTTTATGTTTCATACCTTCCGGCACTTCACCATTGATAATGCGTTGTGCCAAACCTTCTGCTATCGCCGTTTTACCCACACCTGGTTCACCAATCAATACCGGATTATTTTTAGTACGACGTTGCAATACCTGAATGGTTCGACGAATTTCATCATCACGACCAATGACAGGATCCAGCTTACCTTTTTCAGCTCGTTCAGTCAGATCAATCGTATATTTCTCGAGCGCTTGACGTTGCTCTTCGGCATTGGGATCGGTCACTTTTTCGCCCCCTCGAATTTTTTCTATTGTTGCTTCTATCTTGGCTTTATTACCACCATGTTGACGTAATAAATCGCCCATTTGCTGTTTATCATCAACGACAGCTAATACAAACAATTCACTTGAAATATAGTGGTCTTGACGTTTTTGGGCTAATTTATCGGTTTGATTAAGCAGACGATTGAGATCTTGTGATATATGAAGATCACCTGATCCACCCTCAACATGCGCCATACGCGCTAATTGGCTTTCCAAGTCAGCCTGATAGGCAGTCACATTGACACCACTATTCATCAATAGCGGTTTGACTGTGCCTGATTGCTGCTGCAACAACGCTAACATCAAATGACTTACTTCAATAAATTGATGATCTCGCCCTACCGCCATACTTTGAGCAGCGGCCAATGCTTCTTGAAACTTACTGGTTAATTTATCAATTTGCATGCAATACACCCCTAAATAATCATTTACTTAAATACTAGGTGGGGTAACAAAATTCATAAATCAAGTATCCATGAATTATTTGCGGAAATTAACTCTGATTTATGTTTGCTGTTTCAATAAAACGAGCGACTTTACTGATACATTCATCCATAGATTCAGTGTTGCACAATAATGTTTGCCTAAGTGTTAATTGAACACGACTTGGCATAAAAGGCGCTAAAGCAACGTGACCCTGTCCAGATACACCATCAATCCTAACCGGATGAATAGGCACATTAGCCCAAGCGGCAAGTCGTGCAAAACCAGCTTTTAATTTTCTAGGCGGGTCGCTGTCAAGGTGAATTTTGCCATGTGGAAAAAGAGCAATAACCTCGCCTGATTGCAATGCCCTTAAGGCTTGTCGCAACGCCAATTCAGGACTGCCTGAACGATCAACGGGAATACATCCTGCAGCTTTAAATAACCACTTTAGTAGAGGGCGCTCATATTCTTCACGTGCAATCAGAAAACGCAAAGGCCGTTTACACGCTGATATAAGCAAAAAGGGATCAAGACCTGACACATGATTGGCAACAACTAGTGCGCCACCTTGCTCAGGCAGGTCAATTTTGGTGTCAGGTAGACGATGAACATAACGACAAAGCAATCGCACTAAACCGTCAATCCAGTTTATATAGATGCCATTCCACTGCGCTCTTGAAGCTTGATGGCCAGCAATAATGATCACCAGCAATGATGCAAGAACAACAATGAATAAGGTCATTTAGCTCTCAAACGGTGTTGGATCACCCATACCAACACGAATGATTTCGGGAATATCATCAATAAATTCAATGACGGTTGTTGGTTCTAAACTACCAAAACCACCATCAATCACCAAATCAACCTGCTTACCAATACGATCAACGATATCCTCAGGATCAGTTAATGGCATTAACTCATCAGGCATAATTAAGGTAGAACTCATAACTGGTTCATTCAGTTCTTCAAGCAAAGCCAAGGCAATATTATTTTCAGGAATACGAAGACCTATGGTTTTACGTTTGGCATGTTGCAATCGTCTTGGCACTTCTTTTGTTGCTGGCAATATAAAAGTATAAGCGCCTGGCGTATGTGCTTTGATTGCTCTAAACACACTGTTATTGACTTTGGCATATATCGATAATTCCGACAAATCACGACACACTAATGTGAAGTTATGATTATCACCAACTTGACGCAAGCGTCTGATTTTGTCCATCGCTGTTTTATCACCGATATGGCACCCCAAGGCATAACCTGAATCGGTTGGATACACGACTAGACCACCTTTACGAATAATGTCACAGGCCTGAATGATTAATCGTTTTTGAGGATTATCAGGATGCAAATGGAAAAACTGACTCATATAAAACCTTATAAAGCATAGTGAAAATTAGCTGGCGAGCATGATACACCAAGAATCCTGATGATGCGCACTGATGAACGATTAGACCTAGTGCCAATCAGACCAGATCGGCCGAACGCTCTCTGGTAACGTAGTTAATTTTCCTAGTTCAACCCAGGTATTGTCCGGCGTATGAAAATCAGAACCACACGATGCTAACAAATCAAATTGATTAGCCAGTTTGACTAAATTTTTTACTTCTTCTGGATGTTGTCGACCAGATACAACCTCAAAACCAACACCACCTGCCTGTTTGAATTCAGTAATTAAACGGCGCAATTTTGTTGCGGTAATTTTATAGCGAGCGGGATGAGCAATCACTGCCTGTCCACCAGCGGCAGTGATCCAGCTCACAGCATCGTCAAGTTTCGCCCATTGGCCTGGCACATAACCCGGTTTATTACGAACTAAAAAGCGTTTGAACACATCGCTACTATCACTGGCATAGCCATGTTCAACCAAAAACCTGGCAAAATGTACTCTGCCTAACATCACGTCCGAGGCGTATTTTCTAGCCCCCTCTAATGCGCCGGAAATACCCGCCTTTTCTAAACGCTGTGCGATTAACTCAGCTCGCCCAACACGGTAATCACGCATTTGAGTCAAGCCTTGCTGTAACTCGGCATTAGTCACATCAACATTCAATCCAACAATATGAATCGTGTTAGCCCCCCAAGTCACAGATATTTCAACACCTGCAATTAAGGTTAAATCTGTCTGTTTTGCCGCTTGTTGTGCAGCAACAATGCCTTCAGTACCATCGTGGTCGGTCAACGCCAACACATCGACACCCTGTTCAATCGCACGAGCAACTAAGGCTTCAGGGGTTAACGATCCATCTGATGCGGTTGAATGGGTATGTAAGTCATAACAAGTCATAATCACCATTTTACGTTAGAATGCAGTCTATTACCGATTATTTAGATAGCGACTATGAAATTACTTTTTGACTTTTTCCCGATTATTTTGTTTTTTATTGCCTATAAATTTGGCGGTGGCATCTATCATTTTGACGGACAAGAATATGATATAAAAGGAATTTATGTCGCTACTGCCGTAATGATAGTCGCCAGTGTCTTACAAACGAGTTATCAGTGGTTACGATACCGACATGTAGAAAAATCACATCTTATTACCTTGGTTCTGGTTGTGGTGTTGGGTGGTGCAACTCTTTGGTTACAAAATCCTGATTTTATTAAGTGGAAACCAACAGCCGTCAATTGGTTATTTGCACTTGCCTTTATCGGTGCCCGCCTCTTTACTGATAAATCATTACTAGAACGAATGATGGCGGAACACATTACACTACCGGCACAAATTTGGTCTCGTTTAAACACGGCTTGGGTGCTGTTTTTTATTGGCTCGGGTATTGCCAACTTATATGTTGCATTTAATTTTAACGAGGAAATTTGGGTCAATTTCAAATTATTCGGTCTACTCGGTTTAACCTTAATCTTTATTATCGGTCAATCCATTTATTTAGCAAAACATGCTCAAGATCTACCAAAACCCAATCAGGATAGTTAACGATGTTATATGCCATTATTAGCGAAGATAGTAACGATAGCTTAAGCCGTCGATTAGCAGCTCGCCCTGCACATCTTGAACGTTTGAATGCGTTGCAGTCTCAAGGCCGTTTGATTGTTGCCGGTCCTCATCCTGCTATTGATAGTGACAATCCTGGTGATGCCGGCTTTACTGGTAGTTTAGTCATAGCTGAATTTTCAGATCTGACTGAAGCCCAAGCCTGGGCAGATGCCGATCCGTATAGTGAAGCTGGCGTCTATGCCAAGGTTGTCGTGAAACCATTCAAGAAAGTATTACCGTGACCGATACTATCAGGCAATTAGAACAGGCATTATCAAGCCTGTCACCAAGCCACCTTGATATTCAGGATGATAGTGCTTTACATGCTGGCCATGCCGGGAATTCAGGTGGCGGACATTATACTGTCACTATCGTGAGTGATGCTTTTATGAACTTATCATTAATCCAACGTCATCGACGTGTTTACGATGCCACCAGAGCATTGTTAAAACACGATATTCATGCGCTCAGTATCAAAGCCCATACTGATGCTGAATGGCAAAAAATCTAGTCGATTATTATGGCCGATCTTGCTGATTCAAAACAACGCAATATCGCCTTTCTAAGACAACTGGAACAACAGCGTTTACAAAAACCGTGCACTAAAATTATCGACCTACGTGGAAAGGTGGTGGGTGAATGCCAAGCTTATAGCTTTGGCGGTTTAACCCATTATCTTGATGATCGCGCCTATCTACTCGCCAAACAATTACTCGATCGCTTTAATGGACGTTATACCATCGGGGTTAACGAAGCGTTATTAAAAGCACTTAAATCATTACCTGGCGAACCATCAGAAACACATCAGAAATCAGAATCAAAGCCGATAGTGCTGCGAGATAAAGAATCGATTCAGTTCATTGCATTTGATACCTTACTAGCAAGAAAAGAACCCCGTATTTATTACACCACGACAATCGAACTTCGAATTAGTGATGTGCTGTATCATGCCAGTACAGTTGATATCACGACCAGCTCGATTCGCATCGTCATGAAGCGGGCTTTTACCTTATCTCAAGATGATAGTGTCACTGTAAACTTTACTGAGTTTTGTGCTACCACCTCTGCAAAACAGATGGCTAGAGTCAATTATTCTATTTTTAGAATTGAGCATGATGACTTACATAGTTATGCCATTTTAGTCCGGCAACGAGATGATGGCAGTGTCATTACTCAATGGCTCGACAAGTGGTCACAACAGCATAATACCCTTGAACATTTGGATCTCGATGATTTACTACTCAATCTGGCCAGTCACTATTATTTAAGATTGTTCACCGCAACACTGTCCAGTCCATTGTTTTGGTTATCCAATACTAACGCTAAAGATCGTATCCAAATCATTAACGTATCTAATTCAGTAAAAAAATTCGACGCCCTACGTTTGGGAAATCATGCAATCGATTTTTCTGTAGTGCCTTTTGATCGCTTGCTGAATCAACAGCGTTTTTTACTTATTGTTTATCCAGAAGATAATCATTTAAAAAGCACCGTCATTCCGACTGAGGATAAAACCAAAATTGCTGATGCTTTGGTCTGGTCAAGTCAACTTAAACAGGCTTATGTTTTATTGCTTCAGACCCAAGCAAGCAAACTCAATCTTGGTCTAATAGAATCTGAGCTAGATCAGTTAAAAGAGCTCAATACTGACAGCACAGACACTCTGGTTGATCGACTTTCTGCAATATCACACTTGGCGGTATTAACCGATATCAGTGCAAGTTGCCAGAATAGTATGCCTGCCGTTAATACAACTGAAGATCACACGTTTGTGCCACCAGACGTTGTTTCATGGCAAGGTCATATACCAAAGCCATCACCAATTTGTCCGTATATAAATAGTAAACATCCGCGTTATTTTATTAAAACAGCAATAACACTCAATTTAAACAATACATCATTTGATGTATTAACAAATGATGTATCGGTAACAGGCGCGTCATTAAGCTTAAATGGCTACTTTGATATTGAGCCAGAAATCAATGTCAATTTGAACTTTACCCGTTGGCAAAGCCAAACCAAGGCGGTCAAACTTAATGCGGTTCCCTATACAATTAAACATGTTGAACATTGGCAAGGCACCACAACACTGGGGCTAGAACGTAATATCAATGCGTGCGCTGAAAGCATTAATCGCTTTTTTATCTCTGCAATTGAGCGAAACAAAACACAACTTGCACAGAATGACCATAGTTACTTTGTTAGCCAACAGTCACGCGTTCTCAATGATACTGCCGGCAAAATACTATCAGCCGTTCCGCTCTATTTCGGTATGGATGCCAATAACAAACGTATTTTGCAAGCAATCGCAACCAATAGTGTCAGTGATAAATATCCAACCGAACTCTGGTATGCACTACCGCAACTGGTTACTGTTCTATCAGAACAATTAAAACTGGCGGATAATCGAATTCAATTTGGCCTATATTGCCATAGTGACAACAGTGGAAACTGGCACGTTGCTACCGACTATCAATTAACTAAACCGGCACAAAAAGCCGTGTTTATCAATCGCGCAATACACTGTCAGCAATTCTATTTTTTTCACTGTAGTCTGTCGCCAATTAAATCAGTATTATTAGAACAACAAGATGATTTAAACCAACAGCTTGTGAAAATACGAAATCATAGCAGCCATAAAGTTAAACAGATACGTGAAGTGCTCACCAGCCTGTTTGCCATAGGTGAACTCAACGATATTACTGATATTTTAACTGCTGCTTATCACTAAAACCTGTAACGGAAACCTGATGCAACAAAACCAAAACTGGCAAGATAATCACGATTTTGTTCAACACAATCAACATGGTGAACGCCGCACCCAATATGTATTGATCTTAACTGCCATTACCATGTTGGCAGAAATTGTCGCTGGTACACTTTATAGCTCAATGGCATTACTGGCTGATGGCTGGCATATGGCAACCCACGTTGCTGCTTTTATGATCACCATTTTTGCTTATCGCTATGCACGCCACCATGCTGATAACCCCGCCTATGCCTTTGGTACAGGCAAAGTCAGTGTTTTGGGTGGTTTTGCGAGCGCTGTGTCATTATCTGTTGTTGCTATTATTATGCTGGCCGAGTCAATTCATCGCCTGATCGATCCACAAGTTATCCAGTTCAATGCTGCTATTTATGTTGCCTGCGTTGGTCTGACGATTAACATTATCAGTGCATTTTTATTGAAAGATGAACATCACCATCATCACGACCACGACCACGACCACGACCACGACCACGACCACGACCACGACCACGACCATAAAGATCATAATTTACAGGCCGCTTATTTCCATGTTTTAGCTGATGCTTTAACTTCTGTCTTAGCCATCGTGGCTTTATTATCAGGTAAATATTTCGGCTTTAACTCTCTTGATCCTTTAATGGGTATCGTCGGAGCCATTATCATTACACGTTGGTCATATGGTTTGTTGAAACAAACCAGTCCGATATTACTTGATGGCAGTATCGATGCGGATTATCAACTTGCGATTCAGCAGGCGCTTGAAGATGATACCGACACACACATCACCGACATCCATATCTGGCGAGTAAGTGCTAATCATTATGCGGCAATCATTACCCTAGCAACCGAACACCCACAACAGACCGAGTATTATAAAAATATCATTGCTGATTTTGATAAACTTGCCCATGTCACTATCGAAATTAATCAAGTGACAGTCTGAGTCCAAAATAGACCTAAAAATGATAGTGATTTAAATTAGAGAACAAAACTGGATTTTTGTTTTATCTAAGATTAACTTAGTACTTAAAGTGCTAAACTAAATCGACAATTGCCTTGCCTACACCAACACTGGTTTAAAGCCAGTTGATGTCAGAGACAACACGATTGCTATTCCGCCGATGAACAAAGGAAAAAGCTATGTCTACTGAATTTATTTTTGTTTACGGAACCTTGCGCCAGGAAACAGTAACATCAATGTCGCAACATTTACGACAGCAGTGTGACTTTATCTCGACTGGGCAACTACAAGCCCAACTATTTGAAGTGGATGGCTATCCAGGTGCCATTATCTCTGAATCAGCTAATGACAAGGTAATAGGCGATGTTTATCGTGGGCAACACTCTTTCTTGCAACAATTAGATAGATATGAAGAATGCAGCGATGACTTTGCACCGCCACATGACTATATCAGACAATTACACTCCGTCATATTGACAAATGGGGATAGTGTTTCAGCCTGGGTGTATATCTTTAATCGTGATGTCTCAAATTTATTTCATATCCAATCTGGTGATTACCTAGCCTTTCTAAACAGCTCGATTAAATAATCCCAACTCGCTGAATAGTCATGTAGGTCGAGTTTCAACTCGACAGAAAGTAATAAATCACAGAGGCACAGAGGCACAGAGGCACAGAGGCACAGAGAAAATAATTTACAAAAGTACCTCTGTGGTGAATCAATTGTTGGACTGACCGAAAATTGCTCCTGCATTTTCGGCATACCTACCATCCATGGCCATAAAGTCCACCCCACGGTTAAGAGCCTTGTAGGTCGGAAACGAAGTAACTGCGAAGCTGATCTTTCAACCCGACGGCCAGAGGATTTAGTCATTAACCAGAAAAATTAGCCGGCGACGGTCATCTCATCAATCCATACTGACCCAGTTCTGGTGTTACCTCGTTTTTGCACATCCGTTGCCACTGCCTGAATTCCCATAAACATATCGCGCAAATTACTGGCGATGGTAAATTCATCAATCGCATATTGGATCTCACCATTTTCAACCCAAAAACCAGCTGCACCCTGAGAATAATCACCGGTAACAATGTTAACGCCCATGCCCATAGTTTCAGTCACTAATATGCCTTTATCCATTTGTTTGAGCATGCCTGCAAAATCAAGATCACCGCTATCAATCGTTAAATTGTGAACACCGCCAGCATTAGCTGTCGTTTTCATATTTAATTTGCGCGCTGAATAACTATCTAAGACATAGCCCTGCAAAACACCATCGCTAATAATATCTCTGGCTTTTGTCGCAACACCATCACCATCAAAAGCTGTGCTACCGATACCTTTTAATAAATAGGGCTGTTCGTGAATATGGATAAAGTCTGGAAATATTTGTTTGCCCAAATGATCTAATAAAAATGACGATTTGCGATATAAGGCACCGCCACGAATAGCACCAATAAATTGCCCAAATAGGGATGGCGCAATGTCAGCAGCAAAAATAACGGGGTACGTTCCGGTATCCACAGTCCGTGCATGTAATCGCTTGAGCGTATTTTCTGCTGCTCGTTGACCAATATGTTTAGCACTATCCAAATCGGCAGGATCACGCGTCATGTCATACCAATAATCACGTTGCATGCCACGCTCATCATTGGCAATAAGTGTGCACGATAAACTATGACGACTACTTATGGTGCTGCCAACAAAACCATGACTATTGGCATACACCCGACCACCTTGATGACTGGATAGACTTGCGCCTTCCGAATTGTTAATTCTAGTATCGACATCAAAACCAGCTCGCTCACATTCGCTAGCAATACTAATCGCTTGCTCCGCATCGATATCCCACGGATGATACAACGACAAATCTGGAAATTCAGTTGCCATCAATTCGGCATCGGCTAAGCCGGCATAGTCATCTGCCTGGGTATGTTTTGCGATGCCACTAGCGGCTTTGACTGCATCAGCAATTGCTTCTGGTCGAAGATCCGATGTACTGGCTGATGCTTTGCTTTGACCAAAATAAACAGTAATACCTAAGCCTGTATCATTGTTGTATTCCAATGTTTCAACATCACCTTGTCTGACCGTCACAGATAAGCCCTGACTCTTACTGACGCCTACTTCTGCCGCACTAGCCCCTTGCCGTTTGGCTTGCTGTAAGGCTGTTTCTGCAGCCTGTTCTAATAAGGCATTATCAATCGGTTGATTCATTTTTAGCTCTATCTCTTTGTATTTTTTAGTGATTAGTCACTTTGATGTTTCTGACAAATCGGACAATCAGGATCCTGTCGTAACGTTATTTCGCGCCATGACATCGTTAATGCATCCAGTATCATCAACCGTCCTGCTAAGCCCTGACCAACGTCAGTAATAAGTTTGATGGTTTCAACTGCTTGCATGCTACCTATAATGCCTAATAGTGGTGATAACACCCCACTTTCGGAGCACGTTTGCAAAGGTTCGCCATTATCCTGATAAATGCATTGATAGCAGGCGCTGCCCTTTCGTCGAGCATCATACACCGTCACTTGTCCATCAAAGCGAATAGCAGCACCAGAAACCAAAGGTATTTTTAATTGCTGTGTGACCTCATTAATCATAAACCGCGTCGCAAAATTATCACTGCAATCAACCACAACATCAACCTTAGCAACAAGCTCAAGCAGTGCTTGTTTATCCAGTCTTCTGGCAATAGTGTCGATAGAAATGTCACTATTAATTGCTAAAACACTGTTTTTTGCTGATTCGACTTTAGGTCGTCCAATATCATGTTCACCATGCACAACTTGACGCTGCAAGTTTGATAACTCGACCGTATCGTCATCGTTCAGAATAAGATGGCCAACACCTGACGCGGCTAAATAGGAAGCAACGGGGGAGCCTAAACCGCCAAGACCAATAATTAAAACATGGCTATTGAGCAATTTCTGCTGACCATTAATATCAATCTGCGGCAATAAAATTTGACGACTATAACGAAGTAGTTGTTCATCATTCATACGATAACGGCATTATCTAAAGGTAGTGGTGCATTATAACGTGAGTTGGCCTATTACCACCCGATCTTGACCACCAAAGTCTTTATGAGCGGACACATTATCAAAACCAGCGGCATTAAACAAAAACTGCACTTGTTCAGATTGATGATAACCATGCTCCACCATTAACCAACCCAAAGGTTTCAAACAACGTTGAGCTTGCTGGACAATGAGTCGAATATCATCCAGACCATCACACCCCGACGCTAACGCTGTAATCGGTTCAAATCTGACATCACCTTGAGATAAATGCGGATCATGCTGCTCAATGTACGGTGGATTACTCACGACCATATCTAAACTTTTATCGGAAACAGCCTCTAACCAGCTGCCTTGCCAAAAATGCACATTACTCAAGCCGTTGGCAATCGCATTTTCGTGTGCAAGCTCAAGCGCTGCCTGTGAAAAATCCATTGCCAGGACATGTAGTGCTGGCAACTCATGCGCTATCGATAATGCAATAGCGCCACTGCCTGTACCTAAATCAGCAACCATCATCTCTGGCTTAAGTTTCGTTAACGCCAAACTGACCAATAACTCGGTATCTGGACGAGGAATTAAGGTTGCAGGACTGACTTTCAAATCTAACGACCAAAAGCCACGCAGTCCAATGACATAAGCAACTGGCAGGCCTGTTAAGCGCTGTTCGACCAACAGCTTAAATTGGCGTTGTTGTTGATCCGTCAGCAGCTTATCTGACCACATATGCAGATAGGTAGGCGTACATCTCAATACATGACATAACAAAGCTTGACTATCAATTTCAGGGCTATCAGACGATTTTAATGTCATTGTCCCATATGTGAGCGCCTGACTTATATTCATGGCGTTAACATCGTTAAAGAAAACTAGCTCCTACTGCAACGGCCACAGCAATAAGTCCTAGACCTAAGCCGATAACGAGTTTATTTAAACGTGCTATCGCAGCCGATGGCTCAGAAAAGTCCTGATCCTCTGGCTGGTCTTTTCGTTCTTGTTGAGCAAATAGTTTATTTACCTGTGCAGTCACTAGCGGTGATATCCGCTGCTCAAGTGAATTCTCTAAAATTTGATTAATCGCTGTTTGACTAGTTTGCTGTAATTGCTGGCTTAGTTGAGTCTGTAACTTCTGCTCTTGATGTTTCAACCACGATACGCCTTCTGAAGACAAGGTCTGAAATACCATTGAACCCAAATCTAATTCGGAAGCAACACGTCGCAAAGTATTTTCGGCTGACTTGGCCAATGTATCTCGCGCAGCTTGTTTGGCAATATTTTCCGCTGTGGTCTCCGTCAGTTGCGTTACCTGAGCCATCAGCTGTCGAGTCAGCTCTGGCATTAATCTATCCAGGCTTGCTTTAACTTCAGTCCCAACAAACTGTTCGGCCGTATCTGCCGCTACCTGCCGACTAATATCTTCTGCCATATTACGCATATCTTGTTTAAGTTCAGTCAATAGACTTTGCTCAATTTGCGCCATGACTTTTTGAGCTAACTGTGTCTCATCATAATGTGATGCAGCAACAGGCTCAGATTCAGGAGGTGTTGCGGGTTCAAGCGCAGGTTCATTCTCTATCTGTTCTGCTCTAAACTGTTCGAATTTAACGAGTAGATTAGCTAATGATTCAGCGGCAGGTGGTTTTGATAAAACAGCCATCGCCCCTGTTGCAAGCGCATTGTCTCTATCTGCTTCAGTATCATTACCCGTACAAATCACCACTGGAATAGCTGAAAATGTCTGATTTGCTTTGATCTGACGGGTAGCGGTTAAACCATCGATGCCGTCCATCATTACATCCATAAAGATAATATCCGGCAACATCGCGGCCGATTGCAGATGATTTATTGCATCTTCACCACTAGCCAATTCGGTAACGTCAAATTCATGTTCAACCAAAAGTTTTTTTAAGGTCATCCGAGCAACGCGAGAATCATCTACTAATAACGCTGTTTTTTGCATGGTACTCACCCTGATATTACTGCTTTGTCACTTTATGCGATAAGCATTTAAATTAATTTTATTAACCTGCCGACCCAGCATAATGATTTCGCCCTGATAACGCTGCGCCATATCACTCGCAAATTCAAAAAAATAGGTTCTCTGCAACTGCATTCGGCCTTGTCGGTTACGTTTTAATCTTAGTTTTTTCCAACCAACTGTGTCATTTAAAAATGTCACACCCGCTTGTTCGCAACTTGATCTGGCAGCATCAATTGCTTGTTCTGCAACACCACGACTATCCCACCAAAACCATGCTAAACCACACAATAGCAAAATGGATAAACCATTATCAATCATCCTAAATCTCCCCACATCGCTTGTACAATAGCTAATGCTGCTGCCGAAGCAGTTTCAGTACGCAAAATTCGTGGGCCAAATTTCACAGCTTGGAATCCAGCTTGCCTGGCTTGTTCAATTTCGACATCAGTTAACCCGCCTTCTGGCCCGATTAACAGGGCAACATTATCCTGTTTTGCCAACGAACTAAATCCTGTTTCAGCTAGCGGGTCAAGTACGAGGCGACATGGTACCTGAACCTGTTCAATTACTTCCTTGAACTCAGTCACATCTGCCAACTCAGGCAAAATAGTACGACCACTTTGTTCACAGGCACTGACCATAACGCCTTGCCAATGTTGTAATCGTTTGTCAGCACGACCATTGGAAAGTTGAACATTACAGCGCTCAGTAATGACAGGAACAATACGCGTTACACCCAGTTCAACCGCTTTTTGTAAAGCATAGTCCATGCGTTCGCCACGTGATATGCCTTGTAATAAGCTTATTTTTAATGGTGATTCATTGTTATTCTCAATATTTTGATTAATAACGACTTTTGATTCACGTTTTGACACAAAATCAAGTGTTGCCTCACACTCATAGCCGGCACCATTAAATAAGCGCAACACACTGCCCGCTTTTAAACGAAGTACTTGAACGGCATGACGATGCGTAGCATCAGGTAGCTCATAATGTGTTTGTGTCGCTTCAAGTTCTGGACAATAAAATCGTGGTATTCGCATAAGACGAGCAACTTTAAGTTCTATTCAATAGAGCTAGTTTACAGCGTGAGGGTCAGTGTTTGAATATAAAGCATAATGTATTGTTATACTTCAACTATGAATATTGATTTAGAACAGTTATCACAACTCGTTATTTCAGCTTGCAAGACCGAGTTAATACCTCGATTTACTCTTGTTAAACGACAATATAAAACGGATGGCAGCATCGTGACAGAAGCAGATCTGGCAATGCAAACACATCTGACAACGCAACTGCAATTGGCCTACCCTGATATCGGCTTCCTTGGTGAAGAAATGACCTTGGAACAACAACAGACTTTACTGTCATCGGGGCAATCACTTTGGTGTGTCGATCCTGTTGATGGCACCAGTAATTTTGCTGCCGGACTTCCTTATTTTTGTGTCTCTTTGGCTTTAATTGAGCACAATGAAATCACATTAGGATTGGTTTATGATCCGATTCATGATGACTGTTTTATTGCTCAAAAAGGCAAAGGTGCGAGTTTAAATGGACATACATTAACATCGCTTGACACCGGCTTATCACTCAAAAAATCAATCGCATTAATCGACTTCAAACGCTTACCAGATGAATTAGCATCACAAATCGTGACTGATGTGCCTTATGGATCTCAACGAAGCCTTGGTTCTATTGCGCTCGAATTATGTTGGATTGCTGCTGGTCGCGGTCATATATACCTTCATGCTAAACAGCATTTATGGGATTATGCTGCTGCTAATTTGATTTTGACTGAAGCGGGTGGATTTGTCTGTACCTTAGACGGAGAAACAGTATTCAACAATACCCTGACACCACGTTCCGCCCTGGCAGCATGCGATCGACACTTATTCGATTCATGGTCACACTATCTTAATGTATCGACAGTGTAATAATGACCGTTGACGTTATCATTCCTGACTGGCCCGCACCTAAAGCCATTAAAGCACTCAGCACAACGCGCTTGGGCGGAGTGAGCAATGCGCCATACGATGCTTTAAATCTGGCTACGCATGTTGGTGACAATCCAAGTACAGTTTCAACTAACCGCCATATTTTAACAGAACAAGCGCACTTACCCGAACCACCACGCTGGTTAAACCAAACCCACGGCACTGCTGTAATCAACAGTCGTGATTGGCAATTAGACAGTGATGCTGATGCCAGTTATAGCCTCGATTCCAATCATGTTTGCACAGTAATGACCGCTGATTGCTTGCCAGTTTTAATTTGTAATAAACAGGCTGGTTTTGTCGCTGCTGTCCATGCCGGCTGGCGCGGCTTAGCAGATGGCATTATTGAAAAAACCATTGCTCATTATCACGCTGCTCCTTCAGATCTAATGGTATGGCTGGGTCCTGCAATCGGTCCTAATCATTTTGAAGTTTGCACGGATGTCTATACTATTTTCACTAAACAATCAGCAATAGCAAAAAATGCGTTTATTCAAACTGACCCAACGCATTATTTAGCAGATATATATCACCTTGCACGACTTCGGATACAACAGACTGGAATTAATGCCATCTATGGCGGTGGCAGCTGTACGGTTAGTGATCCTGCTCGCTTTTTTTCCTATCGCCGCGATGGTGTCTGTGGCCGAATGGCATCAATGATCTGGATTGATTCAAAATAAGGTATGATCTATTGATTAACTATCTTGTGTTGGAATGTTATGGAATTATTATTCTGGATTATTGGTTTCAGTCTGATCGGCGGTTTATTAAGCGTCGTTCTGGCATCAACATTTCTTCTTATTCCTGAAAATACTCGGAATTTTGCAGTGCCTCACCTCGTCAGCTTTGCTATTGGTGCGTTGCTAGGTGCTTCTTTTCTAGGTCTTATTCCTCATGCATTGGAACATGAATACGCTGTAGACGCTCACAATATAGGTCTAACTTTATTACTAGGACTGCTTAGCTTCTTCTTACTTGAGAAATTGGTGTTATGGCGACATTGTCATAGTGACCATTGTGATGCGCATCTACCTGAAGATGACAGTCATCATGGTCACAATCATAGCCATCAACACAATAAGAACCAGGCCGCTGGTACCCTCATTTTAGTCGGTGACACCATTCATAACTTTGTTGATGGTATCCTGATCGCTGCGGCATTTATGACTGATATTCACCTAGGTATCGTCACTGCACTTGCAATAGCTGCCCATGAAATTCCGCAAGAGTTGGGGGATTTTGTTATTTTATTGCACAGTGGCTTTAAACGTGGCAAAGCTCTTTATTACAATATCTTATCGAGTCTTGGTACGGTCGTTGGTGCATTGTTAGGTTATTTTGTGCTGGCAGAAATGCAACACATTTTGCCTTATATATTGGTTGTTGCCGCTTCAAGCTTTATCTATATTGCGGTTGCAGATCTTATTCCGGGGCTTCATGCCAAAGTCAAACCATCTGAAACCTTACAACAGATAGTCTTGATAGCAGCAGGTACCTTGTTTATTTTTATTGCTCACAGTACGTTACATTAACCTGATATGGTCAATCCGCTTGTCATTTGGTATTTTACTGATGGTAAACTTGGCCATGAAAACCAAGTAAAAGGGCTGATCCAAGCAATAGCTAACCACACAGATGTGATAAGCCACAAAATACCGATCCCACACAGCCGTATGCGATTTCTGATTGATATCCTTTCTGGCAATTTTTTTCGTACTCTGTCTAAACTCTCGCAACCAAGCTATTTAATAGCGGCAGGTAATCGAACCCATATTGCAATGCTGATTGCCACTCATTATTTCGGTGGTAAAAGTATTTTATTAATGCGTTCGAATTGGCCATTGCGTTGGTTTGATATGGCTATCATTCCAGAACATGATACACCTTCTCCAGGCGAAAATATTCTCACTACACAAGGTGTCTTGAATACGATTCAACCTAGCAAAAATCACCTTCCAGCTCATGGATTGATTTTAGCTGGTGGTCCAAGTAAACATTTTCATTGGGATTCTGAAAAGATCATCCAACAAATACAAAATATCGTGAAAACACATTCGGATATTAAATGGACGATAGCCAACTCAAGACGAACACCTGCTGACTTTTTTGATAAATTGCACACCTTATCCGATACCGTCAGTTTTGTTGAACACACACATACTTCAGCACATTGGTTGCCTGATCAACTGGCACAATCCACTTATGTGTGGGTGTCGCCTGATAGTGTGTCAATGTTATATGAAGCCGTGACCTCTGGTAGTGCTGTCGGTTGTTTGGAATTGAATAAAAAGTGCAATAACCGAATTGTAAATGGTGTTGAGAAGTTGATCAGTCAGGGTATGGTAAGCAGCTATCAACAATGGCAAACAACACACTCGCTGCATGTGCCATCACATCAGCTTAATGAAGCACAACGTGCCGCAGACTGGATATTAGCTCAATGACCCAATCACTTACTGTCATTCAAATTTTACCTGCACTAAATAGTGGTGGTGTCGAGCGTGGTACAACTGAAATAGCCAAAGCATTAGTTGATGCGGGTTATAAGTCTTATGTTATTTCAGCAGGTGGACGTTTAGTTGAACAGCTAGAACGTGAAGGTACAACTCACATTGCATTGCCTGTGGGAGAAAAACGCCTCTCAACACTTAAGTACATTTGGCAATTACGTAAACTATTTAGAGAAATCAAACCTGACATCATTCATCTAAGATCACGCTTACCCGCATGGATTGCTTATCTTGCTTGGCGAAAACTGCCCAAAGCTGATCGCCCCCATATTGTCACAACCGTACATGGACCTTATTCTATCAATAGATACAGTGCCATTATGACTGTCGGTGATCGTGTTATCGCAGTATCAAATATGATCAAAGGCTATATTATTGATAACTATTCCGATGTCAATCCTAACAAGATTAGCGTGATACATCGCGGTATCGATACCTTGCGCTATAACAAAGACTACCACCCACAACAAGACTGGTTACAACAATGGAAGGCTGATTTTCCACAATTGACGGGCAAGTTGGTATTGACCTTACCTGCCCGCATTACTGCCTGGAAAGGCCAGGATGACTTTATTAGCTGTATTAAACAACTGAAACAACATGGATTGACTGTTCATGGTTTGATCGTTGGTGAGACGCACCCCCGTAAACAGGGTTTTCTTACTGAACTACAGCAACGTATTCAGAACTTAGGCTTGGATAATGACATTACTTTTACCGGTCATAGAACTGATATTCAAAATATCCTGGCTGTTTCCGATATTGTATTTTCCCTAGCCAAGCAGCCCGAGGCATTTGGTCGGACGACCATTGAAGCGTTAAGTATGGGCATCCCTGTGATTGGTTATAATCATGGTGGTGTCGCCGAACAATTAAACACCTTATTACCTGAAGGTTTAGTTGATATCAATGATGTTGATGCCGTGGTCAACAAAGTCATATTTTGGCAACATAAGCCACCTATAGTTGGTAACGACCACCCTTTCACATTACAGTTAATGTGCGAAAAAACAGTGACTATTTATCACGAATTATGTGAGGACACACAATGAAAATTGCAGTTGCCGGAACAGGCTATGTAGGATTGTCGATTGCTATGTTGATGGCACAAAACCACGAAGTCGTTGCACTGGATATTATTCCCGAAAAAGTTGCTTTACTTAATAACAAGCAATCACCGATCGAAGATAACGAAATAGAACAGTTTTTATCGCAAAAAAACCTTAATTTCAAAGCAACACTTGATAAACAAGACGCATATCAACAGGCAGATTATGTCGTCATTGCCACACCAACCGATTACGATCCCGATACCAATTATTTCAACACCAGCTCAATAGAGTCTGTCATTTCTGATGTTCTTGCTATCAACCCATCTGCTGTTATGGTAATAAAATCAACGGTGCCAGTCGGTTACACTGAACGAGTTAAACAACAGTTTAACTGTGACACTATCTTATTCTCGCCTGAATTTCTTCGTGAAGGTAAAGCCTTATATGACAACCTCTATCCTTCACGCATTATTGTCGGTGAAGATTCAGAGCGGGCGCGTACTTTTGCTGATTTACTGGTTGAAGGAGCACTAAAAGAAGATATTCCTATCTTGTTTACCGATGCCTCAGAAGCCGAGGCTGTAAAGTTATTTTCAAACACTTATCTCGCTATGCGAGTGGCTTATTTCAATGAACTTGATAGTTACTGTGAAACCCATGGTTTGGACTCGCGTCATGTCATTGATGGTGTTGGCTTAGATCCAAGAATTGGTTCCCATTACAACAACCCGTCATTTGGTTATGGTGGTTACTGCCTGCCCAAAGATACCAAACAACTGTTGGCAAACTATCAAAATGTGCCTAACAATTTGATTCGAGCGATTGTTGATGCCAATACTACTCGTAAAGATTTCATCGCAGAAGCCATTTTGAAACGCAACCCGAAAACAGTTGGCATTTATCGCCTGATCATGAAAGCCGGTTCTGATAACTTTCGAGCGTCAGCTATTCAGGGCATTATGAAGCGCATTAAAGCAAAGGGAATTGAAGTCGTTATTTACGAACCTGTACTTAATGAAACAACATTTTTTAATTCGACAGTAATCAATGATCTGGATAACTTTAAACAATTGAGCGATGTTATCGTTGCTAACCGACTCACGGCTGAAATTTTAGACGTTGCCAGCAAAGTCTATACAAGAGACTTGTTTGGTATGGATTAAGTTTACCCACAGCCAAAACATACTATTAATGAAAATTTGTGAAATTATAGCAAGTCAAGGAAAAGGTGGGCTGGAAAACCACTTTGTCGATCTATGTAATGGACTGGCATCTCGTGGCCACGAAGTTCATGTTATCGCTTCGCCATTATTTTCCGGCCATTTTGATAGCAGTATAACGATACATAAGATCCCCTTACACTGGAGTCGTAGAAATCCATTACTCCTCTTCCGACTATACCGTGCCTTGAAACAAATAACTCCTGATATTGTTCATACTCATGCAAGTAAAGGTGCTGAGTTATTAGCATCAATAAAACGTTTTTTTTCCTATCCTGTTATAAGCACTATCCATAACATAAAAAAACGAATAAGCGGTTACATTGAAATGGATGCCGTAATTGGAGTCAGTCAAGGATTACTAAATCAATTTCCTCATCCACGAAAACGTGTCATCTATAATGGTCTTAATCTTTCTGGAGACATCATAAGCAAAACTGCTTTGCGAAGCAGGTTTAATTTGCCTGCCAACCGTCCAATTGCAATCTCGATCGGGCGTCTTGTAGAAGCGAAAGATTTTGCTATGTTAATTGATGCCTGGCAGGGAATTAACGCTGATTTATTGATTATAGGTGATGGTCCACTTCAATCATCATTACAATCTCAACTTGAAGCTTTGAACCTTGAATCAACAGTACACCTAACTGGATTTATAGACAAAGCCAGTACATTAATTTCCGCTGCGGACTTGGTCATCATATCTTCAGAACGTGAAGGCTTTAACTATGTATTGGCCGAAGCCTTACTACAATCAAAGCCGGTCTTATCTACCGATGTACCCGCACCAAATGAAGTTCTACCCAAACACTATTTAGTGCCCATTGCAGATAGTCGGGCCATGCACAATAAAATACAGCATTGCATAGCTAATTTAGATAGTGTCAATAATGACTTTCAAGAATTGTATCAACGGGCCAAAGAGACTTTTACATTAGATAGTATGGTTATCTCGACAGAACGATATTTAGGTGAAGTCATTCAGGATTATTCAAAGAGGAAACATACTATATGAGGTTAAACACTTTAAAACCTGCTCAGTGGGAGGTATGGCTTCCCTTATTAGCAGTATTTGTTCTACCGTTTGGCAGAAGCGTCGAAGTCATTGTGCTTATTATGGCGATAATAGGAATTTACGACCTGTTCAACGACACTAATGGCCTAAAATCGTCTCCCCAACTAAAAGTCTTTACCGTGTTTTTTCTGTGTTTCTGGCTTCCGGCTTTAATTTCACTGTTTGACGCGGTAAATTTGGCTCACTCCACAGAGAATGTACTGGGCTCGCTACGTTTCTATTTTGCTGGCTTGTTTATTATTAATCGTTTATCTTCGCCTTCACATCTTTGGTTAGGAATCGGCATTGCAGCCATACTTGCTTTCTGGTCATTTGATGCATGGGTACAACTTCTCCTTGGCAAAGACTTATTTGGGCTAGCCAGTCATTCCGTTAACCGTATTAGTGGTATTTTTGGAAAATACGCCATGCTCGGTTTGATGATTATTCCTTTTATGGGTGCGGCTATTGTCGCTATACAAGAGAAAAGTAATATCCTCTATACCTCTATCTTTAGCTTGTTTATTGCCTCAGCAATTCTGATAAGTGGTGATCGTTCGGCGTGGATTTCTTTATTTGCTGGCATAGTTATTTTCTTGGTATTTTTCCGACCAAAAAGCTTTGCCATAACTAGAAAACAGTTGATGCTTATAATACTTGGAGTAACCGTAACGATTGGAGCGGTCATCAATACTCCACAATTTAAATCTCGACTTGATAATTCACTGCTTGCCTTCCATGGAGGATATCAGTCTCTGAATCAAGCATCTTCTCTACGTTTACCGATTTGGGAAACAGCCATTCGTATATTCGCAGATCATCCTATCAATGGCGTTGGAGCAAGAGGCTTTAGATATGCTTACCCCGACTACGCAAATGATAATGATCTCTTTGTCGACTTCACTCTTCCACGAGAGAAACAAACCGGCCAGACGCACGCACATCAGATCGTCCTTGAATTTATGTCTGATACAGGAATGATTGGATTACTTGGTTATATTGTTGGCCTATCAATCATATTTTTTAAATGGCGTTTATTAGCACAAACATCACAGTCCACTATCTCTACTGGTTATATAGTTTCACTATTAGCTATTTTGTTTCCGCTAAACTCACACCTGTCATTTTATTCCTCAAACTGGGCACAAGTTGTTTGGTTTATTGTTGCTTTATCTGTATCTGCCCTCTACAGCGATAAGCAAATTATTGTAAAGCCTCAAGGTTAATAAAAATATGACTGACAATTTATCATCGCCATTACAACTCTCCGTTTTTATTATTGCTGTAAATGAAGCAGACAGAATACAAAAAGCCATTGAATCAGTTATCACCTGGGCTGATGAAGTAATAGTTGTTGATTCTGGCAGTAAAGATAATACTGTCGAAATTGCTGAAAAGTGCGGTGCAACGGTAATCTATAATGAATGGCAAGGATATGGGCAACAAAAGCGTTTTGGTGAACAGCAATGCAAACATGACTGGATACTAAATATAGATGCAGATGAACGTGTTACTCCCGCCTTAAGAGCCGAGATAGGCTCCATTTTTAGTAACTCACCACGCTACTCAGGTTATAAAGTTAAAATCGTCGACCTTATGCCATTTGAAAAGATGCCACATCGCAAGGCGTGGGCAGTCACTCAAATACGGCTCTATAACAAAACAATGGGACGCTTTCGCGATCATATTACCCATGATGCAGTAGTTATGGATGATGACATTGTTGGTCAGCTTGATGCGGTCATTCATCACAACTCAACACGTTCATTTTTTAGTCAGGTTGAAAAATTAAACCGATACTCTGATATGCAGGCGAGAGACATGGCCGTTAAAGGCCGTAAGATAAAACTGCCCAGGCTCATTACTGAGTTTCCACTTACTTTTGTTAAAGCTTTCTTTATCAGACGCTACTATATCTACGGTATCTACGGCTTCGGACTTGCTATGATATTTGCCTTTAGTAAGTTTTTACGTCTTGCCAAGCGTTATGAACAGCAAGTTATGGAAGAGCACAGCTCCTGAATAAGAGCTTAATTTACTCCGACATACACTCCCTGTGTTGTTACGACAAAATCAACACGCCCATCAATTAATGCTCTTAAACACTCTTCGGGTTTACATATAATTGGCTCTTCATGGGCGTTAAAGCTGGTATTAACCAAAACAGGCAGTCCAGTTTTAGCCTTGAACTTCCTTAAAATATCGCTATATAAAGGATGTTCCTTATCATTAACAATTTGAGGGCGTGCAGTACCATCGATATGAACTACAGCAGCAATTTTATCAGTCCATTTATCTGCAACTTGAGTAGTAATCGTCATAAATCGACAGGCATACTCGTTACTATCGGTTATACTAAATACATCTCTCGCATCTTCTTCTAAAACATATGTGTCAACAACACTTTAAAATTGACCCCTTTTGGCTTTAAAACACCGGTTTAAATTTGACCCCCTTGAGCAGGATCTT
>JARGFJ010000069.1 GCA_029210875.1 Gammaproteobacteria bacterium | reverse complement strand
AAGGTCGTCATAATTGCCCAAGGGGGTCAATTTTACTACGGTGCTAGGGGGTCAGTTTTGCAGTGTTGGTGACACATATGGAGCGAAAGGCATAAATTCTGTGCGCTGTAGTCGTTTATTTAGCGTTTTATTTATTCCATCATCTTTGGGACTAGCAATAATGCTTCTAGCACCGAGTGCTCGAGGCCCAAACTCCATTCTTCCAGTATAAATAGCTCCGATCTGATCTTCAGCAATCATCTGAGCTGCTGTTTCAGCAGGCTCACCTTCAACCTTAATTACTCTATTGTCTTTGTTAAATAAATCGACCATTTCTGATTCATATTCATTAGCCCAATAAACATTCGTTAATCGTCTTCGGTTTCTTAGAAAATTTTCTTCACCATAATATTGCTTTAGATATTCTAATGCGCCACCAATAACGAGTCCCTCATCACCCATTGCAGGTGCAATAAAAATTTCCTTAATATCAGTTTCATCACAGAGAAGTTTATTAAGACGGACATTTGCGAATGCGCCCCCAGCCAACGCTAATCGTTCAACATTATGACTTTTCATAATTGTCTTTATCGATTTTAGCGTAAATACTTCTAATAGTTTTTGTACTGAAGCGGCAATGTTTTCATGAGCTTGTCCTGCAGAAATCCTCATAATCTCTTTTTTCATTTCAGTATTACTGGTGAAATCACTATCAACTTCACCAGTCTCTAACACAGTAAAATGTGCTGCCATTTTCTCATAAAGGTCAGGCTCACCATAGGCAGCAAGACCAGTCAATTTACCTTCATGCCGGTTTCGCCGAAAACCACAGGCTTCTGTTGAGTATCCATAGGCCAGTGCCAGGCTATTCGTATAATTTTGAGTAGAAAAATGTCGATCATCACCATACAAACAAACTATTTCATTATTATCGTTTAAGATTCGAGCACTATAATAAACGCCATCACCGCCACCATCAGATGTATAGGCTAATACATTATCGCCAGGAAGATAAAATAATGCTGATAATGCATGTGCATTATGATGATTAGCAAAATGCACGACAACATTTTCAGCAAAACCATTTTCCTTACAAAATGCCTCTTTCAGAAATATGTCATGAGCATCTTCGGTATGGTGCTTTCTCATCTGGCTGGCAATGCTCTTATGGCGTCGCTGGCCTTTTTTCCTTTGCAAGGCAAATCTTAATCTATCAAACCAGCCATAGTTTAAGTAACTGGTAGGATACGAGCCTCGAGTTAATACGATCACGTCAATTTCTTTTCTATCAAATCCAGAAATTGCCAGTACTTCATCTATGGCCTTGTTCGGAAATCCTCCGGCACACTTTTTCCTGGTTAGCCTTTCTTGTTGAACCGCAGCCAATATCTCATAATCTTGAAAAACAGCTGCCGCAGAGTCATGAGGACCACTATGTATTGAAAGTATTTTTAACATTTCAAAAATCCTTTTGGTTAAGCTCAAAATATAAGCTTAACGATCGCGTTTTATTGATATTCAATTGGAAGTTAACTTAATGTTGCCGGTTATTAGCAAAATCAAATTGTCGATGCTGTTTCAGTATCGTCAAGAAAGCATCCGGATCTTTAGTTTGCGTGAGTTCACCTTCACGCGGGAAGAGTTTATCTTGTAACCGAGATAACCAAAAACGTAATGCTGCTGCACGCAATACTAAATTAAAATTTGCCTGTTCCACTTCAGTCAGTTTTCTTTGTTGTTGATAAGCATTGATCATCGCCTGGTAACGAGCCAAGTCAATATGCCCGTCCTGATCAACACACCAGTCATTAACAGCAACCGCCAAGTCATACAGTAAATATTCATTACAGGCATAATAAAAATCAATAATGCCTTTCAGTTCATCACCATCAAATAAGGCATTATCTCGAAATAAATCCGAATGGGTCACGCCTGATGGCAAGTTAAGATCGGCGTAGCCAGCCTGAAATGCGAGTTCATTTTTAAGCATAGTTGCCGACTCAGCATCCATTTTAGGCAATAAATGCTCAGCCATTTGTTGTCGCCAATCAGGGCCACGCTCTGTCGGTCGCTGTGATTTAAAACCTTGGCCAACAATGTGCATTCGTCCAAGAATGTCGCCTATTTTCTGACATTGTTCAATCGTGGCCACACTATCAACACCTCGACCAGACAAACGCATCACTAACGCGGCTGGGCGACCACATAATGTTTTGAGATAGTGACCTTGTTTATCTGCTGCGGGATGAGCAGATGGTATGCCATGCTGATAAAAGAATGTCATGACATCAAGAAAATAGGCTAACTCGCCAAATTCATGTTGTTCAAACAAGGTTAAAACAAAGCGATCTTGATCTGTTGTAACGAAATAATTAGTGTTTTCAATGCCGTCACTGATACCTTCATAAGACACCAGATTTCCAACCGCATAATCTTCTAGAAACGCAACAAGTTGGTCGCGTCCGACTTCTGTATAAACCGACATTAAAAAAGCTCTGGGATTAAATTGGGTTGACTAAATTACTACCACTTAAACAAAATCCAATTGGGTACTAATCCAGATTGAAGCTCAAATTGTTTCGATTCCAATGAACCATCCCCATCAGTATCGATATAGTAATATGCAGGACCAACTGCAGGCGTCACTTTGATCATATATAACTCACCATTGTGGCGATATTCTTCTACCGTACGATCACTTTCTTGGATAATATTAATTTCAGGTTCAATGCTTTCGCCATCAGCTAAAGGTTCAGGTATCACTGGAGGCTTCTCTAAATAATTGTCATCTGCCCACACATTTAATGACACCAATAATGCAACAACGCATACAATAGCTGATTTATTTAACATGAAACTTTGCTCCGTTTAATTTGCAATTAAGATAGCATTTCCTTTGCAATGATTAAAGCAATCCGTTGTTCTCAATTAATAGTGACCTAAAAACTCATGACACAAAAAGCGCCTTTTATTCTTGTTGATGGTTCGTCCTACCTCTATCGTGCTTACCATGCTATGGGTCAAGCTAACCTGACTAATTCACAAGGACTAGCGACTGGCGCCATCTACGGTGTCGTGAACATGCTGCGTAAATTGTTACGTGATTATAAACCTCAGCATATTGCGGTAATTTTTGATGCCAAAGGCAAAACATTTCGTGATGATCTTTATTCCGAATATAAAGCCCATCGCCCGCCAATGCCGGATGATCTTCGTGAACAAATTGAGCCACTGCATGCCGTAGTCAAAGCCATGGGGCTACCTTTATTAATGATCGATGGTGTTGAAGCGGATGATGTGATCGGCACATTAGCGAGACAAGCGACAGAACAAGGTATTGAAACCGTGATTTCAACGGGCGATAAAGATATGGCTCAGCTCGTCAATGAACATATCACCTTAATTAATACCATGAGTGACACGGTTACAGACGTACAGGCAGTTCATGATAAATACGGCATTTCACCGGCTCAGATTATTGATTATCTTGCTTTGATGGGCGACAAAGTTGATAACATTCCTGGCGTACCCAGCGTTGGCCCCAAAACTGCGACCAAATTACTGCAACAATATAAAACCTTAGACGGTGTTATAGCGCATGCCGATGACGTCAAAGGCAAGTTGGGAGAAAGATTGCGTGAAGCGGCACCCCTTCTGCCTTTGTCATATCAACTAGCCACTATTAAATGTGATGTTGAACTAGATCAAACACCTTTGAGCTTAGCGCGTAAACAGCAAGATAATGCCACTTTACTTGAGTTATTTAAAACGCTGGAATTTCGAACATGGATCAAAGAAATCAGCGATAGTCCCCAATCAACACTCACAGGATCAGCGTCACAACATGCTGATATTACTGAAAAACCGGCACTTTCTACTGCGCAAAATTACGAAACGATTTTAACTGAAGAGCGTCTACAACACTGGCTTACTCAATTAAATGCGGCTGACTTATTTGCATTTGATACCGAAACAACCAGCCTAAATTATCTTGATGCGCGCATTGTTGGACTATCATTTGCCGTTAAAGCAGGCGAAGCGGCTTATTTGCCATTGCATCATGATTATATTGGTGCGCCTTTGCAACTTGATGCCGAGCATGTATTAGGTTTATTTAAACCTTTATTAGAAAATTCAAACAAACACAAAGTCGGACAAAACCTAAAATACGACCGTCATGTCTTGCTTAACCATGATATTGATCTGCAAGGCATTCAACATGACACCATGTTGCAATCCTATGTCTTAGACAGCACAGCAACCCGTCATGATATGGATTCATTAGCAGAAAAATACCTTAACCGTAATACCATTCACTTTGAAGATATTGCTGGCAAAGGCAAAAAACAACTGACCTTTAACCAAATCGATTTAGAACAAGCAGGGTCTTATGCTGCTGAAGATGCCGATATAACTCTGCAACTTCACCTTGTTTTATGGCCACAAATCGAAGCGATTCCATCATTAAAATCCGTCTATTTTGAATTAGAAATGCCATTATTGCCGGTTATTACTAGTTTAGAACGCAATGGCGTCAATATTGATATTTGGATGCTACAACAGCAAAGCGATGAACTGGCACACCAATTAGCTAAACTTGAACAACAAGCGTGGGCAATTGCCGGTGAAGAATTTAATTTAGCCTCCCCAAAACAACTCGGTGATATTTTGTATGACAAGCTTGAGTTACCTGTTCTGAAAAAAACCCCTAAAGGTCAAGCATCGACGGCTGAAGCCGTGTTACAAGAACTGGCTGACCAAGGCTATGAACTGCCGCAAGTTCTAATGCATTACCGTAGTTTAAGCAAACTCAAATCAACCTATACCGATCGCTTGCCTGAGCAAGTTAATCGTACCACAGGCAGAGTCCACACCTCTTATCATCAAGCAGTAACGGCTACAGGCCGCTTATCATCATCAGATCCTAACTTACAAAACATTCCTATTCGAAGTGAAGAAGGCCGCCGCATTCGTGAAGCATTTGTCGCGCCTGAAGGCTTTAGCATTTTAGCTGCCGACTATTCACAAATTGAATTGCGCATTATGGCGCATTTGTCGCAGGATTCTGGTTTATTAAAGGCTTTTGCCGCAGGTGAAGATATTCATCGACATACTGCATCTGAAATCTTTGGTGTTGCGCTTGACGAAGTCACTAACGATCAACGCCGTAGTGCTAAAGCGATTAACTTTGGTTTAATTTATGGCATGTCTGCTCACGGTTTATCAAAACAACTGGGGATTGAGCGTCATCAAGCTGCCGATTATATGACCACCTACTTTGAACGCTATCCTGACGTGAAACACTATATGGAAACAACGCGCGATCAAGCTAAGTTAGATGGTTATGTCGAAACCTTGTTTGGCCGACGACTCTATCTGCCAGAAATCAATTCAAGCAATGGCATGCGCCGACAGTATGCTGAGCGCACGGCGATTAATGCCCCTATGCAGGGTACTGCTGCTGATATTATTAAGCGGGCAATGATCTCAATTCATCACTGGTTAATAACTTCTGACACGTCAATCAAAATGATCATGCAAGTACACGATGAATTAGTATTTGAAGTGCCCAAAGATCAAATCGATTTGGCAAAAACCACGATTGAGCAATGTATGACTGACGCTGCTGATTTGGATGTTCCATTAGAAGTGGGTATTGGCGTCGGTGATAACTGGGAACAGGCGCATTAAAGACTAAAGCCCATTAAATCTCATCATCAAAGCAGACACTGACCAATCCCCACAAAAGATAGAACAAAAACAATCAATTAACGCATAATGAAAGGAACTCTCACAGCATTTAATG
>JARGFJ010000068.1 GCA_029210875.1 Gammaproteobacteria bacterium | reverse complement strand
GCAGACTATAATGCTGGTGATTTAGCTGGCAAAGTAGACACTGAGAAATTCTGGGTTTATGGTCAAGTTAAGTTCTAGACCATTATTACTAGATTAGTACATTAATTACGATGTAGAGAATAGTATGCAAACGACAATACAAACGCCAACACCCAAAAAACGCATTGCCTTATTCGATATTGGTTTTAGACCATTTTTCTTAGTGGCAAGTTTATTTTCGATCATTGTGACTGCTATCTGGATGGCTGTTTTCACAATGGGAGCGACATTGCCAACATTTTTTGTGACCCCGATAGCGTGGCATGGCCATGAAATGGTGTTTGGCTACACAACAGCGATTATTACTGGTTTTCTATTAACTGCAGTAGGAAATTGGACCGGCGTTAAGACCATTCATGGCATTTCTTTAGCCTTGCTAACGTTAATATGGTTGCTCGCCAGAATAGCGTTATTATCGGATTCGCCCATGGTGTTTATGTTTGCAGCACTGATGGATAGTCTGTTTTTAATAGGCGTAATCCTTGCCATCATTCATCCGATAGTTAAGGTCAAACAATGGCGGCAGATGATGATCGTTTCAAAACTTGTTCTGATCCTTGCTGCCAATAGTTTATTTTATCTTGGCGCATTCCATATTGTTGACCAAGGCGTGTCTTGGGGACTTTATTCTGGTGTCTATCTGATAATGGCTTTAATTTTTACATTGGCACGAAGAGTAATGCCATTTTTTATTGAACGTGGTGTCGGTTATCAAGTACAGCTTAAAAATTCACATTACATTGATATCAGTAGTCTGGTTTTTTTAGCGGCACTATGGATAGTGGATGTGTTTTTCCAGCAAGCCATGTTAACAGCACTGCTATCACTGATTTTAGCTGTTCTACACAGCGTCAGGATCATTGGTTGGTACACTAAAGGAATATGGCAAAAACCGCTGTTATGGGTGTTGTTCTTAGGCTATGGCATGTTTATATTTGGGTTTATATTAAAAGCACTTAATTTTTTCTCTTTTTATCCTACAACCATACCTCTACATGCCTTTACTTATGGGGGTATCGGCATGATTACCTTGGGTATGGTCGCTCGTGTATCGCTTGGCCATACAGGTCGAAATATCAATGAGCCACCGTCGATATTAAAGTGGGTTTTTTTAAGTCTTGCTGTTGGTGCCGTTATTAGAGTTGTGCTGCCAATCGTAATGCCGAGTAGTTATGCACTCTTTGTAGGCTTATCACAAATAGCATGGGTTATCGCATTTACTTTGTTTATATATCAGTACTTTATGTTGTTTATTCAACCTAGAATTGATGGCGTATAAACGTTCTATTTCATGGGGCTGGAGCCTGTAACAAGGTGATCAGCCGAATTAGACATCACAACAATGGTCTAATGTGAAAGCAAATGATTATGTACAGTGTGAACACCATCAATAGTTTGAACCAGCATTGTGATAGTTTCTAGTTGATATTCGTTATCTACTTCACCTGTAAGTAGTACATCGCCTTTGGTTGTGACGACTGTTATGTTGAGATGCTTGAACTCAGCATGATTACTTAGTGCTCGTTTAACGTTTGCAGTGACATCTTTATCATTCACTTCTTGAGTTTGAGACTGGTTTTCTTTTGGCAATTGAGCTGTGTTTTGATCTTGGTCACAGCCATAAAGCAGACTAGTGCTGATTAATATGAAGCCTGTAAGCCATAAGGTTGAGAGTGATTTCATGGTATGTTCTCGCTGATATGTTTAGTTAATGGTGAAAAGTTTTATTTAATCTGTTTTTGCTTGGTTTAATCGAACTCGTAACCCACTTAAAGTGGGCGATTGGTCTAGTTGCAAGTCAAGGTGATAGATCTGGGCAATTTCTTTAACAATAGTCAGTCCAAGGCCGTGACCGGCAACTGATTCATCAATACGAATGCCGCGTTGGGTGATGAAGTCCAACTGTTGTGTTGAGCAACCGGGGCCATCATCTTCAACAATTATGGCCAGTTCTGGTTCTGTCTTAACGGTACATTTGATCATACTGTTTGCCCATTTGTAGCTATTGTCTAATAGGTTTCCCATAAGTTCTAACATATCGTCTCTATCGGTATCATCAAACGTCCCTTGAGCAATGTCACATTCAAATGAAAGTGATTTATCCCGGTACATCAGTTTGAGTACTTTGATCAGATTGGGAATTTCTTTAGACGGTACAAAGCGTTGGCCTGGTGTGCCTGAACCAGCTAATCTGGCTCGTTTCAGTTCATGATTAATGATTTGTTGCATTCTGGTTGTATGTTCTTGTATTTCATTAAAAATATCGGGATGTTGTTTTATTTTTTCATCATGTGAAAGTTGTGTGAGCAGGTTCAATGGCCCTTTTAAAGTATGAGCCAAATTACCCAAGGCATTACGTGAGCGTTGAAGGCGTTGCGTCATAACTAACAGCAGATGATTGACGGCCTCGACCAATGGTTTAACTTCACTGGGTACGTTTTCAGTTAACTGACCTTGTTCACCTTCTGATAATTTCAACACTTCATCGTGCACGTGACGAAGTGGCCGAAATGATGTTTTGATGATGATGCGTTGAATTAGAACTAAAAGACCCAGTGCAATAATAGCAATGCCAATAAATAATGTGCTGTAAAAGCGTAACTGTTGTTGCAACGGGGAAATATCCTCTGCAACCGCAATGGTGACAATACGATTTTCTTTTTGATAACTGGCAATATGAATCAGTAATGATTGTGAGTCAGGACCATCTTGTTCGATAGTGTTGCTACGGCCTAAGCTGGCAAGCTCAAATTCCAATGTGTCATCCCACAATGAGCGTGAACGAATAGGCTCGGCATTATTCGAGGTGACGATTTGATAATAATGCCCCGAGTAGGGTTGAGCGTATACATTAGTAAGCTGCGTGTTGACGAGACTTACATTGCCTTCTGGGTCGAATGCGATTGCGGCAAGTAGACTCTGACTGTCATGCTCCAGGCGAGATTCGATGAAACGTTCAGTGAGTTTTTGGATGACTGATACTTGTGCCCAACCTAATAAGACCATTAAAGCGATCAGGCTGAGAGCCAGACCTGCTTGTAAGCGACGTTCAAGTGAGTTCATTGTGCAGGTTCACTAAATACGTAACCTTGGCCACGTCGTGTTTTGATATAGTCTTTGCCGATTTTCTGACGAAGGCGGCTAATATGTACTTCGACCACATTGCTTTCATGGTCTGAGTCACCCTCATAGATATGTTCGCCCAATTGTGTTTGAGACAAAATTTTACCGGGACGAATCATAAAATAACGTAAAAGACGAAACTCAACGCCTGACAGTGGAACATTTATGCCTGAGGACAAGGTGACTTGCTGTTGTTCTTGATCCAGTGTTAAGCCAGCTACGTTGATATGTTGTTCAACACGATCTTGGCTACGGCGTAATAAGGCATCGATTCGGGCTAATAGCTCTTCGGTATGAAAGGGTTTACCAATATAATCGTCGGCACCTGCTTTTAGACCTTCAACACGGTCTGACCAATCATCACGAGCAGTAAGAATAATGACCAGTAATTTGATATTTTGTTTACGCCAGTTTCGCAAAACCTCAAGCCCAGAACGCTGTGGCAAGCCCAAATCCAGAATGACAAGATCGTATGGATCTTCAATACCTTGAAATTCAGCATCAATACCATTAGTGACGAGATCAACCGCAAAACCAGCATTGCTCAGATCGTGTTTCAGTCTTGGACCAAGACGAGGATCATCTTCAACCAAAAGTAATCTCATCAATAAACTCCGAAAGCGTTACTTTTTAGCACGTTTTATTTCCTTGCCTGTTTTAGCATCAAACCTAAGTTTTTGAACACGGCCTTGGTCGTCAAGTAGCTCGATTTCATAGAGTAATACATCGTGATCTTCTTCAAGTTCGATTTCCAGTATTTGCCAATCACCATACTGACGTATGGTTGGTAATAAACTTTCCAGAGATACAATTTCGCCACGAAGGTGTAGCTCGCGGGCACGTGTATTATCACTGTCCGAAAATGCAGACAGTGACACTAAGGATAAAACCAATGCTATCAGATAATGGCGCAGTTTCATTGTTTAATCCCATCTACCCAAAGCACCGGGGATCCTGATTTCATTTTCATTAAATGACCCTTTATCAGCTTGACTATGACAAGCGATGCAGTTGCTGATACTACCAATTTCGGCATTATGTGTGATCGTTGTTAATGATAGTTCACGATGCTTTCTTTTAAAATAGTCGGTGTCGGTAATGCGTAATGGCGTGTCATCGGCAGCAAGTGAATTAGCAATTCTACGAGAACGCTTATAATCACTTTTATCTGCTGCGTTATCAGTAAGATAGTTGAGTATAGCAGTATAGGATTCAGCTGTAAGTTCAGCGTTATCGCTAAAATGGTCATCTAAACCTGTCATCAGTTTTTGCCAGGATCGTTCAGGCAAAAGTCCTGGTTGATAGCCCATGTGGCAACTGGCACATTCATTTTTATATAACTGATTAGTGACCGGTGCCACATCAGGTCGAGGTTTAAACCATTTTGAACCTTCATATTCTCCACCACCACTACAGTAGGCGAGTGAAGCCACTGCTGACGAAATAATAACTGAACCAATAACAATACTTTTTTTCATGAGATGCTCCTGACAACAATTATTGTTGACTTAAATAACGCAAAATATCGCCTTTTTCTTGAACACTACATTCACGACCCCATGTCCATTTGCAGTTTCTAAGAAACCATTTTTCTATTTTTGCCTGATCAGTAAAACGATCAGGGTTGATTGTTGGTGACATAGGCTTGATCACCTTGGTTGTTTTAATATGCTTGCCTGATTGCGATACATCACTGCCGTGACAACTGGCACAACTTCGAGTGACTGGCATTTGTTTGTGCGTTATTTCTTGATTCCACAATGTCTTACCAGCCTCAACACTAAAGCTTAAATTGCCTTGTCGTTGATAAAGCTGAATTGTCGATTCTAATTGTTCACCTGCAAACAATGGTGTGTGAATAGCGACTAATAAACTAGCTGACACTAGTGTCTGTTTTTTCATCGTAATCTCCTGTAATGGCATGCGTTATTCTGACTGTTTGTAGCCAGTGACCATGGCTTTAACCAAGTTTTCTTTGTGCGATAGACTGGCGATGACAACACCAACAATATGGAAGAAAATTAAGGCCAAGGTGAAGTTAGCAAAAAACTCATGCACATCTTCGGCTCCGTCATAAATAACATTAGGTGTCATATCCATAAGACTAACAAGTGGGCCTGCAGCTTCTTCAGTAGCGTAGGCAGCCAAGCCCGTAATCGTTGTCAGTAACAGGCTAACTATCAAGGCAATGACCATGGCACCACCGGCAGGGTTATGGCCTAAATAACGTTTAGCTCTGTTAAAAAAGATATCCTTGAGATAGGCCAACACTGAACTTGGCGTTTGAACAAAGTCAGAAAAACAGGCATGTTGTGGACCAATAATTCCCCATATGATGCGAAATGACAGTAATCCCATAATCGTATAACCAGCATAGGTATGAATGGTCATAAAATCATCTTCAGTCAAATAGGCCGTGGCAAAACATGCCACAAGTAACCAATGGAAAATGCGCACAGGTAAATCCCAGATTTTAATTTTTGAGGTATTCATGGCTCGTCTCCTAATGAACTTAGCTAAAGCATAGAAGACGAACCTGAAATAAAGCTGAAAAACAAAACTAAATAACAGGTTTTGTTTAATGAGAGAATGTTGTACGGCTAACTCACCTTATGTGAGTTCAGAGTAGTAAGCAGGAGGCACTTCCATCTCTATAAAATAAAAGTGCCTTCGCGTCACTAGGGCTGCTGAGCGCTGTTTCTTATCCAGTATTCATATATGGTCAGCCCCACATTGCAAGAAAAGATTTGAGCATGACAAAAAGAATATTGCTCCCATATATCCGGCTTATAGTGAAGTCTAATGACT
>JARGFJ010000067.1 GCA_029210875.1 Gammaproteobacteria bacterium | reverse complement strand
AGTGAAGTCGTTAGCATCTGGGTATCATGATCTCATTATGGAAATAATCAAGCATTTTCATTGATCACGGGTATAAACGTCGTGGCACAAATTCGGGAATGGTCTTCGGTACCTATCATTGTCATTTCAGCGCGCGATCAGGAAAACGATAAAGTTAAAGCACTTGATAATGGTGCAGATGATTACTTAACCAAACCGTTTGGCTCCGGTGAACTGTTGGCACGTATCAGAGTAGCATTGCGACATGCCAAACAGCAGGATCAACCCGGCATAGTACGTTTGGAATCGGAAGCCCTCACCATTGATTTTAGTCAGCGTTTGATCTGGCGTCATGGTGGATTGGTTCATTTGACCCCGACAGAGTACCGCATTCTTCATTTATTGGCGTCACACGGTGGAAAAGTACTGACGTATCGTCAGATCCTAAAAGCTATCTGGGGTGATAGTTATGTTGAACAAAATCATTATGTTCGTGTTCACATGGCACAGCTAAGGCACAAGCTGGAAGATAATCCAGCACAACCGCGTTATTTATTGACCGAAGTCGGCATTGGTTACCGGTTTCAATTTGAAAGCTTTGAACCATAATGTTAGAGATAGAAACGAATAAGTCAGATGATTAATCGTACAGTCACACTCTATCTTCTATCCTTCCCCGTTGCTTTAATGGGTATGGTTCAGATGTGCTTTGCCTTATTATCGCTGTTGGTATTTAACGACCATGAGGAAACCCAATTCTTCATGCCAGCAATCTCGATGCTGGCGGTTGCTATTTTCTGTTTTAGTATAGTCAGGCGATTTGATGCATCCAAAATCGGATTTCGTGATGCCCTGTTATTTGCGGTACTCACTTGGATTATATGTGGTGTTCTGGGCGCTATTCCCATTATCTTGCTCACGAAGGTATCTTTTACAGATGGCGTATTTGAATCGATCAGCGCACTGACAACTACCGGAGCCACAATCCTGAGTGGACTCGACAATATGCCCAAATCTTTCTTGCTGTATCGTCAATTCTTACAGTGGCTTGGCGGCTTGGGTGTCGTAATCTTTGTGGTGGCTGTGCTTCCCATGCTCAATGTCGGAGGCATGAAGTTATTAAAGGCCGAAATGCCCGGCCCGATTAAGGATGATAAGCTCTCCCCCCGAATTGCCAACACCGCGCACTATTTATGGTTTGTCTACTTTGTGTTGACCGTTTCGTGTGCACTCAGCTATTACTGGGGAGGGATGAGTGCCTACGATGCGATTGCACATAGCTTTACAACCGTATCAACAGGCGGATTTTCCACTCACGATGCCAGTATGGGGCATTTCAATAGCCCGTTACTGTTAGTTATTGCCGATGTTTTTATGTTGCTAGGTGCCATCAGCTTCGCCTTGCATTTTCGCGTTGGCCGAGCAAAAAACGTCTATCTTTACTGGCGAGATGAAGAAACGCGAGGTTTTATCTTTTTGGTATTACTGCTGTCGGCAATGATCACATTACTTTTACTGAGTTCAAATCACTATAACGATCCGCTATTAGCATTAAATGATGCCACTTTTCACTTGATTTCCTTTATCACCAGTACAGGCTACGGTGCGACTGGATTTACAGACTGGCCGCTTGCTGTTGCATTTCTATTGGTTTTTGCCGGGTATCTTGGTGGATGTGCTGGTTCAACAGCAGGAGGAAACAAGATCATCCGAAATATCTTGACGATCAAAATGATCAATATGGAAATAAAGCGGCTGATCCATCCAAGAGGCGTGTTTCTTGTGAAATATCAAGGTCATCGAGTATCAGCAGATGTATTAAGTGCGACCATGGCATTTATGTCAATTGCAGCAACGATTTCCATGACCTTAACCTTGATGCTGATGGCCACTGGCCTTGATTTCTGGTCGGCTCTAACGGCTGTCGCTGCCTGCTTGAACGTGCTTGGACCGGCTTTTGGAGCATTGGGCAACAACTTCCAGCCAGTATCGGATGTAGGAACCTGGATTCTTTCCTGCGCGATGATTTTGGGTCGCTTGGAGTATTTCACTGTTTTGGCGCTATTTTTACCTAGCTTCTGGCGGCGCTAATGGCTTGATTTGGTATGAATTTACGGCATTTATAATTCCGTCTGGTTCGCGTCACTATGCTAGCAATGACGTGAATTTGAGAGGGCGAGATGTTTGCAAAAAAATAGGCCTGCCAACGTAATATGACAGGATTAGTAAAGCATAGTTGAAACTGTAAGACAGATTCTAAAATTGATCTTGCCGGAGTTTCGTCAATCCACCACCGACAAACGTGGTGATGGTAAAGCCTACGTTTCAAAAGAGAACGCATTCTTATTCAGTTTGCGTTCTCATCTTTGATCTGTAGTGGCATTTTAAAAAATTGTCGGTTAATCCGGCTTCGAAGAAGTCACTTTTGAAGCGTCTAAATCGTTCACCGGTGTGTTTTTATTTTGCCACTGCCCTACCATCAGGAATATAAGGAAAGCCAGCAACACTGAGAGCTGTGCCAGAACACCTTGCCAAGTGGATTTGACGCCTAACCAATCAATTTCAAAGCTGACCGGTAAAGGCGTGATGCCAATGAGGGCGGCTTCTTGAAGTGCCAATACCGCCTTCCCAATCAGAATAAACGCCAAGGTCAACAACAAATAGGTGGTAATGGAAAAGAATTTGGCGATAGGCAATTTCACCGAGTAACGAACCAATACCCAGGTTAGCCCTGACAGGAGAATAACAGCAAAAACAAAGCCGCTGAAAATGGCTGGAAATTGGATGGGTGCAGCTTGAGTCAGCAGCGCCTGATAAAACAATACCGTTTCAAATACTTCACGATACACCGCAATAAATGCCAGCAGTACAAGCCCCCACAAGGTACCCGATGTCAGATGCTTGTTGATGTTTTGCTGAATATAGACCTGCCACTGGGCTGCATGGGTTTTACTGTGCATCCAGATGCCAACATAGAGCAATACCAACGCTGCCAGCAGAGCCGCAACACCTTCCATAACTTCTCGACTAGCGCCGCTAATGTTGATCAGAGACTGTGCAACAGCCCACGTAGCCACACCAGCCATCAATGCTGCAATCCAGCCAAAATGCACATAGCGAAGTCCGTCCCGTCGCCCGGTTCGCACCAACACGGTGACTAAAGCAATAATCACCAGTAAAGCCTCGAGTCCCTCGCGTAACAGAATAACCAGACTGGCGCTAAACAGTGCTGCATCGGATAGTGTGGATTCGGAAAGTAAGCGTTCTGCTTCATCCAACTGTGCCAATATCTGGCTTATCGCCGCTTCTACCTCGCCTGCGGGTTGCGGTTGTTTCAATAGCTGTCGCATCGCCATCATGCCGGCTTCGATCGTTTGGAGTAGTGTTTTATCCTGTGTATTCAGGCTGTTTTCAATTAGTTCAAACCCATCCAGATAGGCGCTTACCGCCAGTGCCTGTGCAGTTTGGTAATCGCCCCGTTGATACGCCTCTTGGGCAAGTAGCAGCTGGTCGCGAGTCGTTTTCAGGGGATTGACTGCTGTTGCATCGAACAGCGATGCGGGATTAGCTCGCAGATTTTCGATCTCCTGCAGTGATATTTCCGGGTGCTCGGCAGCCAGCTGCATTGGATTATGATTAACCAACTGCTGTAGGGAAACATCAGAAGTATCACTCTTCACAGAAGAGCCGGTTTGAAATGCCAGTCCGCCTACATAGAACGCCAGCGACCAGCGTTGTTGTTCTGTCAAGTCGCCAAAGGTTGGCATTGCAGTATCGTCGATGCCATTGGATATGGCATCGTACAAGCCTAGAAGTGATCGGTTTAGGGCGCGATCCTTGTCGGTGAAATTAGTTGGGGCTGGCTCCATCTCTGCGGCTAACTCGCCATCGCCACGACCGGCCTGACCATGACAAACTATGCAACGACTCTGAAACATATTTGCAACAGTGGCTTTGGGCAACAGGCGATCCGGTAAAGACAACTGCGGTATTAGAGTCAATAAAGCACCCCGCAGGCCTCTGCTCATTTGTCGAATAGTTTCAATATCCTGTTTGGTTTGGATAGCTATCTGTAAACTACGCGCCTGCCCTTCCAAGTCATTAGTCAAGTCATTAGTGTTGGCTGCGTTTTCTGGAATCAAAACAATATTTTCGATGATGAATTGGGAAAACTCCAGCATTTCCTGATATTCACCGTCATTGAGCACTTGTCCGTCATCGACAGCTTCCACGTAATCGACAGCAATATATTCCGCCAGTTGTACCAATTGGCGTATTTCAACAGCGCTGTTGCTTGTTTCGGCTTGACTGTTATTGGAATACAAACATAACAAGGCTAGCAGTACTACTGTGACATTTAGAATCAGTAGTTTCGAGCGTGTAAAATGGAATAGTGTGCGAGTCAACATTGACGAGAACCTTAACTTAATTGCTAATGATAATTGTTCTCAATTGTAGTTGGGTAGTAGCTATCGCGTCAAGTTTCCACACTCACGTTACTTGAAAACCCTTGATTCAGCAGGAGCGTAAAATCTTCAGGCAGATGGATATGGAAGCATGAATTGTTTCCTATGCGATAAGCTTGAGTCATTCACTATTCGCTATGTCCCAGCTTTTGGTATAAGTTATGGCATTTTGGATTACTTGACTGTAATCGCAATGGTATATGTCACTTAATTCTTTGATGAATTTTTACTGATATTAGCTGGCACTTTGCTACCTAATCTGTTCATGCCAGACTGGCAGCAGCTTTATGTATTATGTAATCTTTCTGGCTCTAATAGCGCGGCCTTTTATTTTGCCTTGGGCTAGATAATTCATTGCTTGTCGTAAGGCTGTTCGTTCAACGGCAACATAACTCGACATATCAAAAATATCAATTTTTCCAATTTGTGAGCCATTTAAACCGGCATCACCGGTTAACGCCCCTAGAATATCACCCGGACGCAGTTTATTTTTCCGTCCGGCATCAAGTTGAATGGTAATCATGTTTGGCTCAAGTGAAAAACCAGGATCACGATCTAAGGATTCTGGTACATCACAAATGCACGGTTTTTTCTGGTATTTTTCGATGGCATTGATACGAACAGCTTCAGCTTCGGTAAATAGACTTAACGCCATACCTGTTTCTCCCGCTCGCCCTGTACGACCAATTCGATGGACATAGATTTCAGGGTCACGCGGTAATTCATAGTTAATTACGGCTTGTAATGATTTGATATCAAGGCCACGGGCAGCGACATCTGTTGCCACTAAAACCGAACAGCTATTGTTGGCAAAACGGACTAAGACCTGATCACGTTCACGTTGTTCTAAGTCGCCATGAATGGCTAATGCTTCAATTCGATGACAACGTAAGAAATTCGCTACTTCATCACATTGTTTTTTTGTATGACAAAAGACGACGGTTGATTGCGGTTTATAGTGTTCAAATAACGCTAATAAACTGGTATTACGTTGATGTTTTTTTACTTCGTAAAACAGTTGTTCTATGACATTGGGTTTATGCTCAGACTCAACCGTCACTGTAATAGGATTACGTTGAATCGATTGACTCATCTGCTTTATCGTATCGGGATAGGTGGCTGAAAATAATAAGGTTTGACGTGATTTTGGTGTCTGAGAAATAATATCTTGCATCACTTCAGCAAAGCCCATGTCCAACATACGGTCGGCTTCATCCAGGACCAATGTTTTTAGGTCACCTAATTTTAATGTACCTTTACGAAGATGATCTTGCACGCGGCCGGGTGTACCAATAACGATATGAGCACCATGTTCAAGTGAACCAATTTGTGGGCCCAATGGTTTACCACCGCACAACATGACACATTTGATATTGGGAACAAAACGTGCAAGTTTCCGGATTTCTTTACCAACCTGATCGGCTAATTCTCGGGTTGGGCATAAAATTAAGGCTTGTACCCCAAAAAAACGAGGTTTTATCGTATTGAGTAAGCCGACACCAAATGCCGCTGTTTTACCACTGCCGGTTTTTGCCTTGGCGATTAAGTCCTTGCCATTTAATATATGCGGCAGACTTTGAGCCTGAATTGGCGTCATTTTGCTATAACCAAGCGAATTTAGGTTTTCAATCTGGGCAGCAGGAAGAGAAAGAGAAGAAAAGCTGTCACTAGCCATCGTGAAGTCACCACAAGAAAATTACACGATCATACCAGAGTGTCTATAATTTGGACTAAGTTATATACCCAAACATCTTCAAAATGCAGGTTTGAATTGCTGAAAATTATCGTTGATTGTACTTCCAAGTGAATCA
>JARGFJ010000066.1 GCA_029210875.1 Gammaproteobacteria bacterium | reverse complement strand
AGATCCTGCTCAAGGGGGTCAAATTTAAACCGGTGTTTTAAAGCCAAAAGGGGTCAATTTTAAAGTGTTGTTGACAGATACGCACCCCATGTACGAATAATGAATATCAAACAACCGCAACTAAACCCAAAGACTAATTGACCGATTGCAGAGTTAGGTGATGTAACGTAGTCAGTTGCAATAAAGAAGGCTGCAATGATTAACGCTCCAGAGCTCAAATGCACCCAAGGGCTCAAATAGTGGCTAGGGTCTATCCAGTGAAATACTGATGAAAAGACAAATACAGCCAATAACACTGAAAACGGGATCTGCCACTTAATGATGCCTTTAAATAATAACCAAAAACCACCTAATGCTAATAACAGTGCTGAGGTTTCGCCCAAACTACCCCGCATAAAACCAAGCCATGCTTGGGGTTGTTGATACACCCCATTTAGACTTTCCGGTAATAAATGATTTTGCAATAATTCAGTTTTGACATGGCCCATTACTGAGGCACCACTATAGCTATCTGGTTGTTCTAATCCCATAAAGGTGACATGTAGACCTTGAATAAAATCTGGGGCTTGTGACGAAAAAAGTGGATTTACATTGGCCCATGTGGTCATTTCAACTGGAAATGAAATCAGTAAAGCAACCCGAGCCAGCATAGCCGGATTAAACACATTTTGTCCTAAACCGCCAAACACATGCTTGCCAACGATGATTGCAATACCCGCCCCCACAACGCCAATCCACCAAGGTGCCCACGGTGGTAATGTCATTGCCAATAACCAAGCTGTTAACAATGCTGAATTATCACGAACTGTATTAGTTGGTTTATTAGCTAACTGTAAACATAAATACTCGAATATCACCGCCGATATCAGCGTAATAACAAATAAATTAATTGCAGGCCAACCAAATAAATAGAGACCAAACAAGGTAGCCGGTATCAATGCAAAAATGACCTGTCGCATAATGCCACTGACATGACTTTTAGCACCAGTATGAGGACCACTAATTGGTTGAATTTTCATACTGCGACCCCCTCTTCTGCTTTGGCTCGATCTCTTGCTTCTTTTTCTGCTTTGCGACGAGCAGCTTCCTCTTCTTTTTCCTGCTCTATTTTTTCCAAACGTTTACTACGTTCATCTGCCAGTTTTTTAGTCTGTTCAGACTTATGTTGAGCTTGTTGACGTGACACTAACTCACCTGAGGCATACTTAAAATAATGAACAAGTGGAATATGAGATGGGCATACATAAGAGCACGAACCACAACTAATACAATCTTTAAGACCTGTATTTACGGCAGAATCTAACTGATTAGAACGAATCAAATTGGCCATATCCACTGGTAACAAGCCAACTGGGCAAGCCTGAATACAACTTGCACATCGAATACATGGTTGTTCGTCAGCAACGGTAATTTCATCTTGTGTTAATGCCAATACACCACTGGTTGCTTTAACAATAGGCATATCACTATGTGGTAAGGCTTCGCCCATCATCGGCCCACCCATAACGATGCGAGCAGTAGTGTCTTTATCCGTCAGACAGATAGAAAAGATATCTGAAATTAAGGTACCGATAGCTACTTCAATATTCATCGGACGTTTAGTTGCATTACCACTGACTGTCACGATGCGGCTGACCAATGGTTCTGCTTTTCTAATGGCACGATGAATTGCATACGCTGTGGCTACGTTATGCATAACGATACCAATATCTGTCGTTCGTGATTCAGCAGGCACTTCCTTACCGGTCATAAATCGAATTAACTGCTTTTCCCATCCCATTGGATAACGTGTTGGTACAGTGACAACCTCAATATTGTCATACGGCTGACAGGCTTTAGTCATTGCCTTAATTGCGTCAGGTTTATTATTTTCAATACCAATTTTGGCAATTGGTGCTTCCATGCCATGTAACATGATTCGAATACCATCAACGATAGCATCAGCACGCTCTTGCATTAATCGATCGTCACAGGTCAAATAAGGTTCACATTCGCCCCCATTAATTAACAACGTGTGGATCTTATGTTGTCTACCTAAATTTAACTTCACCGCTGATGGAAATGTCGCACCACCTAAACCAACAATGCCTGCCTCTGCAACACGTACAGAAATTTCTTCAGGTTCCAATGCAAAAGGATCATCTACCGGAATATGTTCAATCCATTGATCTTTACCATCAGTTGTAATAACAATTATTCGTATCGGCAACGCTGAGGGATGAGGTGCTGGATAAAAATTAATATCAGTAATCACACCTGAACTAGGGGCATGTACAGGTGCAGAAATCAGACCTTGGCTATGGGCTAACAGTTGACCTTTTAGAACACTATCGCCCACTTTAACAATGGGTTCGGCCGCTTTGCCAATATGTTGTTGCAAAGGAATATAGAGTTTTTTGGCAACCGGATAACTCGACACGATAGGCAGCTCTAACGTAGCATCTTTACGCTCCTCGGCATGGACTCCGCCTCGAATTCGTAATGACTTCAACCAGTTTTTCATGCAGCAGCCTCTAAGGTGTTATTAACAACAGGTTTCTGCCAACGCCAGTTTTTTAAGGTAATTTCAACTGGATGCATTTGTAAACATTCGGTTGGGCAAACATCAACACACTTATTGCAGGCTGTACAGGCATCAGCTACAACGGAATGTATTTGTTTAGGTGCACCTACAATTGCATCAGTAGGACATGCCTTGAAACAACGTGTACAACCGATGCACGTTTCTTCACTGACTTTAGCCACTAATAACTCAGGCTCTGCAATACCACTTAAATCAATTTCAACACCTAAAATTCTGGCAAATTGTTCAGCTAAGGCACTTCCTCCTGGCGGACATAAGGTCACAGGAGCATCACCTGAAGCAACGGCTTCTGCAGCAGGTCTACAACCTGGGTAGCCACACTGACCACATTGTGAACCTGGCATCAATGCTTCCAGTTCATCCACAACAGGGCTACTTTCAACTTTCAAATAACGACCTGCAAACGCCAACAAAAACCCTAAAGTCAAACCAAGTGATGTGAGGCTAATAATGGCTGAATATACGTACATGATTATGACCTCGCTGTTATTTGTATAAGCCTGCAAAGCCCATAAATGCTAACGACAAAATACCTGCCGTAATAAAGGCAATGGGAGTACCCGCAAACGTTGCAGGAACAGACATCAAGGCCAGACGCTCACGGAGACCTGCAAAAATGACCATAACCAAAGTAAACCCGAGTGCAGCACCAAAGCCAAAAAACAAACTTTCAGTAAAGTTGTATTGTTCTTGCACGTTGAGTAAAGCAACACCCAACACCGCACAATTAGTCGTAATTAATGGCAAAAAGATACCTAAAACCTGATAAAGCACAGGGCTGGTTTTATGAATAACCATTTCAGTAAATTGCACAACCGCTGCAATAACCAAAATGAATCCCATAATTCTAAGAAAGCCGATATCCAGGGGAATTAATACTAAGTGCTCCAGTAACCAACTAGCTGCAGCAGCCAATGTTAAAACAAAGGTTGTTGCCATTCCCATTCCTAACGCGGTATCAAGTTTGTTTGATACCCCCATAAACGGACACAATCCCAGAAATTTAACCAACACCACGTTGTTAACTAATGCTGTTCCTAAGATGAGTAATAAATATTCGGTCACAAGACAAGGTTCCAATTGCTGTTTCACTGCAACTCAGCATCAACCATGCCAAATCATGTTTATCTATAATACGTACTATTTATGTGCGTTTTATGTCCATTCCTGTGCATTTTCATGTCGTAATGGGCACATAATTTACTGGCTATTCGATTTTTTTGTAGCAAACACGACAATAATTATCTGCCACAACTAACGCTATATTTGAGTCTTGTAGACAGACTCAATGAGGATTGAACTATGATTTGTTATAACCACACAAAATGTGGCGTTGAATTTGCAGATATAGACATAGTGATAACAAAGGTGTTGATTCTTATATTGATTGAAAAGACAGCTCCCTATGTTTAAGTCAGTGCATAAAGGTAATGCAAGCTATGGAAAAAACCTCGCTGAAATATCTGGAAATTCAAAGTGATATTGACAAGATCATTAACGAGCTTGAACCGGGCTTATTAAGTGCCAGCCAAGGCAATATCATCAGTAAAATTAGTAATACACAAAAAAAACTATTGCCCGCATGGTTGTTTGTGGAAGCAGTTGAACAAGCACCTGTGGCGATATCAATTACAGATAAAAAAGCCAATATCAAATACGTTAATCAAGCATTCAGTGAAGCAACCGGTTATTTGGCTAACGAACTCATCGGCAAAAACCAATCAGCTTTATCCTATAAAAAAACACCTAAACATATTTATTACGATCTATGGCACACCGTTAGCAGAAAAAAAATCTGGCATGGTCAGCTGTTAAATAAACAAAAAAATGGTGAACCCTATATTGCTGATCTGACCGTTGCCCCCATGTTAGATTCAAAAAAGAATATCTCTCACTATTTGGGTATTCATCACAATATTACCGAACACTATCAAGCCAAGAAAAAGCTTGAAAACCAAAAACATCTAATCGAATCAGTTATCAATGCCTCATCAGTTGCAATGGTCGTTGTAGATGAAAACAACCGCGTTGTAATGGACAATTTACAATACAAATCATTAGTAAGTGATCTCGACAATCAAGAACCCGCCAACCTGTTTATTGATTTATTAGCACAAGATTTTGGTGATATACATAGCTACCTGGCCAAACACCCCAAAGGCATCAATCACTATGAGGTCAGAATAGACGGGCGTCTTAACCATGCACCGCAATGGTTTTCATGTTCCGGTAAAATTTTTCAGGAACAAGCTATTACTGCCAGCAATTTTTTTGAAGACACACGCCAACACTACTTGCTGTTGAGTATTTCCAATATAACGACTCAAAAACAACAACAAGAAAAAATTCATCTAAATTCGCTCAAAATCATGTTAGCTGAAGAAGAACAAATCCGTAGTATTCGAGAAACGTTACTAGGTACGATTCACCAAGTCAGTCAACCGCTTAACCAAATTCAAGCTGCCATTAATTTAATGCAACAAAAAAATGAACATGGTCATTTACTTGATTTACTTAAACAACTGGAAACAAGTTGCCTTAACACCGTTACTACGCTCAATAATTGCGTTCCAGAAATTGTTACCGCTGCCATTACCCCTGTTAATCTAAACCAAATTCTTCACGAAACATTGTCACTTAATAATTCAAAGTTTTTGGCTAATAGTATTGTCATTGAGTGGGCACCATCAGCAGTTTTACCTAAAATTCTAGGGGCTGAAAACAAACTAAGAATGTTATTTAAGCAATTGATTGATAACGCCATTAATGCTCTCAATCACAGCGACTCCAATGAAAGATGTATCCGAATTGATACGCATATGTCCAATGATATGGTTATTGTACATGTAGATGACACAGGCCCAGGTATCCCTGAAAATCAGCATAGCAAAGTATTTGAACCCTTTTATTCAACACTAAAAATGGGGGGTACACAGGCAGGTATGGGCTTGGTAATGGCAAAAGAAATCGTCTATCAAATGAACGGTACGATTGAGATAGATCAGGACTATACCTCAGGTTGCCGTTTTATTATTACGTTCCCGCTTATCAGTCACGACGATTATAGTGAGTATGATGCATGAATGATCGTTATGCCCTAATAGAAACTGAATTAGAAACCTTATTTAAGGTTAGCCAAATATTAAATGGCACCTCGGAGTTACGGGAAAAACTGGGGCATATTTTAGAAGTACTACATAATGATGCAAATATGCTGTCAGGTATGGTCACCTTGCGTGATATTGCAAATGATAGTCTCAGTGTATGTGAAGTCTATGCAGAAAATATTGATACCTCAATCAAATATAAAGCAGGGGAAGGTTTAGTTGGTACCATTCTGGACGCTGAAATGACGCTGGTTGTTGAAAAATTATCTGACGAGCCACGCTTTGTTAGTCGACTTGATATTTATGATATGGACCTCCCCTTTATTGGTTCACCGATCATGGCAGATAAAAGTCAGGTTGTGGGTGTGCTTACAGCGCAACCAGATAATACAGAATTTCTTGGTGAAAAAGCCCGCTTTCTCGAAATGATTGCAAACCTGATTGCACACAGTGTGAATACCCTGCGTACCATAGAGAAAAAACAAGAAAGACTGACAACTGAACGTGACAATCTCAAGCAAACCTTAGTCAAAAATTATCGTTTTGAGAATATTATTGGTCATTCAGAACCCATGCTCAAAGTATTTGACGTTATCCGACAAGTCGCAAAATGGAATACAACCGTTTTAATTCGTGGTGAATCTGGTACCGGTAAAGAAGTGGTTGCCAATGCCATTCACTTTAATTCAAGTTGCAGCAATGGACCATTTTTAAAACTGAACTGTGCAGCCCTGCCTGACACCTTGCTTGAATCGGAATTATTCGGTCATGAAAAAGGCGCTTTTAGTGGTGCCATTAGCATGCGTAAAGGTCGATTTGAACTTGCTGATAATGGCACCATCTTTCTTGATGAAATTGGTGAAATTTCAGCCTCATTTCAGGCAAAACTATTACGCATCTTACAAGAAGGTGAATTTGATCGGGTTGGTGGAAGTAAAACACTGACCACCAATATTCGCATTATTGCAGCCACTAATCGTAATCTGGAGCAAGATGTCGCCAATGGTACATTTAGAGAAGACTTGTATTATCGTCTTAATGTCATGCCGATCAATATGCCACCGCTGCGTGACCGGATTGTCGATATTCCCGAATTATCAAAATTTCTCCTTGGGCGTTTATCAAAACAACAAGGTGGCAGACCCTGACCAATCCCCACAAAAGATAGAACAAAAACAATCAATTAACGCATAATGAAAGGAACTCTCACAGCAT
>JARGFJ010000065.1 GCA_029210875.1 Gammaproteobacteria bacterium | reverse complement strand
CAAAATCTTTTGTGGTAAAAGATCTGATCGGTTAACAGGCTTTTAGTTCCCTTCTTATCCCGAGCTGAGGTTAATTAAAACCACTCATTTTTATTCAGGATGCAGCTGTCAGTTGAAACGCTATTCAGATCGTCGCACTCAAAAAGATAGAAGACATTTTGATATTCAAAGCCTTGGTAATAACCTCTACCGTCGTAACCAGACTTTTGGTAGACGCATAACCGACCTCATGACTAAATTCCAGCTTGAAAAAATGCTTAACGAAATCCAGTTTTTGGCATTGTCATAGCTAAGATCTCTGTAAGTTGTAGTGGTCTAATACTATAAAAGCATCCCCATAGCCTGATTAACGCTGGCAATCATATGCTTAATATCAATTTCCAATGCCTGTTTACGACTGTGCGACTCATTAGCCAACTCTTGGCTACGTAATAAACTCACCAAATCAGTTTCACCTAACTCAAATGAGCGCTGTTGTAATGCAACATATTTTTGTGTTGCAGCATCTTTTTGCGCGATTAATTCGAGTTGCTGTCGCTTGGTTTCGAGATCGTGTAATGCAGAAAACAAGGTAATATTAAGTTGTCGTTCTAATTGCTTTCTCGCAATCTCAGCATCAGCTAGCGCCCTTGCTGCCTCAGCTACAGCCGGTTGACGATAGACTTTATCATCCAATGCAAACGTGATTCCCAACCCGACGCTATTATCATAGCCGTCAGCACGATCACCTCTTTCTCGTTTGATACCTACCGATAAACTGGGGTTAACAGCCCCATCAAATTTTGCCAATTCCTGCTTGGCACGTAGGGTAGTAATCTGCTGATCTAAGATCATTAATGCTGGATGTTGTTGATTAACAATGATTTCAGCATGGTGTTTAAACTCTAACTCTGGCAAGCTTTCTTCGTAATTACCAGGTAAAAATTGTTGCCCAGTAATGTGTGTATAACTACTGATTGCATGTTCTAACTCAGCGGCTAGTTGCAAGTATTTACTTCGCATTTCAAGTACATTGGTATTGGCTAGCAACAATTCTGTATTTGCCAACTCACCTGCGGTAACGCGTGTTTTAACATCGCTTTCTAATTGTTGAGCCGTTTGCCATGCCTGCCACGCTTGTTTCGTTGCGGTTTCTGCTAAGGCAACATTCCATATCAATTCCCGGACTTTCCCCGATGCTTGCAAGCGTAATGCCTGTTTATAGGCTGGTATTTCTGCCAGCATAGTGTCTGATAACGCTAATTGCTGCTGCTTTTGCCCTGGCAACCATAATGGCATTTCAAGATTTGCTTCCCACTCTTGCAGACCATTGCTAGTGCCTACAACATCATTCTGATGTCTAAGATTAACCGTTGAGACATCGGCAAAAAGCGTATTTGCCCTATCAGTATTTGCATTAACTTGCTGTTGTATGGTGCTATCCATCTGCTGTGCAGGATTACGTTGATAGACCATATCCGTCACAGTTGTAAGTGTTACCGCATCACTGCGTTCAGGCGTGACTATTTCAGCTAACAAATTATGCGAGAAGCTGGCTGCCAGCGTAATCAACACACTGAATAGTATGGCTCTAAGCGACATAATGAATGGATCCTTATAATATTTGATTGATCTAACTCGAACTTAAACACTACCAGATTGTGATAATGGCATTAACCAATAATGCAATCCGCCACCTGAAAAGTTTAATTTTAATTGAGCAATTATCTTTTCTGCACGTTCTTTTTTTAACTCAATGGCAAATGTAATTTGACGACGACGGCCAGTGACTTGCTCCGCGATGGTCATAGCATGACCTGCGCCATGACCATTGGCAACTTGTGAGGTAAACCCTTCAATATCCTCCTGCATCAATAACCAGTCAATCAGTTCTTCTTCAATTGCAGGCGGGGCAATAATCGTCAATAACATCATGCTGATTTCTCCATGACTACAGCCACACTGTTTGGCACACCAAAACGTCTAAATAATAATGGTAATAATACTAAAGTTAGAATAGTCGCACTCACCAAACCACCGATCACCACAATGGCTAAAGGTCGCTGTATTTCTGATCCTGGTCCGGTAGCAAATAATAAGGGTACCAGACCAAATGCTGCGATAGTCGCTGTCATTAATACCGGACGCAAACGTCGCATAGCACCTTCTCTCACTACCTGTTCTACCGACATGCCCAAGGCGCGTAGATCGTTGAAATAAGTAACCATTACTACACCGTTGAGTACAGCAATACCTAATAAGGCAATAAAGCCTACCGATGCTGGCACGGATAGATATTCACCGGTGATCCACAACCCAACAATACCGCCAACCATGGCAAAAGGTACATTACTTAATACGAGCAATGCCTGGCGAACCGATTGGAAGGTTGAAAACAATATTAAGAATATGAGTAACAAGGCAATAGGTACTACGATCGCAAGCCGTTTAGCTGCCCGTTGTTGATTCTCAAACTGACCACCCCATGCAACCGAGTAACCTGTAGGTAGAACAATATTATCTGCAACCACTTGTTTTGCTTCATCAACAAAACTAACAAGATCGCGCCCACCAACATTGGCTACCACCACTGACATACGTTGCCCGGTTTCCCGTTTTATCGACACTGGGCCATCTACTCGTTCAAGCCTCGCTAGGCGAGACAATGAAATTTTCTCGCCATTAGGCACCGTTAATCTGATATTGGCAAACCTGGCAGGGGATAAACGCAATGCCTCATCACCTTTTATGATTAAGGGCGTCCGTCTGGCGCCTTGGTAAATAGTTCCAACTTCACTGCCTTCTATTAACAAACGCAGCTGAGGCATAATATCTTCAACGCTCATACCAACACGCCCTGCCGCTAAGCGATCAATCACAACACGGTAATATTGAGCACCTTCCGTTTGTGAGGTGATCACGTCTTCAGCACCATCGATCTTGGAAATTAACCCAACAATATTATTGGCTAACTGGCTCAATTCTTGTCCATTCTCACCGAAAATTTTAATTGCTAAATCACCTCTGACTCCAGTCAACATTTCCGATACACGCATTTCAATCGGCTGAGTGAACCCAAATGAAACGCCGGGGAACTGGACTAAAACCTGGCGAATTTGTTCTTTAATTTCATCTTTGCTGGCAGCATGCCACTGCTCACGAGGTTTTAAGACTAAAAACATATCTGTTTCATTTAACCCCATTGGATCCAGCCCTAATTCATCAGCCCCTGTTCGAGCGACAATATTCGTTATATCAGGTACATTTTTTAAAATTGCCTGTTGCACACGCAGATCCAAATCAATTGATTGTTCAAGTGTGATCGAAGGCAGTTTTTCAAGTTGCACAATCAAATCGCCTTCATCCATCGTTGGCATAAAACTTTTACCCACTTGAGTATAAATCCAAGCAGCTGAAACTAATGATAAAATGGCAACGGCAATCACTATTACACCGTGATTGAGTGACCAATTCAGTATCGGAGCGTAAATACGCTTCATCATTCTGGGCAACCATGGCTCATGGTGAGAAACATTCTTTAATAAATAAGATGCTAATACCGGAATAACCGTTAACGATAAAAGCAATGAACCACTCAAGGCAAATACAATCGTTAAGGCGACCGGTATAAATAACTTGCCTTCTAACCCCTGCAAGGTCAGTAAAGGTAAGAACACGATGATAATAATGATAATGCCTGACGTAACAGGAACAGAGACACTTTTTACCGCACGGTAAATGAGGTGCAGACGTGGTAATGATTTTGCTTTTTGGACATCAGCGAGTTGCGACACAATATTTTCGACCACCACGACAGCTGCATCAACTAACATACCGATAGCAATGGTTAAGCCACCCAGACTCATCAAATTAGCCGATAAACCAAATTGCTGCATCATAATAAACGTAATCATTGCCGACAGCGGTAACACTAAGGCAACCGTTATTGCCGCACGAAGATCGCCTAAGAACAGCAATAAAAATACAAGTACCAATACAATTGCTTCCGCTAAGGCTTTGCTCACCGTACCAATCGCTTTTGACACTAGATCACCACGGTTATAAAAAACTGTTACGCTAACATCATCAGGTAAACTGCTTTTTAACTCGGCCAATTTAGTTTCAATATTTCTGACTACATCTCGGGCATTGGCGCCACGTAAACCAAGCACTAATCCTTCAACGGCTTCACCTCGACCATCTTTGGTAACAGCACCGTAACGCGTCAAACTACCAACACTGACATCGGCAACATCAGATAATAATACTGGCTCTGTTAAGTCGTTTTTAACAACAATAGCACCTAAGTCATCTAGCTGTTGGATACTGCCCTCAGCGCGTACAATTAATACTTCTTCACCATCATTGAGCCGTCCAGAACCATCATTACGGTTATTTCGTTCAACGGCTTGTTGCAATTGTTGCAAGCTAATATTTCTCGCTTGTAATTTGGCAAGATCAGGGGTCACCTGAAAGGTTTTTGCATGACCACCTAAGGCATTCACATCTGCTACACCCGGCACACTACGCAACGCAGGTCGAATGACCCAGTCTAGTAATAAACGTCGGTCAATCGAGCTCATGGTGTCACTATCAACTGTGAACATAAACATCTCGCCCAAAGGTGTTGTCATTGGAGCAAGCCCCCCAGTCACATTTTGTGGAAATTGATCACGTAATCCGGCAAGACGTTCAGACACCTGTTGTCGTGCCCAATAAATATCTGTGCCTTCTTCAAAATCGACGGTAATATCGGTTAGACCATATTTGACCACCGAACGTAACATGCGTTGTTTAGGAATACCTAACATTTCAACTTCAATCGGCGAGGTGATCCTGGCTTCTACCTCTTGAGGTGTCATACCTGATGCTTTCAAAATCACCTTAACTTGCGTTGAAGATACATCAGGAAACGCATCAATCGGCGTTTTGTTAAATGCATTCCAGCCAGCGCCTGTTAAACCGATAATAAACAGCAACATTAACAAGCGTTGGGTTAGAGAAAATTTAATTATATTGCTCAGCATCATGTCGTCCTATCCAATTTGGGCATATTATTCACCGCCCATACCTAACCACGCGGCTTTGACGGTGGCAGTCCCCTTAATAACAATCTGCTGTTGTATCGACAGATCACCACTAACGATAACGTGATCACCCTGATCATTAATCACGTTTATCGCTTGACTGATGAAGCCGCTATCTGTTTTGACAAATACTCTGGTTTGACCTTGTTCACGAAAAATTGCACTCCGTGGTAATTCAAACTGGATTTTATCGCTTTGCTGAATAAAACAGGCTTGCACAAATTCACCCGGTGTTAATTGCTCGGTATTTTTGGTAATTTCTGCACGAACTAATACCCCTTGATCGGCAGCATGAACTTGACGACCGACCGCAATCACCTGACCTTCAATTTGTTTCTGACAAACCTGGATAGGATCATTGACGTTAATCGTGTTAACAATCTCTAACGGCACATGAATTTCTAGCCATAAGCTCGATAATTGCGCTATTTGATAGATTGGATCTGCTGCCGTTAAACGCTGTCCGGCAACAACAAACTGTTTCATGATTACACCATTCTCACTGGCATTTAATGTTAAATGGCTGTTTAAACTACGCTGTCTTTCTAGTTGAGCAATGACTTCTGAATTCATTCCTGCCAACTGAAGTGATTTTCTATACATAGCGACTTCAGTGCTTTGTTGTTGATGGCGTGATTCTATTTGTCGGTAACGTCGCTCGGCAATAATGCCTTCTTCGAACAAGCTTTTATCGCGTAACATTTCCTGCTTTGTTTGTGACAAACGACTTAATGCCTGTAGATAATCACTTTGGCGTGTTAACAACTGAGGGCTATTCATTTCAGCTAAGGCCTGACCTGCAATAACATTATCACCTTCTGCAACCAACAGCCTTTCGATAACACCGTCTTGAGGTGCACTTATGATTTGCTGTGATCTATTAGGGATACTCACCTCTGCCGGCAAACTCTTTGTGAGTGAGTGATGAACTAATTTTGGCTGTCCTAACTCTATACCAATATTAGCCATTTCCTCGGTGCTGAATACAACTGCATCATTCGCTAAAACAGAAGCAGGCATCACAAGCAAAAAAATGTAGAACATATATTTCATCAGAATAACCTTACGTAAATACGGATAGTGGCTATTATGGACGCAAGATGATTAATAGATAGACTACGGATGTCGTATAATCATGGTATTAGGACAAATGTACCATACATCTAACACACTAAAATATAAGGAATTACTGTGCCTGATTTTAAAACGGCTGCCACTTACACCATCTTAATTCTTGTTGTTGTATCAAACACTTTAGATTTCATTATGGACTTTCGATCTGATCAAGTTGCATGGCACCTGGTTCAAGAAATCATCATAATAGTGATGACATTAGGCTTACTATTCTATTTGTATCGTAATCAAAAACGAAAACAACGCGATTTAGCCCAAGTCGTCAATGAACTAAAAAAAACTGAACAATCACTCGAACAATCTAATGCTCGTATCCGTGATGCCAGAAAACAATATAGTGCACTAATTCATCAACAATTTGATGATTGGCAACTCAGTCAAAGCCAGCAAGAAATTGGCTTATTATTGCTGAAAGGATTGAGCTTCAATGAAATTGCCGCAATCCGTCAAACCAAAGAAAAAACGGTACGTCAGCAAGCCTCAGAAATTTATAAAAAAGCAGGCGTGTCAGGTAGACATGCCTTTTCCGCCTGGTTTTTTGAAGACTTTTTATAACTTAAATAACTACTATTTCAAGTCAATATCTCAAAATAGTGATCATTTTGAACACTAAAACTTGTTTGCATGTCCTACTCATTCTGATAGTGTTCTGATTTAACTGTATCTAAAGTTCTAAGCATGGCTCACTATAAAAAACTAAGAGAACTTCGCGAACACATCGTACTTCTACCTGGACTAAAATCCTATAAAGACTTCGATATCGCAATTGAAATAGGGCACTACGAACAGGAAGGGCATCCATTAACACTAAAGCAGCTCTTACTGTTAAATATCGCTTCAGAACCCACTGTACGTCGACATCTAGTAAGACTGATATCTGATGGATTAGTATCAAAAAAGACCAATCCAGCTGATCACCGTGCAGTTTATTTGACATTGACAGAGCATGCACATCGCACATTCAAAAACTGCATAACCGAACTGACAAACATTTTAAAAGAGCTTTCATGATTTAATTTGTCGTTTATCTAGCTTTATATCAACTGATAAATATTAACTCGTAAGTTCTAGAAAGATTGGTAGAACACCCAACTAATTATGACAAAACTTAAATTTATTACTTTTTCTCTCTGTATATTTTTGGTGTTGTCCAGCTTAATCATCATTAACTATTCATTATTGGATTTAGTTAACAC
>JARGFJ010000064.1 GCA_029210875.1 Gammaproteobacteria bacterium | reverse complement strand
CTGATTCACTTGGAAGTACAATCAACGATAATTTTCAGCAATTCAAACCTGCATTTTGAAGATGTTTGGGTATATATGATGCCATCAAATGGAGACTTTCAAGAAGACCTCAGTCAGGTACTTTAATAAATGATGAGTTTAGTGTCATTGCCTCAACAGATGTGTTTTCTGCAGAAGGTGTACCTAAGCTAATTGTTTTGTATTCTTTTGACGATAATGAAGTCCATATATTTGATATTAGGGTTCTGGCAAGTTTGGGATCATGAGGCCAACCAATTTGATTGAATGTTTTCCCTTTTAGAGACTAAAAGGTGACAGATTTATTTTATAGTCAGCCCTTCTGTTTTGATATAAATATCTAACGTTCATTTTTTGTGTGGCCAAAAAACGAACCAAAAAAGGCCAGCCCGATGCTTGCCCTACGGGTTCCCTCCGCTTCTCAATATGACTGGGTACTTCGGAAACTCGCTGCGCTCAAACACCCGAAGTACTTATTCAGCCATATTTCCGATGCTCGGCTTCGCATAAGGGCGATCTGTGGTATTTTATTGAAGCTTAATGATACTTTAGAGTCTTGCCCTTTATCCCATGTTATCGCCGCCAAAAAGTAAGTTGTTTGTTGGGATTGAGTGGGCGAGTGTTTGAGCGAAGCGAGTTTTCGTCCACGCCCATCAAATAGCTTATTTTTTGGAAGTAAGGCGATAAGGGTTGCCTTTTCTTTGGTTCGGTTTCTTTTGGCAACGCAAAAGAAATGAACGCCCTAGCGGCAGCGAAGATTTCTAATCAACAGATGATGTTGATTGCACGCCTTTCATTCAAAGGGAGTGTTATATTTTGGGCATAAAAAAGCCCCATCGAATGACGAGGCTTTTTGGTGAATGAGTGGTTGATTAAATTAGTCGCCGATTTCATGGCCAATGACACCACCTACAGCGGCACCACCGACGGTTCCAACAGCACTACCACCCGTTAAAATGGCACCACCTACTGCGCCAACAGCGGCTCCTACTGCAGTGTTTTCATCTTGACTAGACATACTGCTACAGGCGGCTAAAGTTAGAGCTGTAAGGCTGAGTAAGATTCCTATCGAAATGTGTTTGCGTATCTTCATAATATGGCTCTCTAAATTCGGTGGAAAATATCCAGCCGATACATTCATCATACGCTTAATATTGAAATCTAATATTGTTTATATTTTATAAAAAATATTATAAATCAATTATTTATAATCCTTGCATCAGCAATGCTACAGTGCGGCCTATTTGTAGGTGAATTATTTACAAAAGGAAAGTAGTAATTGCCTTTTTAGCTTGTCCCGGCGGACAAAACTTTTGGTTGTGGGAGCATTTAATTTTTTATCTCTTAATCCTAGTTCAGGTTAATCAAGTCGAATTATCGCCATTTGTTATGAGTGTTATACCTCTCATAAACAAATGGCTCAAGTTTTTCTTGAGTGCCAGCTGTGGTCTAGATTCAGTGATAATTAACCAGATCCCGATAAGCATGCCATGTAGCGTGAGCTAATAATGGGAAAATGACGATCATTGCAACCAAATAGCTTGCAAATCCGATGGCAGTGAGCAATACGATTAAGCCAGCCCAAACCAACATGGTGGGAATATTTTCAATGGTTACTTTGGCACTAACTGCCATTGCGTCGACGGCGGATATATTGTGTTCAATAATCGCAGGTACAGAAATGACTGAGACCACAAAGACGATACTGGCCAAAACGCCCCCAATAATGGTATAGAGCACTAATTGCACGGGTGTCACTATTTCTAAGATATTGCCCCATAACAGTTGTTGTAGTGATGGTGCTGCATCACCGATAGTAACCAATAATAATAAGCCTGAGATCACAAACCACACAATACTAAACCCGAGCAAGATGCTGGAAAAATAAACGAGTGAATTTTGGATTGGCTTTAGGCCTTCTAAGGAACGATCAAAACTGACCACGTTACCTTGCTCATTTTGTCGAGATAATTCACACAAACCAGCAGAAAGAATTGGACCTATCAACATAAAACCAGTGATCGCTGCTGCAATAACATAGACATGAACACTCGTAATTAGCAGGGTAACCAGCATTAATGATGTGACTATCAGTCCATGAGCCAAACTTGCCTTTGGGTTACTGCTGAAGTCTTGCCATGCAAGTGCAAGCCACTTAAAAGGCCTGATAATAGCCACATGATGAATTGAAAGTTGAGATGGGATGTGGTGGTTGATATAACTTTGTACGTTCATAATTATCTCCTTGATAGTCATGGCGCTAGAATTAAAGTCGACAGTTGCTTTTAGCAGCGTATTGGCTTAACAATTAAGACAACTAAAAAGCTATAAAGTTACAAAGATGTTTAGTTAACCTGAATCCTGGATAAGAAACAGAACTCAGCAGTCTGATTACATTAGGGAAATAGAGTCTTGCACTATCCCTTATCCAGGATTCAGGTTAGTTATGAAATTTGATATTAACCTTAACTGGATATACCCATAAAGTCAGTGAGCAGTCGGTCACGTCCAGTTAAGGTTAAATAAGCTGTAATCTGATTAGCGTAACAACAGAAACATTGCTTGACCATTACGTGTCAGATTGATTAATAATGGTTCATTGCTATAGGCTAGAGGCTTAAAATCTTCAAGATTTTTAACCGGCTTTTTGTTAACAGAAGTAATAATATCATTTTCTCGTAAGCCTGCTGCCCACGCTGGGCTACCCCGTTTCACAGAATAAATCATTACACCTTTGATCTGATTGTAATAAGGTGATGATGATTCAATATCACCAAAGGTTGCCCCCGATAAATTAGGGTGAACAGCGCCTTGTTGCTCTGCTTTTGGTGTTTCTTTTACTTTGGCTTTCAGCTTTTTATGTTTGCCATCACGGATCACGTCTAAGATGATGGATTGTTCAACCATTAACAGGCCAATACTGTTACGTAAGTTATCAGCATTAATCAGTCGTTCACCATCAATTGCTGTGATGACATCACCAATTTTTAAGCCAGCTTCATCGGCAGCAGAACCTTTGATAATGCGTGTGACAACGGCTCCTTGTTCAGACTCAATATTAAATGCTTTCGCGAGCTCAGGTGTAATATCTTGCATCTGTACACCAAGATGAGCGCGACGAACTTCACCATATTCGATCAATTGATCGGTGATCTGTTTGACCATATTACTTGGAATCGCAAAGCCAATGCCGATATTGCCTGCGCGTTGGCCTGGCGAAAATATCGCGGTATTGATACCGACAAGTTCACCACGAAGATTAACTAAAGCACCACCAGAGTTACCTGGGTTGATTGATGCGTCTGTTTGGATAAAGTTTTCATAACCTTCGATGCCCAAACCACTACGACCTAATGCACTGACAATACCTGAGGTTACAGTTTGGCCTAAACCAAAGGGATTACCAATTGCTACGACAAAGTCACCAACACGTAGCTTGTCAGAGTCTGCCAGTGGTAAAGCGGTTAATTGTTCAGCAGGTATTTTGATTAAAGCCACATCGGTTGCTGGATCACTACCGACAACTTCTGCCTGAAAGCTACGTCCATCAGTTAGAGATACAGTGATTTCATCAGCATTACCGATCACGTGATTGTTGGTTAAAACCAAGCCTTTTTTAGCATCAAAGATAACGCCAGATCCTAAACTTTGCCTGGTACGATGTCTAGGTTGCTGCATGTTATCGGGAATATTAAAAAACCGTCTAAAGAAAGGGTCGTTAAGCAGCGGATTATCTTGAATTTGCACATGACTTTGCGTTGCGATATTCACAACAGCGGGTTTGGAATATTCCAACATCGGCGCCAAGGTTGGCATCTGATCATCATCACCAAACCATGTTAACGGTAAAGCCGCCATAGCAACGTGAGCTACTAGGCCAATGGTAAGTATCCATACCAACGATCCTTTCACTAATTTCATAATCATTATTTCCTTCTTAAAGGCTATTTTCTAATGTTTCACGAGGGTTAAACGTCATTTCCTCAGCCATCTGTTGATAAAGTTGTTTTGCTTTATCGGTGTCAGCTGGCGGTGTCATGATTTGTAGGACAACAAATTGATCACCGGGTTCTTTACTTGGCAAACCACGACCTTTAAGACGCATTTTTTGACCAGATTTGGCACCAGCTGGAATAGATAGGTTGATTCTGCCCGCCAGTGTTGGCACGGTAACTTTTGCACCTAATGCCGCTTCCCAAGGGGCAATGGGTAAATCAAGGTAAATGTCTTTATCCTCTAAACGATAAAAAGCATGAGGCGCGATAGCAATTTCTAATAACAAATCACCAGCACTGCCACCCATGCCTGCTTTACCTTGACCCGATAAACGAATTTTTTTACCAGCCGTGATACCGGCAGGTATTTTGACATTAAGTGTTCCTGTTTGATTAGAACCATTCGGACGTCTAATTGCTTTTTGAGTACCATGAAACGCGTCTTCTAAAGAGATAGTAATTTTGGCATTCACATCTTCGCCTTGGGCAAAGAAGCTGTCACTGCTGCCACCACCACGTCTGCTACCACCACCGAACATGCTTTCAAAAAAACTACTAAAGTCGCCAGCACCACCATGGCCAGCACCCCAACCTGGAGGAGGCGTAAATGACTGACCATTTTTATAATTTGATCCAAAGCGGTCATATTGGGCACGTTTTTCAGGATCTTTGAGTGCTTCATAGGCTTCACCCACTTCTTTGAATTTGGCTTCAGCATTAGCTTCTTTACTTACATCCGGGTGATATTTACGTGCAAGTTTGCGATACGCCTTTTTGAGGTCTTCAGGCGAGACATCTCTTGAGACACCAAGAATTTGATAATAGTCTTTATATTCCATAGGGATAAATGTTCAGTTAAATTGATTTGGATCATCAAATGGGGGCGTGAGCATCACTTTTCAATGGATTTCAAGGATTTTTCTGATGATGTCATCGGTGTGGTATGAGAAAATTGCTAACAAATTTAGCTTAAAAAATTATTAAGAACAATTATAAAGAGGATTAAGATGTTCCCGTTGAAAAGAATCACGTTGATGTTAGCGCTTACTAGTGCTACATCATTTGTCCAAGCTGAAAGCAATGTTGCATTGAACGATTTAGTTGTTACTGGTACCCGATCTGAAACAGCCTTATTGGATCTTGCCGGTAATACCAGCAAGATTTCTGAACAACAAATTGATTTTGTTCGTGCAGATCATATTACTGAAGTCATTAACCGTCTTCCTGGTGTTATGGTTCAACGCGGTAACGGTCAAGAACACTTGACCGCGATTCGTTCACCTATCTTAAATGGCGGTGCTGGCGCCGGTTCATTTTTATACCTTGAAGACGGTATTCCAATGCGTGCTGCTGGCTTTGCCAACGTAAATGGCTTGTTTGAGGCAAACACTGAACAAGCGGGTGGCATTGAAGTCGTTAAAGGACCCGGTAGTGCTTTATATGGTTCTAATGCAGTTCATGGCCTGGTTAATGTATTAAGTCGTGCACCATCGTTAGGGTTGGAACGTTCAGTCGATGTATCTGTAGGGCCACATGATTTGTATAAATTCAAGGGAACGGTCAGTGAAACGATAGGTAATCAAGCCTATCGCTTTAGTTTAAATGGTACTCATGATGGCGGTTGGATTGATGATTCTGGTTTTGATCAACAAAAAATGACATTTCGTCATGATTATTTTGGAGAGCGGGATAGTTTCAAAACGCTGTTTAGCGCTACTAATCTAAATCAGGAAACAGCTGGTTTTGAAGTTGGGCCAAGAGCCTATAAAAATACTGCTGCATCAAAAACCAATGAAAATCCAGAAGCATATCGTGATGCCAAATCAGTAAGATTATCGACACGTTGGGATCATGAATTAACCGATTCATCTTATTTCAGTTTGACCCCATATCTACGTCATACCGAGATGGAATTTTTAATGCACTTTTTACCCGGTACGCCGGTTGAAGAGAATGAACATGACAGTGTGGGTTTATTGGCTGCTTATTACAAAGAGCTGGACGGTGGTCATAAAGTTATTATCGGTACGGATTTTGAGTATACCCAAGGTTCATTGACTGAAATACAAACGGCACCCAATCCATTTAGCTTTCCTAAATATGTACAAGGTACACATTATGATTATGATGTCGATGCGACGGTTATTGCTCCATATATTCACACTGAATGGCAAGTAGCTGAAAAAACTCGCATTACTGCTGGCGCACGATATGAACATACGCGCTATGAATATGATAATAAAACGGCTGATGGCTTATTTGGTAATACCTTTTTTCGTCCAGCTGACAGAGATGACACCTTCAATAACTTTAGTCCTAAGTTAGGATTGGTGCAGCAATTGACCGAAGATACCAGTGCTTTTGTTAATCTTGCTCGGGGTAACCGTGCACCACAAACGACAGATTTATATCGTTCACGTAAAGCATCGAATGTGTCACTGGAACCGGATTCAGAACAAATTGATAGTGTTGAGATTGGTTATCGGAAGGTGGGTGCCGGTATCCAATTTGAAACGTCAGCATATTATATGAAGAAAGAAGATTACTTCTTCCGTACATCTAAAGACAATAATGTGCCTGATGGCAAGACAAAGCACTATGGTATTGAATTGAGTGTTTTTGCTCCATTGGGTAATCAGTTTGATTTAGGTGGAAGCTTTAGTTATGCGCGACATCAGTATGATTTTGATAATGCAGATAATGGCATTGTCGACGGTAACGATATGGATACTGCTCCACGCCACACGGGCAATGTCCGTTTAGGCTGGAATTTTATGCCACAAAGTCGTGCTGAATTAGAATGGATCCACGTTGGCCGTTATTATACAGATGATGCCAATGAACATAGATATGATGGGCACGATATTTTTAATTTACGTGCAACACACCAGGTTTCTCAACAAGTAACAGTTTATGGTCGAGTTTCTAACCTGCTAAATACCGAATATGCCGAACGTGCAGATTATAGTGGTCCAGGTGGTGGTGAGCGTTTCTTCGTTGGTGAAGAACGTGGGTTGCATGTTGGCGCAAGTTATTCTTTTTAAGTAAACATTGTTGTTAGAATTAAAAAGCGGCTGAAAAGCCGCTTTTTTGTTTGTAAAGATTTGTAACTAACGATTACCCGACTTTTGTTGTTCAAGTCGTCGTAAAAACTCACGCATAATATCGTCGTATAAGGCAATGCCAAGATAAGCATCTTCAACACCGCTATCTATATTGGGATTGTCATTAATTTCAATCAGCACCACACGATCACCGCTTTGTTTGATATCTAATCCATAGAGACCTGAACCGACCAAACGAGCGGCTTTTGTCGCTATCTTGAGTACTTTTTCAGGAACATCACTAATTGGTATTGTCGCTGAAGCACCACTATCGGTACCTTTCTTACCGTTATGATTATAAATTTGCCAGTGGCCTTTATACCCGTGATCAATGAAAATGCTTGATTATTTCCATAATGAGATCATGATACCCAGATGCTAACGACTTCAC
>JARGFJ010000063.1 GCA_029210875.1 Gammaproteobacteria bacterium | reverse complement strand
AAAAGGTCGTCATAATTGCCCAAGGGGGTCAATTTTACTACGGTGCTAGGGGGTCAGTTTTGCAGTGTTGGTGACACTAACCACCATTTTCAAAGCACTATTTGCCAAATTACTGTCCGTAATCCGCTGCTTCATCTGGTTCAATAAGGCTGGAAGTAGCTTAGTCGCAATCTGGGGATGCTGTTTACTTGCTTCAGGATCTAAATACAAAGACAGATTTGTTAGTTTTTTGATGTCATCTCGCCAGTTAAAACTATTGATCCCATATTCGCTCGCACATTTTATAAGCACTGGTCTCCAATACTCAGTTACCAACACAGTTACCGCTTTTGGAAGTGCATTACCCATTATATTGGCGATAATGGCATCAATATGACTGTGGGCATCATTATCAACGTCAGGTGAGGCTTGTTTAGAAACTGTATTAGATCGTGCTAAGTCAGATATAGCTTGATCTGAGTCGCCCTCATGTAAGCTGAATTCCAGTAAATTTGAGTCATCTGGCATAGGACATACCTTTATAGTATAGATTCCCACCAAAAGACTATGGGATGACAGCGGTGTTTTTCTTGCCCCGAATTGGGGTTAATTAGATATGGCGTGGACGCTTACCATGCGTCAGCACTTTTTTATCTTGTTTTTGCTGAGAAGTCGCAGTTTGACTCTGTAACAGATGTAGCGCCATGCCAGACATCCAGCGAGGTTTACGATTAAATCGATTATCCAAGCCTAATGCTAGAGAGTCTTTTTTGTTGTGCCTACCTATTTCATTAGCCATTTTTATATCCAATTAAATAATGATATTTCCATATTTATGAACTAAGGTACTTTATCGGATAAGTATTAAATTATGTTTACATAAAAATTAAGGTTTTATGACAGTTATTCCTCAAACTGAGTTTATGCTATTTTTAGCAGCAATCCACTGTGACATATACTTTGTGCTATGCATTGAATGGTGTCTTAGCATACTGCCGGTAAAGTTTGCCAAACGATGCTGCTCCAAGGTTTGTTCTATCTGTTCAATCTTTGAAATCAACGCCATAGCATGAACATTACGATCATAACGTGACTGCAATAATTGAGTCGCATCGTGCTGGGCGTGTGTCCAAATCTGCTCATTACTATAAAGTTGTACTGCCGCCTCAACAAACTCACCAAGTTCGCTTACCACTATTCCTGGCCACGGTTCAGTTTGATGCATACCTTCACTACCAATCAGTGTGGTAACGCTCGGAGTTTGCATTATCATCGCATCTAATAGTTTGCCCTTGATACCTGCTCCAAACCGTAGTGGTGCCAAACACACTCTAGCCTGTTCCATAACGGTCAACGCATCATCAGCCCAGCCTTTGATTAAAAAACCTGTTTTCGGTTCATGTAATGCCGTTGCCTTGGATGGTGGATATGAACCATAGATATGGAGTTCGGCATCCGGTAGTCTTTTTCTAATCTGTGGCCAGAGTCTGCGTAATTGCACAACAGCATCCCAATTTGGTGCATGACGAAAATTACCAATAGTCATAAAATGCTGTCTTTGTGAAAAAGCTAAGGTTTGATTAGAACAATTGGTGATATCGACCATAAAAGGCAGGTGAAGTAATAATTGCGGTGGCAGATTGAACTTGTCTTGCAATAGTTGCATTTCATAGCTTGAAATAATTAAAGTGATATCACTGCGAAAAATTGCCGCTATTTCACGCTTTGCAATATCACTAAACAGATCCGCATCCGTCATCTTTCGCCCAGCGTTAACGGCTTTGTGTCGTGCATGACGTAAACATTGCAAATCTTCCGTATCCAGGATCCTGATTGCATTAGGACACATTTTCTCTACTCGCCGAGCAAATTGTTCTTCCATCATAAATCGATCAAACAACACAATATCAGGCTGATAGTCACTGACATAGACATCAAAACTGTCACAATTTAACCTTATCTCTTGCGTTGAAATATGTTCCTGGCTTAGATCAAACATGTGATCTGTCGGTTGGGCTGGTGTTGCAAACTCTACCTGCCAGCCCTGAGATCGAAATGTTCTGAGCAGGGACATCATATGACTACCCGCAGCAGATGAATTTGGCTCAGGCCAAACATAACCGATAACTAAGACTTTTTTCATTGCTTATACTAACCCTGACCAATATAGATGTTGACCGTAAACTATCTTGTACCTGAAAACAGATCATCAATACACTGTATCTGATCTTTTCTATCAAGCAAAAAAAAGCCAGATCAAAAGCGATCTGGCAAATAGTCTTAGTGTAACTGGCAATTTATTCGGGGGCTGGTTAAAAGCTGAATTCCAATCAGTCCGAATTAAATTTTACTTACATTGTTATCTTTGTGAACCTGATAAACACCCTCAAAAACCAGGAGCTTTTCCCAAGAGATATACCCATTGACACTTAAAGTTGCAGAAAATCATCTTTTCATCCTCACAAACGCGGAGATCTATCGGCAATGAAACCAGTTGCTATCGTTGGATCCCCGCTTTTGCGGGATGATTCCAGTAACTTAACAGAAAATCCAATGGCCACGGCTATAGAATAATACACATTTACGTTGCAACAAGGCATCAGAAGATTTTTAGGCCTCGCGCCAACAAGCATAAGGCTTCCAATTCATTATCCATTCCGGAATAGCTTCAGCAGGCATGGGTCTGGCAATGCCATAACCTTGGGCTAAATCACAGCCTAACTGAACAAGTAAACGACCATGTTCTGTCGTTTCAACGCCTTCCGCAATAACGTCTCTATTAAAGGCATTGGCAAGACCTATCACTCCTTCAACAATTGCAAGGTCATCTTTGTCTTCAATCATGTCACGTACAAAGCTTTGATCAATTTTAAGACTGTTTGCAGGCAAACGTTTAAGATAGGTTAAAGAAGAATATCCCGTACCAAAGTCATCCAACGCAAATTTGACGCCAAGTTTACGTGACGCAATCATCAATTCTGAAATTTGACCAATATCTTCTAAAGCACTCGTTTCTAATATTTCCAGCTCCAGCATATTGGAATTCACTTGTGGATAATGCTCCAGATGCCTTGCCAGACGTTCAACAAAATTTGATTGTTGTAATTCATGAGCACTAATATTGATACTGACAGGAATAAAAAGATTGTGTGATTGCCACTGACTAATTTGACATAATGCCTGATCCATTACCCAGTCACCGAGCTTGATACTTAAAATGTCATTTTCAATAATGGGCAAGAAAACACTGGGGGGTAATAAGCCACGTTCAGGATGTTGCCAACGGATCAATGCTTCGACACCGATCATCGCGCCAGTCTTCATATTAACTTTCGGTTGATAAAACAAAATAAACTGCTCTTCCTTCAAGGCGAATTTTATATGCTCTAGTGTTTCTTGTTGCGTCTTAACGGCTTCATCATGTGCAATATCGAACCAATGATAACGATTTTTACCTGCTTGCTTTGCAGCGTACATTGCTTGATCAGCATGCCGAACCAAGTGATCGGCATCTGACGCATCTTGCGGATAAACTGTCGCACCCACACTGGTTGACACCTGAAGAACCAATTGATCAATCTCAACAGGTCTACTTGCTGCTTCAAGTAAACGGTTTAACACGATTTCACAATCAGATATTTTTTCAAAATCAGTCAATATTACAACAAATTCATCACCACCAATTCGAGCAATGGTATCGCCATCACGAAGCACCTTGGTCATTCGTTGAGCCAATGTAATTAACAACTCATCACCTATCTGATGACCATATGTATCATTAACCTCTTTAAAGCCATCAAGATCAAGAAAAGCAACAACCAGAGATCTGTTATGACGCTGACATGACGTAATATTTTGATTCAAACGATCTGATAACAAAGCCCGATTAGGCAATCCTGTTAAAACATCAAAGTTAGCAATATGCTCTAATTGACGTTGATGTTCTTTCATCTGGGTAATATCTGTGGATAAAGCAACAAAGTTTTGAATGTTATTTTTGCTATCTCTCACTGTACTAATCGTGAGCATAACGGCAAAAACATCACCATTTTTATGCCGATTCCACATTTCTCCAACCCAAAAGTCATCATCCTTCAACTTTTGCCACATAGCACCATAAAACTCATCTGACTGAAGACCTGAGTTTAATATTTTAGGGTTCGACCCTAATAATTCATCACGGTTATAGCCACATAGCTCACAATAGGTATTATTGACTTCAATAATGTTACCTTCAGCATTAGTGATAACAATACCTTCTCTGGCATGACTAAATACTTTAGCCGCAAGTTGCAATTTATCATTTGTGATTTTACGTTCAGTAACATCATTGGTTACGGCAAGATGGGCAACGTCACCACTGCTTTTCAGAGTGATCGGTACTGCGTGACTTTCAGCCCAACATCGCCCGCCCTTCAAGCCGATAATCTCATACTCCAAGCTTCCCGCCTGGTTATTGCAGATGCGTTGATGAAATTCAATAAATACATCGCGATCGTCAGAACCAACCAATGAAAATACATCACCGCCCATTACCTGTTCAAGACTATCTGCCTCAATCATGGCAAGCCCACTAGGATTGATTTCTAATAAATGACCTTGTTGATCAACTATTGTTACACATAGTGGCGTGTTATCAATGATGAGCTTTAAGTGTTCTTCCGTTTGTTGTTGTGCCAATTCTGCTTGCTGTTTTTCAATCGCAATACTGACTAAACGAGCTGATTCTTCAATTAAAGCCAGATCACTGGTAGATGGGGTTAATCGTTCACTTTGATAGATGCCAAAAACTCCCAAAATTGTATTATGCGATGACAATATCGGCTCTGACCAACATGAAGCTAAACCAGCTTGTTGAGCAAGTTGTTTGTAGTTAGCCCAATAAGGATGGCGTTGAATATCATCAACGATGACACGTTGTTTAAGAAAGGCCGCTGTACCACAGCTACCCACGTTAAGACCGATCTTGATACCTTCTATCGCCTCATTGTAAAATTCTGGCAGACGTGGTGCCGCACCTAAATGTAATGTCTTAGTCTCACTATTGAATAGAAGAATACTGCATTTCATGGCAGGATTTTCTTTTTCTACCATCATCACGATTTGTTTAAGAATATCAGGCAGTGGCGTTGCTTTAGCCATCAACTCCAATATATGACTTCGATGTCTTTGTCGCGTTTCGGTCTGTTGTCGTTTTGTGATCTCCATCCGCAAACGAACAATCCACATCGAAAACAACAATGTAAATAAAACAAAGCCCAAGCTATATTTCACCAAGACATCAGTCTTGATCCCCTGTTCAATCTTTAAACCTAACCAACGGTTAAAGATCGCATCAACCTGTTCCTCAGGAATAGCATCGATAGCTTTGGATAAAATTGACAATAATTCAGGGTTATTTTTGCTTACAGCCATACTTTGCTGACTGCTATAAGGTGTTTGCCCAGAAAAACGTAAACTTAATAACCCTTGTTTACGCATCAAGTAATTTGTCGTGCCAGCATCCCCCACATAGGCATCAACTTTGCCATCGATTACCCACTGCAGAGCTTCTAACGTATCGCTTGCTGGTAAAACATCAATCTCAGGATGATTTGCTCTTAGCAATTCTTCCATAAAATAGCCTTGTTCAAGGCTTACTTTCTTGCCCTTGAGCTTGTCTAAATTTCCTATAAATTCACTCTGACCACTATCGACAATAATAATTGGTGCAGACTTATACGGCTTTATAAAATCCAGGTACTCTAATCGTTCTGGTGTGGCAGCGGCGGCAGATAACATATCTAGCTCGCCTTTCTTCGCCATATTTAGAATGTCAGCCCATGATTTATCAGCAATTATCTCGAAATGAACACCCAGTTTATTTTCAACCAAACGAATGTAATCAGCGGCCATTCCGACATAGTGCCCATCATCGTCTATCCATTCATAGGGTGCAAAGTCGCGATCAACACCAACACGAATGGTTGGATGTAAGGCTAACCATGCCTGTTCATCCGGTGACAGTTCCAATACGTTTGGCTTTTCTGCATAAATAAAGTTGGCAATATCCTCATCGCTAAGCGTTCGATTAAACCCCGCTTCAGCATGTGTGCCAGCAATAGCTTTCAATCGAGCAGGATCAATATGACCTAAAGGGATAAGATCCGGCAGGATCAGTTTATAAACTTGGTCGCGTTCAAATTGCAAATGCTCAATAGTAAGAGGGCTATGATATTTGTTTTTGATTAGTTGAATGATTTCATCTGAATTATCCAAGGCATAGCGCCATCCTTTAAGTGATGCCCGTCTAAATCGCTCTACCCGTTCAGGATGACGTTTCAGTTCCTGATCACTGGTGAATAAAATATCACCATAAAAATCAATGCCATAGTTATATGGCTTAATAATATTGATCGGTGTGTTTTGCTGTTGGTAATAATAAGTCTGATCAGTCAGATAACCTGATATAACATCTATTTTTCCTTCGATAAGTAAATGATAATCATTGCTCTGTTCAACTACGATGTAGTCGCCTTGTTTAAAATGTGCTTTTGATAATAATGAAATAAGCGATGCCTGATCAGCACTTAAGGTATCGAGCATAATCCGCTTACCCACCATCTCATACGGACTCACTATGCCCGAATCTTCCAGGGTGAAATAGACCAAAGGATCATGTTGAAAAATAGCGGCCAGGGCTTTAACTGGTGTGCCGTTTGCATAGGCTGATAACAAGCCTGAACCAGCAATACCATACTGCGATTCACCATCAGCTACCTGTTGAACAACGTTGTTTTTAAGATCACGTTCCAGTAAGGTAACATCTAGCCCCTCTTCAGCATAATAACCTTGCTCGATGGCAGCATAGTAGCCTGCAAACGCAAAGTCATGAAACCACTTTCATTGAAGTTGAACTTTGTCTAACTCCGTTGCTGAGGATGAAGGTGTCGCATGACCGATCGAGACAGCACCAATCAGGCATAGGAATAAAAGCCTTAATAACCCTGATCGAAGCTGTTTTAACATCAGTAATTTACTCAAGTGATAACGCTATACAATGTAGCATCACATCTGAACTAATTCAAAAAATTCAAGCTTAATTAACATCCTGCTGAATTTAGATCGCAAGTATTATTGGCCAAGCGATTCTGACAGCCATTGTTCAGCCAATTTTTGTGAATGTTTGATTTGCTCGGCTGATATAACCTCAGTCAATGTGTCAAGATTCATTTTTGCCAGTTGATGCCCCGCATCAGCCGCAAGTGTCCATAACATATATGCCATTGCATAATCTTGCTCAATACCAAGACCTTGATCATACATAACCGCTAAATTGTATTGTGCATTGGTATTGCCACCTTGGGCAGATTGGGTATACCAATCAATTGCCGAACGGTAATCATTAGCAACACCATCACCCTTATGAAATATCAGTCCCAGATTAAACTGAGCTTTGTCATTACCATGCCTTGCAGCGCGTTGATACCACGCGATAGCCTGTGAAATATCACGTTCTGTGCCGACACCTGTTTGATACATTAAGGCTAAATTATATTGTGCCTTAACATTATCCTGTTCAGCGGCCTGTTGGTACCACTCAAACGCTTGCTCAAGATCTTGAGCAACGCCCTTGCCTGTACGAAACATCAAGGCCACATTGTATTGTGCTTTCTGATCGCCTTTTTCAGCCGCCAACTTACAGTTTATAAAATTATCCTGGTCAGATAATTCCGATTTATAACATGCTAGAGAAATTGACGAATAAGCCAATAATACCAGGCTTACAATTATTAGTTTCATCCTGTTTCTCCAAATGAAACGGCTCGCTTGCCATTACTTTTAATATGATACATGGCATTATCTGCCTTCTTCATTAACGACGCCATATTTAAGCCTTGCTCTGGATACATAACAATTCCTATCACTGACACCACCATTAACAGTGGTAAAAGGATCAATTTATATTTTCTGAGGATAATCTGCATTTTCCATCCAATGTGCGTAGCACGCCATCAACCACTGACCGATCCCCACGAAATTTGAGATAGCTAAACATTAAGCGGCTCCTGCATTAACAATTGTATTTTTTGACA
>JARGFJ010000062.1 GCA_029210875.1 Gammaproteobacteria bacterium | reverse complement strand
AGTGAAGTCGTTAGCATCTGGGTATCATGATCTCATTATGGAAATAATCAAGCATTTTCATTGATCACGGGTATAAATCTGGCCAACTCTGCGCCCTAGCGATTGCTTGATTGCATCACTGATCTGCGTATTTTTTTCGATAAGTAATACTGGATACTGCTTAAAGTCGTCGATATGCGTATCTATGATCTTCGAAAGACCGGATCTATTTGTATCACACTGTTCTATTTGCTTGATAATCTCCAGCTTGGCTAACAGGCGCTGTTTTTGTTCAAGATCTGCTACCACTCTGGCTGCACATGCTGACAGCAGCCCACCATCAACAGGCCTGGTGAAAAACTTGGTGACGGATAGATCAATCGCGGCCCGTAGATACTCTATAGTTTCATTTTCTGCAATAAAAATGATAGAAACATCGGGATCAATGCTACGAATTGCCTGACACATTGCTATACCGTCAATTGCCTGCATATCAATGTGTAAAACAACCAACTGCGGTCGATGTTTTTTGAACAAGTCGAGTCCAGCAACATCGTCACTCGCGACCACCAATTGAGCAATACTTTGGCTGAGATTCTTTAATAACCCGTATTCTGAAAAGTGAACATCACCACAATACAGAACCGTAATGTCAAGATTTCCTATAGCATTTTTAAAGTTGATCTTTTCCATATTTTGAAAGAATCATCTCAGTTCATTTATAATAAAAAATGATCATATCCAAATTGGTTGATTAGCCATTGTAATACTGATCACTCTTTAATGTTAGCCTGCTTTGACCAGAATTGACCGACCAGTGATTCAAATGCCGATGCCACACCCACCATGTGTGAACTAATCGACGAGCTATGTTCAACGCCTTTAAGATTTTGCTCCGATGAATCACGAATAGTGTGAATACTACGGCTGATTTCTTCGGCAACAGCACTTTGTTGTTCGACAGCTGAAGCAATTTGGATACTCATATCATTAATCAGCTCGATAGCATTGAGAATAGCATTAAGTGATTCAACCGTATTAGTACTGTGTTGAGCACAGCTGTCGGCACTTTCAAGCCCTGCCTCCATTGCCTCAACCGCACGTCCTGAATCATGTTGAAGCCTTTCCACTACCTTCTTGATTTCTTCGGTGGAAGCATGAGTCCGATTAGCTAATGAACGCACTTCATCTGCCACTACAGCAAAGCCGCGACCAGCTTCACCAGCCCGCGCTGCTTCAATTGCAGCATTCAATGCCAGAAGGTTAGTTTGTTCAGCAATTTCATTGATAACATTAAGCACGATAGCAATGCTCTTACTACTTTGCTCAAGCTCCCTGATAATCGATGTTGAAGTGGCTACTTGCTGTTTCAGTCCTTCAATCAAAACTGCGCTGGTATCAACAACAGCTTTACCCCGTCCCACTTCTTCCAGGCCTTTGCTCGCTGCATCAGCACTATTTTGCGCATTTCTGGCTACATCCTGAATACTTGACGACATCTGGTTGATAGCTGAAGCGACCTGCTCGGTTTCGGTGAACTGTTTGTGTACATGATTTTTTGATGTATCCATCGCATCACTGAGCGAATCACAGCGATCACTCATTGAAGATGCTGAATCTGCGATCCGACCGATTAAACCAGCGGTTTCAGACTCCAGAGCTGTTAATGCCAGTTGGATTTGACCAAGATCATCAGCACGACCGGTATACACATATTGTGCAACCGGATCGTTGATCGTGGTTCTCGCCTGTTTCACGAGTTTATCTAGCGGCAAAAGCTGGATGTAAACCGCAACCATAGATCCGAGTAACCCCAACACTAACGCGGTAATTTCAAAAACGCTGTTGTCGGTCGAAACGGCTACTATCGCCGCAATAAGCAAAGGCAAAATAGCAGCGATTATGACTTTTGTTCGAAAAGAATTTTTTTGTTTCATGACAGCGGGGGTTTTTCCTACCATAAGTGCCGGATAGATTGCTTTGGCACGCTCAACATATACCTTCTTTGGTTTGCGACGAACAGATTGATATTCGTCAATGACACCGTTATGTTCGATAGGTGTCGCATAGGCATCAACCCAATAATAATCCCCATTTTTGCAACGATTTTTAACCAGTCCCATCCACGACTTGCCTGCTTTCAGTGAACTCCAGAGCATGGCAAAAGCTGCAGGTGGCATATCAGGATGGCGGATGACATTATGATTATGACCGATTAGTTCATCTTCGGAAAAACCACTTATAGTGATAAAGTCTTCATTAACATAGGTAATTTTGCCTTTAAGGTCGGTGGTGGAAAGGATATTAACTGAATCTGGATAGTTTTTCTCAATTTGTGTCACCGGCGAATTTATTTTCACTTTTGTTTTCTCCATCAACTTAAAGCTAAACAGTTGTTCAGGCCGAAAATAATTATAACTTTCATCACAATAATGAAATAATCTAGCAAAAGCAAAAGCAAAAGCAAAAGCAAAAGCAAAAGCAAAAGCAAAAGCAAAACAACGTACTTCTTAAGAAGCTGATTTTCAACTTTTTTTTTGCAAAAAATGTAGTTTTAATATTGATGTGATCGAGTAGGTCTGCGTATACAATGCGACAGTTTGTTACTCTTTGATTTTGCTGTCCTTGGCATCGAACAAGTGAGTTGTAATGAAGAAACATAAAATGCTGTAAGATTGCTTCGCTATCGCTCGCAATGAACGACTCGGTTGTCGATTGGGTTTCAACCCGACGGAGCGGGAAGCGGAATCTAGGTATAGAGTGTTGGAATAAATTCCAACCTACGTGGGTTGGGTTTTAACCCGACGGAGCGGGAGCCGGTGTCGAGGCTGGGAATTATTGTGAAATTAATAAAGCCCGTCTTTCCCGCAAAAGCGGGAATCCAACGATAGTGGCTAGTTTCACAGCCCATGGGTCCCCGCATTCGCGAGGATGACAAAGATGATTTTCTAAAGATTGACAGGTCATGGGCAGTATTTGGGCAATCACTGACGTGTTAAGGTGGCACAGCCAGCAGTCGCTGCTTCGTATGCTTCAACATAACAAGCACCTATGGTGTTGTCATCCAGAATACGGCCATGATTAAAGCCTTTGCTTGGTGTTGAAACCCATGTGAATGATTTATTATCGGGATAAATCACACCAAAGAAGTTTTTAGTGCCATCAGGATAGGTAAAGGTGCCACGGAAACGACGATCTTGTTGTTCAGTGATGGTGACAGTTTTTACACCCCAAACTTTGTAGCCTTTTTCATCTGAAACAGTCACATTTTCACCGCTCCATGTGCCGACCATATTGGGGATTTGTTGTACTTTTATATAGTTAAGATAATAGTAACAGCCTAAGCCTGCTGTATTGACTAACACTAATAACCATAAAATTAGTTGTGTTAGTGCCGCGCCTTGTTGTTTTATTGTCATTATTATTTCTCTCTCTTCTATTTCATTGGTTTTACATACTATCAATGACCATATTTAAGGTCACACTGGGTCGCATTAGCTTTGAGTTAAAATCAGTATCATCAAAATAATGGCCATTAAGTTTTACTACTTTTTCTTGTGCAGATTTTAACTGTTTTACAATATCATTTTCTTTTTCAGTCAATAACTTGGCAATATCTTTGAATGCAGTTTGTAGATCAAGATCATCCGTTTGTGCTGCCAGTTGTTGCGCCCAGTATAATCCTAAATAGAAGTGACTGGCTCGATTATCCATACCCTCTGGTTGCGGTGATGGTGAACGATCATTATCTAAATATGTACCTGTTGCTCGATCTAAGGTATCTGCTAATACCTGCGCTTTTTTATTGCCTGTAGTATTACTTAAGTGTTCTAACGATGCAGTTAGAGCTAAAAATTCGCCTAATGAATCCCAGATAAAATGATTGTCTTCCAGGAACATCTCAACCAGTTTTGGTGCAGTACCGCCTGCCCCTGTTTCAAACAAACCACCGCCATTCATCAAAGGCACGATTGATAGCATTTTGGCGCTGGTGCCAAGCTCTAAAATTGGAAATAAGTCAGTCAGATAATCACGTAGAACATTACCGGTGACGGAAATGGTATCTAAACCTTGTTTAATGCGTTCAAGCGTAAAAACAATCGCATCTTCAGGTGACAGAATGCGAATGTCCAAGCCAGAGGTATCATGGGTTGGTAGATAGTGTTCTACTTTGGCAATCAGCTCGGCATCATGAGCTCGGTTTTTATCTAACCAGAATACCGCTGGTGTATTGCTTAATCGCGCACGATTGACTGCTAATTTAATCCAGTCCTGGATGGGTGCATCTTTAGCCTGGCAGGCACGCCAGATATCGCCCTGTTCTACAGCATGTTCAATCAATATAGTGCCATCTTGATCAATGACTCGGACAATGCCATCTGCTGCAATTTCAAAGGTTTTATCATGTGAGCCATATTCTTCTGCTTTTTGAGCCATCAAACCAACATTGGGTACCGTCCCCATTGTGGTTGGATCAAAAGCGCCATGCTCTTTGCAAAATTCGATGGTTTTTTGATAGATTCCAGCGTAACAACGATCCGGGATCATGGCTTTGGTATCGTGTGGTTTACCGTGTTTATTCCACATTTGACCCGATTCACGAATCATTGCAGGCATCGAGGCATCGACGATCACATCTGAGGGTACATGCAGATTAGTAATACCGCGCTCAGAATCAACCATCGCCAGATCAGGTCGTATTGCATATACAGCATCGATATCTGCTTCTATTTCAGCCTGTTTGTCAGCAGTTAATGTTTTGATCTTGGTATATAAATCACCCAAACCATTATTAGCATCGACACCAAGTTGCTTAAATACGTCAGCATGTTTTTCAAATACATCTTTAAAGAAAACTTCGACAAAATGACCAAAAATGATCGGATCGGATACTTTCATCATCGTCGCTTTTAAATGCACTGAAAATAGAACGTCATCTTGTTTTGCTTGTTCAATTTCAGCTTCAATAAAATCACGTAATGCCTTTTTATTCATAACCGTTGCATCAAAGATTTCACCGGCTAATACAGGTGTTTTATCTTTCAACACGGTGACATAGCCATCTAAACCTTCGTGTTCTATTTTTACCGAACCTTGGTTTGCGATAGTGACTGATTTTTCATTACCATAAAAATCCTTGTCAGCCATGCTTGCTACATGCGTTTTAGAGTCAGGTTTCCATTCACCCATTGAATGCGGGTGTTTTTTCACATAATTTTTAACTGCTGCTGGTGCACGACGATCTGAGTTACCTTCACGTAAAACAGGATTAACCGCACTGCCTTTGACTTTATCGTAGCGCGCTTTAATATCCTTTTGTTTGTCGTTCTTGGCTTCTTCTGGATAGTCAGGTAAGGCATAACCTTTATCTTGTAATTCTTTAATTGCTGCTTTTAACTGCGGTATTGATGCACTGATATTAGGCAGTTTAATGATATTGGTTTCTGGTAATAATGCTAATTGCCCCAACTCAGCTAAGGCATCAGAAATACGTTGTTGTTCAGTTAGATAATCAGGAAATTGAGCAATGATACGACCGGCCAATGAAATGTCGCTTAAATCAATAGCAATATCTGCTGGTTTTAAAAAGGCTCTAATAATAGGTAAGAGTGATAAAGTTGCTAATGCGGGTGCTTCGTCTGTTTTGGTATAGATAATTGTCGATTTTGACATTTCAAATCCTGCAAAGTTAATACTGTTCTGGTTAAACTACCAAATTATATACGTGTAGTCATTGTATTTGCTGTTAAATTACTAGAGTCCATCATCCGTATTAGACCCTGTTATCCTCGACGGTGTCAAAAGCACGCATGACAGTTTGACGATGATATTTGATTTATGATCTTTATTCCTTAACCCAAGTTGGGGCTATTTAGCTACAACTTGGTTAACTAATTCTTTGCCTGCAACAAAGTCTAAAATATTTGATACTGTTGTTTCAGAAATATGAACTAAGGCTTCTTTGGTAAAATAGGCCTGATGCCCTGTGACCAATACATTGGGCAAGGTAATCAGCCGTTGAATCACGTCATCCTGAATAATTTCGGTTGAATGATCTTCAAAAAACAAACTGCCCTCTTGCTCGTACACATCTAAACCTAAATAAGCGACCTTATGTTTTTTAAGTGCTGCTAAGACTGCTTTTGTATCCATCAAAGCACCACGGCTGGTATTAATCAGCATCACACCTTGTTTCATTTTTTCAATCGCAGCATCATCAATGATATAACGCGTGTCATTGGTTAACGGGCAATGCAAACTTATGATGTCACTTTGTGCAAGTAAAACATCAAGTTCAACCACGTCAAAACCCATTTCAATACACACATCTTTGTTATATGGGTCATAAATCAACATCGTGCAACCAAAGGCTTTCAACCGTTCAGCCACTAATTGTCCAATCTTGCCACCACCAATAATGCCAACGGTTTTGCCGTAAAAATCAAACCCTAACAAACCATCTAATGAAAAATTACCATCTCGCACTCGATTATAGGCACGTGGTAATTTACGACTTAAAGCCAACATCAATGAAATAGCATATTCAGCCACAGCATAAGGCGAATAGGCAGGTACATTGACTACACTAATACCCAATTCTTGTGCAGCAAGCAAATCAACCTGATTGTAACCGGCACATCGTAAAGCAATCAGTCGCGTTCCACCCTTATGTAATATCTCTAGCGTAGTGCGACTTAAATCATCATTTACAAACGCGCAGACTATTTCAACACCATTAGCCATCGGCGCACTAACGGCATCAAGCGGCAGGTTATAACAACAAAAACACAAATCAGAACTTGCTGCCTGTGTTAGAAATGCCTGGTCATACGGTTTAGCGCTAAATGCACTGACTTGGATCATAGACATGAACGAATCACTTGGTTAATTATCAGCTATCACTAGATCGATATTTTACGGTATATTCAAGTCAGGAGTATGACTATGACTGAAACACGTTCAAACACAATCACTACCCTGTGTCTAAACCCGGCGTTAGATGTGACCTATCATGTCAATAAACTGATTCCTGAGCAAAAATCACGCTCAGATGCTGCTCGTCACGATCCTGGTGGCAATGGCATTAACATTGGTCGTGCACTTAAACGTATGCAAATTGAAGCGCATACCTTTTGTGTTGTCGCCGGTAGCATTGGTCAATTATTGCAAGACTTACTGCAACACCAACTCGACAATGTTTATTACGAACATGTCTCCGGTGAAACACGTATTAACAGCACCATTATTGAAGTCGATACCCACAAGCAATACCAAATAACTGATGCTGGTACTGAAATTCCACCTGCACAAATCACAAAAGTGGTCACTGATTTCGTCAATCAAACAGCTAACGGTTTTGGCATTATCACAGGATCATGCCAACCCAAGATCCCCACTACCCTATATGCCGATTTAGTCGAACAAATTAATCATGCCGGTGGCAAGGCTGTTGTTGATAGCCATGGAGACACCTTAAAACACGCAATTAAAGCCAAACCATTTTTAATCAAACCTAATCTGTATGAACTGGAAACCATACTTGAATGCAAGCTTCCCTCAATCACCGACATTGCCAACGCTGCTCGCACCATTCAGCAACACGGTGTCACCCATGTCTGTGTATCGTTAAGCGAACAAGGTGCTGTCATTGTCAGCCCTGAAAACAGCTATTACGCCAAAGCACTTGATGTTGAAGTCAACACCACCGTTGGTGCTGGCGACTCAATGGTTGCAGGGCTTGTTGCAGGTTTCAGCCTTGGAAAATCATCACAAGAAGCACTTCGTTATGGCATTGCCTGTGGTGCCGGTACCGTTATGCATCCCGGTACCGAATTATTCTCAGGCCATGAGCTCGCTGACTTTAGGCAACACGTTATTATAGAAACACTGGATATCTAATGCCCCAAAATCCAAAGGCGGTTGCTTATTAATGAAAATGATGAAATATTTCAGGCAGTAAATTTAAGTGATTACGTTGCACTTCTCAAAGTTCAAATATGGAAATGCCGAGCTAAAACTTAATATAAATTAATCGAACCAGGCCGCATTGTTCAAGGACGTGCTCACATTAGTAAGGTCGGTAACGGTCGGCTTCGCTCACTGTTGTATATGTGCAGTTGGACAGCAAAAAGAAGTAATCAACAATGTGCGACA
>JARGFJ010000061.1 GCA_029210875.1 Gammaproteobacteria bacterium | reverse complement strand
GAACAAGCCATCACTGAAAATTACTAGTGAAGAATTTAAGATGATGGTCGTCTCTTAAACCGATCTCAGGTTAACTAATGTTCCTCGTCGGTTAAACAGGGTATTGATAGTGGCTTGAGATTGAGTCATTGGCTGCCAGGCTCTCAGTTCATGCTGCTCTCGCTGGATATAACGGCAAATCAGTCTGGCATCAATGCGGTCATTCTTGGTTCGGCGTCCCACACCTTGCGCATAGTGTTTCACTTGCATAGGGTTCAGGACATAAACTTGCCTGCCAGAACGGTACGTTGCTTCTGCCAAGACCAGATGATTATGACTGGTCACCTCCATGGCAATAATGGTTTCCAGAGGTAATAAACCAAGCCATTGTTCAATCGCAGATAAGGTATTGGCTATTTGTGTTACTTGCTTATCGTCAGAACTACAAATATCCAACTGTTTAGCTGATACATCCACACCGATATAAAGGATTTGCATTGTTATTCCTATTGTTTATCCTAAAAAGGTTGGGGTGAACACACTGTGGCGTCAGCTTGCCTGTATGGGCTTTTATGATTGCTGGATCCTTAATCGTCGCTCATAGTGTGGCGGGGCTTCTCAGTCTGTCTGTCCAGATGCAACTAGCAGTTAGCTGTCGGATGTCCCTCACCCCAGCTACTCAATATAGCAGCTGTGATAACCATACAAGCTTGTCGAAGCATAGGTTATTTCCACAAAACCCTTCGACAAGCTCAGGGCGAACGGGGATTTCCTTCCGTCATTGCAGTGCAACGAAGCAATTCAGTCACGGACTTATATTACTAACTGGAACACCACAGAACTAAAGACCATTTATTTTGTAAGGTTACCTATAAAATGTTTCTTTTCTAACAAAACAACATCTGTTTATATGAGATATTCCATTAATCACAAACCACCCAAAATAATCACTTTTATATATATATCAATAGATTGATGGGTTACTAATTGCTCAACAATGGAAATGGTTCAAAATTTGCTATCTGGCCTATGTAAACATTTGTTACAACCCTACTATAAAGAGGATTAACCACATGTCAGTTGCAGTAATTAAAGCGTTTTCGGAAAAAGCCAAAGCAGATCCTGCATTAGCCGAGCAGTTAAAAGCATGTCTCAAAATGAAAGAACTGTTTTCTTTAGCTAAAGAGCACGGTTTTGAGCTTCATGAAGATTCACTTTATCCACCCAATGAACCACAGTTTACTGAAGATCAACTTTCAGAAAGATTAGTCAAAGCGTTATTACGCGTATAGATTTTCTGCTATGTGCACATCAGGGTTTAGTAACGCTCTGTCTGGTGGATTCGTTGCTAAATTTTGATGTGCTATATACTCTCACATCCAAACCTAGCGCTATAATTGTGCTAAGTGCTCTAGCGTAAAATTCACTACTCCTTTCATATTTTCTCAGTTATCACACTATTCAAAAGGCTTTCGTTTTAACCACAATGCTGGTATAACGAATCTTAATTAAATTAGCTATGAAATTGACCGCTATGTCTCTACGAATAGAAAGAAATTTCTGAGATGAAGATGAACCAAATCTGTCACTATGAAATATTCTAATCCGATTTCATCAAAGACAACTATTGAACAGGCTTTCTGTCAGATCATACTATGTGAGCTAAAATCAATTAAGAAATGGCGAAAAATAGCCATAAAAGGTAAGGACCCTGAAGGGGTTCACCAAGTTCGCATCAGTCTGAGACGGATCCGAACTGCACTCACAATATTTAAGCCGATTATCGCTACCAAATTCAGTCGAACGTTAGCAAAAAAACTGAAAAAATACGCTAAAGTGCTTGATGATGCACGTGATCAGGATGTCTACATACTAATACACTTAATGGATAATACTGACTCGCTCATTGCATCTTATGCTAATACACAGCGTCGCATTGCTTATCAACAAGTTAAAAAATTACTGACCAGCAAGTCATTCAACAAACACATCCGTACTTGTAAAAAATGGGTAACTATAAAACGGCACCACAAAAAAATTATCAGTGATAAGACGCTAAATAACTCCTTGGAATTATTTGCCTTTAAGACACTGGATACACTGAGAAATAGCATTATTTATCAAGGACAACAGGTTGGACAACTTGATGATCTTGCGTTGCATAAATTGCGCATTGATTGCAAAAAATTACGCTATACCGTTGAATTTTTTAAGCTACTGTATGACGAAAATATCAGCAATTCATTTCTTGAAGAATTAAAAAAACTGCAAGATAGTTTAGGTGCTATTCATGATGCTTTTATTCAAAAACAACTTCATCAAAGCTTGTTGCAAAAGAATGACAAACTTGCCGATACACCAGATTCACAGCATATATTACTCAAAATCGAACAGATAAGTGAAACTAAAAACGCACAACTCATTAACGATCTGGCAGCATTTTTCCAATCTGACTATCCTTGGGTCACCCCACCATAGTGTTAAATCAAACGAATAGCTTGTCACACTGCACGTACCAATAATTCTAAGCAGCTTTAAAACGATCAATCATATTTTTCAACTTAACTGATTGCATAGCCAATGAATGTGCAGCTGCACTGGTAGCTGTATCAACGATATTCATCACCGTTTCAGCACCTATGCTGATCTGAGAAATATTTTTGTTAATATCTTCACTGACTGCACTTTGTTGCTCAACAGAAGTCGCGATCTGCATATTGACATCATTCATTTCACCAACCACTTTTGCGATGTGATTAAGAATATTGATCGCTTCAAATACTTTTTCAGTACTACTGCTCGACGCCTCTTTACTGTTATGCATAACTGTCACAGCCTCACTGACTGCTGCATTAAGCTTATCTATTAAGCTGTTAATTTCAGTAGCAGAGTTTTGGGTTTGAGCTGCTAAATTTCGAACTTCATCAGCTACCACTGCAAAGCCTCGACCATGAGCGCCCGCTCTTGCAGCTTCTATTGCTGCATTTAATGCCAACAAATTAGTTTGCTCAGCAACGTTTTTGATCACATCTAACACTGCACCAATATTTTTAGTATCACCTTCCAAGCGTGTCACAACGTTTGCTACATTTTCAAAAGCAAGCGTAATTTCCTCTAAGCCTTGTGCCGCACCAGAAGCATGAACCACACCTAACTGTGAGTGCTTATCAGCATCAGATGCTTTTTGTGCTGCTAATGAAGCATGATTGGCAACTTCTTGAACGGTACAGGTCATTTCAGTCATGGCCGAAGCGACTAAATCTGTCTCGCTAATTTGATTTCTGATTGATGTATTTATATGTTGGTTTGATTGTTCACTTCGTTCAGCATCTTCTTCAATATGGATAACTGAATCTTTAATACGACTTAAAATCGTACGCAAACGTCCTTTGAGCATTTCAGCAGATAACATGACTTGACCAATTTCGTCATCACGTCCGGTATAAATCAGCGCCATAAGAGGATTATTCACATCATTATGTACCTGTGCCAAGGCTTTTGTTAATGATGAAAAAGTCCAGGAAGACAAAACAAAATACATCACTAAACCTGATAAAATCGCACTTGTTTGTGACATTAAAGGGAATAAATCAGGAGTAACAGATTGCATAATAACGGTTGTCATTACAGCCAATGCTGTTGTAAGGCCACTACGCTTTTTAATAGATAAGCGTTCTATGAAGCTGCCAATGACAGGCTTCTTACCTTTATTGAGTTGATCATAAATAACCTTGGCACGCTCAACTCGTTCGGCAGATGGTTTTGCTCGAACGGATTCATATCCGACAATCTCACCATTTTCAATTGTTGGAGTAATATAGGCATCTACCCAATAATAATCGCCTGTTTTAGTCTTGTTTTTAACTATGCCCATCCAATGTTTACTGGCTTTCATATGCGTCCATAGATCTATAAACGCCAATTTCGGCATATCAGGATGACGAATCAAATTATGGTTTTTACCCATCATTTCGTCATCTTCAAACCCACTTATTTTTTTAAATAAATCGTTATAACTAGAAATACGACCTTTCAAATCCGTTGTTGAAATGATTTCTTCATCACTACCAAAACTCACTTCACTACCAACAAATGATGTCTTTGTCATGGGTTAACTCCATAGCCAAAAACTCACTATCAGCAAAATCAATACCAATACCCTTATTTGATCACTAAAGAATTATTACCGTTGTTTTTATAGAGAGTCTCATCAGTGTTAGTTTCAACATAATTTCACCAGATAAATTTTAAAATAAACGTATAAAACAGTGTCATGGGCTATTACAACGTGGAATAAATAAATTAAGTTTTAAGGGATTTTGGACAAGCTATATTCAGTATATTTTTAACTACTTCTATTTGTTCTAATTGATTGTATTTTCTTTATTCTGCTAAAAATTGTCTTGCATTTTTTGTTATCAATGTAAGGTTTACGACAAATCAACATCACTCAAATTCATTTACTTTCAAATACTTAATCTATGGCACTGAACTTGCTGATATCCATTAAAGTATTAATTACTGTAGATAGAGGTACACATCATGAGCCATTGGCCTGGTTGGAATTCGATAATCAAATATGTCATCTGTGTCACAGCGTTGCTATCGCTTTTAGATATGGCGGTAAGAAAGCCAACCTCACCTTCTAATTCAATCAATGTCGCTATTGCCACTAACTTTACTGCACCAATGAAAGCGATCGCTGATGAATTTGAAAAAGATACCGGCAACCATGTAATACTGTCATTTTCTTCTTCTGGCAAAATCTATTCACAAATCAAAAATGGCGCACCATTTGACGTATTTCTATCTGCTGATACGCACAAGCCTGAGCAACTGGAACACGATAATCTTACTGTTAAAGGCTCACGGTTTACTTATGCTTTAGGCACACTCGTGTTATGGTCGCCCAATAGCGATATTGTCGATGCTAACGGTACTATTTTATTAAAAAACGAGTTTAGTCATATTGCCATAGCCAACCCCAAACTAGCTCCCTACGGCACTGCGGCTCAGCAAGTTATGGAAAATTTAGGCGTTTGGTCACAGCAGCAAAATAAATTGGTACAAGGTGAGAATATTGCTCAAACCTATCAATTTGTTAGTACCAGCAATGCAGAACTTGGTTTTGTTGCCTTATCTCAAATTATGGCGAAGGGAACAATACGCAAAGGCTCATCATGGCGCATCCCAGCAACGCTCTATAGCCCTATTCGACAAGACGCGGTGTTACTCAATAAAGCGAAAGAGAATACTGCTGCACTCGCTTTAATGGACTATCTCAAATCAGATAAAGCGCTTGCGATCATTAAATCCTACGGTTATCAATTGTAAGTTCATAACAACCATGTTTAACGATGCCAACGTAATAGCCATCACTTTAACGTTAAAACTTGCGTTTATTGTTACTGTGTTACTGCTACTCATCGGAACCCCAATTGCGTGGTGGTTATCACAAACCAAATCACATTTTAAAGGCGTTATCGGTGCGGTGGTGGCATTACCCATCGTATTACCACCTTCTGTTTTAGGCTTTTATCTATTAGTGGCATTGGGGCCTAATGGCCCAATAGGTCGACTTACTCAAGCATTAGGTATCGGAACATTCCCTTTCACCTTCTCAGGATTAGTGATTGCTTCAGTCTTATATTCATTGCCATTTGTTGTACAACCAATCCAAAATGCATTTGAAGCAATCGGCCCACGACCGCTTGAAACAGCAGCAACATTGCGAGCCAGCCCACTAGATTGCTTCTTCACCGTAGTTATACCTCTAGCTTGGCCCGGCTTTATCAGTGCAACCGTTTTAGGCTTTGCTCACACGGTTGGCGAGTTTGGTGTGGTCTTAATGATGGGTGGCAACATTCCTGGTGTGACACGTGTGATTTCTGTGCAAATCTACGATTATGTTGAAGCATTAGAATTTGGTCATGCCCATCAATTAGCAGCGTTAATGTTGGTGTTTTCATTTGTAGTATTACTGGCGTTATACACGTTGAATCCTACTAGCCGGAAAATAAAATAATGTCATCTGGCACGATTACCGCTCGTTTTAACTTGCCCTTGCCGGGATTTACTCTGGATATTGATCTAATCCTGCCAAGCACAGGTGTTAGCGTTTTATTTGGTCATTCCGGCTCAGGCAAAACCACTCTTTTGCGCTGTATCGCAGGGCTTGAACGTGCATCTGGTCATTTATCAATCAATGGCATCGACTGGCAAACGAATAATTTTTTCCTACCGACCTATAAACGGCCCTTAGGTTACGTCTTTCAAGAAGCGAGTTTATTTACCCATCTCTCGGTAATGAACAACTTGAAATACGGCATGAAACGTAGCAAGGGAAAAGACTTAGAACAGTCACTTGAACAATCCATTGAATTATTAGGCATCAAACATGTATTAAATCGCAAACCCGACAAACTATCAGGTGGCGAACGCCAACGCGTAGCTATCGCCCGTTCACTAGCCGTTAACCCAAAAATTTTATTGATGGACGAACCATTAGCGTCGCTTGATATGCCTCGCAAACAAGAAATATTACCGTTCTTGGAACGCTTACGTGATGAACTGGCTATACCAATGATATATGTGACCCATGCTGCTGATGAAGTCGCCCGATTAGCCGATCACCTAGTCATCATGTCAGCAGGCAAAGCCGTTGCCAGCGGCACCTTGACTGACACCTTATCAAGACTTGATTTACCCGTGCATCTTGGTAAAGAAGCGGGTGTGGTATTACAAGCCAAAATCATTGAAATAGATCACCAATGGAGCTTGGCTCTAGCTGAGTTTGAAGGTGGTAACCTATGGATTAAAGACAGTGGCTTTCAACTTAATCAAGCCGTTCGCCTTCGCGTATTAGCCCGCGATGTTAGTTTAAGCACCGAACCACAACAGCAACATAGCAGTATGCTCAACACCCTACCGGCCATAGTCAATGATATTGCAACAAGTGAACACCCCGCTTTAAGAATGGCTCAATTAAAGGTAGGTAATTCCCTGTTACTCTGTCGTGTAACCGCACGCTCAATTGTTGCCTTAAATATTAATAGTGGCTCAAGCGTATGGGCTCAAATTAAATCAGCTGCATTTATTGAATAGCCAGTCAAACTATGGCTCTGTTACAAAGAGCAACTATAAAAAATTTAAGACATCTTATAAAAAACACCATTAAAATCAATAAAGTATAACTCTACTGGAGGTTCGCAGCAGAACAAAAAAATACCCGTTCGCCCTGAGCTCAGTCGAAGGGCGGTGTTGAAACCACTTGTTATTTCGCCTTAAAACCAATCGTTCTGAGTCTATTGCTTCAAAAACTTCCGACAACCGATTAGCTCAACATATTTGATGACTATTCATAATGCGTCCACATACGCAAAACTTTAACCGTTTTATGCGCTTCAATTGCTTGATACACCAACCTATGTTGAATATTTATACGTCTAGAGTATGCGCCAGAAAGGTCTCCCACCAATTTTTCATAAGGAGGAGGATTTTGATAAGGATTGACCGATAAAATATCTAGCAAGTCCCTTGCTTTATCTTTTAGCCCCGAAGACGACAGTTTCTTAGCGTCTTTTTGTGCTTGCTTAGTATATATAAGTTGCCAACTCACCAATCCAGCTCCTTGGAGCAGGAATCAATTGGCTCTTCCATACCTTGACGAATACTTTCGCGCATACCTAGAACAGATAATAAATAGAGTGTTTCTTGTATTGATTCCCAATCTTCTGACGAAACTAACACTGCACTATTACGTTTGCCCGAAATGGTAATTGGTTGATGCGTTTCACTAGTTTGGTCAAGTAACCGATACAGGTTTGCCCTAGCTTCACTTGCAGTAAGAGTGTGCATTTAAATTCTCCATTACAAAGAAACAATATCGTACGCCTACTCGTACGTCTTAGCAACACCTCTCACAGCTAACGCCGTGCTTAGAGACCGTAGTAAGGCGCAGCGGAGATCCCTGCGCAGCGACTACAACACCTTGCTAGCATTCGATTTTTCCATCCCAGTCAAACGGGATGAATGATCCCAAATCGTCATCCATGTAACTCCTGATGTTGAACCCAGGGTGCCTTGGGGACTGCTCAAGCATTGTCCACAATGTTTCGAGAAACATTAGTAAGGCCTTTGCCGGATCAATATCAAACTTTTGACCATCTCCAGTCTCCAGTTGTCAACAACACTTTAAAACTGACCCCTTTTGTCTTTAAAACACCGATTTAAATTTGACCCCCTTGAGCAGGAACTTCATCATTGTGTGGCACGCGGGGTGCAATGCCCACTTTACGTTTATCTTTCAACCTGTAACTTTCACCACTGATCTGAACAATATGTGCATGGTGCAATAATCTATCTAAC
>JARGFJ010000060.1 GCA_029210875.1 Gammaproteobacteria bacterium | reverse complement strand
CAAAATCTTTTGTGGTAAAAGATCTGATCGGTTAACAGGCTTTTAGTTCCCTTCTTATCCCGAGCTGAGGTTACTTACATAGGCTGTACTACGTTGACGACCTTCAATTTTGATCGCCTTTACTCCCGCCGCCTGCAATGCTGGCAGTAACGCTAAGGTGTTTAAACTTGTTGGCTCTTCCAAGGCATGATAAATATGACCGTCAACTTTAAACCGGCCTTTACAGACCACCGGATAACCGGCTTTTTCATCTTTAGCATAACGATCAATCAAGACTTCATTTAAGCGACTTTCGGTTCCTTGTGGTGTTTCAATCCATCGTACTGATTTCGCCGGACTACAAGCACCACATGTATTCGGTGATTCGCCAGTTGCATAGGATGACAATAAACAACGACCTTCGACCATGACACATAGACTGCCAAAGCCGAACACTTCTAGTTCAACGGGGCTGTCTTGTGCTAATTGTTTGACTTGTGACATTGATAAAACACGAGGGATCACCGCACGTTTAATATCAAACTGTTGTTTATAAAAACGTAAGGCTTCGGCATTGGTTGCTGAACCTTGCACCGACAGATGACGAGCAAGATCGGGGTAGTTTTCTGTGGCATAAGCTAATACACCGGTATCGGCTACAATCAAAGCATCAATGCCAATGTCAGCAGCAATATCAACTGCGTTTTGCCAGCGAGACCATCCTGATGGTTGAGGATAGGTATTGATAGCAACATACACTTTTGAACCACGTTCATGAGCATAGTCCACGGCTTTCTTAGCCGTACCATCATTAAAGTTTAATCCTGCAAAATGGCGTGCATTGGTATCATCTTTAAAGCCGATATAAACCGCATCAGCGCCGTGATCAACCGCCGTTTTTAACATTGAGATATTGCCTGCCGGACAGACCAGTTCCATCCCTTTCTCCTCTTTTTTATGCCTACATAATAAGGGCTTTTGCAGCGTAAAATATGGCTAGTTCAGTCGCACTTGATCCATGTCATTGTTATCTTCAACGTAACATTCATCATATATAGCTAATTCAATGTAGAGACTTAGGCGACTACGATTATGGCAACAACACCACATAAACTTGCTTTATTTATTCCTAAAACACTCGCTACTTTACCCTGCATTCACTACCTACCATGGCGAACACCCTTTAAATTGCTACCAAAATCGATTCCGCTCACCATTGCTGCAAAAGTATCTAATTACCTATTTAAACAACAACTGATCGATGGTGATCTCGATTTTCTTGAAGATGCCGTATTACGCATTCAAATCAATGATCTGGGCTTTGACTGGCAAGTCTGTGTACAACAAAATCAATTGGTATTTAGTGCTGGTAGCCAAACTGCTGATACGACCTTTTCTGGCAATAGCAAAGAATTCTTATTATTAGCCAGCCGACGTGAAGATCCAGATACCTTGTTCTTTCAACGTCGCTTATCGATTGAAGGCAATACCGAGCTAGGACTACAAATCAAAAACCTAATTGATAGTATCGATCTCGATCAATTTCCAGTATTTCTTAATCAGGCCTTATATTTAACCGCTGATTTTGTTGAAGCGCTACCTCGTTAAAATACTTGGCAATATCATCTCCAAATTAAGGTTAAACACCTCCAAATGCTAATTGATGAAACAAACCAACATCATTTAATTCAGGATGAAACGTTAAACCAATATGATGACCTTGGCGTACAGCGACAGGCATAGTGTTATGACGTGCCAATACCTCAACATCCGGTCCAAGCGTTGTAATCTGTGGTGCTCTAATAAATGTTGCTGTAATGCTTTTTTGCTGATCATCAACATTCACCGTTAGCTGATCAACAAACGAGTTCTGCTGCCGACCATAGGCATTGCGACCTACCGACACAGCGATAATGTTGAGTGGTTTTACTCGTGAGTCAAGTTGCTCTAAATAACTCATCATAATTAAACCGGCACAGGTTCCTAAAATTGGATAATCCTGAGCAAAGGCTTTTAATGGCCGACGAAAATGTGTGGCATCAATCAATTTACTCATCGTTGTAGATTCACCGCCAGGAATGATCAATCCTGATACATCATCCAATTGTTTTGGATAACGAATCAACACTGACTGCATATCTAACTGAGTTAAAATCTGGCTGTGTTTTTCATAGTCACCTTGCAAAGCCAGTAAACCAATTTTCATTACCATCCTCGAACTTGTAGACGCTGTTCGGCAGGAATATCTGCAATAGCAATTCCCTTCATTGCTCGTTTTAAACCGGTTGATATTTCAGCTAATTTTTTAGGATCGTCAAAATACGTTACCGCTTCAACCACGGCTTTTGCTCTTTGAACAGGATCATCACTCATAAAAATGCCAGAACCAACAAAAACAGCCTCAGCGCCTAATTGCATCATCAATGCAGCATCCGCAGGTGTAGCAACACCTCCCGCGGCAAAATTGGGTACCGGCAATTTCCCCGTTTCAGCCACTTGTTTTACTAAATCAAATGGTGCGCCAAAATCCCTCGCTTTTGCCATCAACTCTTCTATGCCCAAGCCATTAAGGCTTTTAATATCATATTGAAGCTGACGCATATGACGAACAGCTTCAACAATATTGCCACTGCCCGCTTCGCCTTTCGTTCGAATCATCGCGGCACCTTCGCCCACTCGCCGTAAAGCTTCGCCAAGATTGCGACAACCACAGACAAAGGGAACGGCATAGCCATGTTTCCAAATATGATTGATGTCATCCGCTGGGGTTAACACTTCGCTTTCATCAATAAAATCAACATCAAGTTCTTCTAAAATCTGAGCTTCGACCAAATGACCAATGCGACATTTCGCCATAACGGGAATACTTACCGCTAGTTGAATGCTCATGATCATGTCCGGATCACTCATCCGAGCAACCCCACCTTCTTTTCTAATATCGGATGGAATTCGTTCCAAAGCCATGACCGCAACAGCACCCGAATCTTCTGCAATTTTTGCTTGTTCTGGAGTAGTCACATCCATGATCACGCCGCCTTTAAGCATTTCTGCCGAGCCAACCTTTACTGCAAAAGGAGCTGTATTTTGTTCCACCTGTAAACCCCCAATAAATCCCCATTAAGGGTAAAAATACATAAACAACTATCCGCATTTTTCCTAGCTGTGTCGCACTGTAAAATTCGCAAACATTTCACTTATATCAGCTATCAAACCACTATCAAATAATGCTACAGAACTAGCCATTTCATAGCCATCAACGGCGCGACATTCTTGTAATGCATAATGACTTACACCGAGATCAGCTAATGTGTGTGCCAGTTGAAATAAGCTATCTTTGGTGAAAAGATTGGGATCAACCGTGGTACGCACCTCATAATCAACACCGCTATCCAACACAAGTTTCAAACTCTCCTGAACCTTGTCGCCACTGCCTTCAATGCCCGTGCCCTGAGCATAATTGGCAAATGCGGTTTTCACATCAAGTCCTATCCAATCCAAATCCGGCTTAGAGACATATTGTCTTAACCGTTGGGGATTAGCTCCCGCTGTATGCAGGGCAACCTTAAACCCCATCGTTTTAATGTCCGCTATGGCATCCACCAATCCTGATTGCAACACCGGCTCGCCACCACTGAACACGATGCCATCCAGCAAGCCACGTCGCGACTCTAAAAAGCGGCGTAACATTGCATCATCATCACCTTGTTTATGAACATCTATCAAATGTGGGTTATGACAATAAGCACAACGCCACGAACAGCCTTGTAAAAACACTACCGCCGCCAAATGTCCCGGATAATCAATGGTGGTAAACGGTACTAAACCGCCAATATTGAGTCGCATTAAACGATGATTCTTTATTGTGGCCGTATCTCTAAACACTCAACAAAATGTTTTCGTTCGGAATGCTCGCTCTGTTTACCAGGATTAAACGAGCTGACTGGACGATGGTAGCCCATGACCCGAGTCCAAATTTCACAACGTTGACGTTCTTCTTCACGTAAAACTACAGATGTATTATTAGACATGTTGTTTCTCCTTAATCAATTTAAGTTAACTAATTTATGCTGCTACTTGTTGTTTCTTTGCCAAAACCGCTTTGTCACACTCAGGACAAAACTCATGTTCACCAGATAGATAGCCATGTGTAGGACAAATTGAAAACGTTGGTGTGATCGTGATGTAAGGCAAGCGAAAACGCTCTAATACGCGTCTAACCAAGGTACTACATGCTGTTGAATCTGAAATTCGTTCATTCATATACAGATGTAAGACCGTGCCACCCGTATATTGGGTCTGTAGCTCATCTTGCAGTTGCAATGCTTCAAACGGATCGTCGGTCAGACCAACCGGTAATTGTGACGAATTGGTGTAATAAGGTGCCGTCTCAGTACCTGACTGGATAATATCGGTAAAACGTTTACGATCTTCTTTAGCAAAACGATAGGTTGTGCCCTCAGCTGGCGTCGCTTCCAGGTTATACATATGGCCTGTTTCATCCTGAAAGGTAATCAGCTTTTCACGCACATGAGTCAATACGCGTAAGGCAAAGTCTCGTCCCCATTGATCACTAATATCATGTGCATTATCAGTAAAGTTTTGAATCATCTCATTGAGACCATTAACACCAATTGTCGAGAAATGATTTCTTAATGTGCCCAGATAACGTTTGGTATATGGATATAAGCCCATATCCATATAGCGTTGAATGACTTTGCGTTTCACTTCCAAACTGTTTTTAGCCAGATCCATTAAATGATAAATTTTGTTGATTAACGCTGCTTCATTATGTTTGTATAAATAACCAAGACGAGCACAATTTATAGTCACAACCCCTATTGAGCCTGTTTGTTCAGCTGATCCAAATAAACCATTACCGCGTTTGAGTAATTCACGTAAATCTAGCTGTAATCGACAGCACATTGACCGCACTTGCCCAGGATCCATATCCGAATTAATAAAGTTCTGAAAATAGGGCAAGCCATATTTGGCTGTCATTGCAAACAAACGAGTGGCATTATCACTTTCCCATGGAAAATCCTCAGTGATATTGTAAGTTGGAATGGGAAAGGTAAAGACACGTCCCTTGGCATCACCTGCAATCATTACCTCAATATAAGCCTGATTAATCATGTCCATTTCTTTTTGCAAATCACCATAAAAAAAGGGCATTTCTTCACCGGCAATAACAGGTATTTGTTGTTGCAAATCAGTTGGACAAACCCAATCAAAGGTTAGGTTAGTGAACGGGGTTTGTGTTCCCCAGCGAGATGGAACATTAAGGTTATAGATAAACTCCTGAATGCCTTGGCGTACGGCATCATAATCCAGATTTTCTCGTCTAATATAAGGTGCCAGATAGGTATCAAAGGAACTAAATGCCTGCGCGCCAGCCCATTCATTTTGAAGTGCACCTAAAAAATTAACCATTTGACCCAAGGCGCTGGAAAAATGCTTGGGAGGACCTGCTTCAACTTTGCCAGGCACACCATTAAAACCTTCATTTAATAAGGTACGCAAAGACCAACCAGCACAATAACCTGCCAACATATCAAGATCATGGATATGAAGATCACCCTCTCGGTGAGCCCAACCTATTTCATCTGAATAAACATGATTAAGCCAATAATTAGCCGTTACCTTACCAGCCGTATTGAGTATTAAGCCGCCTAATGAATACCCTTGATTCGCATTGGCATTCACCCGCCAATCAAGTTGTTGTAAGTATTCATTCATCGAAGACTCAACATCGATTAAGGACTTTTGATCACGACGTAATTTACCGTGTTGTTCTCGATAAACAATATAAGCACGTGCCGTAGTGTAATAATCAGATGTAATTAAAACCTGCTCAACCACATCTTGAATCTTTTCAATCTCGACTTCACCCCTCGTATCACAATGACAAAGCACCTTAAGCACCTGTTCGGTCAGCCTATCCGCCTCATCTAAAGCAAAATCTTCGGTAGCAAGACCTGCACAGTGAATCGCTGAAAGAATTTTTTTGCTATCAAATTTAAGCTTCTGCCCATCACGTTTTATGACTGTATGGGGTAACCTCATCGCCGAAGGTTCTTTAGTTATTGTTATGCTTTCTGTACACATACATACCCCCGTTTTGATGCTTTATTTTGATAAAACGTTCTAGTTACCAAAACCTATAAAACGCAATATATAGTAGTTACCAAGATTATAAAGCACTATATATTGTGTTCCTTGATCTAGATCAATTATTAAAATCAACGCTAGATCGTCGTCCTGAGACATTATGATGAAGTGACATTAATTGATGATTACCGAAAAAGATATAATGACGTTTTGAGAAGAGAAACTACGGGCCATTAGTAAGCCTCGATAAATTATAGATAGGCATTTTAGTATTTATGCGTTACCAGTCGTAGCTGGTATGTTAATTTAATAAGTCTTTATCGATATAACAGGAGTTACACATGAAATATATAACTCTACTTTCAGTTGGTACTCTATTATTAAGCAGTTGTGCCACCATCAAACCCCTTTCAATTACTGGACCGAGTGGCAAGCAAGGCTTCAGCATGGACTGTGTCAGCGGTACGCCAGCTTGTTTTTCAAAGGCGGGGCAATTATGCCCAAATGGTTATGACATTATTGATCACTCCATTACCTCTTCAATCGTTATAACTCATTATGGTGCATACCCTATGAATGTAACCAGAGAGAGTCTGACGATAGAATGTAAGTGATCTCAATTCTGGATAAAAATAGCCATTACCGTCATGGATGTATGCGTGTGCAAAAAATGTAGGAGAAATTTTTGTCTATTGCTCAATAATAAAACACAGATAGCGTAGTCGGAATGTGTGCTATAAATCTGCAAATTCATTGATTACGGGCATATAAGTAGAAAGCCGTGAAAACCGAGATAAACACTAACACCCCACAAAACTATCTAAACCTGATAAAACATCACGCAGGCTTACTTTCCATAGCCTTTCTAGCCGTATTTACTGGCAATTTAGGCCAAAGTTTTTTTATTGGGCTGTTTCAAACGCCAATCAGTCAGCAACTAAATTTGTCTGCCGGCGAGTTTGGCAGCATCTATTCTGCGATTACCATCGCTGGTGGTTTTATGGTGATGTATTTTGGACCCAAAATAGACTGGGTTGCCCCAAAACGTTATGCGATAACATTACTGATTATATTAACGGTCGGCCTGTTGATATTAACCTTATCACCCTGGTGGGCAATGGCTATTTTAGGCTTGGGATTAGTGCGTTTGTGTGGTCAAGGTCTAATGACACATTTGGGCAGCACATTAGCTGGGCGTGAATTTAATCTTAATCGTGGTCGTGCTCTCGGCTTTATCGGAATGGCAATGCCATCAGGCGAAATTATTCTGCCACCACTCACCACTTTATTATTGGTCTGGCTGTCTTGGCAATACGTTTGGTGGTGCATACTCGGCATTATCATCGGCTTATGGTTGTGTCTTTTTATGTTTGCTGATTGGCCAGAAGCCCCACATCAACATAAAGCCGCCGCAAAGCAGCACTATAACGGCAAAAGTCCATTACGAGAATGTCGATTCTGGTTAGTAATGCCGATGCTGTTGGCATTACCGTTCACACTTACCGGTATTTTTGTATATCAGGCCCAAATGACCGCGAGCCTGGGGGCATCAACTACAACCTATGCACTTGCTCTCACTAGCATGGGCTTGATTCGCTTTCCAATGGCATTATTAGGTGGACGCTGGATAGATGATCTTGGGGTTAGTCTTATCGCCCGCCTTTATTTGGTACCCTTTGCAATTGCATTAGCCGCAGCAGCTTTCTTCGGTGGCAATAGTGGCATCTGGTTGTTAATGATCGGGGCAGGCTTATCAATGAGCATGTCATCAGCGGTGGCTGACAGCCTGTTAGTTCAGCTTTGGGGCAAACAACATCTCGGGCGGGTTCGTTCTTTGAGATCAGCATTTCTAGTATTTTCTACTGGCATTTGTCCAGCATTGATAGGTTATTTACTAGATGTGAATGTTCACTTTCAAACTATTCTATGGGCTATGTTAGTGTTTGTCGTCATAACATGGTTAATGGCGCAAGTGCCAATAAAACAAACACAACACCAAACACCAGCTCGAGCATTAATTAACTCGGACTAAGAACCAGGGTCTTTTTGGCTGGGTTCTATCTTGATACTATAATCATCGTGTGTTTTTGCTAGCAACGACAGATTGTTCAGGTAATTCAAAGTCTACGATTTCTATTTGTTCAGACTGGGAATCGACATCCTCTTCAGACAATTCAACGTCATCCTTAACATCAAATGCAAGTGAACTATTATCGACAGGTTCAGTTAGTGTCGCTTTGTGTTGCACAACATCTACTGTTGCTTCTGTTGGTAAATCAATAGATTTATTTTGTATTGCCCTAACTGTCAACAACACTTTAAAATTGACCCCTTTTGGCTTTAAAACACCGGTTTAAATTTGACCCCCTTGAGCAGGATC
>JARGFJ010000005.1 GCA_029210875.1 Gammaproteobacteria bacterium | reverse complement strand
TGACTTTAACTTTGCTACGGGTGCGCCCCGTACACAACTACAAGAACTGGCGAGTTTAGTGTTTATCGAACGGGCCGAGAATATTGTCTTACTCGGCCCTAGCGGGGTGGGTAAAACCCACCTTGCTATTGCCTTTGCGTATAAGGCCATTATGGCTGGCATTAAAACGCGGTTTATTAGTGCTGCCGATTTAATGCTGCAATTATCCGTAGCCAAAAAACAAGACAAACTGAAAGCGTATTTGCAACGAACGGTATTAGCACCACGATTATTGGTGATAGATGAAATCGGTTATTTACCGTTTGGTCGAGAAGAAGCTAACTTGTTTTTTAACGTCATTGCCAAACGCTATGAACGAGGTAGTTTGATTTTAACCAGCAATTTACCGTTTACTCAATGGGCGACCGCCTTTGCAAACGATCAAACCTTAACAGCCGCCATGTTAGATAGATTATTGCACCATGCACATATTGTTCAGATCAGTGGTGAAAGTTACAGGTTGAAAGATAAACGTAAAGCGGGCATTGCACCCAGTGCGATAAAATAATGAAGATCCTGCTCAAGGGGGTCAAATTTAAACCGGTGTTTTAAAGCCAAAAGGGGTCAATTTTAAAGTGTTGTTGACATATAGACTCTGGATATATATAACGATAATAGGTCTCACTGCGACAAGTCTGGGCTTATGGGGCATGTTTTATGCTGGCAGCTTGATTAATCCCGGGCTTGCAACAGTCATCACTAATACGCAACCACTTATTGCCGGTATCTTAGGCTGGTATTTTCTGAAGGAGCGAATGAGCGGAGTACCCTTGATTGGTACTGTTATCGGATTCACCGGAATAGTCATAATTTCTTTGAACAGCCTGGTAGAGAGTGAAAGGCAAATCCTACTCGGAATAGTCTTCGTGCTCGCAGCTTCGTTTGGTGTTGCTGTTAGCAATGTGTTGCTTAAGAAAATTGCTGGTCAAGTCGACGTGCTTTTTGCAATAGGTTTCCAGTTACTGGTTGGCGCCATACCTCTTGGTGTCCTGGCTTTTTATACTACCAGTCCAGACTCTTTAGACTTGCAAATGGGTTACACCTTAATTATCCTTGCCTTGGCATTATTGGGAACCGCACTCCCGTTTATTTTGTGGTTCTGGCTAATGCAACATGCACCACTTTTCAAGCTTAACGTGTATAACTTCCTTACACCTGTATTTGGGGTATATCTTGGTCATACCTATTTTTCAGAGTCATTAACAACCATTCAATGGCTTGGAGCTACACTGATTATTACGGCTATTTTCCTGGTCACGATAACAAATGGAAAAATAAAACCTGATACTTAACACAGATTCAGGTTTTATCACTGGGTGCCTCTATTTTTCTAATGCTTAACATTTCAGTTAGTAGCATGATTATCATCGCATGGAGCACAAAACTGTACCCTGTTCATTGCCAGTAATGAAAATGATGCTGACCAAGCAATCAAGAGCAAACCATTGATTGCCTCTAATCCATAGAGAATTTTCAATGGCCCAGATACTGAAAGATCGCCAGCCCCAAGGGAGCTATATGCCACAAATGAAAAATACAAAGTATTAATCCACTGATCAAAATCTATTTGCTGAGGAACGCCAATACCTGGAATATAGTGGGCAAAGTAGTAGACCACTGCGTATACGAATATCTCAACAATATGGGCAACAAATAAACAACAAATAATTGTGATCAATTTGGTTGACTGTGACCATTTGGTTTCAAAAATGATGGCCATACGACTGAGAAAGACGTAGTGCACTATTACTGTCAGAATGAGTAAGAATGGGAAAACCATTAACAAAAACATCAAATTGCCTTATTTTTCTATTTGCTACAACATGCAAATTAACACTTGGTAAATGAATATCAATAGTCTATATGAATCGGCTTGAATCGCCCCGGCTTTGTCGGAGGGAGTTTTATTTGAGTCATGCCGCAGCAGACTCGGCTTGTTGATAATACAGATTTTCGTACTCTACGGGGGGTATATCCCCAATGGGGCCAAGTAACCGTCGGTTGTTGAACCAGTCCACCCAGTTCAATGTGGCGAGTTCTACGTCATCCAGTCCTTTCCAGGGTCCATCTTTGTGAATCACCTCGGCTTTGAACAGGCCGTTGATAGTCTCGGCCAGTGCGTTGTCATAGGAATCACCGACACTGCCGACTGAGGCTTTGAATCCTGCTTCTGCCAGACGCTCGGTGTAGCGGATGGACAAATACTGGCTGCCACGGTCGCTGTGATGCGTGACGCCCTTGGGTTTGCCGCGTGCCCACAAAGCCTGTTCCAGTGCATCCAGAACAATATCGGTTTGCAAACTCTTTAATGCCCGCCAACCGACAATGTATCGGGAGAATACGTCCACTACGAAAGCGACATAGACAAAGCCGGACCAGGTTGCGACATAGGTAATATCTGCTACCCAAAGCTGATTCGGCCGCTGCGCTGTAAACTGCCGATTAACGAGGTCGAGTGGCTTGTCAGCCAATTCGTCTGGAATAGTGGTGACACAGCGTCTGCCCCGCCTGACGCCTTCCAGTCCCAGTTCGCCCATCAATCGCTCAACCGTACAGCGGGCCACCGCTATCGACTCGCGTTTTAGCTACTTCCATACTTTGCGAGCACCATAGACGCCGTTATTCTCTTCATAGACACGGACTATCTCAGGCATCAGGGCTTCGTCTCGCACAGCCCGCGCACAACGCTGCTGCGGATGTCGCTCCACATGCTTGCTGCGGTAATAGGTGGACGGTGCAATCGGTAACACATCACAGATTGGCTCGACACCGTACACGTCTCGTTCACGGTCAATAAATTCGACCATTATTTCGGTTTGCGGCCGAGCTCCGCCTGGGCGAAAAAAGCCGCTGCCTTGCGCAAAATCTCATTGGCGCGTTTCAGCTCACGGTTTTCCCGTTCCAGCTCTTTGAGCTTGGCTGCAGCATCACTGGTCACACCAGGTTTGCTGCCGCTATCAACTTCCATTTTGTTGAGCCAGGAGCGCAATGTCTCAGGTGTGCAGCCAATTTTGGCGGCAACAGACTGTATCGCTGCCCAGCGTGATGGATGGTCCTGCTCGCTGGTTAATACCAGCCGAACCGCGCGTTCCCGTACTTCGGGTGAATATCCAGATCGTTTGTTCATCGGCTAATTCTCTCAAGAAAGTTAGCCTCCGATAAACCCGATATGATTCACTTAATAAAATTTCTAGCTTTCATGCATGGACCAGAAAATATTTCGTATATCATCTCTCTAAATGCTTCATACAACCCCAAGAGTGAGCATCGATCAATGGTAGTTTCGTCACAGATCTTCTAAACGGTTGGCTGACTGCACCATCTGCATCATTTCATGTTCTTCAAAGGATTTGAGTGTCTCCATCAGCTCTCCCGCCGAGGGTATATCCGCGCGCTCATGTAGATAACGATACAGATCAATGACCTGCTTATGCTGATCAATAATTACCTGCATAATTTCGGTCGTCGATAGTGCAGCAAATGGCGCATCACAATGATGATGTTGAACGATCGGATTTTTATTTAAATACTCATAACACCAGGTATTTAACGCGTGTTCATTACCTGTGACTTCAAACTGGTGAATAACATGTCTAAGCTTTTCTTCATGTTCTGATAAATACTTGAGAAGCATTTGTGCACGAGCACTCTCATTATTGTCGGCACAATGTTTCAAACACTCGCTGAGGTGTTGATGGAACTCGCTTGTCCAGTGAAGGACATCTCTTAACGTTTCAACCTGCATAGTCGGGTCTCCTGATTTTTGTTGGGCATGCCATTCGCAGAGCTAATTAGTCATACTTGAAGATTGGTCCCATATTCAGCCACATTAACTGTAAAAGGGGTATTTTCTTGAAGATATATACGAAAACCGTCAAGCGCATCGGCGTCACCATGGACCAAATGAATCTGCGTTGATTCACTTAAGTCTGAGTCCTTCAGCCACTGACACAGTTCCAGATAATCCCCATGCCCTGAGAGCCCGGAGATACTATCAATTTTGGCTCGCACCGGTATCCATTCGCCATGAATTTTTACCGCATTGGCGCCTTCTAAAAGTTTCGCCCCCCGGGTTCCGCCAGCTTGATAGCCTGTGAAAAGTACCGTTGTTTTATTGTTGCCGAGTAACCTTTTAAAATGATGCAGAATACGGCCACCGGTAGCCATACCACTGCCTGCAATGATGATATGAGGGTATGTTTGTCCAGCCAGGGCCTTGGATTCTTCTACTGATCGGGTATAGGTGACAACGTTACACATGCGATGACATTGCTCGGTATTCAGCCGGTGTTGGGCTTTGAATTCGCAAAAAATATCCGAAACCTTAATTGCCATCGGGCTGTCGAGGTATATAGGCATTTTCGGAATAACTTCGTCAGCCATCAGTGCCTGAATCTATTACCCGAAGGTATCTTGTTGCAACAGTGAGGTTCATGTCTGGCGTTATTTTTAATATTTTCATCAGTTTGCCTCTGCCAGCCAAGTTTCGTACGGCTCCACCAACTATCCTTAATCGATGCACCGTATTTTTCGATGATTGCGATTAGTTCGTCGATATTATGGCGGGAGGCTTCATAAGCAATGATGAGCGTCTGCTTATTAAGGCATACCCTATCAACCCAAGGCTGCGCATCAATTTCTGCTATCATCGCCTTACTGTCCGCTTGATCCAAACCTGCCAGGTTTAGCCTATGCTTTGTCAAAAATCCGGGATTGATCCCTAGCCTGTGCTCAGTCATGTCAAATTCTCCAATCGCAATCTCAACTCCCAGCTTATACAGTTTGGAAGCAAGGATGTGTTGTCATAACTACTCCTCACTTATACTGACTTTTCTTTTTTTAAGTTGAATTTCGGAAGCCACGCTGGCGTGGTTTTCATATACCATCGGTATTCATCACCAAACGCCTCCAGTGCCATGCGCTCCTCACGATGGGCTAACTGAATATAGACCACGACCAGAATCGGAAACATCACCATGGTTAGGATGGTGGGCCATTGCAACAAAAAACCAAACATAATCATGATAAATGCGATGTATTGTGGGTGGCGGAATCGTGCGTACCACCCCGTTTTTGCTAGTTGCCTATTTTGTTGGGCACGGTGCAATACGCTCCAGGCCGAGGCCAGTAAAAAGAATCCAAGAATAATGAGGATGTTGCTCGCAATATGAAGCGGATCAAAATGTGGATTTCCTTCAAAACCCAATATCGTATGTAACAGATGGCCATTTTCGTGAGACAAGAAATCAACACCAGGATATTTTTCTGCCAACCAACCGGACAAAAAGTAAATGGTTAGCGGAAAGCCATACATCTCAGTAAACAGCGCAATAATGAAGGCAGAAAAGACGCCCAAACTGCGCCACTCCATTTTTGTCTGTGGTTTAGTAAAGCTGAATGCAAAAGATATAAAGATGACGGAATTGATAATCACCAATGACCAGAGTCCATAAGCCGATTCGTCATGCATAGGAATGCTCCTGTGTTGATTAAAGCATCAGTGATGATGCCGATGTTCTGTGCCTTTGCGACTATCATCCAACCCGCGTTGAGCAACCTCCTGCTCGGATAAATCCTGACCTTGTCCATGACTGTGATGCCCGCCGTGCCCACCATGCATAAAGAAATGCATCAAAGGACACAGCAGCAATATCAAGTAAGGCAAAAATGCGAACAGATGCTGTCTATGTTCAACGAGCAGGAAATAACTAACGGCACCAATGAATACAAGTGCAGCAATACCTTTTGAGGTGAACCAAAACGATTGTTCTTGATTAGTCATCTCTATCTCTCCCAGATTAAAACAAAATCATCTGCTGTTGCAGTGTTCTGTTCTCAACACTACATCTTACGGTGTGAAATCGCGAGGCCCATAACCTCAGATCCGTACTCGGCGCAGTCGTAATGCATTGAGCACTACCGACAGCGATGATGCGCTCATGGCGAAGGCAGCGAAGATAGGTCCGATCAGAATACCCAGGAACGGGTACAAAATGCCTGCTGCAATCGGTACACCTGCAGCGTTATAGATAAGTGCGAAGAACAGATTTTGCCGGATGTTATGCATGGTTGCGATGGCAAGGCGACGAGCACGCACAATACCATCAAGATCACCTTTGACGAGTGTAAACCCTGCACTTTCAATGGCTACATCAGCACCCGTACCCATCGCTATGCCAACATCGGCCTGAGCCAGTGCTGGTGCATCGTTGACACCATCACCTGCCATAGCCACTTTACGTCCCTGTTGCTGTAATTCTTTAATAATACGGGCCTTATCCGCGGGCAGAACGTCAGCACGAATTTCGTCAATGCCAAGTCGTGCAGCTACTGCCCGAGCTGTACGCTCGTTATCACCGGTTGCCATAATGATTTGAAAACCCAGCTCATGCAGTGCTTTTAGAGCTGCTGGTGTGGTCTCTTTAACAGGATCAGCGACGCTGACCAACCCGGCAATCGTGCCATCAAGTACGATAAACATTACTGTTTCACCCTCATCACGGCGCGCATTGGCCTTAGAGGTCAAGTCTCCGCTTTGAAGCCCCATGTCAGTAATCAAGGCAAGATTGCCCAACGCCACCGCTTTACCATCCACAGTGCCTTTTACACCTTTGCCGGTAATCGCCTCGAAGTCTTCAGCATAGGCCAGTGTTACGTTGCGCTCTTCTGCGCCACGAACGATTGCCTCGGCCAACGGATGTTCAGAGCCACGCTCAAGCGATGCCGCCAGTCGAAGGACCTCAGCCTCGTCATGTCCTGCTTCGGGCAGAACGGCAACCAGCTTCGGCTTACCCACGGTCAATGTACCGGTCTTATCCACGATCAGCGTATCAACCTTCTCAAAGCGCTCCAATGCTTCAGCGTTTTTAATCAACACGCCTGCTTGTGCACCACGCCCAGTCGCCGTCATGATCGACATAGGAGTGGCGAGACCGAGTGCACAGGGACAGGCAATAATCAGCACGGCGACAGCAGATACCAGCGCATAGGATAAGGCCGGTGCTGGGCCCCATATCGCCCAAGCGATAAACGAGACAATCGCAACACCTATTACCGTCGGCACAAACTTGCCTGCCACCATGTCGGCCCATTTCTGGATCGGTGCTCGCGAGCGCTGAGCTGCCGCCACCATTTCGACAATCTGAGCAAGCATGGTGTCAGAGCCGACACGCGTTGCTTCCATGACCAAGCTACCTGTTCCATTGATTGTTGCCCCGGTCAGCTTATCTCCTTCGGTCTTCTCTACTGGCACGGGTTCACCTGAAATCATACTCTCGTCAACCGAAGATCGACCATCAAGCACTACACCATCGACGGGCACCTTATCACCGGGTCTCACCCGCAGCCGGTCACCGACCTGAACATCTTCTAGAGGTATCTCCTCCTCATTGCCGTCCGGCCGGATCACCCGGGCGGTCTTGGCGGCAAGATCCAGCAATGCACGTATGGCCTTCCCTGTGCCTTCACGGGCACGTAGCTCCATGACTTGGCCAAGTAGGACCAGTGTTACGATGACAGCTGCTGCCTCAAAATACACTCCTACGTGTCCAGTTTCCGGATCACGAAAGCCTAGAGGGAAGATACCCGGTGCGATCATCGCAACTATTGAGAAGATATAGGCCGACGAAATCCCCATGCCGATAAGTGAAAACATGTTGAGATTCATGGTACGGAATGAGTTCAAGCTGCGTATGAAAAAAGGCCAGCCTGACCACAGGATGACAGGAGTAGCAAGCACCACCTCCAGCCAGAGCGATGTCGTTTCGCCAAAGAACTCACGAAGTTGAGTAATTCCTATCAAGGGACTCATCGTCAGGATTAGTAATGGGATAGTCAGTGCTGTCCCAACCCAGAAACGCCTCGTGAAATCCACAAGTTCGGGGTTAGGCTCATCTCCAGCCATCGTTGCTGATTCCAGCTCCAGACCCATGCCACACAACGGACATGAGCCAAGTTCTATCTGGCGAACTTCCGGATGCATAGGGCAAGTATAGACAGAACCATTCCAATCTCCAGGCACTTTATCGTAATTGGTGCCCGTCACCTTTTGATTTTTATCTATCGAGTGGTCATGGTGATCATTATGACCGCCACAACAATTGGCTTGGTTATGACTTGATTCAGGTTTATTATGAGATTGATGTTCATCAGACGTCTTAACCTCATCTTCAGGAACGAGATGCATCCCACATTTCGGGCAATCTCCCGGCTGTTCAGCGCGTACTTCCGGATGCATTGGACAAATGTAAATTGTGTTGTTTTCTACGCCATGCAGGCTATACTTAGTGCTCATTAGTGACTCCAGAATTAGGCAATAATAGTGGCAGGAAATCCCACCCGTTCCAGCGCTGTAATCAGCTCGTCTGTCTTGTAGTTCCAGTGACAGAACGGATTCCAGTGTTTGTTCCAATCTTGGTTAGCCGTTATTGTGTTAGTTATTGAATGTATTGTTTTCATTGCTTGTTCTCCGAAGTTTCCAAAGGTAATAAATAGCTGGCAACACCACTAGCGTAAGAATTACCGCGCTCACCATTCCACCGACCATTGGTGCTGCAATTCGGCTCATGACTTCAGAACCCGTACCTGTACCGAATAGTATGGGCAATAATCCAACAATAACTGCAGCTGCTGTCATCATTACCGGACGAATCCGCAACCCGGCTCCTTTGATCACAGCCTCTCTTAATTGGTCTTTTGTGAGCGAAAGTTCTGGTGTCTGAGGCGCATTTTGTGACAATGCCTCCCTCCAGGCTTGGTTTAGATAAACCAGCATAATCACACTGATTTCAACGGCAACCCCGGCAAGTGCAATGAACCCCACGCCAACAGCGATGGAAAAATTGAATTCCATCCAATAAAGCAACCAGATACTACCAATCAGAGCAAAAGGTAGTGTTCCCATTAACATAACTACTTCAGTGACATTACGAAAGTTAATAAATAAAAGAATGGCAATAATCGCTAATGTCAGTGGCACGACATAGCGGAGCTTTTCTTTGGCTCGTAACATGTATTCATATTGACCAGACCAAGTGATGGAATAGCCGGCAGGCAAATCCAGTTGTGTGCGAACAGCGTCCATCGCTTGATCAACATAACTACCAATATCAACACCATCTATGTCTACAAATGTCCAGCCATTAATTCGAGAGTTTTCACTTTTAATTGCCGGTGGACCATTTTCGATATAGATGTCTGCCACATCACCCAATGCGATGCGTTGACCAGTTGTTGTCACAATAGGTAAAAGCGCGAGCTGCTCAGGCGAGTCACGATATGACTGTGGATAGCGAATATTCACAGGATAGCGCTCCAGACCTTCTACAGTTTGAGTCACATTGACACCACCAATTGCTGAAGCGACGACTTGTTGTACATCAGCTATGTTGAGACCAAAACGAGAAGCTTTGCCACGGTCAATATCTACTTTGATATAACGTCCACCTGCAACACGCTCTGAATAGACCGAAGCCGTGCCTGGAACATCCTCGAGAATGATCTCAAGTTGCTGACCAATTTGCTGAATAACTGAAAGGTCAGCCCCAGCGATTTTGATACCTACAGGTGTTTTGATGCCCGTTGCCAACATATCAATTCGAGTTTTTATTGGCATCACCCAGGCATTGGTGAGACCAGGAATTTGAACCAGGTTGTCGAGTTCTTTTTTCAGTAACTCTGTCGTCATGCCCTCACGCCACTCGCTGCGATCTTTCAACTGAATGAACGTTTCAATCATGGTTAATGGTGCTGGATCAGTAGCCGTTTCCGCTCGTCCAATCTTGCCGAATACCGTTTTGACCTCTGGCACGGAGCGGATTAACTTATCTGTTTGCTGAAGAACCTCTCTTGCTTTGCCAATCGAAATGCCGGGGTATGTCGTCGGCATATACATCAAGTCACCTTCATCAAGCGGAGGGATGAACTCACTCCCGATATGTTGAAGCGGCCAGAAGCTGGCAGCTAATACGACAAGAGAAACAGCAATTGTCGTCTTGGGGAAATCTAAGACTTTTTTCAGAACAGGCATGTAGGTCGCCACCAATAAGCGATTTATTGGATTTTTATGTTCTGGCAATATTTTCCCGCGAATAAAGTACCCCATCAAAACAGGTACAAGCGTGATTGCAAGTGCGGCTGATGCAGCCATAGCATAGGTTTTAGTAAAAGCCAGCGGCGAGAACATTCGCCCCTCTTGAGCCTCAAGTGTAAAAACCGGCACAAAACTAACGGTAATTATCAGTAGGCTGAAGAATAAAGCCGGCCCCACTTCAACGGCTGAATCGGCTACGATTTGCCAACGATTCTCCGAAGTCACTGGCGTTTTCTCCATGTGCTTGTGCATGTTTTCAATCATGACTATGGCACCATCAATCATGGCTCCGATGGCAATGGCAATACCACCAAGTGACATAATATTGGCATTAAGACCTTGAGCATGCATGACAATAAATGCTGTCAGGATGCCTACCGGTAAACTAATCACAACCACAAAAGATGAGCGGATGTGGAATAAAAACACCATACATACCAATGCCACAACTGCAAATTCCTCCAGTAACTTGTGCCAGAGGTTTTCTACAGCCCGCTCGATCAACCCAGAGCGATCATATACCGTGATGACCTCAACACCTTCGGGTAAGCTCTGTTTTAACTCGTCCAGTTTTGCTTTGACACCGTCGATAGTTTTTTGAGCATTTTCACCGAAACGCATGACAACAATACCGCCAACAGTTTCCCCTTCACCATTGAGTTCGACAATACCCCGTCGCATTTGTGGCCCAAGCCTGATGTCAGCGATATCCCCAAGGGTCAGGGGCGTACCTTTGTTGTTGACTCCTAGTGGCACTTGAACCAGATCTTTGATTGTCTGAATATAGCCTGTGGCTCTCACCATGTACTCAGCCTCAGCCATTTCTACAACAGAAGCCCCCACTTCTTGATTGGCACGTTTGATGGCCGTTTGAATATGTGAAAGGGGAATTCCAAAAGCACGAAGTTTTTCTGGATTAATGTTAACCTGATATTGCTTGACCATACCGCCAATGGCAGCTACTTCAGATACGCCTGGCACAGTTTGTAATTCATACTTTAAGAACCAGTCCTGTATAGATCGCAATTGACTGATGTCATGTTTGCCAGTGCGATCAATCAATGCGTAAAGATAAACCCAACCTACTCCTGTAGCATCAGGACCCAATTGTGGTCTGGCATTTTGAGGCAATGAAGGCGCTACCTGACTCAGATACTCCAACACACGGCTTCGTGCCCAATATAGGTCGGTCTTTTCATCAAAAATCACATACACATACGAGTCGCCAAAAAAAGAGTAGCCTCTTACAGTGACGGCTCCAGGCACAGACAACATTGCTGTCGTCAGCGGATAAGTAACTTGATCCTCGATAACTTGAGGTGCCTGACCGGGATAGCTGGTTTTAATGATTACCTGAACATCAGAAAGATCCGGAATCGCATCTACAGGCGTATTTCTTAATGAAAACAACCCAACGCCTATCAATATGGCGGTCGCGAGTAATACAAAAAAGCGATTGTTAACGGACCAGCGAATTATTGATTCAATCATTGATTTCCCCTACTGCATGCTTTCCATTTTTTCATCGCTACCTGCGCCAGTATTATTATCAGCACCTCCTGTCATCACATCATCCTTATTGCCTTTAATATTTATCTCCGTGATTTCAAAGTTATTAGTACCTGATTTGGTAATTTCCATATTGAGTTCCGTCCCACGTGAAAGAGTACTCATGTCGACGTGTTCACTAACGGTAAAATCCATGGTCATTGCTGGTCTATCCCACTCACTAATTGCCGAGTGAGTAGCTGTCAGCATCTTGTGTTCAACCATGATGGACTCAATTTTGGCTTCGACCCAGACCGACTGGGACGGTGTGTCTTCATAATGCATACGTTTGAAGTCTGAGGTCTTGCTGGACTCTGAGTCGATAAGAAACTGTGCCGAGGTGACGACCTCCTCACCAGGTTCTATACCACTTGTTATCTCTACAAAGCTCTCTCCAATCTGGCCAACCGTAACCGTAATTGATTTAAACTTGCCGTCCCCCAAAGCCAGCACAACTCGATCTTGCTCACCTGTGCGAATAAGGGCTTCAGAAGGAATCATCAGTCTTTCCTTGCCTTCACCAGTAGAGATGTCCACCTGAGCAAACATATTTGGCTTGAGCAAATAATCTTCATTGTCAAAGCGAAGTCGAACACGGACTGTTCTGGTTTCAGAGTTCAGAGTGGGATAAACATAGTTCACCTGGCCTAGCCACTTTCTACCTGGCATATAATCCAAAGTCATTGTAACGGGTTGCCCCACCTGTACTTGCTCTACTTGACGTTCAAATACCTCAGCTTCGACCCACACTGTGCTGAGTTCGCCGATTGTCATCAAGTTCACACCGGGTTTTACGTAAAACCCTTCACGCACATTAAGATTATCGATAACACCTTTTTGAGGAGCATAGAACGTCACGGCCTGTTGAACCTTGCGAGTTTGTTTGATTTGTTTAATGACGGTGCTGGCAATTTGCAGCGCATTCAACCTATCTTCAGCGGCTTTACTCAAACGAGTATTGTCACGGTTAAGCGCCAAAACAAGCTCTTCCTGAGCATTCACAAGTTCAGGTGAATAGAGCGTGTAGAGCGCTTGCCCTCTTTTTACTGGATCGCCAGCGGCTTTCACATAGAGTTTTTCAATCCAACCCTCGACACGTGGATGAATATGGACCAATTTATCTTCAGCGTATTGCACATAACCAACAGTCGTAATTTTTGAGTGTACAGCTCGAAGTTCAGCTTTTGCTGCCCTTACCCCAATGTTATTGACGACATCGGGTGATATAGATACAGTCCCTGGTCCAGTGTCCATGGCTGATTCACTCTCTTCATATACAGGAATTAAATCCATACCCATTGGAGACTTACCAGGCTTGTCACGCTGATAATTGGGATCCATTGGTGCAACCCAATAAAGTGGTTGCTTTTGTTCAGCGTCACGGACCTCATTACTATTTTTGTCAATAGTCATACGTGTAATGCCATATGTCATTGATGCAGTGACGACTACCGCAATAAGAATCACTAAAAAGGTTTTATTTGAACTGATCATTTTTCATCTCTTTGGTGGTAAGTATTTTTTGCAACTGAAGTAGCAAAATAGTTCAGTTCAGCAATCGCTTTTAATCGGTCAATATTGATATTTAGATAATCAATGTTGGCATTAAGCTCCGCGATACGAGCACGGATAACTTCTGCAAAGTCACCATCATCATTGGTGTAAGCATTCAAAGATGCTTCTGCCTGTTCTTGCATTTCCTGTAACAAGCGTTTGTCATAGATAGTCTTACGCTTTTCCAGCCATTGTAGACGTTCTTTTGCCTGATTAAAGCTAGCATGAATCATCCGCAATGCAAGTGCTTTGTCTGTTTTTAATGCTTCCTTGTTGCCTATTGCCGCCTGCACTTCCTTGTCTTGCTTTTTTTCTATAAACACGGGTAAGTCAAAGCTGATGCTCACAGAGAAAAAGTCACTACGGTCTTGACCTGTAGGGGCATCATCTCGATAGCTATAGCTGGTATTGACACCCCACTGCGGTTTGTATTTTTGCTTTGTCAGATCAACATTGGTTTCGGAAGAGGTGATTTGTTCATCAAGGATTTTAATCGTGGGGTGGTTTCGAAAAACTGATGCCTCAACTTGGTCGTGATTAACACTTTCAGTGTCTGCTGATGGCAGTTTTAACTCTAGCTCTGGTAGTTTTTGTGGAAGCCCGACCGCCTGCCAATCAATTGCAAAAAGCCATTCGTCGAGTTTTGCCTGCGTCTCATGCCTGTTTTGATTAAGTAGCGTAAGCCTATCTTCAAGGCGGGTCAGTTCGAGTTGTGACCTAACAAGATCTTGCTGACGGCTTCTACCTGATGCACTGCTGTAGTTGACTTCTGCTACATCGACCAGATATTCAAATAGTGACCTGTCCTTTTCAATCAGTCTAATAGTCTCTTGACTTTTGAATAAGTCCAACCAAAGATGAGAAACGCTAAGACGAACTTTTGCTTGCCGATCTTGGCGCATAAATGGGTGTTGTCGACTTAATTCTTCGAGTTTTTGTTGCTGTAAGGCCAGACTATCACCTCTTGGAAAGGCTTGACTTACTCCAACTTTAAACTGAGTCATGGGATCCTGATTAAAGTTGAAAGTGTCCAGAGGCATATTGGCAAAGCCGACTGATATAACGGGATCTGGTAATTGCCCAGCAGCGACACTTTGGGCCAAAGTTGCCAGCTCTCTCTGATAGCTTCCCTCAATCCAGGGGTCATTGCCTTGAGCTATATTTACTGCGTTTTCAAGCGATAATTCTTTTGCCGATAATGATGGAATATTGACAATTAATACTATGAACGTTATTGAAATCAGTGAATTGGAACTACCTCGCAATAGAAGCAAGTTTACCATCACTCTGGATATTGCTTCAAAAAGTGACTGATATAAACACACTATTGGCTCGCACTTTTTAAGGATAGGAAACCTAAACGGCACAGAACAGTTCGCAACACCAAACTGAGGTGATAATTTGCTTTTTAAATCAGTATGTATTGACAACCACGTCATAGCAAACTCCCCGAAACAAAGGTCAATTACCTCTAGAATATACTGTTTAATCCGCAAAAGGCTGAAGTCAAATACCGGTCTGTAGCTCACTTTAGCAGGATTCATCCATCAAATTCTAAACCTGAAATCATCATAAACCATGCTCCGTTGAAAAAGAACATTCGTAATGAATTTGTAATGATCCAGATCAAATATGACAAGATTGTAATCAACACCGTTTTATCTCTTCTATACTATATATTCAGAGTTTTTAACTACTCACCTATGCCATTCTGTCGAGAGGATTGGCTATGTTGAATTTAGAATTCAGTATCGATTGCTGGGAGATAATTTGTTTATGAATGATCAATATGTCTGGTTAATTTGGTCCTTGGCGTTTCTAATACCATGGTTGATTATGTATCGCATCTCACCCACCTATCGCTCTATCATGCTAAAAGCGAGTCTATTTACCATGTTATTTGGACTTACCGAGCCACTATTTGTACCGGAATATTGGAGTCCACCTAGCTTATTTAACTTAGCTCTAAAAACAGGATTTGATATTGAAAGTTTAATTTTCTGTTTTGGTATTGGTGGCATTGGTGCTGTTGCCTACAACGTTATAACCCGTCAAAAATTACAACCAGTACCATTAACTGCGCGTTTAGCTAAAATGCACAATCACCACCTATTGGCCATCACGACTCCATTTATTGTGTTTCCAATTTTGATGCTGTGGAACTGGAATCCAATTTATCCAGCCATCACTGCAATGATTGCAGGAGGTATTGCAAATAGCTTGTGCAGACCAGATATTGCACTCAAGAGTGTTTGGGGAAGCGTCCTGTTTCTTATCTATTACGCGATATTTATCTTCGGTCTCGAAGTCATTGCACCGGGTTATATCGAACGTGTATGGAACTTGGATGCACTGAATGGCCTGTTTATTATTGGTATTCCCATTGAAGAGTTACTTTTTGCAGCCAGTTTCGGATATTACTGGACAGGCATTTATGAACATTTGACGTGGAAACAACCCAGTCTGAGTTGATTAATGACAGCCATTGTCTTTATAGGGATGTCCCAAATTATCCAGCTGACCTTCTTCACTAAAGTGAACTAAGGCATCGTGTACTTTATCTAGCCACGATTGCTCTATATTCACACCAGATGCCAGGATAAATTGCTCAACATCTTCCAAGGATACTTGTACCAGATCGTATTCAATTTCAAGTACGTTTTGATTAATTCGGGTTTGAGTTATCCCCATCAATGAATTTAAACCCTCAAGCAGTTTAGTTTTGAATTCATCGTTATCCGGCAGTTCAAGTCTTATTCTCCGGTGCTTCTGAACCTTTGTTCCATGCTGTTTGGCTGCTTTGCCATGTTTAGGATCACCAATGTACAAACTTGGTCGCTGGTTGAATCTATCCAGACATTGCTGAGAACAAAACCATAAATCAAGCCCACGAAACTTTATAGAAAACGCATTATCTGAGACGAGCATTTCACAAACTGGGCATAGCTTAGACAATGTCATTGGCGCTTTTTCCCTCTGTCATTAACACTACAAACGATTGTATATGAGCGCAAAAACCCAGGCACTGACGCCTACGGAAAGTGACCAGATGATCAAGCCCTTGATAAACCCTGATAGTGTTAAAGACCACATCATTTCCTGAGTATTCATGTGAATCATGTCTCCAGACATCATCATCGCCATTTGAGGCATGCTAAATACCAAGAAACTGCATATAATCCAGATAATTGCTGTTGTTAAACCAGCTGCAATAGCAAATTTAAAACTATGTAATTTCATGACCGTCCCCCTCTTGTTTATTGTTAACTTTAGCACATAATGCTACAAATGATGACAAGTGGCATTGTTCTGAGTCAGTGGAATTAGAAAGTTGTAACCTCCTCACCCTAAAATCAGGGCTTCAAAGACATTACCAAAAAAAGCTGTAATGCCGTCAGAGAAAAAGTAATTAGAATATTATGTCTGACGATATTAGGCTTGAGTGTGATGTTGACTTGCTAATACCTTGAGACTCCGACGAGTAACGTTATAGCGAGCATATAAATTATCACCACCACTATATCGGTTAGCAAAATACCCTTATCCAGCGTAAAATCTAGTCTTTTAATTGATTGAGATAAACAATGGCTCAGTACGTATACAGTATGAATCGCATTGGCAAAATTGTTCCGCCTAAACGCGAAATTTTAAAAGATATCTCACTCTCATTTTTCCCTGGTGCCAAAATTGGGGTGCTTGGTCTTAATGGTTCGGGTAAATCATCATTACTTAAAATCATGGCCGGTCTTGATAAAGACTACCTTGGTGAAGCGCGTCCAATGCCTGATATTAAGGTTGGCTATTTGCCACAAGAACCTGAGCTTGATGATACAAAAACAGTTCGTGAGATAGTTGAAGAATCTGTTTCTGATGTCAAACAAGCACGTGATGATCTAGAGGCAATTTATGCTGCCTATGCTGAACCCGATGCTGATTTTGATGCCTTAGCCAAAAAACAGGCCGAGTTAGAAAACCTAATTCAAGCCAAAGACGGTCATAACTTGGATAATGCCCTCGAACGTGCAGCTGATGCCTTACGTCTGCCACCCTGGGATGCCAATGTTGCAGTGTTATCAGGTGGTGAACGTCGCCGTGTTGCTTTATGTCGTTTATTACTTGATAACCCGGATATGTTGTTGCTGGATGAACCGACCAACCATCTTGATGCTGAGTCCATTGCCTGGATTGAACGTTTTCTGCAAGATTTCCCTGGTACGGTTGTTGCCATCACCCATGATCGTTACTTTCTAGATAATGCTGCCGGCTGGATATTAGAACTTGATCGCGGTCGTGGCATTCCGTATGAAGGCAATTATTCTGCCTGGTTAGAACAAAAAGACACCCGTTTACAACAAGAAGCCAAAGAAGAAGCATCTCATCGTAAAGCCATTCAAGCCGAGCTGGAATGGGTTCGCCAAGGTGCTAAAGGTCGTCAATCAAAATCAAAAGCACGTTTAAAATCATTTGAAGAAATGAATTCGCGTGAATTCCAAAAACGTAATGAAACCCAAGAGATTTATATACCACCGGGTCCACGATTAGGTGACAAAGTCATTGAAATAAATAATGTCACAAAATCATATGGTGACAAGTTATTGTTTGAAAACTTAAACATTACGATTCCACCGGGCGCGATTGTTGGCATTATCGGGCCAAATGGTGCCGGTAAATCTACCCTTTTCCGCCTGATTAGCGGTGAAGAACAACCCGATTCAGGCACAATTGAACTTGGTAGTACAGTACAACTTGCCTACGTCAATCAATCACGTGAATTAAATGGTAATAACACCGTATTCCAAGAAATTTCCGATGGCAACGACATTATCACCGTTGGAAACTATCAAACACCTTCGCGTGCCTATTGTGGTCGCTTTAACTTTAAAGGTTCAGATCAACAAAAATTTGTTAAAGATTTATCCGGTGGTGAACGCAATCGCTTGCATATGGCCAAGTTGTTGAAAGAAGGTGGCAACGTATTGTTATTGGATGAACCTACCAATGATCTTGATGTGGAAACATTGCGTGCTTTAGAAGAAGCCATTCTTGCCTTCCCTGGTTCAGCCGTTGTGATCTCACATGATCGCTGGTTTTTGGATCGCGTTTGTACTCATATGATTGCCTATGAAGGTGATTCAACTGTAACTTTCTTTGAAGGTAACTATACTGAATATGCTGAAGATTATCGTAAACGCTTCGGAAAAGATCATCAGCCAGAACGCATTAAATATCGAAAAATGAATTAAAATAAGGTGTCAGTTGAGACTGTTTTATTTTTTGTATAATTGCTTAATCAGCCTCAATTCTGGATAAGCACAGCCATCCAGAATTGAGGTTAATCAGTAACGCGAATTGGCAGCGTTGGCTATAGTTGATTCTAGCGCTGCTAATGTAAGGTTGTATGTGTGTTCAATGTCTCTAGCTAACTGATATAACTCATTAGTGCCAATATGATACGGTTTATTTTGTTCGCCAATAATGCACATGTTTGCTAATTTTGTTGCACCAAGTTCAGAAGCTGACCCTTTTAATGCATGTAATGCTTCTCGAAACTCCAGATAATCATTAGCTACCGAACGTTTTATGATGGCAATATGCTTGTCCCCATCTTGTTTAAACCCTTTCAATAATCGCAACATAAAGTCTGGATCATTATCCAGCATCATCAATTGGGTGATAATGTTTGTATCACATAAATCAGATGTTGATTCCTGTTGCGATACGGTTTCAGCTTTGTTTGACTCATTTTCTAGTGGTGTTAAAGCAGATTTCAAGGTCTGTTCTGAAGCTGAATCTTTAGTGAGTTTGACAATTTTTTCTAATAAGTTATAGGCATCTATAGGTTTGGTTAGAAACTCATTTACACCTATGCTCATGCTTATTTGTTTAGCTTCTGGTGTTGCATCAGCAGTCAGCATAATGACTGGTAATTGGCGTTTGGTGTCCATAAATCGCAGCGCTTGCACCACTTGATCGCCAGAACGATGAGGCATATTTTTATCGACAATCAACAAGTCAATGTCATCAATTCTTTGTTCAAGAATATCCAAGGCATTATCGCCGTCAGCTGTCAGAATAATTTGATGCCCTGCTCGCTTTAAAATACCCTCTATTACTTGCTGATTTACCAGGTTATCTTCAGCTACCAATATGGTTAGCGGTCTTGAACCCTCAAGCTTGGCAACATGGTCGGCAATATTGAGGACGTTAGCTGTTTTAACCTTAATACTGTCAGCAGCGTGAATTGCATTAAATAATGCCCGAGTATCATTACTCGTGTTAATAATTGAAATATAAAACTGACCAATATCACTATCAAAAGAGTGATGCTGTTTATCAGTAATTAGAATCAATGACACGCTATCACTAAACGGCAATTTGTTAATGTTTTGAGCAAATCCAATCGCTGATAAACCACCCAAACTCTGTTGATCAACCAAAATAATTTTTTTGTGTTGCTTGATAGTCGAGCTTTGCTTAAGTAAGGCATAAAGATGTACAGGCGAATTCACACTATCGAATGACACATCCCATGTAGTTAATTGCAATTTAAGCCATGTTGAATGTTGCTCTAATGCAAGGATCACTATATGACTATCTGTATGATAAATTTCTTTATCCGCCACACGCTTGAATGGTAGTTCAAACCAAAATCTTGAGCCTTTATTCAATTCACTTTCTACACCAATTTGGCCATCCATCAGCTCAACCAGCTCTTTAGAAATAGTTGTGCCTAGCCCAGTACCACCAATGGTTCTAACCGCTGATGTGCCGACCTGAGTGAAATCATCGAATACGCGCTGTAATGCTTCTTGGTCTATACCAATTCCTGTATCAGTAACATCAAATCGAATTTTGACATAATCACTATGCTGTTCAGAAAGATAGACATGTAAATTGACAGAACCTTGGTCGGTAAACTTAATTGCATTGCCGACCAGATTGATTAAAACTTGCGAAATATGTTGTTTATCTCCATCAACCATAAACGGAAGCTCTGAATCCATGGAGCACCAGATTGACAGTCCTTTGGTTTTGGCAATGGGTGATTGCATAGCAAGCACCGAGTTAACAAGTGCATGAAGATCAATTGGTTCGCGCTTAATCACGATTTTTCCAGCTTCTATTTTAGATATATCAAGTACGTTTTCAATTAATCCTAATAGTGTTTGTGCTGATTGGTACATGCCATTGACTATGCTTTTTTGTTCATCGTTAAGTTTAGTTTCTCTTAACAAATCCCCCATCCCTATAACACCATTTAACGGTGTTCGAAGCTCGTGTGACATATTCGCCAAAAAACGTGTTTTAGCTTCACTTGCTTGTTTGGCTAACGCTAGTGCCGCATGTAATCTCTTTATCAAAAATGCGGTATACATGGGAATTAAAACCAATAAAAACAATAAACTAAGCCCGATAGCTTCATTGTGTGTTTGCTGCCAATAGTCACCCCAGGTTATCGCACAAGAAAAACCGATCACACTTATAATGAGTGCAATATATAAGTAATTTAAGCCATACCTGAATCCATTGCCCAGTACCACCCATAAGTACAAAACAAATAAAAACACACTCTGATCACCAACGAAAAACATCACAATGGACAGTGAGACCATATCTAACGCAATGCCGGCAATACGTCTTAAGGGTGATTGAATTGGTTTATAGAATAATGCAATAGCAAGCACTATTGCACCGGTATAATAACCCAAGGTTATTAGACTTCCTTTAGATGTGATTTTCGATGCCAGATCTTCGCCATCTGACCATGGAAAACAAAAATAAATAACCAGAAAAACCCCTATTATTAAACGTAAAAGGATTTGTTCTGGCTCCGAATCATTAGTTCTTTTTAGTTTGTCTGTCAGGGGAGAGAGCATTTTTGATTTTACAATCATCAATCATTCCATTGCGTTATTAGATCCTGGTTCATCATCAGCGTAATTTGACTGAATCATAGCGACATCAGACAGGCGTTTACAAAAGGCTTCTACACAGTTTGGATCCAGCTGAGTTCCCGCTTGTTTTTGAAGATATTCAACCGCCTCTTCAGTAGACCAAGCAGGTTTATAAGGTCGTATTGAGACTAAGGCATCATAGACATCGGCAACGGCAACAATACGTGCTATCAACGGAATATCTTGGCTATGAAGACCATTTGGATAACCTTTACCGTCATAGCGTTCGTGGTGATATAACGCAATCACAGCACCCATTTGCATATATCTCGATTGGCTGTTCGACAGTATGCTATATCCAATTGTTGTATGGCTCTGCATGACTTCCCACTCTCTAGGATCCAGTTTACCCGGTTTTAGTAACACACCATCTGGTATACCGATCTTACCGATATCATGCATAGGTGCGGCATATTCAATATCATCGCACTGATCTTGATTTAACCCTAACTCTTCAGCAATAAAACGAGCATATTTAGACATTCTAATAACATGATTGCCTGTTTCCTCATCCCGATATTCTCCCGCCTTAGCCAGCCTTAAAATGGTTTCACGTTCACGTAAACGTATTTGTTGTGTTGCAAGATCAACTTGCTGTGCTAACCAATTTGCACGATCTTGAATAATCAAATGTTGCTCATGCATTTTTAATAAATTTCGGCAACTGGTACCACATTCAATTTGATCGATAGGACGTGTTAGAAACGCAGTAGCACCAGCCTCCAATGCCTGATAACGTACAGCTTTTTCACTGACCACACTAATCATCATGATCGGAGTATTGGAACATGCTGGAATCTTGCGAACTTCCTTAATGAATTCTATGCCGTTCAGGTCTGGCATTTTATAATCAGTAATTATTAAATGCGGATGATTATTTTGAAGCCAACCTAAAGCTGTTTGCGGATTGTCAAACTCAACAACATCGATATTATCATCGATATTTTCTATAATTTTGTTAAGAATAGTCCTTCCGGTAGATTCATCATCAACAATAACAACTTGTCGCCGTTGAGCGTTTGCCATGCTTGCAACATTCCTGTCTTTAACTTTATCTGACGAGATATAACTATCGTTTGAGTTACCTGTAGTAGACATTAAACTGTAACCCCACTTTCTACTTTAATCGTTTAAAAATTCCTTAACAAATTTAAGTAAAAAACAAGGCTATTCCTGCTTACGTTTTATACCGGATCCTTAAATAACCATAAATAACCCTTGATTATGGTGTTTTAACAAGCTCATCCTACGCTAAAACAGACAAAATTACAAATAACATTTCTTTATATAAATCATGAGCATATTGCTAAAAAGTTAATCTATAACTTTAATGTTATTACTATTTAAATCCATGTCACAATCGCACTATGACTGAACCATAAATTGTTCGTTCCCACTATACACCAGGAAATGCTTACCTTTAGCTCGGGCAATCATACCTATGCCAATTTGCTTTGCGATACGCAATCCCATTTCTGTTACGCCTGAACGTGATAATAATAATGGTATTTTCATTTGAGCGACCTTGATCACCATCTCTGACGTCAAGCGGCCTGTTGTGTAAAACACTTTATCGTCGCCATCAATATCTTCTAACCACATCCAGCCAGAAATAGCATCAACAGCATTATGTCTTCCAACATCCTCAATAAAAATGTCTATGTTATTACCACGGCATAACGCACAGCCATGAACGGCACCTGCCTGCTTATACATTTGATTGTAGTCAGACAAGGCTTCCAATACCTGATAGATCGATTCAGCAGAAAATTCAGGACATTGAAGCTGCAAGGTTTCAAACGAATCAAGCAAATTACCAAACATGGTTCCTTGGCCACAACCACTGGTAACCGTTCGACGCGACATCAATTGATCTAGATTATCTTTGGATTGATGGGTTGTGACAGCGACTGAATCAACATCCCAATCAACTTGAATTGACGCGATATCAGTTAGCGTATCAACAAGCCCTTGGTTGCGGAGATAGCCTAAGGTTAATAACTCAGGCTGTGCGCCTAAGGTCATCAAGGTCACAATCTCACGTTTATCAAGATAGATGGTTAACGGCCTTTCGCCTGTCAGAGAAATCTCGCGTTGCTCGCCATGTTCATCAAGCACAATTGTTGTGTGTAACTGATGAATACCCTCATCAGACATGAAAGGACGATAGTTAGCCACCGGTAACACTCATATGACGAAAGATAATAGGCTGGGCATTAAGATCAAATTCATGACCTTTCGGTTTGATTTGCATAGATGCAATGATAGCCTGTTTTAATGGTTCACTATTGCCCGGATTAGCACGAATAATGCTTCGTAAATCCATCGAATGTTCCTGACCTAAACATAGTAATAAACGGCCTTCAGTTGTCACGCGCACACGATTACATGAATCACAAAAATTATGGCTATGGGGTGAAATAAAACCAATTTTACTCTGGCTGCCTGCTACATGATAATAACGCGCAGGCCCGCCGGTAGTCTCGATACTTGGTCGCAGAGTCAGCTCAGATTGCAAGGAAGCTAACACCTCATCACTTGAACAAAAACTTTCATTGCGTTGATGAGTAACATGACCTAATGGCATTTCTTCAATATAAGAAATATCGATACCCTGCTCAATTGCAAATCGAGCAAGATCCAGTATTTCATCATCATTACGACCTTTCATAATAACGGCATTGAGTTTAATAGCTTTGAAACCAGCCGTTTTTGCAGCCTCAATACCATCTAAAACAGCTGACAAGTCACCATTGCGTGTTAATTGTCGAAAGCGCTCAGGATTGAGCGAATCAAGACTTATATTGATACGATCCAAACCAGCTTCTGCCAATGAATCAACATATTTAGTTAATTGCGAACCATTAGTCGTCAAATTCAGTTCTTTTAACGCTGTCGTTTTTTTTAAATCACCAACGTGCTTAAATAACCAATCAACATTGCGTCTTACTAGTGGTTCACCACCCGTTATCCTGACTTTTTCTACTCCTAGCTCACAAAAAGCGCGTAATATCAACACAATTTCTTCCAGCGTCAACAGTTGTTCACGCGGCATAAATGTCATTTCTTCATCCATGCAGTAAACACAGCGAAAATCACAACGATCAGTAATCGACATGCGTACATATGTCACTGCACGACCGAAACGATCAATCAATTGTGGCTGGTTAGAATGTGTATTCATAAGCGTATTGTAGCGCAAAAACAAACAAGCCCCGTATAAACGAGGCTTGTTTAGATAATTAATTTGTACCAAGTATTTTAATCATCGCCCGACATTGCGCCAAGTAAATGCAATAAACTGGTAAACAAATTATAAATACTGACATAAAGCGTCACTGTTGCCATAATGTAGTTTGTTTCGCCGCCATGAATAATTTGACTTGTTTCATATAAAATCAAACCAGACATTAACAACACAAACATAGCAGAAACAGCAAGTGAAAGACCAGGCATTTCAAAGAAAATAGCACCCAGACCAGCAAGGAAGGCAACAAGAATACCAACCATCAAAAAGCCACCCATGAAACTAAAGTCTTTTTCACTTTTAACTGCATAAGCTGACAAAGCCAGGAAAATAATGCCTGTTCCACCCAGTGCTTGCATTACGATTTCACTACCATTTGGCAGACCTAGATAGGCATTAATAACGGGTCCAAGAGTCAACCCCATAAAACCAGTCAAAGCAAATACTGATGCGATGCCCCAAACACTATTACGTAATTTTGTGGTTAAAAAGAGTAGACCAAAATAACCAACTAAGGTGATGATAAGTCCAGGATGAGGTAAGTTAAACGCCATGGACAATCCAGCTGTCATTGCACTGAAAACTAATGTCATAGCTAATAGACTGTATGTATTTCTCAGTAACTTGTTGGTCGCTAGCACCGACTGCTGCGAACGAACAACTGTTGATTGTGCATCGTAATTCATCAAATAATCTCCCGATATCTGTAAATGTTGAGTTCAGAACTAAGACATTATCCTACCGAATAAGTTCGCAAGTGCAAGTATCAATAGGCATAAAACAGAAATTTAAATTTGTGGTTGTTTTTTAAAATTGAAATGCGTATTATTCTTCGCTTCAGGAGAGATGGCTGAGCGGCTGAAAGCACTGGTCTTGAAAACCAGCGAAGGTTTATCCCTTCCCAGGGTTCAAATCCCTGTCTCTCCGCCAAATATATTTAAATATCAATATGTTACAAACTATTTTTATTTGAATCCAACAAAAAACCCACCATATTCAATATGGTGGGTTTTTTTATGTCCAATACTTCAAAACAAGAATATTACGTCATCAAATTCAGGGGCTGTTTGTCTTTCATCACCGCCTCTGTTGCTGCTGTTAGTCATTCATTCGGAATAACCACAAAAAAAAGCGGGGACCCGAGTCAAAAGAAAGGGATAATGAAAAGAAAAAATGGTCGTATAGCTCGGTTATTGCCTTTATTTTTTCTATTCTGCCATATTCATGATCTCGATCAATGCACAACTATTTTCTAGAGCGATATGATCTCGGTCAGCACCATGAAGCATCATTCAGATTAGTTATCAACGTCTAAATTCAGAACAAGGGACATGTATGTTAAACCTTTTGCGTTTTATAATTGAGTTAGTTTTGACAGCCTTTGTTTCCATCTTGTCACGTTAATGATGCGTGAAAGTAGTAGCATGGTGCTTGCATCTACACAACGTATAGATAAGTCTCTTGGCGCTTATTTGGGGTTTGCATGCGGTGATGCATTAGGAATAACCGTCGAATTTATGCAGCCTTGCGCCATTCGCGAGCAATTTAGTGTACACAAAGAAATAACCGGTGGTGGCTGGTTAGGTTTAAAACCAGGAGCAGTCACTGATGATACAGAAATGACCTTGACTCTTGGCCAGGCATTGGTTGATACACAAGGATGGGATCTCAACGCAGTCGCTGATCAGTTTTTATTTTGGTTAAATTCTAATCCAACTGATATTGGTGATACCTGTTTGCGTGGCATTCGCCGTTACAAAAATACAGGTGAATTATCTGGTCCTGAAAACGAGTTTGAAGCGGGTAATGGTGCATGTGTACGTAATCTACCTGTCGTATTGGCTACGTTATATCGTGATGATTTATTTGAACAATGGAGTCGTGAGCAAAATCATCTTACCCATAATAATTCCTTATCAGATCAGGCAACATTGGCCTTGGGACGAATGGTTAAGCATTTAATCAATGGTGATGAGCAAGGTGTTGAATCTGAAGTTACTCAACTTATCCAGCTTTATCCAGAGTTTACATTCACACCCTACCCTGGTAATTCGACAGGCTATATTGTCGATACAGTACAAACTGTTCTGCATTACTTTTTTAACACTGATAGTTTCGAAGCATGTGTAGTTTCAACGGTGAATCAAGGTGGTGATGCAAATACAACCGGCGCACTTGCCGGTATGCTTGCTGGCGCTAAATACGGTGTTAATGCTATTCCTGAACGTTGGATATCAACGCTAAATCCAACAGTACGCCTTGCTATCAGTCAGCAAACAACCGCTTTATTAGAACTTGCCAAATTACTAGAGCCTAAGCTGACCTAATTTTTACATATCATATTAAGTGATCTTCTCTATGCTATCTGCCGTTTTACCTTGTGTATTTCGCCACATGCCCACCATAAATAAAATCAGTGCAATTAAAATTAGACCGAAAGTAACTATGCGTTGTGCTGGGAAGGCTTCATGTAAAATAAATACACCAATTAAAAATTGCATTGTTGGATTGATATACATAATGAAGCCAATAATAGACAAATCAATTAAACGTGTTGCTGTAGCAAATAAAACTAAAGGTAACGCTGTAATAATGCCTGAGCCTATCAGCAGCAGGCTTAAGTTAAGATCATGACCAAATGCCAGTCCGTTAGTCACATCTTGTTCCCGCCAAAAAATCCAGATCAATGCAAATGGCAATAACCACAGCGTCTCTATCGTAAGTCCACTCAAACCATCTACTGGACACATTTTTCTAACTACGCCATAAAGTGCAAATGCTGTCGATAGAACCAGGCTAATCCATGGTAATTGTCCCAGGCTAACAACTTCCCACAAAATTGCTACAAGAGCGATGATTCCTGCCCAAATTTGCAATCTGTCCAAGCGTTCTTTAAATACTATTCGAGCTAAAACAAGACTAACCAGTGGTGTAATGAAATAACCAAGACTTGATTCTACAATACGATGCTGACTAATTGCCCAGATATATACAAGCCAGTTGATTGCTATCAATACAGAAGATAACCCTAACCAGGCAATGACTTTACGGTCGTGCAAAGCATTAACCAGTTTGTTAAATCTATGTAAACCGATAGCAAGTATTAAGGTAGCAAATAGTGACCAGATCACACGATGAGATAGTACTTCTATCGGTAAAACGGTGCTCAAATAGTTAAAATAAAGTGGAAAACATCCCCAAATTGTATAAGCTGAGATAGCTAAAATTAGACCTTTCATCGACTTGTACACCAGATAGTTAAACGCGTTGTCGCACAATATACGCTGTTTATAAAACGCTGCAGCGTTCATTGCTTATATCTGTTCAACAAATAAGATAATAACCACAGGCTCAGGTACAATCGCATAATCCCAATATCGATATGTTTATGAAGGACTTAAATACATGACATCACTATTTAAAGATAAAAACAAAGTGATATTAGTTAAACCTCGCGTTTACATCGGTGACACTATCTCTATTGGTCCGGGAAAAATAGAGATTTTAAGACAAGTTGGAAATTTACACTCTATTTCTTCAGCTGCACGTGCTTTAGGGATGCCTTATAAAAGAGCCTGGCTCTTGATTGATACGCTCAATCAAGGCTTCGGTAAACCTGTTATTGAAACAACTACTGGCGGCAAAAAAGGTGGAGGTGCGGTGATCACCCGGCTCGGGCAGGATCTCATCAACTGCTACGATGCATTGGAAAAAAGTCTTAATCAAAAGACTAAAGATGAACTCAACGCACTGCGTGCACTCGCTGAATTTTCGTGACATATGGAAATGCCTTATAAAATAAGCTATATTTCGTTATGTCAAAAATGACATAATGAAATCATTCCACTCTTCACAATCAAAACTATTTAATGAAATTAATTCAAACGATCTTATTATTCTGTACCTTGATACTTCCGTTAGTGGTCAAAGCAGAAAAAATTACGATTGCTGCCGCATCTGATCTGAAGTTTGCAATGGACGAAATCGTTACTGCGTTCAAGCAAACCCATCCTTACGATGAAGTTGATGTGGTCTACGGTTCGTCAGGTAAATTTCATACGCAGATCCAGCAAGGTGCGCCTTATGATCTGTATTTCTCCGCTGACATCAAATACGCACAATCCTTAGCTTCTGCGGGTCTTGCAGTATCGGATGTCAAAGCTTATGCCTTTGGCCGAATTGTGCTGTGGAGTGCGAGTTTGGATGCCAGTAAGATGACACTGGACAGTCTCCTCGATCTCACGATCAGCCGCATCGCCATCGCTAATCCCAGACACGCACCTTATGGCATGCGTGCAGTAGAAGCCTTAAAAGCCTCCGGTCTGTGGGACAAGCTTGAACCCAAACTGGTCTATGGTGAAAATATTGCCCATACCGCTCAGTTCGTTCAGACTGGTAATGCCCAGATTGGTATTGTCGCTCTAGCTCTGGCAGTTAATCCTGAGTTATCGAGTAAGGGTGACTACTATTTGATCCCTGACACCTTGCACACACCTTTAGAGCAAGGGTTTATCATCACTAAACTGGCTGAGGGTAAACCTGCCGTCAGGCAATTTGCCAACTATATGAGTAGCCAACCAGCACGGGCCGTGATGATCCACTATGGCTTTGTTCTGCCAGATGAAGTTGCTGGCAACTAATCAATAATGAATATGTTATCCGATGGCGATTTGCAGGCGCTCTGGCTGACCGTGCGTCTGGCCACTATTGTGACAATGATTCTGTTGATAATCGGTACTCCCATCGCGTGGTGGCTGGCTCGCACCAAAACCTGGTGGAAAGGCCCTGCTAGTGCAGTGGTTGCGCTACCTCTGGTACTGCCACCTTCGGTACTGGGTTTCTATCTACTAGTGGTAATGGGACCAAACGGCCCTGTGGGGCAATTAACCCAAACACTCGGCATTGGTCTGCTACCATTCACTTTCTGGGGTCTGGTCATCGCTTCGGTGTTCTACTCTTTGCCTTTCATGGTACAGCCTTTGAAAACGGCCTTTGAAGCCGTTGGTGATCGCCCTCTGGAAGTTGCAGCGACCTTACGTGCTTCTCCGCTCGATGCTTTCTTTACCGTGGCCGTGCCACTAGCTGCGCCAGGCTTCTTGACTGCCTCGATCTTGACCTTCGCCCATACTGTAGGCGAGTTCGGTGTAATATTGATGATTGGCGGCAATTTACCAGGCATTACCCGTGTGGCATCGGTACAAATTTACGATCATGTAGAGGCATTGGAATACATGCAGGCACATCGTCTCTCCGCCGTAATGCTGATTTTTTCATTTGTAGTACTACTTGCCTTATATATGTGGCGCCCCAATGCGAATAAAAGCTACTAACATGACTGGCATCGAAGCACGCTTTCAGATCGACTGGCCTGGCTTTACACTTGATGTTGATCTCCAGCTACCCAGCCGAGGTGTCACTGCGCTGTTCGGACACTCCGGATCTGGCAAAACAACCTTGTTACGTTGTATTTCTGGTTTGGAAAGCACTACCAAGGGTCGGCTCGTTGTTGATGGTGACGTGTGGCAGGACGATAAACACCGGATTCCTACACATAAACGACCCATCGGATATGTGTTCCAAGAAGTTAACCTTTTCAATCATCTATCGGTTATCAATAACCTTCGTTATGGCATGCAGCGCAATGGTAAAACCCAACAAGTGAGTCTTGATCAGGCGATAATGCTACTGGGTATTGATCATCTGCTCGATCGCAAGCCTGATCACCTGTCAGGGGGCGAACGTCAGCGAGTGGGTATCGCCCGTGCTCTGGCTGTCAGTCCACGCCTATTACTAATGGATGAACCACTGGCCGCGCTCGATCTCAAGCGTAAACAGGAAATTCTGCCCTATTTGGAACGATTGCACGACGAGCTCGACATTCCAGTGATCTATGTTAGCCATTCACCTGACGAAGTAGCGCGACTAGCAGATCAATTAGTTGTGATGAATGAAGGCAAGGTACAGGCTACTGGTTGTTTAGCTGACATGTTTGCTCGACTCGATTTGCCGTTCCTAGTCGGAGAGAATGCGAGCATAGTACTTGATGCTATTGTGGGTGAACTAGATAAGGATTGGCATATGGTGCGCGTAGATTTCGATGGTGGTAGTCTGTGGATCATGGATCACGGGCTACCGGTCGGACATCGTGTTCGGGTAGGTATTTTAGCGCGTGATGTCAGCTTGGCTGAACAGCCCGGAGTCAGCAGTATCCAGAATATACTGCGCGGTCAGATCGATGCTATCGCTGATGATCGACATCCTGGCCTTATGCTTGTGAGGGTAAAAGTCGGTAAGACATTGTTTTTGGCCCGTTTGACTAAACGTGCAGCAACATCACTTGCTGTTGTGCAAGGACAGAAAGTCTGGCTACAGGTCAAATCTGTCGCCTTACTGCAGTACAACTTGTCCTAAATCCAAAAATGGAGAAGGCTTAGGCTATGATTTTAAATGTTAAAAGCTACAACTGATTAAACAATGTAATCAAATTGTTACCACTTTTTTTACTGGCATACATTGCTTTATCGGCACATTGGATTACAGTTTCTACAGAATTGCCATGTTCAGGACACACAGCGATCCCCATACTGGCACTAAGCTCGATGTCTACACCCTGGTAGCGAAAATGTGCTTTTTCAAAATTTTCGATTATCCGCCGGGCAACAATTTGTGCTTTATCAGGATCGCAATCAGGTAAAATAACAATAAATTCGTCACCACCGTAACGAGCTGCAACATCTTCACCTCGAAGTACACTGCTAATCGAGTCAGATACATTGATTAACAAGAGGTTTCCGGCATCATGACCATATTTATCGTTTACAACTTTTAAATTATCAACATCTATCATAATTAATGACACTGTAGATTCATGCCGAATTGCATAGTTAAACAGCTTGGGTGCAAGCTGATTTAACGCACGCCGATTAAATAGATTGGTCAATTCATCGGTCTCTGCAGTCACTTTAAGTCTATTGAAGCCCTTTTGTATATCTGATGACAACATCGTAATAATATAGGCAACCAATAAAAACGGGAAAAATCGCATTAAAAATTCGCTACTTGTAGCCAAGGTCCAGAAATTATCACTACTTACCGTTGAGTGAATATAAAGGATGCTTGCAGCAATCAAGCCTGTTTCAAGTAAGGTAACGACCCTACTCAAGGTAATAGCGCTCGCGATTATTGGCAGAAGATAAAGATTAAATAAGGGACTGTTTATTTCACCCGTTTTCCAAATGACATAACTGATATAAAAAATCATTCCCCAGGTGTGAAGTACAATTTTCCATTCCTTGGGCTCTTTAAAGAAGTTAACATACTGAAACAAGGGCACAAATACAGCGTACACGCCTGAAGCAATCAATAATGTTGTTGGTGATGAGGCGTCAACCGTAATTAGGTAGAATAAAATTAAAACAAGCAATAACCATTCAATCTGGGGAAGTGTTCGACTAAAACCATCAAGTATTACTGGATCCTTATTAATACGATGAGCTGTCTTTTTGCTAATCAAACGTCATATCCTCCGGTAGATAGAGTAATGCCTACATGATCACTAAAACTATAAGACATGGCTCGCTTGCAATAACTGATAGATATTTTCTGCAATCAGTCTATATCCTTGTGCATTTGGATGTATTTGGTCTGATTTTAGACCAGGTTGCTGCTCAATGTCATAAATTATTTCAGCTTCAATAGGAATGTTATATTCTTCAGCCAATCTTGCGTACAACTCTGGCACAGTCAGTGTCAGACTTAACTTTGGTACGGCCACAAGAACAACCTGGGCACCACTTGCTTGAATTGTCTGAATCATTTGCGTGAGATTACGCTCTAACTGCACGATATCAAGTCGACGAATTAAGTCATTGCCACCATGACATAAGATAACTAGTTTGGGCGATGTCTGAGCTAAAACATGTGGTAACCGTTCAAGTCCAGCTTGACTGACTTCACCTGGAATGCCTGCATTGACTACTGTTTTACCTGACAATATCTGCAGGATCGCGGGATAACTTTCAGTCGCACTATCACTTCCGGTGCCAAAGGTTAAACTATCACCAAAAGCCAGAATAACATCATCTTGCTGCAATGGTAAAAGTTGAGGAACATCATCAGAACAGGCTGTTAACATGAATAAAATAACAAGGATAAAACTATATTTATGTAATCTCAGTTTCATCGTACTGTTGGGAATAACCGATGGAAATTGTCTGAGGTAACAGCAGCAATTGTGTCAACATGCTCGCCTCGAAGTTGTGCGATAAACTCGGCAACATGTTTGACATAGGCAGGCTTATTGGTTTTGCCTCGTTTAGGCACAGGTGCTAAATACGGTGCATCGGTTTCGATTAACATTCGATCAAGCGGTAATCTTGTTGCTACATCTTGTAATTGAGTCGCATTTTTGAATGTGACGATACCTGACAGTGAAATGTAAAAACCAATATCCAGTGCCCGTTGTGCTGTGTCCCAATCTTCAGTAAAACAATGGATAATACCACCTGCTTGAGCTGCATCATGTTGTTCTAGGATAGACATTGTGTCTTCTTTAGCTTCTCTGGTATGAATAATAAGTGGTTTTTTTAAGGCTTTTGCCGCTTCGATATGGACTAAAAAGCGTTGCCGTTGCCAATCCAGATCAGCTTCACTACGAAAATAATCTAAACCCGTTTCACCAATTGCTATTACTTTTGGATGTTGTGCCAGTTCTACCAATTGATCAAGCATGAATGATTCATCTTCATCAACATTAGGATGGATACCAACACTTGCAGAGATATCAGGGTAACGCTCAGCAATATCTATAACTTCTGCACAGCTTTGTTTATCAATTGCGATGCATAGAATATGATCAACGTCGTATGACTTAGCCTCAGCAATAATAGCATCAAGCCCACCCTCTTCTTGTGCCAATAAATTGAGGTGGCAATGTGAATCTATAAACATGGAATACAATCTACATTGTGTGGGTGGCTTTATCTGACTTTAATCGCTCTGCCAAATAGTTTTCAATTTTATTTTTGACTGATACACCCGCGCCATCTAAATCACTAAAATGAACGCCAATGCCAGCGGCTTGGTTACCTTGTGATCCTTTGGGTGTTATCCACGCAATATTGCCTGCAACGGGAATTTTATCGGACTCATTCATCAATGTAAGAAGAATAAATACTTCTTCGCCTAACTGATAAATTTTATTGGTTGGAATAAAGATCCCACCATTTTTCAGAAATGGCATATAGGCATGATAGAGTAAGTTCTCATCACCTATTTTTAACGTTAAAATGCCTTTTCTAGGATTCATTACCATACTGTTTTACCTTGATTTTGCCTATTAACAGTTAAGGTGCGAGATAGTGATTTATCCATAATTGCCACCATAAACTGTTCTATTAACAATGTTTTATTAATATTATTTGAAGATGATGTTAACTTTATTGCACTGATGATGCAATCGTAAATATACCAGTAGCGTTTACTGTTGTTATTAGTTAACTCGTCCAGTGAAAAACATAACGTGTGTTTTATAAGATGTTGTAAGTGATGAAAGATCATTAAAGGGTCGTATTGTAGCCATTTTTTAGTCATTTCTATCGGATTCGCATTGCCTGATAACAATGATTCAAAGTCACTATTAAGCTGCTGAATTTGTTCAGCTAAACCACTCTGTAACATAGTTAAAACCGCTAAAGGGGCACCCTTCGATAACGGTAATATCAATGCTAATGTTGCACTATCAATCTGTTGTTGCTGTTCTAACCATTCCAGTGTCAATCGTGGTTCAGGAGATGATAATTTCACGGTTTGACATCGACTAGTGATTGTAATTGGCAAACGTTCTGATTGAGCTGTTACCAAGATAATAAGCGTATTATTCTGCGGCTCTTCTAACAATTTTAATACGCTATTAAAGGCACTTATTGTCATTTTGTCAGCAGGATTAATTATTACTGTTTTCCAGTTGGCAACAGTGGGTGTCAGTTCTTGTTTGTCTTTCAATGAACGAATTTGTTCTATCTTGATAGAAGACGAGCCTTGTTCAGGCAAGATTGCAGTATGATCAGGATGATTACCCGAAGCAAATAGGTTGCAACTATGGCACTGACCACAGGCAAGATCTGACTCGGCAGACTCACATAACACGCTTGCGACCATGGCATTGGCAAATGAGGCTTTACCTAATCCTGCCACCCCCGAAACTATAATGGCATGCGCTAACCGTTGTTGTTGTTTCTGCTCACAAAAACGCTGCCATTGCTGTGTTTGCCAAGGGTATAAAGTGATATTAGTGGTCATAATATGCTGTCGAGTATCACACTAAGTTGCTGTTCAATATCCAAAATAGAACGACTAGAATCAATCACTTTAATTCGTGTAGGTGCATGTTTTGCTCTTTGCAAATAACAGTTGCGAATTTTTTGAAAAAAATCGACCTTTTCTTGCTCAAAGCGATCTTTACCTTGATTGCGACTAAGCACACGCTGTTGACCTAATTCAACCGGCAAATCAAATAGAAAGGTCAGATCTGGCTGAAGTCCATTTAATGTCCATTTAGCTAGTTGTTCAATTCGTTGTTGTGAGATACCTCTTCCACCACCTTGATAAGCAAAAGTAGCATCGGTAAAACGGTCTGAAATAACCCATTTACCCGCATCTAAAGCTGGTTTTATAACTTGGGCAACATGTTCTGCTCGTGCTGCGAACATCAATAATAATTCAGTATCGACAGCCATTGCACTATCGGAAGGTGTTAGCAATAATGAACGGATTTGTTCGCCAAGAACAGTGCCACCTGGTTCACGCGTGACCACAAGTTCTTTACCTTGTGCTGTAAGATAGTTTTTTATGAAGGTAAGTTGTGTTGACTTGCCTGCGCCTTCAATACCTTCGATAGTGATAAATTTTCCGTTCATTTTTAAGTCAACTGTCATTGTTATTTTTTCAACTGATAGCGTCTTACAGCCTGATTATGCTCTGATAAGGTATCAGAAAACACATGTCGCCCCTCTTTGCCCATAGCAACAAAATATAGACTAGTACCAGCTGCTGGGTGTAACGCTGCTTCAATCGACGCTTTACTGGGCAAGGCAATGGGGGTTGGCGGCAAACCGCTACGTGTATAGGTATTATAAGGTGTATCAGTAATTAAGTGTTTACGTTGCAAATTACCGTTAAATTCATCACCTAAACCGTAAATGACCGTAGGATCTGTTTGTAATCGCATACCTTTTTTCAAGCGACGTACAAACACGCCTGCAATTTGAGGGCGTTCTTCTGCAATACCCGTCTCTTTCTCAATAATAGAAGCCATTATTAGTGCTTCGTATGGTGTTTTATACGGTAAATCATCTGCTTTGTTTTGCCATGCGTTATCTAAGATATTAGTCATCATCTGATGAGCACGAGTCAATAGTTGAACATCGGTAGTACCAGACGAAAAATAATAGGTTTCCGGGGCAAATTCACCTTCGCCATGATTATCTGGCAATCCAAGTTGCTCCATAACAAATGCTAAGTCATGCTTTGTTAATGTCTGGACAATACGCGGATCATTCCCGATCATTGTAATCACTTGTTGTGCGGTCATACCTTCAACAATTGTCAATGGCTTTTGCACGACTTTACCGCCAACTAATTGGTCGAGTAACTGTGGCAACGTCGTGTTTGCCTGAATTAAGTATTCACCAGCCTTGATTAAATGCGCTTTATTATGAAATCGACCGTAAAAATAAAGCCAATATCGGTTGGACTCAGTCAAGCCTATGTCTTGCAAGTCAGTGCTAATAGTCAGTAAATTACTGCCTTGCTTAACGTTATAAACAAATCCTTGTTCAGCGACGTTAAGTGGCATCGTCATAAACTGTTGAAATTGCTGCCATAACACAACTGTGATACCAGCAAATAGCAATAACAAAACTAATACCATCTGTCGCACTATCTGCATTATTTAGGACTTTTAGAAAGCAAGATCTGAAGTAGTTGCGTAATAGGTCCAACAGGATAGGATCGCGTCTCAATCGACCGTACAGGCCAGATACCAATCACACTATTGCACACAAATAGTTCTTGGGCATTAGTTATATCTGAACGACTTACGTTACGTTGTTCAAATTCGAGTCCATAGTCTTGTGCAATTGCGATCAGTCTAGCTCGAATTATTCCAGCGATACCAGCGTGAGTTAATAATGGCGTTATTAATTTATTGCCTAACACTATAAACAGATTCGACATTGTGCCTTCAACAATATTACCGTCAGCATTGCTCATTAGACCTTCAGAGATTGCTGGATCAGTCCATTCATTACGTGCTAACACTTGATCAAGACGATTCAGATGTTTGATGCCGGCTAACTGCACATTATCAGATAATCTATGTTGGCAGAACCTTACAGCAACACCATTAGTTGCATGTTCCTCAGGATAGTTAGGCAATGGGTGGCTTGAAACTATACGTGTTGCTACCATGTCAGCGTTGGCGAAATAACCACGACCACCACTGCCACGAGTAATAATGATTTTAATCACAGCATCATTATCAGCAAGATCATCACAGATCTGAGTTACTTCATGTTTGAGTCGGTCAACGTGAGTGAAGTTGATTCCAAGTTTTTCGCAACCAAGCAGAAGCCGTTCTAGATGCTGCTGCAAAAACTCGGCGATACCATTGCGATAGGCAATGGTTTCAAACAGACCGTCACCATACTGTAGGCCACGGTCTGTAATGGCGATTCTGTCTTCGGGTTTTCCGTTAACAAGAATCATTTTAATATCAGACCCTTAAACCATCTTCTTAAAAATAACTGTACCGTTAGTTCCACCAAATCCAAATGAATTTGACATAGCAACATCTAATTTCATTTGACGTGCTGTATGCGGTACATAGTCAAGATCACAATCAGGGTCTGGATTATCAAGATTAATAGTGGGTGGCGCAACTTGATCGCGAATTGCCAACACACTGAATACCGCTTCAACACCACCGGCAGCGCCAAGTAAATGACCAATCATCGATTTAGTTGAGCTAACAGCAACCGTTTGAGCCGTATTACCGAATGCCGCTTTAACAGCTTGGGTTTCTGCCACGTCACCTGCTGGCGTTGAAGTACCATGTGCGTTAATGTAATCAATTTGATCAGCATTGAGGCCAGCATCCGCCATCGCATTTTTCATACAACGCGCAGCTCCTTCACCACCAACCGATGGTGTCGTCATATGATAGGCATCAGAACTCATACCTGAACCTGCTAATTCTGCATAAATAGTCGCACCACGTTTAACAGCGTGCTCATATTCTTCCAGTACAACAATACCCGCACCATCACCCAGAACAAAACCATCACGATCTTTGTCCCAAGGACGACTTGCAGCTTGCGGATCATCATTGCGAGTTGATAAAGCTCTCGCTGCAGCAAAACCACCTAAACCCGTTTTTGACGTTGACATTTCAGCACCACCGGCAATCATGACATCGGCATCGCCATATTGAATCATTCGTCCTGCACTACTGATATTATGAGTCCCACTTGAGCATGCGGTTACAATTGCGGTATTAGGACCTTTAAAGCCATACATGATCGACAAATTACCAGCGATCATATTGATAATATTACTCGGTACAAAGAACGGTGAAATTTTTCTTGGTCCACCACTGAGATAAGCATCGTAACCGGCTTCGATCCCTGGTAAACCACCAATTCCTGAACCAATAGCGACACCAATGCGATCCGCATTTTGTTCTGTGACTTCTAAGCCTGAATTTTCAATAGCTTCTTTGGCGGCGGCAATACCATAATGGATAAATGTATCCATCTTTTTAGCATCTTTCCGAGGAATAATGGTTGTAATATCAAAATCGTTAATATTGGCACCAAAGCGTACGGAAAACTCTGAAGCATCAAAAACAGTAATTGGCGCTACCCCACTTTTCCCTGCAAGGATATTTTCCCAAGTTTCTTTTACTGATAAACCAACTGGTGTTATTGCACCTAGGCCTGTTACCACAACGCGTCGTTTCGACATCAGTATTTCCTCGATTTACATTTCTCAAATACAACATAGCCGTCTAGATGCGTTTCGCATCTAGACGGCTATGATTTAGCTGTAACGTGTATTAAGACTGGACAGAGTTAATATAGTTAACTGCTTCTTTAACTGTAGTGATTTTCTCAGCTTCTTCATCTGGGATTTCACATTCAAATTCTTCTTCAAGTGCCATAACTAATTCGACAGTATCTAAAGAATCAGCGCCTAAATCATCGATAAATGATGCATCTGTTGTTACTTCATCAGCACTTACGCCTAATTGTTCAACAACGATGTCTTTTACTCGAGCTTCGATATCACTCATAACCTATATTTCCTCTGGTGGTTTAATACACAAAATGTGCTGGCATTTTATAGTGCAAGCAACTTATTAACAAGCCAAATCAACTTGGATTGGCGCTTTTTACTTCAATTTTAATTAATTATACTAAAAAATAACCAATTAATTCATGTACATACCGCCATTAACATTCAATGTTTCGCCGGTAACATAGCCTGCTTCAATACTGGCTAAATAAGCAACTGCGGCAGCAATTTCTTCTGGTTCACCTAGTCGTTTAACAGGTACTTGTTCAAGTAATGCTGCTTTATGCGCTTCTGCCAAATGACTGGTCATATCAGTATCAATAAACCCTGGAGCAACACTATTAACGGTGATGCCGCGAGCACCAACTTCACGTGCTAATGATTTAGAAAAGCCAATCACGCCCGCTTTAGCTGCTGCATAATTAGTTTGACCTGCATTGCCCATCACACCCACAACAGACGTGATCGTAATAATACGTCCCCAGCGTGCTTTAGTCATCGCTCGCAAACAACGTTTGCTCAACTTATAAATAGGTGTCAAGTTGGTGTCGATAATATCATTCCACTCTTCATCTTTCATTCGCATCAGTAAGTTATCACGGGTAATACCGGCATTATTCACTAAGATGGCAGGCGCACCAAAATCAGCTTCTGTTTTAGTTACGACAGCTTCAATTGAGTCAGCATCGGTCACATTTAATACCACGCCTGTACCTGCAATATTGGCTTCAGCCAAGAAATCAGAGATAGTTTGGGCACCATTTTCTGATGTTGCAGTACCAACAACTGTCGCACCCTGCTGACCTAATTTAAGCGCTATTGCACGGCCAATACCTCGTGTTGCGCCAGTGACTAACGCTACTTTTCCTTCTAAACTCACTAGTTATCTCCTAATGCTTGTATTGCTGCTTGCAATGTTTTTTCATCAAATACAGATAGGCCGGTTAACGATTTATCAATGCGTTTGGTCAGACCGGCTAACACCTTGCCTGGACCACCCTCGACAACGGTATCTATACCTTGATTTGCAAACCATTGAACCGTTTCTACCCAACGAACCGGGCTGTATAACTGCATTGCTAGTAGATTTTTAATCTCTGCTGCTGAATCAACAGATGTAACACTTGCATTATGAATAACCGGAATAGCAGGTACATTAATTGTAATATTGGCAAGCGCTTCAGCTAAATTGTCGGCAGCAGGCTTCATTAAAGCACAATGTGACGGTACGCTCACTGGCAGTAATAACGCACGTTTTGCACCCTTTTCTTTTGCAATTTCTAAAGCGGGATTAACGGCATCGGCACTACCGGCAATAACAACTTGTCCTGGTGAGTTAAAATTTACAGCCTCAACAACACCGAATTCAGAAGCTTGTTCACACACCGCTCTGACGACATCATCTTCCAGACCTAAAATAGCGGCCATTGCACCTTGACCTGCTGGTACAGCTTGTTGCATAAATTGACCACGCAGCTCAACTAATTTAATTGCATCAGCAAACTCTAATGCCCCAGCAGCAACTAAAGCAGTATATTCACCTAAACTATGACCAGCAAGAAAGGCAGGTGATAAGTCTGTTGCTGCTTGCCAGCAGCGCCATACGGCAATACCAGCAGCCAACATTGCAGGTTGGGTACGTTCAGTTTGGTTTAGATCTTGTTCAGGACCGTCAGATACTAGTTTCCACAGATCATAGCCTAAGGCTTCTGATGCTTGTGAGAATGTAGATTGTACGTGTGGATAAACAGTTGAAAGATCGGATAACATTCCTACAGATTGTGACCCTTGCCCTGGAAATACAAAAGCAAAACTCATGCATTAATCCTCATAAAATTAGAATTTCAAAAGGGTTGAACCCCATGTAAAACCACCACCGAACGCTTCAAGCAACAAGGTTTCACCACGTTGAATCCGACCATCTCTTACAGCGACATCGAGTGCTAGCGGGATAGATGCTGCAGAAGTATTGCCATGCTCATCAACAGTGACTACAACATGATCCATAGACATAGATAATTTCCTGGCTGTTGCTGTGATAATCCGAATATTAGCCTGATGTGGAATTAACCAATCAATATCATGTTTATCCATATTATTGGTTGCCAAGGTTTCATCAACAATACTACTTAAGGTTCTAACGGCGACTTTAAAAACATCATTACCTTGCATTTCAACATAAGGATTAGCTTCGCTTGGAATCGAACCGGGACCAGTTGGAACTGACAACAGTTCGTTATAACTACCGTCAGAATGTATATGGGTAGACAAGATACCTGTTTCTTCAGAAGCCTGAAGGACAACAGCGCCAGCACCATCGCCAAATAACACACAGGTATTACGGTCAGTCCAATCTATGATCCGTGAGAATGATTCAGCACCGATAATTAACGCATTTTTAACACTGCCTGATTTAATAAATTTATCGGCAACAGTTAACGCATAAATAAAACCGGTACATACTGCTTGTATATCAAAAGCAGGACAGTTATTGGTGATATTTAATTTTTGTTGAACCAGTGATGCCGTACTCGGAAAAACACGCGTTGGCGTTGTTGTCGCAACAATAATTAAATCGATATCAGCGTTGGTAATTCCAGCTGCATCAATAGCCTTAACCGCTGCATTAAACGCCAAATCAGTTGTTGTTTCATCATCAGCAACAATATGTCGTTTTTTAATACCCGTACGTTCGGTGATCCATTGATCACTGGTTTCAACCATGTTTTCCAGATCGTGATTAGTTAAAACTTTCTCTGGCAAATAACTACCTGTGCCAGCAATTCGCGAATAAATCACGCTATATGTCCTTCGAGTAATGTTTCTAAATGCTTACTGATGATATTAGGAACATCTTTTTCAGCTTCTAATATGGCAATATTAATCGCATTGGCATAACCAATTTCATCAGCACCGCCATGGCTTTTAATTACAATACCTTGCAAACCGATAAAGTTGGCACCATTGTAGGCACGCGGATCCAATTCATCTCTAAAATGTTTTAAAACAGGTGAGGCAATTAATCCTGCGATCTTAGTAAAGATGTTTCTACTAAATGATTGGCGCAAAAAATGACGGATCATATGTACAACGCCTTCACTTGCTTTTAGAGCAACATTACCAACAAAACCATCACAAACAACAACGTCAACATCACCTCGATATAAGCCATCGCCTTCTACGAAACCATAATAATTCAGATCAATTGCACTTAATAAACGAGCCGCTTCTTTAACACGTTCATTACCTTTTATTTCTTCTGAACCTATATTGAGCAGACCAATTGTTGGATTAGTTTTTCCTTCAATAACTTCTGCCAATACAGAGCCCATAACAGCAAATTGCACAAGATGTTCTGCACTTGAATCAACATTAGCACCTAAATCAAGGACATAGCTATGCCCTTTCATTGTTGGCAATGCTGAAACTATTGCTGGACGTTCAATCCCGGGTAATGTTTTCAGTACAAAACGCGCTGTTGCCATCAATGCACCGGTATTACCAGCACTGACACATGCGGCCGCTGTACCCTCTTTCACCAAATTAATAGCCACACGCATTGATGAATCTTTTTTGGTGCGTAAAGCTATTGCAGGTGACTCATCCATTGCGACTTGTTGCGATGCATGATGAATTACAAATCGTTCGTCATTTTGAACGTGATGTTTTTCAAGATATGTTTTTAGGACATCTTGATCACCTACTAAAATAAGTGTGACATTTGGGTGTAACTTTAATGCGCGAATGGCTGCGGGAATAACGACTTGGGGACCGTGATCCCCGCCCATGGCATCTATAGATATTGTAAGACTCAATAGAATTAAGCCTTATTCGCTTTTATCAGCAATCACTTTACGACCACGGTAGTAGCCATCTGCAGTTACATGGTGACGACGGTGTAATTCACCTGATGTAGCATCAACTGATACTGTTGTTTCAGTTAATGCATCGTGTGAACGACGCATGCCACGACGTGATGGGCTCTTTTTACTCTTTTGTACAGCCATGTTTAAACTCCTAACTCGCTAAAATGTATATGTTCAATAATCAATTAAATTGTTATTTCTTTGTCTTTAAGGATGACAATACCGCAAATGGTGATACGGGCTTTTCATCCTCAGTTATAATATTATCGTCGCCAGCAGTCCAGACATTGTCTGGTAAGCACGCTATGTCATGCTTAGGCACTAACGGCAACGACAGAATTAATTCATCTTCAATAACAGTACTTGTTAATACTGGATCATTACCTTCAAGTAGCCACGGCTCATACTGCTCAGCCAACCCTTCAACTTTACGCTCACTTTTCACTAAAGCTAACAAACAATCAACGTTCAAATCCAATGTCATTGCAGACATACAGCGCTGGCATGTTAGCGATACAGAGACTGAAAAGTCACCCTTCATATAAGGTGTGCCCACTTCATCTATATCAAACGCCATTTTGACATCAACCATTCCTTCATCACTAACAAGAGATTGAGTCAATCTTGGCAAATCTGCTAACGGTATTTGACCTTCCAGTTTCAACCCATTTTGAGCTAAACGAAACGGATCGAGTTCTTTAGGTAATTTCTGATGCATAATCGACGGAATTATATAAGAAAATCAATAAAACAGCAAAGCTAATGCTATCTATTTTCTAGTTATTGATACTAAAACAGATAACACAGATGGTTAATTTAGCTTAACTTAAGCATTGTTATGGATTTCAATCACAGCGTTAGACTTTTCTGTTTTTTGTTTAGTACTGTCATTTCGTAAGGCATTAATGTAGTACAAATAAGATTCATCAATATCTCCGGTAATATAATTACCATCGAAGCATGATGTATCAAATCCTGCCACCTTGTCGTTGTATTTAACAGCATCGACCAAATCATCAAGATCTTGATAAATAAGCCAATCAACACCAAGCTCTTTAGCGATTTGTTTTACATTACGATTATGAGCAACAAACTCATGCGGTGAAGGCATATCAATACCATATACATTAGGAAAACGTACTGGTGGTGCGGCCGAAGCAAAATAGACTTTACGGGCACCTGCGTCACGCGCCATCTGTACAATTTGCTGCGATGTTGTACCACGAACAATTGAATCATCTACGAGCAATACATTTTTGCCACGAAACTCAAGTTCAATTGCATTCAGTTTTTGACGGACAGATTTTTTACGTTGCGTTTGTCCAGGCATAATAAATGTACGCCCGATATAACGGTTTTTGATGAAGCCTTCTTGATATGGGATACCTAATTCATATGAAAGCTGAAGTGCTGCACTACGACTAGTGTCAGGAATCGGAATAACAACATCAATATCGTGTTCTGGAAATTCACGCAAAATTTTCTGAGCCAATTTTGTGCCCATTCTTAAACGACTCTTATGAACCGAAATGCCGTCAATAATTGAATCTGGACGAGCAAAATACACATACTCAAAAAGACATGGTGATATTACAGGTGTTTCAGCGCATTGTTGGGCTTCTAACTTACCATTAACATCAATGAATACACATTCACCTGGCGCAACATCGCGGATAAGTTCAAAGTCTAAGGTATCAATCGCAACACTTTCAGAAGCGACAATGTACTCTGAACCCTGCTCCGTTTCACGTTTACCAATGACAATAGGGCGAATACCATAAGGGTCACGGAAAGCTAAAACGCCCACTCCAGCAATCATTGCTACAACCGCATATGCGCCTTTACAACGTTTATGCAATTGAGAAACAGCGTTAAAAACATCCTCTGCTTGTGGCGTTAAGCGACTGGTTTTTTGTAGTTCATGAGCAAGAATGTTTAATAACACTTCAGAATCAGAATCCGTATTTAGGTGTCTACGATCACTCTGAAACAATTCATCTTTTAGAATTTTTGTATTGGTAAGATTACCATTATGGGCAAGAGCAATACCAAAAGGTGAGTTGACATAAAACGGTTGCGCCTCTGCTGAAGTTGAGCAGCCTGCGGTTGGATAGCGAATATGGCCAATGCCCATATTACCGTGCAAACGTAACATATGGCGGGTATGGAAAACATCTTTCACCAAGCCATTATCCTTACGTAAAAATAATTGTCCATTTTTGTCACAGGTGACGATACCAGCAGCATCCTGACCACGGTGTTGCAGCACAGTCAAACCATCATAAAGTGACTGGTTGACTTCTGACTTACCAACAATGCCAATAATTCCACACATATTTATACCCTGTCATTCACTAAAATGTATATATTCTGCAATATCAGCAGGTAAAAGTTCTCTTGCCCAAAGTGCAAGTTTTTCAAAATGTTCTAGTAACAGCGAATTTTGCCACCAACTATCATTTGGCATTGGGGTTGCCCCGGCAATTAACACTAACAACACAACAATTGCGCCACCACGTAACAAACCAAAAAGGACACCTAATGCACGATCAGTTCCAGATAGACCTGTTTTCTCAACAACGGTAGAAATAACATGGTTCACTAACGCACCTAAAATAAGGGTGATTAAGAATAAGGTGAAGAATGCTGTGAAAAGTCGTATTGATGATGTAGCAATATAATCAGTTAGTAAGGTGGCAAGATGAGGAGAAAATGACAATGCAACCCAGAATGATAATGCCCAACTAGCGAGTGATAAGACCTCTTTAATGAAGCCTCTCACAATACTTATTGTAGCGGAGAGTACTATGATGCCGATAATTAAATAATCAACCCAAATCATATTTTACTCAGTGTCTCACCACGCCAATAAAAAGGAAATTCTACCAGAATTGGCATCATAAGCCCCAGAGATTTTTAACAAATAATAGATTGAAAAAATTTAGCGCAGTTATTGAGATATTACTTGAGGATTGATCTTCAATTGCGAAACTATATCAGCAACAATCTTATCGACTTGCTGCTTATTGCTTTCAGGCCCTATTCGCACACGATAATATGTTGTATCAGCGGCATTAGTTGTTTCTATTGTTGCTGAATAGCCCATTTTAGCAACTGTATTTTGCAGTGACTGTGCGTTTTGTTTTGCGGTAAAACTGGCGAGTTGGATCATCCATGACTTAGTTAGATTATCCGCTGGAGCTGGAGCTGGAGCTGGAGCTGGAGCTGGAGCTGGAGCTGGAGCTGGAGCTGGAGCTGGAGCTGGAGCTGGAGCTGAAATAGTATGTGCTATATCTTGTTCATTATCATCGTTTGAACTGACTAAATTGAGGGGTTCTACCAAGGTTTCTGGTTCTAACTCAATAGCATCTTCTGCTATCACTTCAATCGATGAAACGAAATCTGGCTGAACAAGGTCTATCGCAGGTTCAACATTGTGCTCAAAACCCGCTTTATTCATTAAGAAGACGGCAACGCCAGCGATAACACATAACAGCAGCAATGAACCGATCAAACGTTGTTTCATAATTGTTGTCATGTGTTAACCCTTGTAATCAATGTCTGTTTGGTGACTCAATTTCGTGATAATTGGCCGTGTCAGTCTTTATCAGCGTTTTATCCTCCGTCGTTTCGTCACTGGGTGTTGGGTTAGTGACTAGAGCAACGTCTAATACTTCTGATATCCACTTCACCGGAATGATATTTAAACCTTGTTGAATAGTATCAGGTATTTCCTTCAAGTCTTTGACATTATCTTGGGGAATCAAAACAGTATCAATACCGCCGCGCAATGCTGCCAACAGTTTTTCTTTTAAACCGCCAATGGCTAACACCTCACCACGTAAGGTAATTTCACCGGTCATCGCAACATTGGCTTTGACAGCAATACCTGTTATTGCAGAAACCAAAGCCGTACACATACCAACACCGGCACTTGGACCATCCTTAGGTGTAGCACCTTCTGGCACATGGATATGAACATCATGATTTTGCATATAATCTGTTGCAATTCCCCAATCAAGCGCACGAGAACGCACAACAGTGGTAGCAGCTTGAATAGATTCTTGCATCACTTCACCAAGCTTACCAGTATAAGTGGCTTTACCTTTACCCGGCATAACGGCTGTTTCGATAGTTAACAATTCACCACCCACTTCAGTCCAAGCTAAACCTGTCACTTGGCCTACTTGATCGGTCTCTTCTGCAATGCCATATTGGAAGTGATAAACACCCAAATAATCTTCTAAATTGGCTGCTGACACGATTATTTGATCTGTCGATTTATCTTGTAAGATGTGTTTGACCACTTTACGACAAATTTTTGAAATCTCGCGTTGTAAATTACGGACACCTGCCTCGCGTGTATAACGACGAATAATTTCTAATATGGCATCTTGTTCAACTTTAATTTCATGATCTTTTAGGCCATTATCTTTAATCGCTTTGGGTAATAAATATTTTAGGGCGATGTTCAATTTTTCATCTTCGGTATAACCCGACAAACGAATAATTTCCATTCTATCGCGTAAAGCATCAGGAATATTCATTGTATTAGCAGTGCATACAAACATTACATCAGAAAGGTCATACTCTACTTCCATATAGTGATCTGCGAATGTTGAGTTTTGTTCAGGGTCAAGCACTTCTAATAATGCTGAAGCAGGATCACCTCTAAAATCCTGCGCCATTTTATCGATTTCATCTAATAAAAATAGTGGATTCTTCACCCCTACTTTAGTTAAATTTTGAATGACTTTACCTGGCATTGAACCAATATAGGTACGACGATGTCCACGGATCTCGGCTTCATCACGAACTCCACCTAATGCCATGCGAGAAAACTTTCTGTTAGTTGCTCTGGCAATGGATTGAGCTACAGATGTTTTACCCACACCTGGTGGTCCTACCAAGCATAGGATCGGACCTTTAGATTTTTTAACACGCTGTTGTACTGCTAAATATTCAAGAATACGCTGTTTCACTTTTTCAAGACCGTAATGATCTTCATCTAGAATTTTTTCTGCACGTTTTAAATCCTGATAAACGCGAGAACGTTTCTTCCATGGCACATCAATCAAGCATTCAACATAATTACGGATCACAGAGGCTTCAGCCGACATCGGAGACATCATTTTGAGTTTTTTTAGCTCAGATGTGGCTTTGTCTAATGCCTCTTGTGACATACCCGCATCAGCGATTTTTGCTTCTAGCTCTTCAACTTCATTAGCTGATTCATCTATTTCACCCAATTCTTTTTGAACGGCTTTCATCTGTTCATTCAGATAATACTCGCGTTGGCTTTTTTCCATTTGTTTTTTAACACGACCGCGAATACGTTTTTCAATATTCTGAATATCAATCTCAGACTCAAGGAAAACCATTAGTTTTTCAATACGAGCTGTTACATCAGACATTTCTAATAATAATTGTTTGTCTTCTAGTTTCAGTGCCATGTGGGCAGCAACGGTATCAGCCATTCTGGCTGCGTCTTCAATACTTGATAATGATGCAATAACTTCGGGTGGGATTTTTTTATTCAGTTTTACATATTGTTCAAACTGATTTAACAAAGAACGCATCAATACATCTGATTCTCGATCGTCAGGTTCCTGATTAATAAATTCTGCTACTTCAGCTTGCAGATACTCTCCACTATTATTGTAATAAGCTACCTTAGCTCGCCCAGTACCTTCCACTAACACTTTGACGGTGCCATCTGGCAGCTTCAGTAATTGAAGAATATTAGCTAATGTACCTGTGTCATACAGGTTATCTGTGCTTGGTTGATCATCATTAGAGTTTTTTTGAGCTACCAACAGAATTTGTTTATTTTCATCTGTAGCCGCTTCCAAAGCTGCGATTGAACGATCGCGACCCACAAACAATGGAATGACCATATAAGGGTAAACAACGACATCTCTCAGTGGTAGTACTGGTACTTCCACCAAGACATTATCAGTTGCTGTTGATTTTGTTTGATTTTCCATTGTTCTAACTGACCTCGAACCGTGTTTCTGACTGCCATTAAGGCAAAAATTTAAGTTACTTAGCAACTAATATGGGGATAGATCAATCTATTTCAAGCAACAAAACACACAATGCTTGAAATAGTTTGATATTAGTATAAGTAATAAATTAAGCGAATTCTTACCCGATTAATTATCGCTTGCAGCAAGATCTTTGGTTTGATCCTGATAAATCAGGATTGGAGCGTTTTCATCATTGATAACATTTTCATCAATGACGACCTTTGACACATTGTCAACCGAAGGAAGATCGAACATCGTATCGAGCAACACGTTTTCAATGATCGAACGTAAGCCACGAGCACCGGTTTTACGTTCCATCGCTTTATGTGCAATAGCATGTAAGGCATCATCTCTAAATTCAATTTCAGCACCTTCCATTTCAAACAATTTTTGGTATTGTTTGGTCAATGAATTACGAGGTTCCGTTAGAATTTGTACTAATGCATCCTCGTCTAGTTCATTTAAGGTCGCAACGACAGGTAATCGACCTACAAACTCAGGTATCAGACCGTATTGAATTAAGTCTTCAGGTTCGACTGTTTTAAGCACATCGCTGACTACTTTATCGTCTTCAACACTCTTGACTTGGGCAGAGAAACCAATGCCACCTTTATTAGAGCGGTTACGAATAACTTTATCTAAACCTGCAAATGCACCGCCACAGATAAATAGAATTTTACTGGTATCGACTTGCAAAAACTCTTGTTGTGGATGTTTTCGACCGCCTTGAGGAGGAATTGAGGCGATGGTGCCTTCAATTAATTTCAATAAAGCCTGTTGAACCCCTTCACCAGATACATCACGAGTAATCGATGGATTATCAGATTTACGTGAAATCTTATCAATCTCATCAATATAAACGATACCTGTTTCGGCTTTTTCAACATCGTAATCACATTTTTGAAGTAATTTTTGGATGATATTCTCAACATCTTCACCGACATACCCTGCTTCTGTCAGTGTTGTTGCATCAGCCATTGTGAATGGAACATTGAGTTGGCGAGCCAGTGTTTCAGCCAGCAGTGTTTTACCACTACCTGTAGGACCAATTAATAAAATATTGCTCTTCGACAATTCGACATCATCACCAGTCGGGCCATAACGAAGGCGCTTATAGTGATTATAAACAGCGACAGATAATACTCGTTTTGCTCTTTCCTGACCGATAACATAATTATCAAGAGCGTCATTTATTTCTTTTGGTGTGGGTAGTTTTAACTCCAACTCTTCGTTGTTACTATCTTGAAGTTCTTCACGAATAATATCATTACATAACTCTACACATTCATCACATACAAAGACCGAAGGTCCAGCAATCAGCTTTTTAACCTCGTGTTGACTTTTACCGCAGAAAGAGCAGTAAAGTAATTTATCTTCGTTATTATTTTTATCGTCACTCATAATCAATTTTCCTAGCAATCAAATAGTGTATCGGCTAGTTATGCTTTTTCTTCAGGCCGTTTTTCTAATACAGAATCGATTAAACCATATTCTTGCGCTTGTTCACTACTCATAAAATTATCTCGATCAGTATCTGTTTCAATCCGTGAAATATCCTGACCTGTGTGATGAGCTAAAATACTATTTAATCGTTTGCGGATAGATAAAATCTCACGAGCATGAATTTCGATGTCTGAAGCCTGACCTTGAAAACCACCCAAAGGTTGATGCACCATAATACGAGAGTTAGGCAAACAATGACGTTTCCCTGCTGCTCCAGCGGCTAATAATACAGCGCCCATACTTGCAGCTTGACCAATACACAATGTACTGACATCGGGCTTGATAAATTGCATGGTATCGTAGATAGCCATACCAGCGGTAACAGCCCCACCGGGTGAGTTAATATATAAATGTATGTCCTTATCTGGATTCTCAGACTCTAGGAATAACAATTGGGCAACAACAAGGTTTGCCATATGATCTTCTACTGGACCCACAAGAAAAATGACACGCTCTTTTAATAAACGTGAATAAATATCATACGAACGTTCGCCTCTGGATGTTTGTTCAACAACCATTGGCACAAGCGCATTGCTTATTGGTGTCATAGTGTTACTCAAGATAAAGTCTGTCATGTAATTCCCAATATTTTTTAGTCTTAAAACAAAATAGCCTGCACTCACAACAATGAGCACAGGCTATTACATGTCTGTATTAGCGTAAAGAATCAAGCTGCTGCTGAATTCATTACCTCACTAAATGTTGATGATTTCTCTTCAACTTTAACACGATCAAGTACCCAATCTACAACCATATCTTCAACTACCATCATTTGGATTTCAGATAGTTTTTGTTGATCATTCAGGTAGTACTTAACAACATCTTCAGGATCTTCGTAGCTTGCTGCGATGCCATCAATGACTTCTTTAACACGATTTTCATCAGGCTTAATTTCGTTGTCAGAAATGATTTTACCGATTAATAGGCTCAGCGCAACACGTTGTTTTGCTGAATCTTTGAAATTATCAACGTTAAAAGGAATACCATCAACATTAACACCTTGATTTCTCAAGTTATTTTTAGCTTGCTCCATTAAGTGTTCAGCTTCACGTTGAACGGGGGACTCAGGCAAACTAACGTCATTATTTGCAGTTAAGCTATCCATTACCTTACGTTTATTCTTTGCTTTTAGGTTAGATGCCAGCTCACGCATCATATTGGCTTTGACTTCTTTTTTAAGTGCAGGGATACCGCCTTCAACACCACAAAGTTCTGCAAACGCTTTATCAAGTTTAGGTAATTTTTTCTTTGCTACTGATTTAACTGTCACGGCAAATAAGGCTTCTTTACCACGCAAATGTTCAGCACGATAATCGTCAGGAAACGTCATAGTAATCGTTGTTTCTTGTCCTGCTTTTGTTCCAATCAATTGATTTTCAAATTCAGGCAACATAGTTCCTGAACCAAGAACAACCAATGTGTCAGTGCCTTTACCACCTTGGAACGGTTCACCATCAATACTACCAACGAAATCAATGGTTACACCATCTTCTTCTTTCGCTGCACGTTTTAATGGTTCCCAGCTAACACGCTGTTGGCGCAATGTTTCAAGCATAGTGTCAATGTCTTCGTCTGTCACTTCTGCGACAATTTTTTCGATCTCGACGTTATCCAGCTTGATTTCTTGAACTTCAGGGAATACATCATAGACTAAACTAAATTTAAATGTCCCACCGTCCTCGTCCATGCTATCAATATGAGGAGGACCTGCAGGATTAATGCTTTCTTGAATAAACGCTTCTTGCATATTGGTTTGAACAAGATGGTCAATGACATCACGGCGCGCTGAAGGGCCATGAGATGACTCGATCATTTTTAAAGGAACTTTACCAGGTCGGAAACCAGCCATTTTTACTGTCGGACGAATGGCTTTCAATCGTTCCTGTACTGCTTGTTCGATATTGGCATCTTCAACTGTCACCGTCATACGGCGACCGAGTTCGCTAACATTTTCTACAGTAACTTGCATTCTTTACCTCAAATCGGGAGTTAAAGTATTGGTGGCTTGAAGCCACCAACCTTTATAGAGATGGTACGAGAGGAGAGACTCGAACTCTCACAGGTTACCCCACTGGAACCTAAATCCAGCGCGTCTACCAATTCCGCCACTCTCGCATATTTTGTTGTTTAGACAGCTATGCTTCCAAATTAAGCTGGCCATTATAAACATAGATCACAAAGAAAACTAGCCTTGTGTTGTTAAAAAAGTTAATCCCATATTAGCCTGTTGGCAAAACTGTTGAAATGCAACGAAATCTTCTTGTTTTACGTCACGTTTACTTAGATTTCGATCTGCCATGTACATACCGATCACCTTGCCTTTTACGATAGTTGGCATCACTAAATAAGGAGGCGCACCTAATTGTTCTAGTACTACTCGTGTCAATGTGCCTGTGAGTTGCTTTGGATCAGCAGGTATATGTGCTGCTTTTTTTGATTTAATAACCTGATTGAATATATTTTTAGGACTACTAATATCAATTGTGAAGTCATTAATTAAACGTTCACTATCCGCACCAACAGCATATTTGCATGTAAGTTTTTTATGATCTTTTGAGATGACTGCAAATAAGGAACGATCCATACCAACCCCACGGTAAAGCCCTTCTAACACCATCTCCAATATGACATTGATGCTCGGTTTTTCTTCTATTGCTCTGGAAATATCACCTAAGATAGTCATTTGAATATGTGAGTCTGGTTCTGGATGTATTACCTTTTGTTGTTTAATACTATCCTGAACTACGTCTAAACCAGATTCACTTTCTGTCGATTCAGCCGCAACTATCACATCTTGAGTTATCGCTTTGGTTTGAGATTGATTTTCTTCTATTTCGACCAATGGTTTGTTTGGCTGAGGAATTCTATTACTTGCTTTGGTTATACCGTAAAGCCTGGTTACCTTCTTTGCATTTTTAGCGTTGGTATGCACCATTTCTTTAACACTATCGATTGTAAGATTAAGTTTATCAGACACCTTCTCTATCGCCAGTTTTGCTTGTTCACTGTCCCAACCTGATACGGTAGACTCTGCAATGAGCTGCCCCATTTCAATAACATCCAAACGAGGGTCATTACTCTTTTTATCGCTCAAAGCATTATCTAATAACTCACCCAAAGACCATGATTTACTTAGTCCTCGGGTTAAGTCCTTTAATGAAAAACCTAACACCTTGTTTTCAGCTTCTTGCTCTGTCATGTCACCTGAGTTTACAAGGTCAAGTAATGCTTGTGCTTTATCATCTGCAAACGCCCAGAAAGCCATATTACCTAATCGTGACAACAAGGTAGCAACAAAGATATTTTCAGGTGATTTACATTTTGTTTTACGAGCCAGCTCTTGTGCCTGAACTGCTGCATGAAAGGATAAAGCAATCTCAGATGTTAATTTGTCGCGCTGCTGACCATCACTCAACGAATCAATTAACACTAAAGATAAGGCTAAGGCGCGAACTTGATCAAAACCCAAGACCATTACCGCACGAGATACGGTGCTAATTTCTTGTGAAGATGGATTATAAAAAAAGCTATTAACCATTTTTAACAAGCGCGTTGTTAATGCAGGATCCCGCAAAATAGCTTGTGCTACATCTACTGCCGACGTGCTATCACTATTTACTGCATGGGTTACATCTGTGACTGTACCAGCAAAACCGGGCATTTTGTCATCATTCAAATCTTGTATCCAATTCTCAACACTTGAATTAACGTGACCAGTCAAGATTCTTCTCCCTGTTGTGCATTTGCGATGCCATGTGGAACATGCCCAGTAGCCACGTGTTCACGTGCCGAATCACAATGCCCTTGTTGATCATCAAAGAAAATATCGGCGCCAAATGATTTCAAAAAAGGTCCTTTATCCATTCCCCCAAGGAAAATCGCCTCATCAATACGAATACCCCAGGCACGTAGGGTACGGATCACGCGTTCATGTGCTGGTGCAGAACGAGCGGTGACTAACGCTGTTCTGATAGGCGTATCTGTCTCACCAAATTCTGTTTGGAGATGATTTAAGGCTATTAAAAAGTCTTTAAAAGGTCCGCCTGATAATGGACTTTTTGCTGTTTGACGTTCGTTGTCTGTAAAAGCTTGTAGGCCTTTTTCTTTATAAATCTGTTCAGATTCGTCTGAAAAGAGGACAGCATCACCATCAAATGCCAGCCGCAGTTGTTCATCGTCGTTATCTTTTCTGAAATTCGATGGCAAAATAGTAGCTGCGGCAATGCCTGCGTCAAGTGCTTTTCGGACATCTTCAGGACTGGTAGATAAAAATAAGTTGGCACCAAATGGGGCAACGTAGCAATATGGACTTGATCCAGACGTAAATACCGCGCGTGTTATCGCTAAATTGTGGTGTTGAATTGAATTGAATATTCGTAAACCGGTATCAGAACTATTGCGTGAAAGCAGAATAATTTCGACGTGCTGAATATCGCTGTTTAGTGCCAGCAATTTCTTCACTAACGAATAGGCTGCACCAGGTTCCAAGGGTATATCTTCATTTTCAATCTGAAATTGACAATAAGCCTGCGTACCTTGTTCAAGATAGATACGATGACTTTCTGCAAGATCAAACAGTGCACTTGAAGAGATTGCTACCACTAATTTCTTATTAGCCATCTACTCCAGCTCCTCTTTGTACTGCTTGGCCATCTTTACGTGCAATTCTTAATAAGCTATCCCAGCCAGCTTGCGTTCGATTCACAATTGCCGGCGCATCTTTAATTTTAGATAAATCTTCAGCAAGATTTTTTAATAAAGAAACCTCTTCAGGTTTTCCTTTCGGGAACAACGAATCCGCAGTAAATACAACACGGCAAAAAATCGGAATATTGGGCAAGATTGACTTAATTGCTTGGCGAGATGCTCTGATATGACGTAAAGGATTGGAAAACTTGTAACTTCTGCCATCAACTATTTGTGTCCACAAATCGATATTTTCGGCTCCAAACAGGTTACCAGAAATAGGATAGGTTTCTATCAATAATAAGCCTTGATCCATTTGTGCCAAATATTCGATTTCAATTAAGCCCCCAATTCCATCAGGAATAATAAAATGCGTAATTTCATCTCGAATATAGGGTTGCAATATACTCGTTAAATGTCTCGTTGAACTATATCTACGTTTTCTTCGTATAACAACTACAATTAATAACAGTAATACGATAACAGCAACAGAAATGGCGACAGATAAAAGCTCAACGGACAAAATGATTATTACTCACAAAATTTATTTAAAGGTAATTATACGAGATAAAACAATTAATGTGAGCGAGATCACATAAAATTAAATCGATCTTACTTGTACTGGATCTTCATGAATGATGACTTCAGCTTCAGGAAATAATGTTTCAAGTTGCTTTTCAACTTGATCTGCTATGGCATGTGCCACCGACAATGTCAGTCTTGCATCTAATTCAAGATGTAACTGAATAAACACAATATTACCCGAACGACGGGTTCTCAAATCATGAAAACCAAGTGTTTCTGGATGTTGTAATACAATTTGACGAATTTGCTCTCTTTGTTCGTCTGGCAATTCATGATCCATCAGCAGGTTAATAGCCTCCTGAATAATCTCCCATGCACTGTAAAGAATGAAAATAGCAATTCCTATTGCAAATAGGGCATCAAAATATCCCCAACCATAATAGGTCAAGAACAAAGCCACAATGACACTACCATTAACTAATAAATCGGTTTTGTAATGCAATGCATCCGCTTTTATCGCTGTCGAGTTTGTATGTTTAATGACATATTTCTGAAATGTTATTAGAGCCAATGTCGTAACCATAGAAAAAAGCATGACACCGACACCAATTTCCATACCTTTTAAGCCATCTTGAGGATGAATCATTCGTCCAACAGCCTGTAACAGCAACAAACCTGCTGAACCAGCAATGAACATAGCCTGGCCCATACCTGCCAAAGCTTCAGCCTTGCCGTGACCAAAACGATGCTCTTTATCTGCCGGTTGTAACGCATGTCTTACGGCAATCAAATTCACGATCGATGCTAAAACATCAAGACTTGAATCTATCAACGTCGCAAGAATACTCACGGAATCAGTGATAAACCAGGCAATCATCTTAGCTAAAATTAAGATAAGTGCTGTAGTAACAGAAGCATAGGTTGCTAATCGCATCAAACGAGCACTGTCAGATTGTTGAGAGCTTGCCATCATATCGGTATATTAGCCTGATTAAAGTGTTTAAATATTACCAACTAAATTCGTTCGTTCATACTAAAACAATAAGGAATCATCATGTCGGTCGTCACCATTGCTACTACGCCTTTTAACGATCAACGTCCTGGCACATCAGGATTACGCAAAAAAGTTGGTGTTTTTCAACAAGCTCATTATCTGGAAAATTTTGTTCAATCAACGTTCAATTCTCTTGATAATATTAATGGCCAGACGCTTGTTGTTGGTGGCGATGGTCGCTTTTATAATGAACAGGCCATTCAGATTATTCTCAAAATGGCCGCAGCCAATGGTTTCAGCCGTGCCATCGTGGGGAAAAATGGCTTACTGTCAACACCAGCAGCATCCTGTGTGATTCGCAAATATAGCGCATTTGGTGGCATTATTTTATCTGCCAGTCACAATCCTGCTGGCCCTAATGGCGATTTTGGCATCAAATACAATATCAATAACGGCGGTCCCGCACCTGAAGCGATTACGGAAGCTATTTTCAAAAATTCACAGTCAATTACCGAATACCGAATTATTGATGAATCAGATGTAAATCTTGACATTATTGGTTGCCAACAACTTGCTAACATGAGCATCGACATTATTGATCCAGTTGCTGATTATGCTGAATTAATGGCAGATCTATTCGATTTTGAATCAATTAAAACCCTATTAAGCAGTGAATCATTCCAAATGCGGTTCGATGCGATGCATGCCATTACCGGCCCTTATGCTAAAACTATTTTAGAAGATCAACTCGGTGCCCCTGTCGGAACCGTTATCAATGGCATTCCGTTAACTGATTTTGGTGATGGCCACCCTGATCCAAACCTTACTTATGCTGAACAATTAGTCGCGGAAATGTTCGGTTCAAATCCACCTGTATTTGGAGCTGCTTCAGATGGTGATGGTGATAGAAATATGATCTTAGGTGCTAATTTCTTTGTCACACCATCTGATAGTCTAGCCATTCTTGCCGCCAATGCTCATTTGGTACCAGCTTACCAATCAGGTTTAAGCGGCATTGCTCGTTCTATGCCAACAAGCCAGGCTCCGGATCGCGTTGCACAGAAACTGGGTATTGACTGTCATGAAACACCAACAGGCTGGAAGTTTTTTGGCAATTTGCTCGACGCAAACAAAGCAACATTATGTGGCGAAGAAAGCTTCGGTACAGGTTCAAACCACATCCGTGAAAAAGATGGCTTATGGGCAGTATTATTTTGGCTCAATATTTTAGCTAAAAGACAACTATCTGTTGCTCAAATTGTTGAACTACACTGGCAGGAATTCGGCCGTAATTACTATACCCGTCATGATTATGAAGCTATTTCCAGTGATATTGCCAAACAATTAATGTCTGATTTAGAAGCTCAACTGTCTTCTCTAGTTGGGCAACAATTAGCAGGAAGAACAGTGGCTTATGCCGATAACTTCAGTTATAAAGACCCAGTCGATAATAGTGTTTCTTCTAATCAAGGCCTACGAATTGGATTTGATGATGGCGCACGTATTGTAGTACGACTATCGGGCACAGGCACAGAAGGTGCCACCTTACGTGTTTATATTGAAAGTTATGAAAATGATAAATCTAAACTAGATCAAGATACGCAAAAAACACTTAAACCATTGATTGACTTAATTAATGAGTTGGCCCAAATAACAGAACGTACTGGTCGAACTGAACCAACCGTCATAACCTAACAAGACATTATTCATGCAACAACTTATTTTAGGATCCAGCTCCCCCTTTCGAGCTGAACTTCTATCGAAACTCGGTCTGCCTTTTGAAACGGCCTCGCCAGACATTGATGAACAGCCATTAGAAAATGAGCATGCAGCGGACTTAGTGAAACGCTTGTCTGAACAAAAAGCACACGCAATAGCTGGTCGTTACCCTAACGCATTAATTATTGCTTCAGATCAGGTAGCACTATTAGACAATACGATTTTAGGCAAACCTGGCGATCACCAAAATGCATTAAAACAATTAATGGCAGCATCAGGTAAAACAGTGATCTTTCTAACGGGTTTAGTTTTAATGAATAGTCAGACTGGTAACATTCACTCTAGTGTTGAGATGTACAGCGTTGAATTTAAACAATTAACGCCAGAACAAATTGAGTTTTACCTTAACAAGGAACAACCGTATCAATGTGCTGGTAGTTTCAAATCGGAAGGTTTTGGTATTAGTTTATTTAATAAGCTACAAGGAGATGATCCTAATACGCTTATTGGTTTACCACTTATCCGTTTAACAGAAATGCTAAAGGCTGAAGGAATCGATATCCTTCAGCCTAACAATTACTAATTTATTACTGCTGTGCTTCTTCTGCTTTAATCTTTTCAGCGTTAATAACCGCTGAAGCTTGTGCAGCCATATTATTCATGCTTTTAGTCATTAACTCACGCGCACCACGTGAACGTAACTTTTTAGTCATGCCAACGACAAGATCATGATTCACATTATTAGCTGTTAGTAATTCATTGAGTTCATCTAAGTGTGTTTCACACTTATTTAAAATTTCATTTGCGGCTTCTTGAACTTGGCGCTGTTGAGCACTTGCATCAAGACGCGATTGCATCATGCATTTATTATAGTCCATACTAATTTCGAACATTTTGTGTTGTGCATCATCTGACATATCAGCCGGTGTAATCAAGCTTTCTTCTGCAACGGCAGATAACGATGTCGTTAAGGCAACTAACATTAGTATTTTTTTCATTTCAGCTCCGAATTTATATATTATTTTATGCCGTGTTCAAAAACAGCCATAGTGTGACCGTGAATTGTTAGATAATATCCCAACAAAAACAGATACTATACACTGCATCAACGAAATTTCAGAACCGATAACACACATAAAATAAGATAATTCATATTTATCAAAAACTAAATCATATAACTTAAAGTAAAATAATAGACTCAATATGTCACAAGACCATCGCCAAATTAGTATTCAAAACTGGTTAAAATCCGTCTTACCTTCACCTGTTTTTGAATTATCACCTGCTTCAAGTGATGCCAGTTTTCGCCGTTATTTTAGAGTGATACAAAATCAACAGTCATGGATTGTTATGGATGCCCCGCCCGATTTAGAAGATACAACATCATTTGTACACATCGCTTCGTTGTTATATTCATCTGGAATTAACGTCCCCAAAATTTTCGCACAGGATAAACAACAAGGCTTTCTTCTGTTAACTGATTTTGGCAACACGCCCTATCTACAACAACTTAATGAACAATCATCTGATGGGCTTTATCGCAAGGCAATTGATAGCCTGATAGACATTCAGCTAACACCTGGTGACAATAGTGATTTACCGCTTTATGACTCAGCCTGCCTCCAACAGGAAATGGCTTTATTTCCAGAGTGGTTTCTTCAACAACATATGGCAATACAGTCACCTGACTTTATTGAATCGATTTATCAATTATTGATTAGCAATGCCCTTGAACAACCACAGGTTATTGTGCACCGAGATTATCATTCACGTAACTTAATGATCTGTAATGATGGTTCCGCAGGCATTATTGATTTTCAGGATGCTGTGATTGGACCAATTACCTACGATCTTGTATCACTATTACGTGACTGTTATATCGCATGGCCGCAAGAGCGTATAGAGCAATGGTTGCAGTATTATTATCAGCAAGCACAAACAAAAGCGCTGTTAGCTAATAGTAGTTTTGAGCAATTTAAACGCTGGTTTGATTTGATGGGAATACAACGCCATTTGAAAGTACTGGGTATTTTTTGCCGACTGAACTATCGTGATGGTAAAACTAATTATATGAATGATTTACCACTAACATTGCATTACGTTAAGCACGTAGCAAGTCAATATCCTGAGCTAAATGAACTGTCACGGTTCCTTGTGCAACTACCTCAACTTGAAACAAAGTTATGAAAGCGATGATTTTAGCTGCAGGTCGTGGCGAACGTTTAAGACCGCTTACCGATCACACACCCAAACCCTTATTGCAAGCGGGTAAGTACCGCTTAATTGAATACCTGATCCAAGACTTAGTTAAAGCTGGCATTGCCGATATTATTATTAATTATGCTCATCTTGGAGAGCAGTTTCCATCCGTGCTTGGTGATGGTGAACGCTACGGTGCAACATTACGCTATTCACCTGAACCTGAAGGTGGTTTAGAAACGGCTGGAGGCATCATCAAGGCATTACCACTGCTCGGCAATGAACCATTTCTAATTGTAAATGGTGATATTTGGACTGACTTTTCATTCGAACGGCTAATCAATTCAAATTTAGAGCTAGATACATTATGTCAGTTGGTTATGGTTGCAAACCCTGGTCATAACCCTAGTGGCGACTTTGCTTTAACAGAATCAGGACATCTGGCAATAAATGGTGATACTAAATATACCTATAGTGGTATAGGGATTTATCACCCGGCCTTATTTAACAGCTATGAACCACAACGTCTTGCATTGAAGCCTGTATTACTACAGGCAATAGGAGCACAAGCAGCGAAAGCTATTTACTACCCAGGACAGTGGTCTGATATTGGAACAATCGAACGGCTGGAACAATTAAAATTACAGCTTAGTTAAGCGTCTTACATAAAAATTCTAATAATGCTTTTTGAGCATGAAGTCTATTTTCAGCTTCATCCCAAACTACGCTTTGCGGTCCATCAATAAGCTCTGCTGACACTTCTTCACCACGATGAGCAGGCAAGCAATGCATGAACAGTGCATCTTTATTGGCTAAATTCATGACATCTTGATTAACCTGGAATACTGCAAACGCTTGTTCGCGTTTACGCTGCTCTTCTTCTTGTCCCATGCTTGCCCAGACATCTGTCACAATTAAATCTGCACCAGATACAGCAGTATTCACATCATTGAACAGGTTAATTTCGGCATCGACTGAAGCAACAATATCAGCATTAGGTTCATAACCGACAGGGGTCGCGATATTTAATTTAAAACCAAATTGCTGTGCTGCATTGATATATGAATGGCACATATTATTACCATCACCTACCCATACAACGGTTTTACCTTCAATCGAACCCCGATGCTCTTGATAAGTCTGCATATCTGCAAGTAGTTGGCACGGATGATAATCATCGGTCAGTGCATTAATTACGGGTACAGATGAATATTTTGCCAAGGTTTCGACTTTTTCATGCTCGAATGTACGAATCATGATGGCATCAACCATGCTCGAAATAACACGTGCTGAATCGGCAATCGGTTCACCACGTCCTAGCTGAGTATCATTAGGCGACAAAAAGATAGAACTACCACCAAATTGAATCATTGCTGATTCAAATGAAACTCTGGTACGCGTTGATGATTTTTCAAATATCATCGCAAGAACTTTGTTTTTTAGCGGTTCATAGAGTTCGCCAGCAGTGTGCATACGTTTTAACTCGATTGCACGTGTTATCAATGCTTTTAATTCAAATGGCGTTAGATCTTTTAAAGTTAAAAAATGTCTCATTATGCAACACTCTCAATAGCGTGTGATGCGACAAACTCAAGTACTAATTGACTGACATTGTCGACGATTTGCTGGGCTTCATCAGCATTAATAATCAGTGGTGGTAGCAACCTGATAACTTTATCGGCAGTTACATTGATCAAAATACCCTTATCAAGCGCGAGCTTAACCAAGTCGCTACACGGCATAGTAAGTTCAATCCCAAACATAAATCCTGCTGCTCTTATCGCCTTAACACCTTTGCAGTTTGAAAGCTGTTGTTCGAAACCCTCTATTATTTTAGTATTTAAAGTTTTAACATTCTGCATCACGTCTGTTGATTCGATAATGTCTAACACAGTCAACGCTGCACGACAGGCAAGCGGATTACCACCAAAGGTAGAACCATGATTACCAGGCAGCATAATTCCGACAGCAAGACCTGAAACTAGACATGCACCAATCGGCATGCCATTACCAAGGCCTTTTGCCAGCATCATTACGTCAGGAATAACACTTTCAGCATGTTGAAACGCAAACCATTCGCCTGTACGTCCAATACCTGTTTGTACTTCATCAAGCATCATCAACAATTTACACTGAGTACATAAAGTGCGTACTTGATTTAAATAATCAATATCGGGAACTTTGATACCACCCTCGCCCTGCACAGGCTCCAACATAACGGCTACCGCTTCTGGCCAGTGACTAATCGCCATCCGCAATGCATCAAAATCGTTATAAGGAACACGAACAAAGCCTTGTACTAGCGGTTCAAAACCAGCATGAACCTTTGGATTGCCGGTTGCAGTCAAAGTGGCCATAGTGCGGCCATGAAAACTGCCATCCATTACAATGATAACGGGTTTATCAATACCTTTAGTATGCCCATACTTACGCGCTATTTTGATTGCAGCTTCGTTTGCTTCAGCACCCGAGTTGCAAAAGAACGCTTGTTCCATGCCGGATAATTGGCAAAGTTTGTCTGCTAATTGTGATTGCAAGGGAATATTGTATACGTTAGAAGTATGAATCAAAGTGTGTGCCTGTTCAGAAATTGCTTCGGCAATTTTAGGGTGGGCATGCCCCAAACCGCATACAGCGACACCACTTAGCGCATCTAAGTACTGTTTACCTTGTGCATCGGTTAGCCAGGCACCTTGCCCTGAAACAAAAGCGATATCTTGACGACCATATGTTGGCATTACTGTGTCTGACATACTACAAATCCATATACTCCACGACACCCAGATCTTAATACTATTCCGACGTTTGAGTTAAGTGTCTACAACGAAAAATGGCAGTTTCTTTCGAAACTGCCATAATCAAAAACCGTGCATTTTATAGCGTTATCAGTTTATAAGCAAAATTTGCTTATAAACCAGCTAATTTAGTTTATGCAAAATTTGCTGCAACAAAATCCCAGTTTACTAAAGTCCAGAAAGCTTCAACATATTTTGGACGAGCATTACGGAAATCAATGTAATACGCATGTTCCCACACATCACATGTTAACAGTGGTGTTTGACCCGATGTTAATGGGCAACCAGCATTGCTTGTGTTAACGATTTCTAGACTACCGTCTGTATTTTTAACTAACCATGTCCAACCAGAGCCAAAGTTAGTTGCGGCAGATGTAGCAAATTTTGCTTTGAACTCATCAAATGAACCAAAAGCAACATCAATAGCAGCAGCAAGCTCACCTGAAACTGCATCTTTGCCATTCGGAGTTAAACAATTCCAATAAAAGCTGTGATTCCAAATCTGCGCAGCATTATTAAAGATTCCACCGGATGCTTTAACGATAATTTGTTCTAATGACAAACCTTCAAATTCAGTACCAGGGACTAAATTATTTAAGTTTGTCACGTATGTTTGATGGTGTTTACCATAATGATAACTTATTGTTTCAGCAGAGATAGTAGGTTCTAAAGCATTATCTGCATATGGTAGTGGTGGCAATTCAAAAGCCATGGTAAATCTCCTAGAGGTAAAACAAAAAATAACCGAGTATTTAAGTCGGTTAGTCTAAGCGAGCTATGCGTTCAATGCAAGGCTAAATAGTGATTATTCAGAAGCAAATAGTGACATTAGACTAAGATCCATCCCCATTAAAATGGCATCTTCACAACCATTGTCAGACGGATAATAATTTTTACGTACTGCTATTTCATTAAAGCCAGAGTTTAAATAGAGTTGCTGAGCCCTAAGGTTAGTTTGTCTCACTTCTAATAAAATGATATTGGATGAAATCGAATTCGAAAACTCAATCACATAATTAAGTATTTCTCGACCATAGCCCTTGCCTTGAACTGTTGGTTTGACACAAATATTTAATAGATGAGTTTCATCTAAAATTTGCTGGACAATAGTGAAACCCAATATCTGATTTTGATCATTACAAAACACCCATGCTTGATGCCCGGCTTTTAGACTACTTTCAAAATGCTTGCGTGACCAGGGAAACATGTTAGCTTGTTGCTCAATATTAGTGACTTCAGCAATATCACTTTCTAACATGTGTCTTGCTTGCACTAAATTGTCACCAACTGTTGATAATGCCTTTTGGCAAATAGCAAGTCTTGCCAGACTACAGCTTTTTTATTTGGATCATTCAATAGCTGATCGAGTCCATACGATACGACAGTATCAATATCAACCTGATGTATTTTGCCACGACACTGTTCTAACGTCTCTGATATTCCGTCGATATAACTGAGCGCGGCACTACCTAAAACCAACACTATTTTGTTGTTTGTCGAATCTAGATCTAACATCAGATAATCATTACTGGTAATAACAGCAACGTCATCATATGACACGTTAATGGCCTTCAACATGGCATAAAGTAGAGACTGTTTTGCTGAGTTGTCTTCAATTTTATCTACGACAACAATCCATGATTGCTGGCATTGTATTTTAGTCTCAGCCGTTAAGATCTCGCGTTGTTGTGGCCTTGGCTCAACGTTTTGCGGACGTAATTCCCATACAGGAATGCCGATCTCCTCAAGTATTGATAACTGACTGGAATTAAGCTGCATTACACTTGTGGATGCGCACGAACAATGGGTACTAAAATTTTATTAAGCGCGTTGATATAGGCTTTGACCGAAGCAATAACAATATCGGTATCTGCACCTTGTCCACTGACAATACGTCCACCCTTTTCGAGCCGAACATTAACTTCACCTTGAGCATCAGTGCCACTGGTAATATTGTTGACCGAATACAATTGAAGCTCGGTACCACTTGCTACGATGGCTTCAATGGCTTTGTATGCCGCATCGACCGGGCCACTTCCTGCCATTTGTACATGACTTTCTTGCTCATCTACCGACAACGTTAATGACGCAACCGGAGTCTCACCTGTTTCACTACATACTTTTAACGAAATTAAGCGCACGCGTTCATTTTCAGGCGTAATAGTATCGCTCACTAAAGCTTGCAGGTCTTCATCAAATACTTCATGTTTTTTATCAGCTAATTCTTTAAATCGTCTAAACGCTTCATTGAGATCGGTTTCAGATTCAAAGGTAATGTCCAATTCTTCTAAACGTGTACGAAAGGCATTGCGACCTGAATGCTTACCCAGCACCATACGATTGGTATTCCAACCGACATCCTCTGCACGCATAATTTCATATGTTTCACGACTTTTTAGCACGCCATCCTGATGAATACCAGACTCATGAGCAAATGAATTAGCGCCAACAATCGCCTTATTGGGCTGCACTGCAAAACCAGTAATGCCTGACACCAAACGTGATGCGGCTACTATTTGAGTCGTATCAATGGTAGTGTCACAACTGAACATATCTTGACGGGTACGCACAGCCATAACCACTTCTTCTAATGCAGCATTACCGGCACGTTCACCCAAACCATTAATCGTACATTCGACCTGACGAGCACCATTCAAAACAGCGGATAATGAGTTAGCCACCGCTAATCCCAAATCATTATGACAATGTACTGAAAAAATAGCTTTATCGGCATTTGGAATACGTGAGCGCAAGTCATAAATCAACTGGCCAAACTGATGAGGCAAATTATAACCAACGGTATCGGGGATATTTAAGGTGCTTGCACCGGCATCAATAACTGCTTCAAGAATCCGGCACAAAAAGTCTGGTTCGCTACGTCCGGCATCTTCAGGAGAAAACTCAACATCATCCGTGTAACGACGAGCACGTTGAACCGCTTTCACTGCATTTTCAATAACCTGTTCAGGATCCATACGAAGTTTCATTTTCATATGTATAGGTGACGTTGCGATAAAGGTATGAATACGCGACGCATTAGCATTTTTTAATGCTTCACCCGCTCGGTCGATATCGTTATCCAAGGCGCGTGCCAAACCACAAATACGACTATCCTTTACTGCATTTGCGACAGCCTGTACCGCTTCAAAATCGCCAATGCTTGCTATAGGGAAACCTGCTTCGATAATATCAACTCGCATCCGCTCAAGTGATTTAGCAATACGCACCTTTTCATCTTTAGTCATTGATGCGCCGGGGCTTTGCTCACCATCACGTAATGTTGTATCAAATATTATTAACTTATCACTCATTTTCCTGCTCCATTGATGCAGACTGTAGTTTAAAAATTATAGTACTCTGAATCATAACTGATTTAGACTAGAAGATAGGAACACATCTAGGTTATAGCAACGACAATAAAGCAGAAAACGTCATATCAACATACATTTCCTTAATAATTACTTGTGTATTCATACAGGTAATTTTAAGCTGAAAGCGTGTTTTTTCCAATATAAATTGACTAGGATCTATTTATCTTTCATAGCCAAAGCCCTTGCTACCGTAAAGCGATTGGATACCTTGTGGCTAGGCGGTGTTGCGAGGATATGTCAGATTATGTGTACATATTTTATGTATCAGATTGATTTGGATTACGCTCTGATCGATGTTGACGTAATTTTCTTAATGTAAAAACAGGACCCGATAACGCATATACTGCAAAAATAGTAAATAAAACAATGGGAGGATCAATCGCGACCAGTGCAAAAATCAGCACTAACACTAACATTACAATAAATGGAACCTTGCCCTTAAGATCTAATTCCTTAAAACTGTGGTAACGCACTGTACTGACCATTAATAGACCACAAGCAAGGGTTAAAGGTAATGATATGATTGCCATTGTTGAAGGATCAAAGTCGTTATTGGCCCCAACCCATACCCAACCGGCCAAAGTCGCTGCTGCAGCGGGACTGGGTAGACCCTGAAAAAAACGTTTATCAATAATGCCGATCTGAGTATTAAAACGCGCCAGCCTAAGTGCGGCACATGCCGCATAAATGAAGGCAACCATCCAACCAAACTTGCCCATGTCAAATAATGACCATTGGAAGATAACTAATGCAGGTGCGAGTCCAAATGACACCATATCAGCCAAACTATCGTACTCTGCACCAAACGCACTTTGTGTATTGGTCATACGTGCAATGCGACCATCAAGGCCATCCATTATCATTGCAATAAAAATCGCGGCAGCGGCAACTTCAAACTCACCGCGAATACCCGCTACAATCGCGTAAAACCCGGCAAATAATCCTGCTGTCGTAAATAAATTAGGTAATAAATAGATGCCACGGCTGTGTTGTTGTTCTTTATCCACTATATAAAAACCTGTCAGATTGTTGCTATTAAGCTTTGATAATATCAGAAAGAAGCGATATTTGATGTTTTCAATAACACGCAGCTATAAACAAATGCCCTTAAATTGCCCAAGAAAACAGTTCAATTGCCAAGTCCCCAATTATATTTGTAACTTTCGACCTGACATATTGTCATTACAACATAAGCCTGTTTCTTAGATATTGGGCAAAGGGGAATCACAATGAAAAAATTAGTAATGGTCCTAGTACCACTTCTTACATTATCAAACATCGTTTTGGCTAATCCCATTAACCATATGTTTAATAATTCTGTTTCTGAAGCTATACGTGAATCTGTGATCGCGGCCGAGGCAGCTGATATCAAATCCAATAAAACGAGACAAGCTGCGGCTTTTTACTCTCACGAAAATCAAAAATATAATTCATTATCTGCATCTGTACTCGCCATTCAAGGTGTTAAAGCCAACATAGCGATTAACGCCAGCAGTCACGTTGATTATTCGCGTTATATAGATACTCACGAACGGAATAATTCGTTTTTCCGTGGTGTTCTAGCCAGATAATAGTCCTATTTTGGAATAAATGTCATACGTTAGAAGCACAATGGGGATCGGTTGCTATCACATCCATCCCCATCGGTTTATCCCCGTGAACAATGAATTTTCAGATAGTGCTAAAAACTTCTGTTCGCTCTGAGCTCATCGAAGAGCCGAAGGGTTAGGTTGCTTAGGCTCATAGTTCGACAAACTCTCAGTAACTGCTTTACCTCCTGCATCCATGCCGTCGATCACGAACGGTAAAAGTAGTGTGCATCTTCAAGTCACTTGGCTTCATATCTGGGACAAACACATACGTTATTTGTAACTTTTTAGTTTTTATACTGTCGTTATAGTAAATACCGCTGGACATAAAAATTCAGTTAGTTCAATCGGCTCTATTCAGGTCTCAGCTCGAGCCAATACACACAATATCGGGGGTCTATTATCATGACATCATTTACAAGAAATATAATCCTCACCATCAGTAGTTATATCCTGCTTGCTACCCTTGCTGTTCCGGCATACGCTGGTGGCTATTCATTTGGTTATGGATATAACGGTCATAACAGACATTACAGCGCCGGTTATAGTCATCGTAGTTATGGTGGCCACTATGGTTATGGACGTCATAGTTATTCTGGAAATTATTATAACTATGGTCACCATAATTCGTATGGCTACCAGAAATATTCGTATCCTCGATACAATACAAATCAATATAATAGCTACAATAACGGTTCGACTTATAACAAACCCTGCCATGACGTGTTTAAAACAACTGTCGATGAATATGGTCAATCTCAAAAAATTGGCGGCACTATGTGTTATGACAGTCACGGTAAAGGCTATGTTGTATCCGGTAGTCGGTATCAAGTCAAATAACCCAGCATTTACCGAGTAATCGTGAGATTGATTTGCCACCATGATTGATATAAACATAAGCAGATCATCACGTAATATCAATCCATCGTTTGTTAGCAATTAGTGTCGGAAAATATTATCTTGTCTTGGCAGGTATGTTACATTTCGCTTCAATTTTTTCGATTAGTAATAGCTAATGACAACCGATATTTTTACGATTTCACAAGACTATACCGTTGAATATGAAATCAAGAAATCGCTTTTTATTGGCTCAATTATGCCTTGCCATAATGAGCGTGAAGCCTTGGATAAGTTACAACAACTAGCATCACTACATGCAAATGCTAACCATCTTGCATTTGCATGGCGGATCAGGCAGCCAGATGGGTTTATTAATGAACGTTGTCATGATGCTGGCGAGCCTTCTGGTACGGCTGGAAGACCCATATTAGCCCCACTGGAAGGTGGTAACATTATCAATGCTGTTGTTGGTGTCGTTCGTTATTTTGGTGGTGTAAAACTAGGTACAGGTGGTTTGGCCAGAGCCTATGGTACAGCAGCTAAAATGGCTATTGAGTCTGCCAATTTGCAACCTTGGGTCAAAATGGCTACATTCAAAATGACCATTGACTATTCACAATTACAGTTATTGGAATACCATCTCGCGAAATATCAAGGAAAGATAACACATCAGGAATTTACTGATCAGGTTCTGGTAACCATTGAATTAGCAGAGCAATATAAGCCGTCGATAACGTCACTTTTTAGTGCCTATTAAAATTATATCTAGAAAAGAAACTTAAGGGCAAAGCCTATGTTTGGCTCTACTCTGACAACTTCAGATAATAAGATTGGTGCATCGTCAATTTCTAATGTTTGAACTTCAACCCTGTTTCCAAGTTCAACGGTAACTTCATCGGTACAAAACAGGAACATACCTGTTTCCGAAAAATCACGCATTTCGAGAACCACCTCCGTTTCAGGCGATGTTAAGACACGAATATTGGCTCGATGGGCAATTCGCTCATAGTCACGTTGATTTATTGTCATTCAGTTAATTCTCGTAGCCTGATTACGAAGCCTAGTCTTCATAGTTAATGTCACGATAGCGACTATAGCATAGTGAAATACAACTAGGCTATTCTAAATCAATGAGATAGCGTAGACACCTAATCTAACATCTATTATAAATCTTAAGTCATAGCGGCAATTGGCTTGTAATAAGTCCAATGGCACCACCCAATACACCGCCCCAGACGACTAACCAGCCTAGGTGATCGCGAATCATTTTTTGAATAATATCTTTGACCATCAAAGGTGTTAATTCACCTAAGCGAGCAGTTACAACCTGTTCAATTTGTTGCTGAATATCATGATTTGTCGGTGTACTTGTGAGTTTATTACGAACACTGGCTTGAAACGAGGCGCTATGGGCCATGTCATTTAATGCCAATTTCATTTTCACGATAAAGGGATCTTTTAACGGTGTTAAGGCACTAGCACCACCAAACATACCTAACATACTTCCAAATGATGATTCCATAATCGTTTCAACTAAACTGTCATAGGTTGGTGATAAGTCTATTTGATCAATCACATCATGAAATTCAAAATGATGTTGACTGGTTTCGGTCACCATTTCGCCCAGAAAACGTTCAAGATTTTGTTCGCTAAAGAACTGTTCCATTACTAATTGATGAATGCCCAATTTAAAATCTTCAAAACGGGCACTAATCACACCAGAGCCATATAAACCGGGTACTTTTTCAAATAGCATATGAATGGCTAACCAATTGGTGACACCACCGGCTAATGCAAATAATCCCGTTGATAACACAGGTTCACGCAAAGGTGTATCTAATGCCAGCCCTGTTGCTACAAGGCTGGCAGCTATTAAGTTGGTAATAATACTTTTATTCATCAGTCCACTTGCTTAATGCAGCAATGATTTGTTGAGCTTGATCTTTACTCGAAATATTAAATTTCGAACGCTGGCTATATTCACCATTGCGTTTTTGATAGCGACGAATGGTGTATTTATCAGGACCAAATTCGCCTGTTTTGCGATCTAAATCTTGATATCGGTACATTAATGTTGCCCATGCACCTTTGGTTAAGACGACTTTGTCGAGTTCCTTGACGGTCATTTCATCACCTTCGTGATATTCAACCGTTAATTCATCTACTGTTTCAGCCATGTGTGTTCCTTAAATTTAAGAGTTACTATAAAAACGGGTTAATACTTTATTTAATAAGTAGGCATCTTGACTACCAGCTAGTTCACGAATGGAATGCATGGCAAAGGTCGGCACGCCTATATCAAGTGTTCTTACGCCTAATGCGCTCGCTGTCAGTGGGCCAATAGTACTACCGCACGCCATGTCAGTTCGTACAACAAAGTCTTGCACCGGTACATCTAACTGTTGGCATAGTTGACGAAAAAAGGCACTGGTTTCGCTATTTGTTGCATAACGTTGATTGGCATTCGTTTTAATGACAGGACCATGATTTAGTTTCGGTCCATGCTCAGCATCATGTTTGTCTGCAAAATTTGGGTGTATGGCATGTGCATTATCGGCTGAAATCATAATTGAACGCTGTATCATGCGATGATGTTGTTCAATATCCGAACATAATCGCATTAAAACCGATTCTAGCAAGGAACCTTGGGCGCCGGATGTTGACATGCTACCGACTTCTTCATGATCGCTGCAAATTAATAAATTTGCGACATGTTCATCATCATGTATCAGCGCATTTAAACCAACATAACAACTCAATAAGTTATCCAATCGTGCGCTGCTGATAAAGTCTTTATTTAGACCTGTTAATGCTGCCGGTTGCGTATCGTACAGGCTAATTTCATAGTCAAGTACCTTCGTGATATCACAGTCAGGATAGTCAATTAAAACCTGGTCACGCAGTAATTCACGAAAATCAAATTTTTGGTCATCAACACCCTGAAAAATAATCGGTGGTAAATGTAATTGCGGATTAACGCTACGACTTTGATTAACATCTCTATCCAAATGGATCGCTAAACTCGGAATGACAGCAAGCGGCTTTTTGAAATTGATTAACGTATGTTGAATCTGATCATCTGAGTCAACGTAGCTTACGCGTCCAGCCATTGATAAATCACGATCAAACCACGGATTCAATAAGGCACCACCATACACTTCAACACCTAACTGCCATAAGGAATGACTGCACTTTTCAGGTTGTGGTTTGACCTGAAGGCACGGACTATCAGTATGTGCCCCCACCATACGAAAGCCTATTTCAGCCAAGTCTTGATTTGGTAAATTAAATGCAACAATCGAGGAATCATTTCGAGTGACAAAATAACGTCCTGCTGGCAGTGTTCCCCAGTTGTCACGTTCGTCCAATGGTTTATAGTTATGCTGAATCAGTTTTGCTTTCATCATTTCCACTGCATGGAAGGGTGTTGGTGAGGCATCCAGGAATTGGCATAATTCTAAATTGAAATCATCAAGCATGGGATCTGGGTTCATAATTCTGGTTCAAGGCTAAAGAAAGAGGATGATACCGAAAATTGTACACAATTAATCATTATCGTTAGTTTCATCAGGCATTTTTTGTTTGCGAATGCGACGCGCTAAACCACCATGCATCCGACATCTATCAGCCAAAGCGCCTCTATCCCAGCCTTCAGGTGGTCGAATTGCAACGGAGTTTTTACATCGTTTACCATTATTTAAAGGAGCGCCACATTCAGGACGGTAACGTTTCGCTTTTTCCCAACCTTCCAGTGTTTGTGTTGCTTTTCTAATTACTTTAACGTCACGTGGCGATAGTGTGCTTTGATTAACAGCTTGCGTTTTTTGATCGGTATTACGCCACCAATAACGAACAACCGGAAGTGGTAAACCAAAACGCCGAGCCAAATCATCCGGTTTTCTATATATTTCCAATTTTAATAGCGTTACAGCTGCTTTTTCTAGGCTAGCTGTAAATTCCCGACTTTCTTCAGGTTTCATCTAACTTAGTTTCATATAAGGTCGCTGTGTCCATCAGAAAACGCAATGACTTCTTCACTTAAATCTTCAACTTCGCTTTCAGGTTTAGCAAGGTCACGAACTGATATACCTGCATCAATAACAGATTGAGTTGTGCCGGTAATAAGTGGGTGCCATTGTGGTAATGGTTCACCTTCAGCTAACAGACGATATGCACAGGTTTCTGGTAGCCAATCAAAATAATGTGCATTATCAACACTTAATTTAAGGCAATCTGGCATACGCGTTTTACGGTTTTCATAATCTGTACAACGACAAGTTGGAATATCTAATAGCAAGCACGCTGCGCGCGTGTAATAGATGCGACCATCGTCTTCATCCTCCAACTTGTTTAAACAACATCTACCACAGCCATCACACAAGCTTTCCCACTCGTCATCACTCATTTGACTTAAGCGTTTATGTTTCCAGAATTCACGGAATGTTTTATCCTGATCCATCATGACTGCTTGTTCTGAATTATCAACACTAGTTTCACCTTTGGTTAAACAATTTAATCCCAACTCGGTGTTACTGGTCGGGGAAGTTGCAATGTCTTGCTTTAAACAGCACCAAGATATCAGATCACACCATCTGACAACACCTTACACACTTGAACACTTAGCAAAGATACCCCCTATCGAACTGGCTATTGTCAGCGAAATTACTGATTTGTTACCCAAAACTACTGCAACTAAATTCTTAGGTATGATTCGTAATTATCACGCCTCACATATCATCGTCATATCTAAAATTGCGCAAGGAACTAATGATGGATGGCAATTGGCTGATTTTCTTGCAATGGGTATGAAACACATTGCAAATACAACTGAGCACCAACTATTTAGCTATGCAATCGAAAGCTATCAGCCTAAACATGATTGGTTAAATAGCCGTTTTTGGGCTAATCCAGAGAATTATGATAAATATCGCTGGTAGTTGATAAAATTTATCATCAAACATCACGATAGAATAGCTGTAGATATGGCACAATAAGACCATTGACACACGATTGTCACATTACACTTATAGAATATGGCGCCATGACTAAAGAGATCGATCTAAATAACCCCGAACTATACTTAAACCGCGAACTAAGTTTATTGGAATTTAATTGGCGCGTATTACAACAGGCACTAGATACTAAAGTGCCATTGCTGGAACGATTAAATTACTTGTGTATTTCCAGTACCAATCTTGATGAATTTTTTGAGGTGCGTGTTGCTGGCCTTATCCAACAGGTAGAAATTGGCGATCCTTATTTAGAAGCTGATCAAATCACTGCCCAAGAAGCACTTAAACTGATTAATGTGCGTGCCCATGAGCTTGTTGAGGAACAATATCAAGTATTAAATGATGTCCTATTGCCTGAGCTCAATGCCCAAGGTATCTCTGTGCTGCCTCGCGTCAGCTGGACTGAGCAACAAACAGAGTGGTTGCGTAACTACTTTCTCGAAGAAGTTGCCCCTGTTCTAAGCCCTATGGGACTGGATTCAGCCCATCCTTTCCCTCGTTTACTTAATAAAAGTTTAAATTTTATTGTTTCATTGATCGGGAAAGATGCCTTCGGTCGTAACCGTGGTTATGCGATTTTGCAAGCACCACGAGCCTTACCTCGAGTCATTGAATTACCTGAAGAATTTTGTAAACAAGGTGAATACACGTTTGTATTTTTATCTTCTATTATTCACGCCTATGCAGAAGATTTATTCTATGGCATGAAAATTAAAGGTTGTTATCAATTTCGGGTAACACGTAATAGTGATTTGGCGATTGATACAGAAGAAACAAGCGACTTATTGTTAGCTATTTCTGATGAGTTGGCACAACGCAATTATGGTGATGAAGTTCGCCTCGAGATTGCACACAATTGTCCTGAAGATATGGTTGAGTTCTTACGAGAACAATGTGGCATGCATCGAGATAACGTTTATCTGGTTAATGGACCTGTTAACTTAAGTCGTATTCAAGCTGTCTGTTCATTAGTAGAACGTCACGATCTCAAATTTAAACCATTCACACAAGGAAGACCATCGGGTTTAACAGCAAATTCAGATGTATTTGCAGCAATTCGAAAACAGGATATTTTGCTGCATCACCCCTATCAATCGTTTACCCCTGTTATCGATTTTCTAAAACAGGCGGCATCAGATCCCTGTGTATTAGCAATAAAACAAACCTTATATCGCACAGGGGCGAAATCACCAATCGTTGATGCTTTGGTTGCAGCGGCCCATGCGGGTAAGGAAGTCACTGTTGTTATTGAACTTCGTGCCCGATTTGATGAGGCAGCAAATGTCGAATTGGCTTCACGCTTGCAACAGGCAGCGGTACATGTAGTGTATGGCATTGTGGGGTATAAAACCCATGCCAAGATGTTATTAGTCTTACGCCGGGAAAACAACAGGTTACGGCATTACACCCACCTGGGAACAGGCAATTATCATCGCAACACATCTCGTCTCTATACCGACTATGGTTTATTGTCATCAGACAAACAGCTTGGTGAAGATGTTGCACATTTATTTGTGCAGCTGACCAGTTTGGGGAAAATCCCAAAAATGCATAAGATGTTGCATGCCCCTTTTACACTACACGAAGGTTTGATAAACCTGATCGAACGTGAAATAACACATGCCAAGGCTGGAAACCCAGCCCACATCATCGTCAAGGTAAATTCACTGGTAGAACCTGAAATGATTCAGGCTTTTTACCGTGCATCTATGGCGGGCGTTAAAGTTGAATTAATTATTCGTGGCATGTGCTGTCTTAAACCGGGTATCGAAGGACTATCGGATAACATCACGGTACGCAGTATTATCGGTCGCTTCCTTGAACACACTCGCGTGTTCTATTTTGCCAATAATGGTGAACAAGAAGTATGGGCTGGCAGTGCTGATCTTATGAAACGCAATTTATTACGCCGAGTCGAGGCCTGTTTCCCAATCGAAACTAAAAAACTAAAACAACGTATTATCGAAGATATCACACTTTATTGTAACGATAATACGCAGGCATGGCGTTTATCGGCAGATGGACGTTATCAACGGGTTGAACAACCAGAAGGGACTGAATCGATTTCAGCTCAAACCACCTTACTTGAACAACTAAGTGCGAATTATTAGACTAGATGGAAACCATTGCTTTTTTTAACCTTAAAGGCGGTGTAGGTAAAACTACATCAGCAGTTAATATTGCCTGGCATGCTGCTAACTCAGGAATACCAACCCTGATCTGGGATTTGGATCCACAAGGTGCGACAAGTTGGTTATTAGACAGCAAAGCTAAAAACAAGAATCAGCCGAAGCGTTTTTTATCAGGCAAAACACCAATTGGTGATTTAGTGAAATCTACTGCTTATGCCAATTTAGATATTATTCCTGCTGGCTTTTCATATCGTCATTTTGAACAGCAGTTAGCAACACAAAGCAATCAAGGTAAACGTAATCTTATTGCTAAATTAATTGAACCGTTTGGTGAGAACTATGCATTAGTTATTTTAGATTGCCCACCGAGCTTTTCTCTATTAACCGAGCAAATATTTGATACCGCTGATTCGTTATTTATTCCAATTATTCCTACCCATCTATCGTTACGAACATTTGAACAAACCTACGATTTTTTCAAAGAAAACAAATTAAAACCTAAACGCTTACATGCTTTTTTTACTATGGTGGATCGTCGGCGTAGTTTGCATAGAATCATGATTCAACATCCACCAGCCATGCTTAAAAACAGACTTCCAACCATCATTCCTTACGCTGCAATCGTTGAACGTATGGGTGACTATCGTGCTCCACTCCCCGCATTTGATACTAACTCAGTTGTTAACAAGGCATATAAGTCACTTTGGCAGGATATAAAGCAAAGCTTGTCTGAGTTTCGTTAACCATACCCTCTAAACCATTAGGATATTCAGCTAACCACTCACGATACGTTTGTGTTAATACAAACGGTGTTGTTTCTGTCGAAAATTCAGATGACAGTTTTTGAAATTGCGTTAATGTTTGGTAGCTTTGTGATTGATTCAACATTGTTTTATCTCCCTGATAAAGTAATGTTGGCAATACTATTCATTTAATGTGACAGCATTATGAAATTGAGCTAAAAAACTGATAAAAACTAAAAATAAAATTACAATCAACATCATATATGATATTGATTGTAATGAGGATATTCTTTGGTATATCATAACTTTAGTGTGTGATTTGCCAGCAATAATGAATTTTAGAGTTTCGCTCAAAATCGCTTGGTAAGGTTATTTTACTAATATCTTTTATTTGTAAATTTTCAAGTGCGCGTTGATCAAGCTTGAAATCACGTCGATTAGTTGAAAAGATTAAAACCCCATCACCAGTTAATAAATGTGTCGCCATGTCGATTAAGCTGGCATGATCTCGCTGTATATCAAATACGCCTTCCATTCTGCTTGAGTTTGAAAATGTCGGTGGGTCTAGAAATATCAGACCATATTTCTGTTGTTCTTGTTGTGCAGCCTGTAACCACTCTAAACAGTTTGCGCGAATGAAATGATGTTGCGGATCAGTAAAGCCATTCAAGGCCATATTATCTCGAGCCCAATCCAAATACGTATTCGACATATCAACGGTTGTCGTTGATTTGGCATTGCCGGCAGCAGCATAGACTGTTGCTGAGCCTGTGTAGGAAAACAAGTTCAAGAAATCTTGGTCAGCCGCTAACTGCATGATCTTTTGTCGTGTAATTCGGTGATCTAAAAATAAACCGGTATCAAGATAATCAGTCAAATTCACCCAAAATGATAGATTGGATTCTGTCACTTTTATACGTTGTTTCTGTGATGATTGCGCTTCGTATTGTTGAGTGCCACGCTGTTTCTGACGTAGTTTTAATACAATATGTGACGCGGGTACATCTAGTAGCTTTGGTAACACATGCATCACATCATTTAAGCGTTGTACGGCTTTTGTTGGATCAACTGATTTAGGTGGTGCATATTCCTGGACATGAACATAGTCACCATATAAATCTATGGCTACCGCATAATCAGGTAAGTCAGCATCATAAACACGATAACATTCAATGCCATTTTTACGTGCCCATTTACCAAGATGTTTTAGGTTTTTATTAACTCTATTTACAAAATATTCAGCACTGGCAGAAAGCTCATAGTCAACAGGCGTTACCGCAGTTAGTTCAGGTGCAACTGCATCTTGAATAGTCTGTGTTTTGGCTGAAACTGGTCGAGGTGCTCGATAGCATAAAACCTGACAGGCTATTGGTCCATTATCAAAAGGAAACTGCTCAAATAAACTTAGTCCGGTAAATTTACCTAATTTTTCATTATCTGTAATCAGAGTTGTACGCCATCCTGGAAAAGATTCGCTAACAATATTTCCAAGGCTTTCATACAGATAATGAAGATCCTCAACATTGCCCATACGCTCACCATAAGGTGGATTACATACAATCATACCGCTGGCTGGTAATTTACTTGCTAGCGCTGGCCAATCTAATAACGCTCGTTGTTCAACCTGAATTCGATCAGCTAAGCCTGCTTCTGCAATATTATCTTGTGCGGCTTTAACTGCTTTGCTATCAGCATCCCCGCCCATAATAACAGGCAGACGAGCCAAGCCACTGTGACGGCGACGTTCCGCTTCCGCTTTTAGGCGTTGCCAAGCTTGTTTGTCATGTTGTTTCCAATACAAAAAGCCAAAATAATCACGCAAACTACCCGGTGCAATATCGGCAGCCATCATCGCTGCTTCAATCAAAAACGTTCCAGAACCACACATAGGATCGATTAATCCCCAACCTTGCTTGGCTAAACGAGGCCACTCTGCCGAAAGTAATATTGCCGCCGCCAGATGTTCTTTTAATGGTGCTGCCGTCGTTGTTATGCGATAGCCACGTTTATGTAAACTTTCACCTGATAAATCAATACTAACAATCGCCTGATTATTTTTAAGATAGACGTTGATGCGTAAGTCCGGCTGATGCAAATCAACGGATGGCCGCTGTTGCGTTTGATCTCGAAAACGATCAACAACACCATCTTTTACACGTTGAGCGCCATATTGGCTGTGATGAATTTTGGAACGAAAGCTATTAAAATCAACTGCGATGGTACTGCCTTGCGCATCAATATGATCTTCCCAAGGCAATGCATAAATACCTTGGTATAACTCATCAGTGCTGGCTGCTGCAAACGTTGCAATGGGCATCAAGACTCGAATGGCGACACGAGACCAAAGACAAATGCGGTATGCATCTTCAATGGTTGCTGTAATCCGAATATTACCTTGTTCTTGTTTGGTATCGGTAATACCCATATCAGCCAGTTCTTTTGCTAATAAAGGCAACATACCGCGAGCTGCGGTTACAGTAAACTTATGTTTAGTCATCGATGCATCCTGATATAATCGTTTATTTTAATACAGGTACGCCACTCATGGCAGTTAATGATAAACAAAAACGTTATTTAAAAGGTTTGGCACACACCATTAAGCCCGTTGTGCTTATTGGTAACAAAGGTTTAACTGATACAGTGCTGACAGAAATTGATAATGCATTAGAGCAACACGAGCTCATTAAAGTACGTGTTAGCGGTCAAGAACGTTCTGATCGTATCATTATGCTTAATGATATTGCCGCAAAAACGAGTTCTGATCTGATTATGATTATTGGTCATATCGGTGGCTATTATCGTAAAGCTAAAGAGCCAAAGATTTCACTACCACGTTAATTGATAAGGATACTACTGTGATAGCAAAACCAGCTGAAACTGAACAAGCAATTGCAACTATATTGGCTGAAAGGTGGAGTGGTCGTGCTTATGATCCTACTGTTGCAGTTAGCCATGAACAGGTTATTGCATTATGTGAAGCAGCACGTTGGGCACCCTCTTGTTTTGGTGATGCACCATGGCGCTATATCATTTGGAATAAACATGTTGATCAAGCACAGTGGCAAAAAGCATTAGATTGTCTGGTGCCAGGCAATCAGGAATGGGCAAAAAATGCGTCAGTCTTGGTACTTGCTGCATCTGTCTCAACCTTTAGCCATAACGGCAAAGATAATCGTTGGGTGGGCTATGATACAGGAGCTGCGTCTCTTAACATGTGCTTACAAGCAACTGAAATGGGCTTAATGAGTCATCAGATGGGTGGATTTGATGCTGATAAAATCAGAGCAACATTTGAATTGCCAGAAGATCTACACCTTTGGGCGATGATGGCTTTTGGTTATCCTGCACCATTAGATAATCTCAATGAAGAGCAATTAGAGCGGGAACTAAAGGCGCGCGAACGACGTCCATTATCTCAACAGTTTTTCAACGGGGCTTTGCATAGTCCATTTACGTCAGGAGAATAATCGATGAAGTCAGCAATCCTACTGTTGGGGTTATTAATTGCAAGCTCAGCTTTTGCCTATGATCAAATTTATTTGGATCGCTTATTAGAAACCAAGCAATGTCATCATTGTAGTTTAAGTGATGCTGATTTAAGTGGTTTGGATTTAAGTGGTGCTGATATGAGTGAATCAAATATCAAAGGTGCTAACTTAAGTAACGCCAAGCTAGTAGGCGTTTGGTTTACGCACTCCAAGTTAGATAATGCCAATTTAGAAGGTGCAGACTTATCTATTTCACTGCTTGATTATGCAATTTTCAATGGCAGTAACCTAAGAAACGTCAACTTCAGTGGTGCTCAACTTGTGTTTACAGACTTAACTGGTGCCGACTTAACTGGTGCGACAATGGGTGATGCCAATTTACGTGGTGTGACTTACTGCAATACCACCATGCCAGATGGCAGTATTAATAACGACGGTTGCTAAATCTACCACCGTACTACTCTAACATTTCATAATAATTAGCCGGTTACGTTACAATAACCGGCTATTATTTTTGCTATAGATATACCCACACTTTTGAACGCTCAAATTGATCAGCTACAACACTTGCTAGACGCGACCATGTTACTGGATAAATTTCCTTTTCAGCGTCGTTTACAACAGCTTCGTAAACAAAACGAGATCAATCCTAAACAGTTAGAAAGTCTCGCTGAACACATACTAAAATCAGTTGAACGCCGTCAGTTACGACAACAGCAACTACCCAAGCCAAATTTTGAGCTTGATTTGCCGGTTATTGATCGTCGTGATGATATTGCAAAAGCAATCAATGATAATCAGGTCATTATTCTCAGTGGTGAAACCGGTTCAGGCAAAACCACACAACTTCCTAAAATTTGTTTAGAACTGGGTCGTGGTGTTGCCGGACTTATTGGTCATACCCAACCACGACGCATTGCGGCAAGAACAGTTGCCACTCGGATTGCTGAAGAACTTAACAGTGAACTGGGTGATTTGGTTGGTTATAAAGTACGATTTCATGATCAAGTCAAAGCTGATCGTAGCTATATAAAATTGATGACAGATGGGATTTTATTAGCAGAAACGCAAAATGATAAATTTCTAAATCAGTATGACACCATCATTATTGATGAGGCGCATGAACGTAGCCTTAATATTGATTTCTTATTAGGTTATTTAAAACAACTATTACCTAAGCGCCCTGATCTTAAAGTTATTATCACCTCCGCTACTATTGATACCGATCGCTTTTCAAAACACTTCAATAATGCGCCAGTAATAGAAGTCAGTGGTCGAACCTATCCCGTTGAAGTACGCTATCGTCCACCTGCCGGTGATGACGAAGAACAACGCGATTACGACATGATTCGCGGTATCGTTGAAGCTGTTGATGAATTATGTCGTGAAGGCCAAGGCGATGTGTTGGTATTTTTATCAGGTGAACGCGATATTCGTGATGTTTCAGAAGCACTACGTAAACATCATCCCCCACAAACGGAAGTATTACCATTATTTGCCAGACAATCAGCGGCAGAACAAAACAGAGTCTTTAAAGCAGGTGGGCATCGCCGTATTATCTTGGCGACTAACGTTGCTGAAACATCACTGACAGTTCCGGGAATCCGTTATGTAGTTGATCCTGGCTATGCTCGTATTAGCCGTTATAGTGTGCGCAATAAAGTTCAGCGCCTACCTATTGAAAAAATATCACAATCAAGCGCTAATCAACGCTCTGGTCGTTGTGGTCGTGTTGCCGCAGGTGTTGCCATTCGACTTTATGATCAGGATGATTTTAATAATCGCCCTGATTTTACCGATCCGGAAATATTACGGACTAATCTAGCCTCAGTTATATTGCAAATGGCGTCGCTTAAATTAGGCGATCCGGCCAAATTCCCGTTTATTAACCCGCCTCTACAAAAAATGATTAACGATGGTTTTCGTTTATTGGAAGAGTTAAGTGCGGTTGATAAAAATAGACGTTTAACCGAAACAGGTCGCCAATTAGCGACATTGCCGATCGATCCACGTATTGCCCGCATGATTTTAGCTGCACAAAGGTTAAATTGTGTGACTGAAGTCTTGATCATTGCCAGTGCCTTGAGTATTCAAGATCCACGTGAACGGCCGATGGATAAACAGCAAGCCGCTGATGAAGCACATAAAAAATATCAGGATGATCGCTCCGACTTTTTAGCATTCTTAAAATTGTGGGATCTTTATCACGATAAGAAAAAGCACCTTAGTCAAAACAAATTACGTAAATATTGTAAAGAAAACTTCCTATCATTCTTACGCTTACGTGAATGGCATGATATTCATCAGCAATTACATGTTCAGATCATGCAAATGGGCTTCAAACCCAATCAAATTCCTGCTGACTATCAGGAAATTCATCAAGCATTGTTATCTGGCTTGCTCAGTAATGTTGCTGTTAAAACCGATAAATCTGACTATACCGGCACCCGTAATCTTAAATTAGCTATCTTCCCAGGATCTGCGTTACATAAAAAAGGTCCTAAGTGGATTATGGCTGCTGAGTTGGTTGAAACCGGTCGCTTATATGCGCGCATTGTTGCCAAAATTGAACCAGAATGGATTGAACCAGTTGCTGGTGGTTTAGTTCGCAAACAATATTTTGATCCACATTGGGAAAAGAAACCGGCACAAGTCGTTGCCTTTGAACAAGTATCACTCTATGGCTTACCGATTGTTGCCAGAAGGCGTGTACATTTTGGTGCCATAGATCAGCAGATGTCGCACCAGATCTTTATTCGTGATGCATTAGTACAAGGTGATTGGTTCTGCCGCGCACCGTTTTTTAAACATAATCAGGATGTCATTGAAAAGATAGAGCTGCTTGAGCAAAAATCACGTCGTCGTGATGTGCTTGTTGATGATCACGTGTTATTTGAGTTCTATCAACAACGACTTCCGGCTCATATTGTTAATGGCGCTGGCTTTGAAAAATGGCGTAAAAAAGCCGAACAAAAAGATCCTGAACTCTTATTTTTAAACCGTGATGATTTGATGCAACATCAGGCTGAGACGGTCACCGCTGACAATTTTCCTGACCAGTTATTAGTCAACCGTGTGCCTTTATCGCTGGAATACCATTTTGAACCCGGTAAACAGCATGATGGCATCACTCAAACCATTCCTTTATCGTTATTAAATCAAACTAATCCAGAACGTTATGAGTGGCTGGTGCCTGGTTTGTTGCGCGATAAAGTTATCTTCTTAATTAAGAGTTTGCCAAAGTCACAACGTCGTCATTTTATTCCTGTACCTAAATATGCGGATGATTGTTTAAAAGCGATGTCTCCAGATTCCGGTGCATTATTACCTGCTTTATCTGAGCAACTACGTAAATTAACGGGTGTAGAGATCGCTGTTTCAGATTGGAATCAAGATGAGCTACCACTTTATTTACAAATGAATTTCCGCTTGGTTGATGAACAAGGTCATTTATTGGCACAAAGCAGAAATCTCAGCGAGTTAAAACAGGATTGGGCGAAACAAGCTGCAGCAAGTTTTAGACAAATTCCTGATAGCGATTATGAAAAGTCGGGCTTAAACACATGGTCATTTGATGAATTACCTGAGTCAATAACCCTCGTTCAAAATGGCTTGGAAATGACAGCCTACCCAGCGTTGGTTGATAAAAAAGAATCGGTCGATCTGACCTTAATGGATACGGAAAAACAGGCAAAAACTGCCACAGCAGTTGGTTTAAGACGATTATTTATGTTGGAGCTGGCAGATTCAGTTAAATATCTGCATAAGCATTTACCTAACATCCAACAAATGTGTTTGTATTACACCAATGTGCCAGCTGCTCCGTTTTCTGATCCCTTGAGTGATAGCAGTCTGACGCCGTCAGAACAACTCAAAAACGATCTCATTCAGGTTGCATTTGATCGCTGTTTTTTATTAGACCAGCCTGCTATTCGCACGAAAGCAGAATTTGAACAACGGCTAAACGATAAACGTAGTGATTTAATCAGTATCGCTACTGAGTTAGCAAAACAAATTGCTACGCCACTGGCTGAATATCATGCAATTGCAAAACGTCTATCAGGCAAACTACCACTAACAGCACTTAATGCTGTTAAAGATATTAGAGAACAATTGAACCATCTACTCTATCAAGGTTTTATTCATAACACCCCTGATTACGCATTAAAACGTTTGCCTGTTTATTTCCAGGCAATTGGACACCGCCTAGATAAGCTCACAACGGATCCTATTCGCGATAAACAATGGATGATTGAATTAGCCCCACATTGGCAACGCTATAGTGCTAATGTTAATAAAATTCATAGTGCAGAGTTCGAACAGTATCGCTGGATGCTTGAAGAGCTTCGCATTTCATTGTTTGCTCAAGGACTTAAAACCGCCTACCCCATCTCAAGCAAACGCATCGAGAAACAATGGCAGTTATGTTAATGCTATAAAATTTTTCAATTCAGTTCAGCTTCCATTCAGTATTGCTTTGTTAGCCTACCATCAACAGCTAACAAAACGGAGGGCTGTGATATGAAAAATTTAATAGCAACAGCAAGTTTAGCATCAGTACTAATTTTATCGTCTTCAGCGGTACTAGCTAAAGATTACCGCGACCGTGGTTATGATGATGATCATCATTACTACGAACGTAATCACAGCGATCGTGACTATGATAATAAACACATGGCACGGGTTGTTCGGGTAGAGCCTATTTATAGAACCGTTCGGATATCAGAACCAGTCCGTGACTGTTACCGTTCTAATGACCGTCATTTTCGGACAAACTCATATACCAGCACCATCGCTGGCGGGATTATTGGTGGTGTTATCGGCAATCAATTTGGTAAAGGCTCAGGTAATACGGCATTAACAGTTGCTGGCACTTTATTGGGTGGTTCTGTTGGTAGAGATTTGGGTCAAACATCTCGTGTTGGAAGCCATTATGACCATGATGAATCATGCCATGTGACGCAACGTTACCATAATGAACAACAACTAGATGGCTACCATGTGACCTATCGTTACAAAGGTCAAACATATAGCACTCAAACAGATCATCATCCAGGCAAATATATTCCGGTAAAAGTCAACGTCACACCAGCATATCGTCATCACTATTAATTTATCAATGGAGAGAAAGTAAAAATGAAATTAACCAAAAAATCAATCATATTAACAGGTGCTCTAAGTCTATTTTTAGGCGCGATATCGTTACCATCGTATGCAGATGAACAACCGTATACGGTCACTAATAGTAAAGAACTCGATGCAAGTAGTTATAATGGTTTTAAACTATTTCGTAACTGGTGTGCGCGTTGTCATGGTACCTATGGTCAAGGACTAGTTGGACCAAACTTGGCTGATAGCTTAAAAGTCATCAGCAAAGATCAGTTCTTTAAAACTGTGGAAGAAGGTAAAACGGGAACTATTGGTAGCATGCCTGCATGGAAAGCAAATGCCCAAGTAATGGAAGGAAGAGATCATCTCTATGCTTATCTAAAAGCACGTTCTGATGGTGCAATTGGTGAAGTAAAGCCTAAAAAGGCAAAATAAAAAATCCTAAGATCCTTTGTATTACTTACATTTAATGCAAAGGGTCTTGTGCTATCTGACAATACCGTTAAAAATACACACAAAACAAAAAGGTTAACCATGTCCATTGTCCGGTATATTTTTACTTTTATTTTATTGTTAAGCTCAATTGCTGTTCATTCAGCACGTTTACCTGATGATGTTGAGCCAGGTGATAGTGTTAACGAAATCAAATTACCGCTGACAAAAGAGTCTGCTGCCGAACTTATACGGGTTGAAACCAAAGGTAAAGTGTTATCTGTCGACACACAAAAACATAAATCCGGTAGTGTTTTTAAGATAAAAGTATTACATGATGATGGCACTGTAAAAATTTATCGTCTTGATGCTACCTCCGGTCGTCCCCCAGCTTAATAGTATGCGTATTTTATTAATAGAAGATGAAAACCACCTGCGTGAACGCATTAAGCAGCAATTGCATCAGCAAAATTTAACGGTTGATACCGCTGCTGATGGTGAAGAAGGATTGTTTTTAGGTACAGAATATCCGTATGATGTTGCGATCATCGATCTCGGCTTACCCAAATTATCGGGTATAGACGTCATTGAAAAATTACGTAAAGCCGGAAAAGAGTTCCCTATTCTGATTTTGACAGCGCGTGGACGTTGGCAAGATAAAGTAGAAGGCCTTGAGTCAGGTGCTGATGATTATCTGGTCAAACCATTCCATATTGAAGAATTATCTGCACGAATCAACGCACTAGCTCGACGTGCATCGGGTTGGTCAAGTTCCGTCTTGCAATGTGGACCTATTTCACTTAACCCAACAAGCCAGCAAGTAACCAATAATGATGTGACATTAGATCTAACAGCCTATGAATATCGCATATTGCACTATTTGATGTTGCACAGTGGGCAAGTATTATCGAAAACCGAACTAACGGATCATATTTACGAGCAGGATCATGATAGAGATAGCAATGTGATTGAAGTTTTTATCAAACGTCTTCGCAATAAAATTGATCCTGATAAAACGCTTAATCCTATTGAAACATTGCGTGGACGTGGTTATCGTCTAACCTTAACTCGTGACCAATAAACAACAACTTTCATTAAGCAATAGACTACTACTCGTAGTTAGTCTTGTATTGACCGCTTTTCTAGGCGTGTCAGCCTTTAGTTTAAACAATGCATTCCAAGCCAGTGCTGAAAACGCACAACATAAACGCTTAAAAAACTATATTTATACCATTCTTACCGCTGCTGATTTTGATAATGATGGCAGCATACATATGCCAGAGCAGTTCGCAGAGTCAGAATTTTCAACGCCTAACTCGGGTTTATATGCCCAGATTACTACAGGTCGTGACATCGTATGGCAATCACAATCATCATTAGGTTTGTTTATCGCATTGCCCGATCACCCTGGCCCATCCAATGAATATTTATCTACTATCGAATTGCAAAATGGCTCTAAATTGCTCAATCTGGCTTATGGTATTGTCTGGGAAAATGACCATGGAAAGCAATTTGCTTATACCATTAATGTTGCTGAAGATCTCAATGCAATTTATCAACAAAAGGCAGGATTTCAACGTAGCTTATGGTATTGGCTAGGCGGTACTGGTTTAATGTTGCTGATTGCTCAGGCGTTCATTTTAAGATGGGGTTTACGACCTCTATATGATGTGACAATCGATCTTCATGCCATTGAGAGCGGCGATAAATCGCGTTTATCAGATAATTATCCGAAAGAATTATGCCAGCTTACACAAAATATCAACACACTATTAGATCATGAACAATCACGAAGAGAACGCTATAAAAATTCATTAGCAGACTTGGCGCACAGCCTGAAAACCCCCCTATCCGTGTTTAGAGGCGAATTGGATAGTAATGTCGAAATCGAGGCATTAAGACAATCAGGTCATGAACAACTTGATCGAATTAGTGCGATGGTTGACTATCAATTACAACGAGCAGCAACAGAAGGTAAAAGTAACTTGCTTGCCCCTGTCTCGCTTGCTGAAATTATCTATAAAATCCTGGGTACACTTGATAAGGTTTATCGTGCTAAAGGCGTTCAGTGCCAATGTGATATAGAGAAAGATGTCTATATTCATGCTGACAAAGATGATATGTATGAACTACTTGGTAATCTGTTAGAAAATGCCTATAAATATTGTAATAGCCAAACCAGCATCATCTTACAAAGCTTGCAAAATCACATACAGATACGCATTGATGATGATGGCAATGGCATATCTGAACATGCGCAAGAAGACATTCTAAAACGTGGAAAACGCATGGATACTCAAGTCGAAGGTCATGGATTAGGACTTGCCATCGCCAGTGATATTATCGAGGCTTATGGTGGTGAAATATCACTACAAGATAGTTACCTGGGTGGTGCTAAATTTGTTATTCAGCTTCCCAAAGATTAATCTTGTTCGCTTTGGCACTGTTGCAGATACTTAAATAATACCCTCGCAGATTTTGGCGATTTATTTTGATTTGCTTCTTTAGTCGCATTGCGAACCAGTTGCCTTACATGCTGAATATCAAAACCGTCAAATTGATTTAACAACACGGACATGACAGTATCATCGCCTGCTAGCAATTGATCACGCCATTGTTCAATCTGATGAAACTGCTTTACTTCACCGTTATGGGCTTGACGTAATTTAGTTAAGTTAGCTTGAATATGTTCAGTGTCTTCATGTGCAAGTAAGCCACCAATAAAACCTATCTGGCGCTTTAAGGCACCATGGGTCAGTCCTTTGGCTTTGATAATGTGATCCAATAGGTCTTGATCCAGATTTAATTTAGCTAGATCTCTATTTGGCAATTCAACAAGCTCTCTACCGAGTTCTTTTATAGCTAATAGCTCACGTTTGATCTGAGATTTACTTATTAGCTCATCGTCATCATCGTATTTTTCATTAAAAAACTCAGTCATTGTTAACCTTTAACTACATAATTGAAGGCTATTTTACGTAAATATGGATCGAGATAATATGTATTTCGACGTCATATCTAAAATAATCACTCACCCAAGTACCATTATTTTTTCCTAAACTTAAGCGTCATGCGATCACTTTCACCTATTGCTAAATAATGGGTTTTATTTTCATCACCTAAACGTAATGTTGGAGGTAAAGTCCACACGCCTTTTGAATAGTCTTTTGTATCATTAGGATTAGCATTGATCTCAGATTTTTGTTCCAATACAAAACCTGCTTGCTCAGCCAGTTCTATCACCAATTGTTCTGTGATATAGCCAGACTGCTTCATTGTGTCAAGATCCGTACCTTCGGCAGCACGGTGTTCAACAACACCAAGCACACCACCAGGTTTTAATACACGATAAAAACCACTAAACATATCTTGTTCATAACCACCCTTGAGCCAGTTATGAACATTTCTAAATGTTACTACGGCATCAACACTGTCGTCATGTCCTAAAGTCCAATAAGACGGTGGCCCCAATTCAACAAAGCTAACCTGATCGTAATATGTCGGTAATGTAGCTAAATGATGCTGATAGTCACGTTGCATATCTTGTCGCCATTTTGGACCGTCATTTAATGGAAAGCCAGCTGCAATAAAATGACCACCACCCTGCCTCAAATATGGGGCAAGGATCTCGGTATACCAGCCATTACCTGGCCAGACTTCTATTACCGTGCTATCTGGTTTTATATCAAAGAATTCAAGAGTTTGTTGTGGATGACGTGCCACATCTCTCATTTTATTTTGTTCACTACGCTGTGCGCCATTGATGCTTGCAAGTAATGCTGATGATTGTGCAAATGCGCTGGTTACAGGCACTAAAGCCAGCACAAAAAGTATAGAAAGTCGAATAGTAAATAATATGTTCATGTCAGTTCCTCAGAGCCTAGCAATAACGTGTGATACTGTTCCAACGGAAGTGGCTTATAAAAATAAAAGCCCTGAATATAGTCACAGCCTAAATCAGCCAATGCTTTATATTCACTCTCAATTTCAACCCCTTCAGCCACAACATCGAGTTTTAACTCCTTGGCGAGTGACATAATCATTCGGACAATTGCGGCATCGTTTTCGCTACTCGTCATTCTGGAAACAAATGATTTATCAATTTTTAAAGTATCGATTGGAAATTGTTTTAAATAACTGAGACTTGAGTAACCAGTACCAAAATCATCAATTGCCAGACTCACGCCAAGTGCTTTTAATCGAGTCATGATTTTAATCAATTGTTCAGGGTTTTCAGTCGCTACTTCCTCTGTTATCTCTAACTCTAACGCAGCAGCAGGCATACCTGTCAAATTAAGTATCTGTTTAACCAGTGCCACAAAGTCAGCTTGCATAAAGTGCTGTGCTGAAATATTGACTGCAATACGTTTAGGATCGAGTCCTTTATGTTTCCAGGCAACCCATTGTTGGCATGCTGTGGTTAATGCCCATTCTCCAATGCCAATGATTAAATCACTGCCCTCTGCTATGGGTATAAATTCTGCCGGGGAAATAGATACACCCTTGTATTTCCAGCGAATGAGTGCTTCACCGCCTACAAATTCGCCCGTCTGTGCATTTACCTTCGGTTGAATATGTAAACTAAGCTCCTGGTTATCCAATGCATGTTTCAAGCCTTGTTCTAATTCCAGCCAACGTATTGCTTGTTCAGTTAAGTCGTCACTGTATAATCGAACAGCCAAACTCTCTTTTATACCCTGTCTTAATGCCGCATCAGCATTGCGTAATAATTCTTTCGTCGTATATCCACCTTCTGGATAAAATGAAATACCCAGTGTGCACTGCATACTCAGTTCAACGTCCTCAATAATGAGTGGCGCAACAAATAAACTGACAAGTTTATTACCAAGTTCTTTAGCAAGCGAATGTACCGCCGAATTGTTGTAAATAATGATCCAACTACCTGACTCAAATGAATAGAGATCAAGTTGACAGTGTGTTTGTTCACCAACAAAAGTGGCCAGTCTTGCTGATATAGCCATCAAAATGCTATCACTCATTTCATGGCCTAATGAAGCATTAATCAAATCCAAACGGCTGACTTTAATCAATAACACACTGAATGGGCTTTGTGATGCTTTAGTTTTATTATCGAGTGCTTCTACTAATCGTCTACGATTAGGTAATCCTGTTAACACGTCGTGATTGGATCGATATATCAGTTCTTTTTCCGCAGTAGCACGGTCAGTTACATCAAGCAAGTAAGCATACAATGAATCATCATTATCAGTTTGATGAAAAATAGCAGAAAACAGTTTATCCCCTAATGGGTAATCCTTTGATTCATAGGCTTGCAGAGTATTGATTTCATTATGTTGTTGCAGCCTATAATCGCTAGGTAATAACTGCAAAGGTGACTCGACGCAGCCAAGTGATTGAGCGAGTTGACCCGCTGCAGGGTTAAGGTAAAGCACATCGCCCTGGTTATTTAACCTTATAACGGGATATGGATTTTTTTCAGGATACAGAGCTAATTCCCGAAGTACCTGATGTTGCTTTAACTGTCGTATCAAAAGAAAGCCGACAACAGCCAAAACAAGCAAGACAAAAGTACTGAATGCTATTTGAGCGATAAGCATTTTGGATATCAATTGTTCTGTATTGTCACTATAGTGTTTAAAGCTTACCTGTAATACTTCGGCATGATTGGCCAGCACATGGTCAAATTCATCACTTAGTTTTGCTGATTCGGCTAAATGATTTCTTAACATATCCCAATCTGTTGCAGGATCTTGCATTTCCAAATCAAATTTATGTGCAATCGTATTTAAATTAAGCAGGTATTGATTGACATCGTTGATAAAGGGTTTATCAAGATCCACGACTATTTGTTTTATTTTTTGTTGTTTGTCTTTCCATCTGGTTCGGTATGTGGTCGTATCTGTAGTTTCATAATAGCTGTATAACACTAAGCCTAATGTTTTTATTTCAGCTTGCAGTGTGTAAATGCTTTCAAGTCTTGGCAAGTGATCCTGATCCAGCATTTTCATATTGTCTTTAACTTTATAACTGCTACTGTAAAGCTGGCTGATAACCCATAAACCACCGACTAAAATCACCACAAAAGTGGCGATCAGCCGATACATAATCTTATAGTCATCAAGTTTGATTTTCATATCATTCCCATTGGGATAGATTATGCTGTAATTTTGGAATCAATTAATAAAGACGTCGTGGGTGATAAAATGTTACATGTTTAGTGCCATCTGTTATAAAAAAGCCACTAACATTATTCTGCCAGTGGCTTAATTTATACATGCAAGCAAAATAGGAACTTATCTGACTAATAAAAAATTAGTTTTACCTTCAAGTAACATGCGTGTAGTAAAACTGCCAAAGAAAAAGCCGTGTAATTTACCATGGCTGAATGCACCCATTACAGTGAAATCAATAGCATTTTCGCTTTGATAAGCCAAAATAGCAGAACTGACCTCTCCGACTAAAGCAGTAGAAACAATGGGCGAAGCGATACCATTTAAAAAACTGCTTGCTTCATCAATCAAAACCTGAGCTTGTTCTGACGTTTTATGAACAGAAACTAAATGCAATGTCAGTTGTGCCGATATAAATGGCGCTTTTTTGATAAAGTCGAGTGCTTTCTTTGATGTCGGGCTACCATTGTAGGCAAATAATAGTGATGTCGGTTGTTTAAACTCGGTTTTTACAATACACACCGGACTATACAGTGCACGAATCGCATCTTCTAATTGAGAACCCAAGCCTTGGGTATCGCCCGCATGATTTTTACCCCTGGCTCCCAGCACAACTAACTCATAATCACCATTCAAATCTTGCAATGCTTCCGATAATCTTCCATGACGTTGTTTAACTATTGTATTTGTTAAACCTGCTTGCATAGCCTTATCCATTGCTGCCTGCAAGATTAGTTTGCCTTCAGCAATTAAGATCTTGCTTTTTGCCCGTTCTTCATCAGACAATTCACTGAGAAGGTTTTCGGTCATATTGGGCAGCAGATTGCCCTCTTTATGTGCTATTTCACTAGTGTGTGAATGTTCGATAGTATGAACAAATTTCAGACTAAGCTGACTATTTTGTGCCAACCAGATAGCGTAATCGATAACTGATTTACTGAGTTCTGATCCGTCAATGCATACTAGGATGCACTTTGATGCTGCTGTCATTGTCAATGACCTCCCATGATTTTATCTATCTGATCCGGTTTATCGTAAACGGCAAATTTATCCAACAATGTTTCGCTGGCATCATTTAAACCAACTATGCTGACATCAGAACCTTCACGACGTAATTTAATAACAACTTTATCTAAAGCAGTAACAGCTGTTATATCCCAAAAATGAGCACGATGTACGTCGATGATGATGTTATCAACAGCCTCTTTATAGTCAAATAAGGCCATGAATTTATCAGATGAATTAAAAAATATCTGACCGACAACATTATAAGTGCGGGTATCACTCGCTTCATCATAGCTGGAATCAATATACATGAACTGACTTAAACGTTGCGCCATAAATAAAGAACCAATCAAAATACCGGTGAACACACCTAATGCCAGATTATGTGTCCACACAACTACAATAACGGTAGCGATCATCACTGTTGTAGCACTTGTCGGATTGGTTTTAAGATCTTTAATCGATGTCCATTTAAATGTACCAATTGATACCATAATCATCACAGCAACCAGTGCTGCCATCGGTACAAGCGACAATAAATCACCCAAAAATACCACTAAAATCAATAACACCACACCTGATGCCATGGCTGATAATCGACCTCGACCACCTGATTTAACGTTAATAATTGATTGACCAACCATCGCACAGCCCGCCATACCGCCTAATAAGCCTGAACCAATATTAGCAAGTCCCTGACCTTTACATTCACGTTTTTTGTCACTTTCACTATCGGTTAACTCATCAATAACATTGGCGGTCATTAATGACTCTAACAAACCAACCACAGCAATAGAAAGCGAATATGGCAATACAATGGTTAAAGTCTCAAAGTTTAGAGGCACATCTGGCCATAAAAAAATAGGTAAGGTATCAGGTAATTGTCCCATATCACCAATAGTACGAACATCGAATCCCATGAAATAGACAAAAACAGTCAATGCAATAATCGTGACTAACGGTGATGGTAAAAATTTACCCAGCACAGGCACGTATGGGAATAAGTAAATAATGCCTAATCCAGCGACAGTTAAGGCATATGTTTGCCAAGTGACATTCGTCAATTCAGGTAGCTGGGCCATAAAAATCAATATGGCAAGTGCATTTAAGAATCCCGTCATCACGGATTTGGACACAAAACTCATAAACTTATGCCAATTCAGATAGCCCGCCACAACTTGCAGAACACCAGCCAAAATAGTGGCGATCAGAAGATATTGCAGACCATAATCTTTAACTAAAGTCACCATCAATAGCGCGGTGGCGGCTGTTGCCGCTGAAATCATTCCGGCACGACCACCCGTGATCGCAATAATAACGGCTATCGCAAATGAGGCATAAAGTCCAACTTTTGGATCAACGCCAGCAATAATCGAAAAAGCGATGGCTTCAGGTATCAAAGCAATAGCGACGACAATACCAGCAAGAATATCGCCACGGATATTACCCAACCAGTCTTGTTTAGCTGATAACAGCATGTTTATTTCCTTTGTTTCAAAATTTTATATGTTGTCAGAATTGACAATAAGGGAGTCATTATACAGTAATCGAGGTACTTATTTAGTCTGAAAGTAACCTTCATTCCCTTATTTTTCAGACAAACATTGAAGACGTCGTTGCTCAACACGGTGCATTATTTCACTTTTTAGCTTGTCACTAGCTTGGCTCCATTGCACGATTTCATCCATGGTGCGTAAACAGCCTATACACATATCGTTATTGGCTAGGCAACAGTGTCTAATGCATGGTGATGCGATTTCTATCATGATTATTTAAGTTATAGTGGCCTAATCAGAAAGATAATATTCTACCGTAGATACAACTCGTATCTTTTTAATATGTGGATTATTTTTATCTCTATTACTAATAGAAAATTGACCTTGTGATGCCCGTTTTATCTTGCCAAGTTTACTTTGAGAATCTGAAGCAAACTTCTCAGCAACCTCACGTGCTTTAGTGGTTGCTTGTTCAATCATCACCGGTTTAACATCATTCAATTGCGTAAATAAATATTCAGTTTGCGCCTGATAATCATTGCCTGCAAGCACTATTCCCTGTTTGCCTAATTCGGATAATGTCGTCATGATCGGACGTACTGTTTCAATGTTTGACGAATAAACCGTCACGGTTTGCGTTGCAGTAAAACGAAATGGTGCTTGCTGACCATTACCATACTGCTGGGCTGATTTATCTATGATGTTTGGAACTGAAAGACTTATTTCTTCAGCAGCGACACCTTTGTTTATCAAAAATGTCTTAATTTTCAACGTTGCATCATCCAATTCCTTATAGAGTGTTTGTATATTATTTTCTGCCAGTGTGAATTGTATAGGCCAAATCACAATATCAGCATTATAGTCACGCTCAGATAAACCTTTAACCGTAACACTGCGTTCAAATTGTTTGACATCAATGGCAGCTTTAGCCAGTAAATAACCTAATAAAGTTAGACCCAGGAATAGAAAAAGACCTAAGATAAATGCACTGTGTTTGCTAGTATTTTGCATGATTACATCCTAAATCATTACCAAGGCATTGCTGTCATTGATAAGAAAAAATCATCTTTTGTTGTTTCAATGCCAATCGTAAATCCATGTCGCATCAAGGTCATTGCTACTCTCCTTGTTCAACGGTGCTAACAGGCGTTGGTACCTTCATTGTATACCCAGATCGATGTTCTAAGGCAATTATTATGATAAGCCTCATCTTTTATTGTACTCAATTAAAGATGAGGCTTTAAATCCTATAGGCAGTGTTTACCAGAGCGATTCACCTGTTTCAGGGTTATACATTTCATGATGGATCTTGTTACGATTTTCAATCAATTCATCAATACTTGGAGAAACGATCATTGCACGAGAAATTGCCAATTTCATCGCTTCACAGTTGGTGCGATACAAATCGTTACGATCAACGTTTGGGTTTGATGCGACATCAGGTGAGATCCAAATCATCGCAACGATACATAAATCGTCGGCATGTTCTTTCGGGATAACACCTTCAATAACGCTATCTAAAACGGCATCAGCAATCGCTAAATCAAGCCCTGCTGTGGTGTTCCGTTTTTGATCTGATTCATTTTGGCGAATCAGGCGATATTGTCCTTTGCTCATAATGTGCAAACGTTGGCTGGCGATGCTGAGCACGGAATCTAATAAGTTGCCTAATACAAAGCGTTCTAAACTGACGCGAACATTGCCCTTGCCTGATGCCGCGCTTTAGATAAAGTGCCAATCACTTCATAACCTCAGTTCTGGTTAAGACACGGTCATCATACTAAATTCTTCACTCGTAATTCTTAGTGATGGTTTATTGTCTTTAAGAGAGTAAGCGATAAGCCCAGCAATGATATTAAGCATAAAGCCATGGACACTACGATGTCTGGAATGCTCAATTTGAGTAATATTTTTAAGTTGGTCATTGATGGTTTCAATGATAAATCGTCTGGAAAGCATCGCTCTATCCCATGCAGAGAGCAATTTTACTTTCATGTTCTTCTTGACGTTAGTCACTAACTCAACCCCTTTCTCAAATAAATCACTGGATAAAGCCTGGCTAATATAACCTAATGGAATGGTCAGCCTCACCCCTTTAACCGGCATCAATGTGCCATGATGTGACTTGTTCACCCACATCAAAACTTAGGAGTAAGACCAACCATGAAACAGTCTAACGTAAATAACCTCAGTTCTGGATAAGAATAGTCAGCTACCCTATAACGAACAATGACTTACCAACAAATAGCTAGTAAAACCACTAAAACAAATGTGCTGGATGGCTGTGCTTATCCAGAACTGAGGTTAAATACAAAAATAAGCGTATTAGGAATTGATTTAGCCAAACAAAGTTTTCAACTTCACGGTGTTGATAAAAACGAGCAGACGGTATTACAAAAATCACTCAGTCGTCAGAAGTTAATCGAGTTTATTGCCAATCTATCTCCTTGCCTGATCGGACTTGAAGCCTGTGGTGGGGCACATCACTGGGTAAGGCTCTTTACTAAAATGGGTCACACTGTACGTATGATGGCTCCCCAGTTTGTAAAACCCTATGTTAAGTCTAATAAAAATGATGCCGTCGATGCACAGGCTATTTGTGAAGCAGTTGGGCGACCTGGTATGCGATTTGTGCCGGTTGAAAGTGTTGAGCAACAAGATCTTCAACGTATCCATCGGTTCCGAAGTCAACTTGTTGCCAGACGCACTGCTCAAGCAAATCAGATCCGTGGGTTATTAATGGAGTATGGTCTTGTTGTACCCAAAGGAATCAGTCATATTAGAAAAAATATTCCTGCGCTACTTGAAGAGGCAGAAAATGGCTTAACTGATCTATTTCGAGCGCTGCTCCATGATCGTTATAACGAGCTCATTCATATTGGTGACCGCGACCGCGCTAATTTCTGCGATTGGCGATATTTCTGCCTTTAACAATGGAAGAGAACTAGCTGCTTGGCTAGGATTAGTTCCAAGGCAACAACGCTACAGGGGGAAAACCCACTTTAATGGGGATAAGTAAACGCGGCGACAGTTACCTTCGCATATTACTGATACATGGAGGGAGAGCGGTTGTGCGTGTTGCACATACATATCAAGACAAACGAAATAAATGGATCGTAGAACGTGAACAACGCCGAGGTAAAATATTACCGCTGTCGCTGCTGCCAATAAAAATGCACGGATCGCTTGGGCATTATTAAGCAAACAGGAAAATTATCAAGCAGTACAAGGTTAACTCAGTAGCGAAATTGTGTGGATAAGATTTAAATGATGGCAAAAATGGTAACACCTACATTCCTAAACTCTGTCGAATTCTAGGGCCTGTGAGGCCGCTAACCTGATAAGACGGGAATATGCATATTCCATCAGGGCTAGAAGTCATTAGACTTCACTATAAGCCGGATATATGGGAGCAATATTCTTTTTGTCATGCTCAAATCTTTTCTTGCAATGCGGGGCTGACCATATATGAATTTTAGATCAGAAACAGCAAGTTGCATTTTCGATTGAAAAGGGAGGCTAGTCATGAAGAGCTTAATTATGTCTAGTGCTAACGACACACTGTTTTGCCCTCAAATTTCAAGCCCCAACACTATGTCATTTAGCCTACATCCCACACTAAAAAATATTGTATCGAACTTCGTCGCTTAGTATTGTGCCGCGTATTATTGATAAACGATAGTCAGACCCTTTGGCGAATACTGGTACCAGAACGAGAAAATCTCAAAGAAATACATCAGCTTTATGGCGAAGATCAGCTGTTATTAATCCGAGAGTCGTGTTATGTTGCTGAGAAATTAGCTGATCACTTTAAAGTGGATAAAATGAATATTGCCGCACTAGGTAATTTGGTACCTCAACTACATAGTCATCATGTGGTGAGATACCAAAAAGATAAGGCTTTGCCTGCGCCCATCTGGGGGAAATTTGCAGCCTTGCCCTATACTGAAAAAAAATTTAAACATAAAAGTCAGTCAGCTAACAGAGCTGCTTTTTACTTAAATAAACCGTTACTCCTAAAGCCATTTATTGGGCATCCATTGTTTTGGCTTAATACAGACTCCCGCCAAATAAGGCTTAGGATGTATCGTTACAATAAGGGAACTAAACTGCTTTATTCA
>JARGFJ010000059.1 GCA_029210875.1 Gammaproteobacteria bacterium | reverse complement strand
TTTTGGGTTTCAGATGCGATTAAAAAGTAATCATAACTTTGGATATTTATCACATCAGCTAACGTCAAAAATGTCACTCTATCATTCAAAACTTGCTTGGTTACAATGTGTGTTTCATCAACCTCTAAAAAAGACGATAACACCTCATCGTGCCGCCGGCCTATCGAACCATAACCAATCAATAAAACCTTCACCCAAACACCCCACTATATTCTCGGTTGGCTTGTTCGTACTCATTCATACGGCCAATATCTAACCAATATTCATGGATTGGGAAAGAAACTGTATTTTGGTTCTGCTCAATCAGTGTTTCAAACAACGTTGGCATATCGTAATATTCACCATTTGGTATTAAATCTAAGGTTTGTGGGCTAAGCATATAAATACCAGCACTAACAAAAAAATTATGTACTGGCTTTTCTATAATCGAAGTGACTTTATGGCCATCGATATTGACAACGCCATAAGGTACTTGAAAATCATATTCACGCACGCACATGGTCGCCACTGCTTGGTGGGTTTGGTGATAATCCAACAGGCTTTCAAAATTAACATTGGTTAGCAAATCACCATTCATCACAAAAAAAGGTTCACTAGGCTTGGTCGTTAATAAGCTGAGAGCACCTGCTGTGCCCATACGCTCTTGTTCAAGTACATATTCAATATTGGCACCAAACTCTTTACCATCGCCGAAATAACTTTGAATGGTTTCCGCTTTGAAATTAACGCACATCACGATATTCACAAAACCATAACTGGCAAAACGTTCAACAATCGTTTGTAAGATCGGTTTGTCACCCACTTTAAGCATGGGTTTTGGCGTATCTTGAGTCAGTGGATGCAAACGTGTACCTAATCCGCCCACCATCAAAACGACTTTATTGGGCTTTATGTCAGGTTTTAATAACTCATCGATTTCTTTTAAACCAACGACTCGTCGTTCTGCATCGACAATCGGGATTTGGTGCAGTTTTTTAGCAACCGCTTTTTTAATAATCTCTTGATTAGTTTCGTTGATATATCCAATAGTAGGGGTAGTGAAAACAATTGACTCAATCACTTCATCAAGCCCCAGCCCCTTTAATAGACCGCGACGAATATCACCATCGGTAATAGTGCCGAGTAGTTTACTATCCGAATCCACAACCAACAGAACCTGCAAGGCTGTTTGATCAAGCTTTAGCATGGCTTCTTTTAAGGTTAACTGGCTATGAACTAATACATTTTTAAATTGATTCATAAAGCACTCGATGCTTGTATGTCATAAAATGACTTTTTTAAGTCTTGGACACATATATCACGTTTGATGATGGGCAATATTTTTGTGCTAGCCTCGCCATCACCATAAGGATTAACCGTGACTGAGAGAATCTCCTGAAACTCATCTGAAAACGCTTTATTTAGTGCTACATGAATTGCATCTTGTGTTGGTGCACAATCGATAACACTCATTGCTTTTAATCGCCCAGTTTGACGGTCACCAATATTGATCGTAGCTTTTTTAAAAGAGGGAACTTCAGCAATGCCGCTAGAGCTATTTCCCACTACGGCATCGACAAATTGCAATGCACTTAAATATCTCAACTGCCCCAAAGAACAAAAACCTACCGATTTTTTTGGTTTTTTTACCACGTAATCATCAATCATTTGATTAATCACTCGACTATCGGTATCACTATTAGCCTTGGTAAAAATAATATGAGTATTTTCTAGCTCATCAATTGCGTTTAATAAAGCCTGAAACTGCTCTAATGCAGACGAACTCTCCAGTGTTACTGGGTGGTAAGTAACTAATAGATTACGATCTGCTAGCTTGAAGTTAATCGACTCTTCAAATGCCTGTTTCGATAATAAATTTAAGCGTTTAATGTTTTCAATTCCTAATCCTCCAACATTAAAAACTCTATCTGGCGACTCTCCCAATTGAATAACCCGCTGGCGATAGACTTCTGCCGCAGTAAAGTGCCAGTAAGCCATTTTGGTGATACTGTGGCGTATCGCCTCGTCAAAAGCGCCCTCAGTTGTTTCTCCTCCATGCAAATGGGCAATCGGAATACGCGCAATCATGGCCGCAGATGCGGCAGAGAAGATTTCGTAACGATCACCCAGTAGAACAACTAGGTCTGGTTTAAGTTCTTCATAGGCTTCAGCAAATGAGATTTGTGCCAATCCCATCGATTTAGATATCCCCACTGCGGTGTCTGAAGATAAGAGCATTTCGATTTTTTTGTCGATTTTGAATTCTTTTTCAACCTCTTTATAGGTCAAGCCAAATTCTGGCGACAGATGCATGCCAGTTACAACGACCTGTAACTGTAAATCAGGGTCTTGCTCTATGCCTTTCATTAACCAATACAGCAAACCATATTCGGCACGGGTTCCAGTTACAACGCAAATCTTTCTCATATTAAATCATCTATTTGATAGTCTTTTTGTGCAGCTTGACCAATTACCTCATTCCAACGCATAGGCGAAATCCCTAGGCCTGGTCGTTTGACTGTAAGGTTTTGTTCACTAAAGGTGTCGCCTTTTTTAATATCGGTTAAGGCAACCAAGCTTTTTCTAGCGACTTGCATGTTCTTTTGCTCATTGGCGCTTGGGCGTTTAATACCGTCACCCAATGCAATTTCAATGTTGCGGATCGCTTGCACCATTTGTTTCAGCTCTTGCGGCTCTAAGCTGGCTTTGTGATCGGGACCCGGTAGGTTTTTATCGAGCGTAAAGTGTTTTTCAATAACCGATGCGCCCAAAGCGACCGCCGCTGTTGGCACTTCAATGCCTGGTGTATGGTCGGAATAGCCGACTTTTACCTTAAACGCTTGGGCAATGGTTTGCATGGCGGCCAGGTTAACATCTTGCATTTGAGTGGGGTAATCTGTCGTAGCATGCAAAATGGTGATTTTTTCTTTGTCTGTACCCGAATCAATAAGTAGATTCAATGCGGCTTCGATATCTGCTAAGGTTGCCATACCAGTTGAGAGCACAATTTCTTTATTAAACGAACCGACCATTTTTAAATAAGGATAGTTGGTGATTTCACCCGATGGAATTTTAAAACGATTTACACCTAGACTGTTTAAGAATTGAATGCTTTGTAAATCAAACGGCGTGGACATGAATTCGATTTGTTTTTGCTGACAGTAATCAACCAGTTCTTGATGATCCGCTTCTCTCAATTCGAGACGTTTTAGCATATCAAACTGGCTTTCTTGCTTGCCGGTGTTGGCTGTTTGATAGTCCGCTTGTTTAGCGGTTTTAGTGACAAGTGTTGCCGCTTTAAAGGTTTGAAACTTTACTGCATCTGCACCGCACTCTTCCGCCACATCGACCAGTTGTTTAGCCAAATCTAGTGAACCGTTATGATTTACGCCAACTTCGGCAATAATAAAAACACTCATTTGACCACTGTTCCTGCTTTTATAAATGATTGAGCGGGAATGCTCATTGTTTGTTTGGTTGTGGCATGACTGCCAATAAAGCTTTGTTGACCCACAATTACGCCACCGTTTATGGTTGCACCGGTTGAAACGTGACAATGATTTTCAACCACAACATCATGTTCAATTAAGGCTTTGCTATTAATAATGCAATTGTTACCAACTTTAGCCGTCGCATTTACCATGGCATAGTGCATAACAATAGTACCCTCGCCTAGTGTAGCGTGTTTAGACACATAAGCTAACGGAGATACCAGGTCTGGTTGTTTAAAGCCTAGGGTTTTAAGCTGATTAAATAATTTAATTTTCAGTTCTGCAGAGCGAATTTGCCCAACTGTCACAAACGCATAGTCATATTGCTTTCTGAGTTCTGCAAGATCATCATCACAACCAATAACCGGATACCCTAAAACTTCGGTTATACCTGAATCTTTGCGGTCAATAATCCCCGCAATCTGCCATTCACCGATTTGCTCGATAACATCAATACAGGCTTTGCAATGCCCACCCGCGCCAATTAAAAGAAGCAGTTTCATGGAATTAAGTTCCTTGCTGGGTCTTGCTTGGTGTTCAATAGCCTAACTATTAAAATGTGTTGTTCGACTATTTTGTAATAAACTGCGTGACTTTTATGCACTAACCGGCGATGTGCTGGCATTACATACGAAATATCTTGACCAATCTCGGGAAAATCAGATAAACGCTCAAAAGTGTTTCGCAGGTCTTTTAAATAATCGTCAGCTTGCGGCGTTCCGAAATTCACAAGCGTGTAAACAAAGATATCCTCAATATCTAAGGCGGCTTGCTCAGATATTTCATACCTCATTATTTAGAACTCTGGCCTTTGCTTTTGCACAAATATCTTCTAGCGTTAACCCACTTGGCGCATTGGCTTTTGGTGCGGATAAGATAGTTTGAAGCTCTATCAATGCTTTTTGTTTTTCACACTCCGCCTCTATTAAACCAGTGACATAATCGCCAAGCTGTTCAAGATGACCATCGAGGCGTTTATTGACATAACGGCTGATATGATCAGGCAATTCAATGGTATGTGTGTGCATCACGATCTCCAAATTACTAACTCAAGCAAAATTAAATTTTAACACTACTCGGGATATTCACTAAACGGTCGGCGAGCCATTGGGCGTTGTTTTGTGGCATGGCAAAGCAGTGTTTAAACATGGGGAGTTGGTTTAATAGCGTCCAAACTGGCCTGGTCATCACGCCTTGTGCGTTGGCGTATTCTAAAAACGCTTGTTGTTCGTCTTTGTCATTGAGCAGTATGGCGTTGAGCCAGTAATTGGATGTCGCGTTTTGCGGTTCTTGGATAAACTGGATTTCGTTTTGTTGGCACCAGGCATGGTAAGTTTGCGCGGTTTGGCGTTTGTTTTCGATAAAGCCTTCTAGTTTATCAAGCTGTGCGCAGAGTAATGCGGCATTAAGGTTGGGCATACGGTAGTTGTAGCCAATTTGGTCGTGATTAAACTCCCATTTATGCGGTACTTTGGCGGTTGTTGTGATGTGTTTGGCTTTTTTGGCTAACTGTTCATCATTGGTGATAATTGCACCGCCGCCGCCAGCCGTAATGACTTTATTGCCATTAAAACTGATGGCGGCCAATTTACCAAAGTTACCGGTGTGCTTACCTTTATAAAAACTGCCCAAAGATTCGGCGGCATCTTCAACTAATGGAATATGCCATTGTTGGCAAATCGCTTGGATTTTGTCGATTTCACAAGGTTGCCCAAAGGTGTGCATCGGTACACAGGCGGCAATGCGTTTATTCGTTTGTTTGTTAAAGCATTGCTTATCTTTTATTTCTGCGTATTGGTTTAAAAACGCTTGCAGTGAATCGGCTGACAGGCCAAGCGTGCGTTTATCGACATCGATAAATACTGGCTCTGCACCGCAATAACTTATGGCGTTACAGGTGGCGATAAAACTGAGTGCCTGGGTGATGACTTCTGTGTCACGCTCCACTCCAGCCAATAATAGTGAGATATGCAATGCAGCCGTGCCGTTAACCGTGGCGATGGCATATTTTGCGCCGGTGTAGTCGGCTAAGTTTTTCTCAAACTGATCAACGTACTTGCCTACACTGGAAACAAAGGTTGAGTCTATGCAGTCCATTACCAGGGCTTTTTCACGCTCATTAAAACGGGGTTCGTGCAGCGGAATAAAATCACTGGTTTGATAGGTTTGCTGGATAAACGTAACGAGGTTTTTAAGTTCGGTTCTAATCATTACATTTTCCCGTCAAGATATTTACCGGTTTCTTTGTGGCCAAAGTCGGGAATAATTTGATGAAATAGCTCAATGATTTGTTGTTTTGTCCATTGCTTGTTTTGCTTCATTTGGGCAATGGTTTGCTCAAATAAGGCCAACTTGGTTTCGTCATAAATCGGTTCATTTTTGATCACACCGAGATTACTAAAACGTTGCATATCGAGAGTTTCGTTGTCGGTGAAGAATTCTTCAAAGTCTTTTTCGCCAGTGGTGTCGCTGGCGCTAAATAAACATGGCCATTTACCTTGCTCGGGTAGCGTTTTCGCTAATTCTCGCGCTTCGTCTTCGGTTGCACATAAATGGGGTTGGTAACCGAGGTTTTTTAGGTAACGCACAGCAATATCTGCAAAAGTGATGAGATGCAAATCTTCGCTGAGTTTTGGAAAGAAAATATCGCGATTATCGCCAAGCAAACAAGACATTAAACAAAGTTCACCCGACTCTTGCGGGGTGACAAAATAACGTTTGATGTCATTGGGGGCAACAATCGGTTGGCGTTTTTGAATGCGTTGGTTAAAACCGTGTAACAGTGAGCCATCGGAAAAGGCAACATTAGCAAAGCGCGCTGTGGATATTTCGATGGTTTCGCTACGACGCATAAGAAACATTTCCATAATGCGTTTGCTTGCCCCCATCATATTGACCGGATTGGCGGCTTTATCAGTTGAAACACAGAAATATTTTTTGGTGCCGTTTTCTATGGATTGTTGAATAGTTTTGTCGGTATTAAATACATTGACGTTTATCATGCGCATAAGGGTAAAGGGATCTTTTTCACTGCGTACGTGTTTAAGTGCTGATAAATTCAATACATAGTCATATTGACCGTCGTTTTGAATAAAGGCATCGTATTCAACTGATCCAATATCTAACGCAAAGGTTTGAAAGTCGCCATCAATGTAACCAAACGAGCTGCGAATATCACGCACCACTTCAACTAGGTTGTTTTCACTGATGTCCACCACATGCAGTTTTTTGGGGTTGCGCTTAAAAATTTCTTTAACTACTGCCTGACCAATAGAACCGGCACCACCCAATACCAAAAAGGATGAAGAAGACACTAATTGCTTTAACTCTGTGTCGTAGTTGTGCGTATCAGTGTTAAAAAGTGCTTGACTTCTGCCAATTAGACTTAAGATATTCACCCTATTATTATCTCCGTTGATTATTTAGGCGTGTGCGGCCATTTTTTTAAACTGTGTATTTTTTTCTATTAATTCTTGATAGGTACCTTGGTCAATTACTTTTCCTTTGTCTATAAAAAAAATAATGTCGCATTTTTGTACTGTTTTAAGGCGGTGCGCAATCATGACAATTGTTTTTTGCCCATTAAAATCATGAATGGCATCCATAATAACTTTTTCAGTTATGCCATCAAGAGCACTGGTCGCTTCGTCGAACACCAGAACACTCGCTTCATGATACAGAGCTCTAGCTATGCCAATACGCTGGCGCTGTCCACCTGACAATTGAACTCCACGTTCACCTACTTTTGTATTAATACCATCAGGCAGCTCGGAAATTAGTTCTTCTAAGTGAGCAAGTTTTATCGCGACTTTTACTTGACTAAGGTTAATATCTTTTTCAGGAACACCAAACGCTACATTTTCTGCAATAGTACCTTCACTTAAGAAAATGCTTTGTGGCACAAACCCTATTGTGTTTTGCCATGCACGCCTGTTAATTGATTCAATTTTTGTATTATCAATTAAGACTTGGCCAGCTTGCGGTTCGATTAACCCTAATAAAACGTCAATAGCTGTAGATTTACCTGAACCAGAAGACCCAACTATACCTACCACTTTATTTGCTGGAATACTTAACGTTAAGCTATTTAGAGCTGCATCTGTTTTATTAGGGTATGTAAATTTAATATTTTTTAGTTTGATCGAATCAAACAAGGGTAGTTTATCTTCTGTATTAAAAGAACCTAATAAATCGTTTTTATTCATTATCTTGGCATTTTCTAAATCTTCTTTAATTGATGTAAATGCAGAAATATTGCCCTTAATTAATGCAAGACTAAAGTATATTTGCTGAAAAGCTGGTAACAGTTTAAATCCTGCTAATGCATAAACAGAAAGCACAGGAAGAATAACTCCCAAATCACCTTCATAGGTTAATAGCAGGTACAACACTAAGCCAATCATTGCGCCAAATGCCACTAGCTCCATTAAATATCGGGGGACGTGAGCCAATGCATTATTAGTCCCTAAGCTATAAGCTAGTTGCTTACCTGAATCTTCAAATCGATTAATAAAATCGGAGCTTCTTCCTAACAATAAAACATCCTTAATCCCACCAAACCCTTCATTCATCAGCCTAAATCTAACTTCGTGGATATTGGAAATAATTTCGCCATTATTATGCAATTGATACTTCACTACTTTATATAAAAGGGCATAGGCAACGGAAAATATCAATAACCCAATAATTGCGACCATTGGGTTATAAATGAAAATACCTAAAGACATAAAGAATGCCAACACAATACGTGCATTCATTTGCATTAACGGCTGTAACACTAATGTGGTTAGCCGTGTTGTTTCATTAGCGACTTGTTTAGTGAGTTGCGCACTACTGCTGGCGCTATGAAATAACCAAGATTGATTCATATAAAATTGATAGAGGGTATCTGCGATTTCCGAACCTATACTTGTAGCAAACATGGATAACCGCCATGTGGTATACATACTAATTAAGGCTGCAAATAAAAGTAAAACTAATACACTTACGCCTAGCCAAAATACAAATTCGTCTGGAGAACTCATGCCCGACTTAATGTATAGCTCAGCTAATAGACCATTACCAGATAAAATTGACATATCACCAACAATAGCCATAAAAGGTGCCATAGAAGCAACCCCCAAAACCTCTGCAAATGCTGTTAGTACAACCAGTACTTGCAAACCAAAAAAACGTCTGCGCTGACTAGGTGATAATAGTGAAAATAATTGTTTGATTAATTTAAACACTTACTACGCTTACTCTTAAAGTTACTGATTTTGCTAAATTTCTCGAACCAACAGGGTCAAGCCTTACATTCGAACCAACAGGGTCAAGCCTTACATTTGACATTTTCACCATCCTTTTCTATTTGTTTTATCGTCCGA
>JARGFJ010000058.1 GCA_029210875.1 Gammaproteobacteria bacterium | reverse complement strand
AAGGTCGTCATAATTGCCCAAGGGGGTCAATTTTACTACGGTGCTAGGGGGTCAGTTTTGCAGTGTTGGTGACATTTTGTAGGAACTTGCGAGGCTCTGTAGGCGTTCCCCACACCCGTGGGGATGAACCGCGCGTTACAGCACTAGAGCATGATATTGCCTTGCGTTCCCCACACCCGTGGGGATGAACCGCATTGCAATCGCAAGATACCAAACAATCAAATGCGTTCCCCACACCCGTGGGGATGAACCGGCTGTTAATTTCAAATAACCAGCTTTATGCAGGCGTTCCCCACACCCGTGGGGATGAACCGTGATGGAGTTTTTGTAACAGGAATCAAATAGGGCGTTCCCCACACCCGTGGGGATGAACCGCTTGGCTTTAATATCCTGCATAGGGTTCACATGCGTTCCCCACACCCGTGGGGATGAACCGGGCGACAGTTTCGCAGGAAGCAATGTTCACGAGCGTTCCCCACACCCGTGGGGATGAACCGTCACGCACGGTTTTTGTGTTTTTTGGCGATGGGCGTTCCCCACACCCGTGGGGATGAACCGTGAGAAGTTATGGCGAATGGGCTAGTGATGGAGCGTTCCCCACACCCGTGGGGATGAACTGCCATGTAGCAAATGTTTTAATGTGCATGAATTGCGTTCCCCACACCCGTGGGGATGAACCGACGGTAAACGAACAATCACAATTTCTAACGGGGCGTTCCCCACACCCGTGGGGATGAACCGGTACCTGACAAATTCGGTATTGTGGTTGCTTTGGCGCTAATTCCCGAAGCCATTGCATTTGCGGGCGTAGATCCAAAAGTCGGACTATACGCATCATTTTGTATATCGGTCATTGTTGCAATATTTAGGTGGGAGACCTGGCATGGTCTCAGCGGCCACTGGTGCAATGGCTTTGTTGATGATTATTCTGCCAACCTCATTGGCTTTAGCTGTCGTGGGTTTGTTTGAATCCATGATGACAGCGACTATCGTCGATGATTTAACTGATACACCAAGTGATAAAAATGGTGAATGTAAAGGCCAGGGCGTTGCCAATATTGGTTCTGGACTGCGCGGTGGTATGGCAGTCTGATGGAAATCTTGTCTGATGATGATACCCGGGTTCTAGTGTTAGGTCGCCAGGGGCAAGCCCATGAAAATAAAACCCACAGTCTGGGCAGTCATTTGGAAAATGTGATTCATGCATTGAGCAAGCCGATTCTGATAACTCTGCCGAGATTTGAGGTGTCACAGCGTTTTATGCTTGCTTTTGACGGTAGTGCTACAGCAAATAAAGCTCTGGAAAAAGTCGCCGTGAGCGATCTGCCGAAAGGCATGGAATGCGATATCGTGTTATGGTAGCTGAAGATGATACTGATCATAAGTCTCAGTTAGAAACGGCAAAACAACGTCTTAATGCTGCAGGTTTTGAGGCTTCCACTGCTTTATTACAAGGTGCAGTTCAACCTTCCCTACATCAGTATCAACGCGACAATAATGTTGATTTAATGGTTATGGGGGCATATGGCCACTCACGAATTCGCAGTTGCTGGTAGGCAGTAATACCGCCAAGATGGTGAGAATGAGCGATATTCGATTATTAGTGTTGCGATGAAATAGAATATGTATTGAATGATATGAATATCGTGCAACTGGAAAATTATCGACAACGATTGCTTTCTCTTAAAAGGGAAATCGAACAATCCCTTACTGATGAACCACATCAGACGGTGGAGTTGGATCAATCACGAATGGGCCGTTTGTCACGCATGGATGCGTTGCAAAACCAACAGATTGCAATCGAATCTCAGCGCAGGTTGCAACGAAGACTCACCGCGGTAGAAGGAGCTTTAAAACGCGTTCAGACTAATGAGTTTGGATTATGTTTTATCTGTGATGAACCCATCAGTGAGGCCCGTTTAAATTTTGATCTGACCGTGACTCGTTGTATTGATTGTGCTGATAAAATATTAGAAAAGTAAATGGACAATTCATAATGAAAACCTTTAATAGCATCACTCCGCCCTAGGGCTGGCCTGTTCTACCAATATTGAGATTTCACGACTAAATAAATAGTCGTGAAAAGTTCATAACGGGTTGGTGTAGATAAATTTCATAAGATAGACATCAACCTGTTTGTTCTCCTTAAAAATTAGTTAGGAAAGGTTGATGTCAGATCACACAAATAGTTTTACAGAGCAAAATAAAAAGCCCAAACAGTCAAATCAGTTAATCAGAGATATGCTTGCTAAAGCAGATATTCAGATCGCTGGTGAACGTTCCTGGGATATTCAAATAAATTCCAATGATCTGGCCGAACGGTTACTTTCGCGTGGTAATTTGGGGCTAGGTGAAGCCTATATGGATGGCGATTGGGATGCGCGACATCTGGATCAGTTTTTTGATCGGGTACTTCAGACTGGGCTGGGACAGGAAATCAAACCGCTCAGGCTGATTTTTCAGGTCGCCAAAGCCAAAGTTTTCAATTTACAAAATATTAAACGTGCCTGGCATGTTGGTGAAAAGCATTACGACCTGGGTAATGAATTTTACCAACGTATGCTCGACTCTCGTATGACCTATACCTGTGGTTATTGGCAAGATGCTGATAATCTGGAAGATGCACAAATCGCCAAACTTGATTTAATCTGCCGCAAATTAAACTTACAACCCGGTCAACGGATCCTCGACATTGGCTGTGGTTGGGGCAGTTTTATGGGCTATGCTGCCGAACATTATGGTGTCGAATGTGTTGGGGTGACCATTTCAAAAGAACAAACGGCTTTTGGTGAAGAAAAATACCGAGGCCTGCCCATTGAATTTCGCCTCCAGGATTACCGTGATGTGGATGAGCAGTTTGATCACATTGTCAGTGTTGGTATGTTTGAACATGTGGGACATAAAAATTACCGCACCTATTTTGAAGTCGCTAATCGTTGTCTTAAAGATAATGGACTGTTTCTGTTGCACACCATTGGTAAAAATCAGCGTAAAGGTGGCGTCGATCCGTGGATTGATAAATACATTTTTCCAAATGGTGAACTGCCATCCATAGGTGAGATAGGCGACAGCATCGATAGTCTTTTTGTGGTGGAAGATTTACATAATTTCGGTGCCGATTACGATAAAACCTTAATGGCATGGCACGCCAAATTTGAAGCCGCCTGGCCTGATTTCGAGCAAGAGCTTGGAGAACGTTTCTACCGTATGTGGCGTTACTACTTATTGAGTTGTGCCGGAGCGTTTCGCGCCAGAGATATTCAGCTGTGGCAATGGGTTTTATCTAAAAATGGTGTGGCAGATGGTTATCAACGAGTCTCTTAAATGTTAGCACTTGAAGTGGTTCAGTCATGTACTGACATTAACCTTAGCCGGCAGTTTTGGTTGAAGCTAGTCCATTTTAGATACATCCTTGATAAGTATTTGATCTGACAAGACATATAGAGCACTTAGAAAAAAATTGCTTTTCTCTTTTAGTTTAAACACCAAATTAACTCGAAGCACATATTTTTTCGGTGAAGGTCTACAAAAACATTTATATGGGGCTTATGCTAATTTTGAATTCTTGGGTATGCAGATAAAACATTTACGCCTCAGAGAATTTAATCCTATTCGATACCTCAAACTTTAGGAGATGAATATGGCTAATTCAATTAAGGATAAAGAATATCATTTAATCAGTGTCGTCTACCATGCCGCTCAGGGAAGCGAGATTTGCAGACAAATACATAAAAGATGCACAGAAAGAAGATGATAATGATCTCGCTCAGTTTTTCAGTGATGTTCAAGAGCAGAACCAACAAATGGTGAAAAAAAGGGAAAGAATTGCTCAAGAAGAAACTGTAGCTGTATAAAAATAAATTCATCAATTCAAGAAGTGAAACCGCCTCGAAACTAATACATATTATCAATAAGCTACTGTATTTTTGGGGCGACCGATAATCCGGCCAATATATTGTGAATACTTCAATTTTATTGTTAGCCTTTTATGTGTTCCAAGTGCACTCGATTTAGGTCGATCTCAGTCTTGATAAGGCGATGTATTATCTTATCTTTGTAACGATAGTCGCATCTTAATATGTGGAATACCAGCATCTAAAAAGTCATCACCTTGAGCTGTAAAACCATGCTTTGTATAAAACCCTTGGGCATGAATTTGAGACCAGAGTGTAATTACTTGGTATCCGAGTTGTTTGGCGATGTTAATCAATTCAACAAGCATCATTGAGCCTATGCCGTGTTTACGATGGGTTTTTAACACAGCCATTCGGCCAATTTTTCCCTTTTGGGTCAGTCTTGCGGTGGCAACTGCTTCGCCATTTTTCATGGCGATAATGTGAATACTGGTTTCATCTTCATCATCCCATTCTTCGGATTCGGGAACGTGCTGTTCTTGAATAAATACGCTTGTGCGAATCGGTTTTGCTAATGCGTGTGCATCAAGCCAGTTTAGTTGTTTTAGCTCTATGTTTGCTGGTGTTGTGTGTTTGGGGTGAGTTGTCATGGCATCAAGCATAGCAAGTTAGTGCAATGACACGCTATAAATTTAAGCGTAGTCTGAACATTAGACAAAGTCGCTATCAGCTGGTTTTGTTGTGACCAATTATTCCATGAATATGAACACTATCATGATCAAGATCATATTAGTTATAGGCAAGATTGTTTACTCTTGGCGTATCGCTGGCAAATCCCTGCCGATTGTAGGAAAAATTGAGCCAGAGAAATAATGAGCCACATTTTTTGTTACTGATATTAAACCCAAGCTATTACCAAGATATAGCTTGGGTTTATGTTGATTTTAGTGATAGGTGTATACTGATATCAACAGTAAAAAGTGGTAGTCATAGATGAAAAATTTAACTGGTTAAGATATTGCATTACTTATTATTAATGGCATGCATGTCGTGCTGGTAAATTGGTTAATCCATAAATGAAACGGAAAGCGTGAGGATTATCTGATACAGAAATAAGTGAGTATCGGAGATAAATTGTGTTTAAAAACTTACAAAACACATCAATAAAATTTAGAGTGCTTTTGACTATGGCAATCATTTATCTGGTTGCTTTATCCATTTCAACGCTGTTTTCTTCCAATCGACAGAAAGCACAGATGCTTGATATTGCTGAACAGCAAGCCGTACAGACGGCATATAATTATCTGGATAATCTCAATACGATGATGTTGACGGGTACGATTGCAAATAGAAATATCATTCGTGACAAGATGTTGTTAGAACCTGAAATAACAACCTTACGTTTAATGCGTTCTGATGCTGTCTCAAATGTATTTGGCCCGGGATTTGATGAAGAGTTACCTGTTGATCAACAAGATAAAGAAGGGCTTTTAGGTCAACAGCAATTGTGGGTTGAGAATGATGACACGGGGCGAGTACTTTCAGTTGTCGAACCAGTTAGAGCAACATCTAATACGCGTGGTTCTAATTGTCTTCAATGTCATATGGTGCCTGAAAATACAGTATTAGGTGCTATGCGAGTTGATTATTCACTTGCTGATATGGATCGTAGTGTTGATCATGCAATGTGGGTGACGATTGCGATCAATGCAACCATTTTTGTATTTGGCATGTTTCTAATGGCTCTTGTGTTAAAACATGTTGTTAACAATCCCATTGAATATCTTAGAGATTCGATCGAGAAGATTCGCAGTGATGCAAATTTAACACGTCGTATTGATGTGAAGTCTGATGATGAGATTGGTCGTGTGAGTAAGGCTTTTAATCATATGTTAGAAATGTTTCAGCATACGGTGGGGCAAATTTCACAGGCCAGCCAGCTACTTGAAGAAACTGCACAACGTACATCAAAGATCGCTGAACAGACCAACACTGGCGTCGAACAGCAGCAAGCTGGGACAAAAGAAGTGACATCGATTATGCAAGAGTTAACATCGTTAGTGAACGATGTTGCAAGTCATACTGTTGCGGCTACTGAAAAAGCACGGCATGTAAATGAACAAACCGTAGAAAGTGGCACCTTAATGCAGGAAACGGTTGATTCGTTAAATATCTTGGACAGTGAGGTCAATAGTGCTTCTCAGACTATTTCTGATTTAGAAAAAGCCAGTGAAAATATCAACACGATTTTGGATGTAATTAAAAGTATTTCAGAACAGACTAATTTGTTGGCGTTAAATGCAGCGATTGAAGCAGCGCGTGCAGGTGAGCAGGGACGTGGTTTTGCGGTGGTTGCTGACGAGGTGAGAACACTCGCTGGAAGAACAGAAGTTGCTACTAAAGAAATCAGCGAAATGATGGATGTCTTTAAGAGTGATTCACGTAAGTCAGTAGCGGTAATGGAAAGCGGACGTAAGCAAGCAAACGATAGTATTGAAAAGGCAACATTGACGAGTCAGCGTCTTCGCGTTATTAATGATGCTGTATCTGAAATCAGTCAGATGAGTGAAAGTATTGCTCAAGTGGCTGAACGGCAACGTGGTGTGGCAGATGACAGTAATCGTAATATGGCATCGATTAATACGATTTCAGCGTCCGTTGCTGAAGGTGCATTGGAAACAGAAAAAGCCAGCGAACAGTTAATCAGTTTGTCGAATGAATTACGTCACTTGGTCAATAAGTTCGTATTTTAAAATAATCATAATTTCATGTTTTAGATAGGACATGACATGAATCAAATAAATAAACTGTTTGTTTTGAGACATGGCAAAGCAGCAGCTGGATTTTCTTGTCCAGACTTTGAGCGTGAGTTGACAGATAAAGGAAGACGCCATGCTGCCTTGGTTGCACTTTGGATGTTAGATAATATCCATATTCCAGAGATTATCATTTGTTCGCCAGCACAACGGACAATGCAAACTGCTGCCATAGTTGCTAATGTATTTGATTTTGAGCCCAATCAAATCATTCAACACCCTGAAATATATAATGCCAGTCGGCAGGAGTTATTGGCTGTATTGGCTGAATATACCCATCGCTTTTCTAGGATCTTATTGGTTGGGCATAATCCAGGCGTGGAAAGTCTGGTTGAGTACCTTTGTCCTGAGCTCAATTATTCTTTGATTTTGCAACCAACGAGCCTTGCCTGTCTGACCAGTGACGATTCCTGGGATCAGTTAGAACGAGGCAGTGCCCAGTTAACCGAGTTAGTCCATTCCAAATCGTTAACCTAAGATTACGTTAGCTGTTGCTTATCCATAAAACTTGATAAGGTGCCAGCTCAAGCACGTCATAGGTTTCATCATATCGTTGGCCGGAGATTAAGTCGTGCCAACTATCAGTGACAATCAAGTTAAGATCTGACATCAACAACGACTGTGGTTTATTGCTGATGTTGTAGATGCAGAACACACTTTCACGTCGCTCCATACTTTGTCGCCAGAATCCAAATAGTTGTTCAGACATGTGTAAGGTGAACTGAGTGGCATTAGGATGAAATGCTTTATTGTTATGACGAATTTTGATTAATTTTTTCAGTTGTTGATAGACTTTGTGCTGCTGACTGTTGCTATCAGCCAGCATTTTTTTCAAGATATCATAATCCCATTGATGGCGATTGATTGATCGATTTTGTTTTGTTTGTGCAAAGCGATCATAATCATTACCAGTAGCGGTTAGACTGTGAATATAAAATGCAGGTATACCTTCCAAGGCCAACATAATGGCGTGGGCACAGATGAATCGTGGAATACCAAATTCATCAGGGCCGCTAGTTGTACCTTGCAACGCATCAAATAACGCAATATTCACTTCGTATGGTTTTCTAATACCATTTTCGCCAGCACGCCAAGAAATTTGGCCACCAAAACTTTGCATGGTGCTAATTAATGATGCGATTTCAGCTTCGCTTAATAGTCCTTCAGCAGGACGCAGTCCTATGCCATCATGTGAAGCAATGAAATTAAAATAGCATGTACCATGTTGGGCCGGAGGCATACTCATCAGCCATTGTTTTAAATAGCGGCAATTGCCCGTGATCATGGTATTGACTAATAACGGTGGTAAAGAGAAGTTATAAATAGTATGTGCTTCATTAGCATTACCAAAATAACTTAAGTTTTCCCGATTAGGAATATTGGTTTCGGTGATGATGACAGCATCAGGTTGGCTGTGCTCGATCAAGGTTCGCATCAAGCGAACAATTTCATGTGTTTCTGGCAGGTTCAAACAATTTGTGCCGAGTTTTTTCCATAAAAAAGCAACTGCATCAAGCCGAAATATGCGTACGCCATTATCAAGATAATGACGAACAATATGGATAAATTCTTTAAGTACAGCCGTATTTCTAAAGTTGAAATCAACTTGTTCGTGGCTGAAGGTGCACCAGACATATTGGGTGCCATTTGCAGTTTCAGTTTCGCGTAATAATGGTGATGTTCTTGGTCTGACAACCTGTGATATTTGGGCATCTTTTGATGCGGTATAAAAATAATCGTGACCGTAACCTTCACCTTTTTGAAAATTCTTAAACCATTCACTGCTACTCGAACAGTGATTGATCACCAAATCAGCCATCAGACGATAGTCACGTGCAATAGCCTGGATCTGTTGCCAATTACCGACCGAGTTGTTCACTTGGTAATAATCGATGACGGCAAAGCCATCATCAGAACAATAAGGGAAGAAAGGTAATATATGCACGCTGTTGACGGTATCGGCAAGATACTCGTTCAAAAACTCGTGCAAGGTTTCAAGGGGGGCTTGTCCATCTTGTAACACCGTATTGCCATAGGTAATTATGGCTATATCAGTTTGATCCCAGTAATTTTGATGTGGTTGTAGAACATGATAATCGTCGTATAACCCCATGATGGTAATAAGTTCATCTGCCAATTCCGTTAATGACTGTTCTGGCAGTATAGATTCATAGATGGATTCTAAATGGTGTGTCACTTTTAGATTTAATAGATCTAATTGTTCTGAGGTTGGTTTCATAATGCATCCAGAGAATTAAGATGAAAATTCTGTATTGTCATCTTCAACAGCCTGATAGAGGCGTTCAAAAATATCTGGCATCGCACTTTGCACACGATTCCAACTTGGTATGAAGGGTACTTCCATCGGTGTATCTAAAAATTCTTGCCCTGCAACCATGATATTTTTGGCAAACATTTCAACGGCTTCTTCTTCCTGATGAATATCAACCGTGAGTCCATTCATGATGGCGTCATTGCGATAGGTTTCAACAAAATCGAGTGCAATACGGAAATAGGTTGCTTTGAGCGTTCGGAATGTTTCAGGAGAGAAAACCTGACCTTTGGTCGCCAATTTACGAAATAATGCTTTGGAAATATCGATTGACATTTTAGATAAACCGGTATCTTGGCTTTCTAATGAGATATCTTGATGTTTGTGATCATAAATCTGAGCAATATCAACCTGACATAAGCGGTTGTTAGCATAGTTACGGTGCATTTCTGATAACACACCAATTTCGAGTCCCCAATCACTTGGAATACGAATGTCATTTAATACATCACGTCTATACCCAAACATCTTCAAAATGCAGGTTTGAATTGCTGAAAATTATCGTTGATTGTACTTCCAAGTGAATCAGC
>JARGFJ010000057.1 GCA_029210875.1 Gammaproteobacteria bacterium | reverse complement strand
AACCTGAATCCTGGATAGTGCAAGACTATATTTTATAATGCAATCATACTGTTAAACTCACTAAGGCTGCTGAGCGCTGTTTCTTATCCAGTATTCAGGTTAGAAGTGTTGTTAAATCCCAACTGACGCCATGACTCATACAAAATGATGGCAGCAGCATTGGATAAATTGAGGCTACGACTATTAGCATGCATTGGAATGCGGATTTTGAATTCATCATTGATGCTATCACGTATTTCAGCTGGTAAACCACGAGACTCAGGACCAAATAAAAATACATCTTCATCCTGATACTGTGGTTGTGTATGAGCCTGAGTCGTTTTGGTTGTACAGGCAAATATACGTCTTGTTTCGACCCAGTCTGAAAACTGTTGAAAATCAGTATGGAGCTGCATATTCGCAAACTCATGATAATCTAAACCAGCACGACGTAACCGTTTATCATCCAGCACAAAACCTAGGGGTTCGATTAAATGAAGCTGTGCTCCAGCGTTGGCACAGAGTCGTATGATATTGCCAGTATTAGGTGGTATTTCTGGTTCAAATAAAGCGATGTGGAGCAATTAGATATGTCCAGATTGTTTGGTGGCATCAACGTAAAGTGTCAAATTTTGACCCGGTTGCAGTAATGATCGAGAACTTAAATTATTCCATTCACGTAGCTGAGCCACTGTCACATTAAATTTTTGCGAAATACGCCACAAGGAATCACCCGAGCGAATTGTGTATTTAACTGTACTGGTGGTTTTATTGGCTTTGGCGCTTGTTGTTTCAGACAAGATTATGAGTTTTTGACCAGGACGTAAAATATCACTTGGAGCTTTGCTATTCCATGATGTTAGTTTTTTGACGTCAACATTATAGTTATTAGCAATGTCCCACCATGTATCACCAGCTCGAACCGTATGTACTTTTTTGCTCTGGTGAGATGTTGTCACTTGTTGTGTGGCTAAACGTTGACTTTGTGTTGCCGGCAAGCCGGATGGCAGATTTGTTCTTGCTACCGGAATTAATAAGTTTTGCCCTGCTTTAATAAAATTACTGCTTAGAGCATTAGCCTGTTTTAATGCTGAAACAGTAGTGTGGTAATGCTTGGCTATCTTACCTAATGAATCACCAGATTTAATTTTATGACGTGTCCACTGAACGCGTTCATTATCAGGCAATAAATCAAGTGCATTCTGGAATTGTTCAGCTTTGTTTACTGGCACTACCAGCTGATGAGGTCCATCGGGTGATGTTGCAAATTGATTGAAGCCAGGATTTAACTGATACATTTCATCTGTTGTAATGTCGGCCAATTTAGCGGCAAGCGATAGATCTATTTGAGAACCGGTATCAACAATCGTTAAAAACGGGACATTATCAATCGGACTAAGGGTAATATTGTATTTATCCGGATGTTTAATTAAGTGGGCTACAGCCATTAATTTAGGTACATAGGCTGACGTTTCTTTTGGAAGATCTAAAGACCAGAAATCGGTTGGTTTACCAGCTTGTTGATTGCGTTTTATTGCTCTACCTACCGTGCCTTCGCCACAATTATAGGCGGCTAATGCGAGTTGCCAATTACCAAAATCATTATGAAGCTTTTGCAAATAATCTATTGCCGCCTTCGTTGAAGCGATAACATCGCGTCGTCCGTCATACCACCAATTCTGCTCTAGTCCGTACACCTTGCCTGTGCCAGGAATAAATTGCCATAAGCCGGCAGCGCGTCCTGAAGAATAGGCATAAGGCTGAAATCCACTTTCCACTACGGGTAATAATGCAATTTCAAGCGGCATATTACGTTGTTCTAGCTCGTCAACGATATAGTGTAAATAAGGTCTGGCACGTTCGACGACACGGTTAACATAATCAGGGTGTTTTATAAACCATTCAAGTTGCGTATGTGTATCAGGCTGCATGGTGGTTGAAGCAATGGCATAGCCATTTCGAATACGCTGCCAAAGATCAGTGATAGGGATGGGAGTGAATTCTGCCTGTTCAAAGCGATTTTCATCGTCAAAGCTAGTTGAGTCTAGTTCATTTTCTTCTTGCTCAAGCGGCTCACCATAAGCTTGTTCCCAAGGAGATGGTTTTTTAGATGAGGGTTTTGACGAAGCGGTATTAACTGTTTCGTCAGTGCCTTCAGTTTTAGTTGTGCCAACCTTATTTGTACAGCCTGATATCGCAACGGCAATAACAACAGACACAATTAGTAAATGGTATATTTTCAATCTATTCATGGCGGCTATTATAGGATAGTTGGATCGTACTGTCTTTGATCACGATGACATCACGTCTAAACAAGAGAAATTTAAGCGACGATTTATTATTGATTCTAGGTAATCGCTGGTGATGTAATCACAATCATTTTATCGATCTGCATATCTTCAAAGGTATAAGGAATGCCGCCTGTTCCCAAACCTGAGTGGCGTAAACCGGCAAATGGCATCCAGTCAACACGAAATGCAGTATGTTCATTTATCATAACCGCTGAGGCTGCAAGGCGATCAGAGGCATACATTGCGGTATTGATATTTTCAGAATAAACAGACGCTTGGAATGCAACATCAAGACTATTAGCTTGTGTTATAGCATCATCTATTTCTTTAAAAGGATAGATACAGACAACAGGTCCAAAGATCTCGGATGTCGTCACAAGACTGTCTTTTTTTGGATTAAATAATACGGTTGGTGCATAGCAATTTTTAGCTAGTACCTGACCACCGCATAATAATTCAGAGCCTGAATCGACCGCTTTTTGAACCCAGGAACTGACACGAATGACCTCAGTTGGACGGATCAGTGGCCCAACTTCAGTTTTATCAGAAAGTGGATCACCAACGACTAATGTCCTGGCAAGAGCAACCATCCTATTGGCTAAATCACGTGCTATCGATTCATGAGCATAGATGCGTTGCACAGAGACACAAACTTGGCCCGCATGATAAAAACCGCCCTTAGTTAGTGCGGGCACAGCTTTGTTAAGATCGGCATCCGCAGCAACTATAATGGGTGCAACACCACCATGTTCAAGAGCGCATCGCGTTCCTGGCGCTAATTTAGAACGTAAGTACCAACCAACCTTGGCGCTACCAATAAAACTGAAAAAGCTAACACGTGGATCGGTAACCAGTTGTTCAGCAACCTGATGATTTTGAGTCAAAATGACTTGGCACCAGGCCTCTGGCAGACCTGCTTCATGGAAGATCTCAACTAGTTTAAAACATGATAAAGGTGTGTTTTCGGCGGGTTTAACGATCACCGGGCAGCCGGCAGCAATTGCCGGTCCAACTTGATGGGCAATCAAGTTTAATGGGTGATTAAAAGCACTAACAGCGACCACGACGCCGATAGGTTCTTTTTTCATGATAGTAAATCGATGTTGTGACGCAGCATTGATGCCCATGGGTACAGGTTTAGATACATCGTTACGCAAAGCATCAACACAAATTCGAATACTATCAATACAACGTGCCATTTCAACACGAGAATCGATTAAAGGTTTGCCGCCTTCATCGGCTGAAGCCAATGCTAGCTGCTCAGCCTGTTCAGTCATTATCGAAATCGCTTTTTCCAGGATAGCAATCCGCTGTGGCACGCTTAACCAGTTTTTTCGATCTGTAAAGAGTGCACTGGCGAGTGATAAAGCTTGATCAATATCATCAGCGTTCGCAGTTTCGACAGTGGCAAGCAGTCGACCATCATAAGGGGAAAGCACATCTACTGGATGGTTATTATTTTTTGCTTCGCCAGCGATTATGAGTGAATAGTGAGGAATGGTCATTGTTTTCTCCTTCGTTACAGTATGCAGATCTTTTCTTTTAATCCCTCATTCAAAATGGAATGATTTAGGGAATAATCAACCGCAACATCAATGATATGTAAACCATTTGAATTGAGTGCATGTTCTACTATTTTTCTAAATTCGATATGACTTGTTGGACGATGGCCTGTTGCACCATAACTTTCGGCATAGTTAACAAAATCAGGGTTACCATAGTCTAAACCAAAATTATTGAACCCCATTCCTTCTTGTTTCCATTTAATCATGCCATAGGCATTATCATTAAGAATGATAACGACCAAATCTAGTCCAAGACGAACAGCGGTTTCCAATTCCTGTGAATTCATCATAAAACCACCATCGCCACAGACGGTGATGACTTTTTTCTTAGGGTTAATTAATTTCGCCATCATGCCCGATGGTAATCCTGCTCCCATAGTGGCCAAGGCATTATCAAGTAACAAGGTATTATTGTCATAGCTCGGAAAGTTTCTGGCAAACCATACTTTATAAACACCATTATCCAATGTCAGAATGCCATCATCAGGTAATGCGTCACGAATAATACTAACCGCACTTTGCGGTAAAATAGGGAAACGCTCATCATTGCTGTGTTTTGATAGGCGAGTACGGACTTCATCTTTTACCCGATAGAAATAAGAAAAATCCCAATGGTTTTGTGGTTCCAACCCATCGCGTAATCGATTGATTGATGTTGCAATATCACCAACAACATCTTGTTGTGGAAAATAAACAGGATCAATCTGAGCAGGAGAAAAATTGACATGAATGACTTTAGGGCCGTTTTCTTTCATAAAAAAAGGTGGTTTTTCAATCACATCATGGCCGACATTGATAATTAGATCGGCGCGATCGATGGCACAATGCAGGAAGTCATTATCAGATAACGCTGCGGTGCCAAGATAGGCATCATGGCGCTCGTCAATGACACCTTTACCCATTTGGGTATTGAAAAATGGAATACCTGTTTTTTCAACGAATTTGAGCAACGCTTTACTGGCGCGTTTTCTATTGGCGGCAGCACCGATCAATAACAGTGGCATTTTTGCATTTTTTATTAACGCAAGGGCAGATTTAATAGCTGTATTATCGGCATCGGGACGACGTGGATTGCCTACATCATATAAATGTTCATCAGCTTCTTCAGCGGCAATATCTTCTGGCAATTCAATATGAACAGCGCCAGGTCGTTCCTCCATAGCTAAACGAAATGCTTCTCTTACAGTTGAACATATAGTATTACCGTGGACAACTTGTTTAGTGAATTTGGTAATGGGTCGCATCATGTTAACAACATCAACAATTTGAAAGCGGCCCTGTTTGCTTGTCTTAATTGGTTTTTGCCCCGTGATCATTAACATTGGCATACCGCCAAGTTGAGCATAGGCTGCAGGGGTAACTAAATTGGTTGCACCTGGGCCAAGAGTGGATAAGCATACGCCCGGTTTGCCCGTTAACCGTCCATAGGTTGCGGCCATAAATCCAGCACCTTGTTCGTGACGGGTAAGAATCAGTTTGATTGATGAATGTTGTAAAGAATCAAGGAAGTCTAAATTCTCTTCACCAGGAATACCAAAGATGTATTCAACCCCTTCATTTTCAAGCGCCTTAACAAACAAATCTGAGGTTTTCATGGTTCATTTCCTTATCTATGTAAGATGCTGATCGATGCTAAAACAATTTTACGCTTTGTTTTACCATATTTTTACGCAAAACACACCCTAGATGAGGTATTTGGTCCGAATTAAATTTGTGCATAAAGTCGAGCGTTAAACCTGATTTTATGTGGAGTAAACTTCATTAAGATTTTTTCACGCAAGATGTTTTTTTTGCTAAGTTTGATTTTTTGTGCTCTATTAACTGGCGAGGAAATCTATCCTCAAAATCAATGCTTTCAATAAGTTATAAATATAACGATTACAAATAACGGTTATATTGAAAGTTATTTTTACTACAATAATAGAGAGAGAACTATGTCAGGATTAGTTGCATTAGCATTAAGTATTGGTGGTTTAGGTGGCGTTGCTACATGGCTTGCCTTGGATCCATTAGCTGGAATGATAACAATTTGGGCAATTTTTATTGCCTGGGCCGCGTATTTTCATAACGGAGCAGACACTGCTGCATTAAAAAACACCATTATTTGCGGTATTTTTGGTTCAATAATGGCGGGCGTGGCATTTGCATTAATAACAAAAGTGGGTTTGGGCTCAGGCACATCATTAGCAATTAATGCTGCAGTTTGGGTTGGTGTAACCGTATTTGTATTGGTGTTTGCATCACAAATACCGGTATTAGCCGCTATTCCATCATCAGTATATGGTTACGCAGCGACTGCAGCGTATGCCATTCATGCAGGAGCTGATTTGTCAGCAGCAGGTAATACATTAGCAATGGATTTTTCTAATCCTGTATTAGTGATCTCACTGTCAATTGTAGTGGGTGCTATTTTTGGTATGGTTTCAGGAAAATTATCTGCTGCCTTAACCAGTAAATAAGTTTTTATAGCTGTTAGATCAAGGCTGGACCTCCAAAGGGTTCAGCCTTTTTTATTGTATGTAATTTAAGGTTTAGTTAACGATTTCTGGTTCGATTACGTTACTATGATCCCAATTAATGGCTAGTGAGGTGCTTGGGTGGTTGAGGTTTCTGGGCTGCTGTCAAAAATGACGGTAGATTTATCAAGTGGACAAGATACACCAAATTATCAAATGGTTTTAGGTGATCGGCGCGTTGATATGAATCGTGTGATGGGTTCATCAATAAAGTTGATTTATACAGGCGAAATTCACTGTCAGCATTGTAATCGTTTAACTAAAAAAAGTTATAGCGGTGGTTTTTGTTTTCCATGTTCTCAAAAATTAGCACAATGCGACCTGTGTTTTATGAAACCAGAAATATGTCATTTTGATAAAGGTACTTGCCGAGAACCTGAGTGGGGACAGGCAGTATGCATGCAGGACCATATCGTTTATTTGGCAAATAGTTCTGGTATCAAGGTTGGCATCACACGCATTGGACAAATACCGACACGTTGGATCGATCAAGGTGCCTCGCAAGCGATTCCTGTATTCAAAGTCAAAACACGCTATCAGTCAGGTTTGGTAGAGGTGATGTTTAAGGCGCATGTGTCGGATCGAACCGATTGGCGGAAAATGTTAAAAGGCCCCGCTCCAGAACTTGATTTACCCGTAATCCGTGATCAATTACTGGCTGAGTGTCAGCAAGACATTGTTGCGCTTCAACGGCAGTTTGGACAAAATGCCATTGAGGTATTGTCAGCAGAAAAAGTGCTGACAATTGATTATCCGGTAATGCACTATCCCACTAAAATAAGCTCGTTTAACTTTGATAAGACAGCAATTGTTGAAGGCGTGTTACAAGGAATAAAGGGCCAATACCTGATATTGGACACGGGTGTCATTAATATTCGAAAATTTAGTGGATATCATATAACAATGGTAACTGAATAATGCTCTATCGTTTACTTCGCAACATCATGTTCAAAATGGATGCTGAGAAAGCACATCATCTTGGTCTAAATGGTTTGGCTATGCTTGAAATGACCGGATTAACATCACTGTTGTATCCAAAGCCTAAAGCGCAATCCGTCCGAGTTATGGGGTTAAACTTTCCGAATCAAGTTGGTCTAGCTGCTGGATTGGATAAAAACGGTGATTATATTGAATCGCTTGCGGCATTGGGCTTTGGATTTATTGAGATAGGTACGGTGACACCGCGACCACAACCCGGTAATGATAAGCCACGTTTATTTCGCTTGCCCGAAGCACAGGCAATCATCAACCGCATGGGTTTTAATAATCTTGGTGTGGATCATCTGATTGAACAGGTGAAAATGGCACAATCTAACGCCATTATCGGTATCAATATAGGTAAAAACGTTGATACCCCGGTTGAAAATGCTGTCGATGATTACTTGATTGGATTAAATAAAGTTTATCCCTACGCAGATTATGTCACCATCAATATCTCCTCACCGAATACGCCCGGATTACGCACATTACAATTTGGTGAGTCGTTAAATAAATTGCTCGACACATTAAAACAACAACAAACCAGGTTACAGAGTCAATACAATCGATATGTGCCGATGGCGGTAAAAGTGGCACCGGATCTTGAGTCTGAAGAGGTGGTGCAACTGGCTCACTCTTTTGCCCAATTTGAAATAGATGCCATTATTGCAACGAATACAACGATGTCACGTCAGGGTGTTGAAGGTTTAGCTCATGGCGATGAGGCTGGCGGGCTTAGTGGACAACCCGTATTTGAAAAATCGACCGAAATCGTAAGCCAGTTTAAACTGGCTTTGCCAGAACACTTGCCGATTATTGCAGCAGGTGGGATTATGTCGGCTAATGATGCCATTCAAAAATTAGATGCTGGTGCGAGTCTTATTCAGATATACAGCGGGTTCATTTATCAAGGACCAAAATTGATCGGTGATATAGTAAATTTAATTGAAAAGAGGAAAAAATAATGGAAGCAGCGGGTTCGGGTGTTGTTATGACATGGTTAATCAACATATTTTTTGCAATTGCTATCGTCGTAGTTGGACGAATTGTTGTTAAGTGGGCAGTGAAATTAGCACGTAAAGTCATGATTCGTGCAGAACTTGATCCAATATTAGTCAACTTCTTAAGTTCAATAACCAACGCCGTGTTATTGTTATTTGTGTTTATTGCAGCGTTAGATCAGTTGGGGGTTGATACCACTTCCCTGATTGCATTGTTAGGTGCTGCTGGTTTAGCGATAGGTTTAGCATTACAAGGTTCATTACAAAACTTTGCTGCGGGTGTTATGCTGATCGTGTTTCGCCCATTCAAATTGGATGATTTTATTGAAGCGGGTGGGGTCGTCGGTGTCGTCGAAAAGATCAGTATCTTCAGCACCATTATGAAAACGGGTGATAACCGTGAAATCATTATTCCCAATGGTCAAATTTATTCAGGTGCGATCACTAATTATTCAGCACGTGATACACGCCGTATCGATATGGTGTTTGGTATTGGCTATGATGATGATATGCGTAAAGCCAAACAGATTATGGTCGATATTTTAGAGGCGCATGAGTTAGTTTTAAGTGATCCTGCTCCTGCCGTTGCTGTTGCAGAATTAGCCGACAGCAGTGTTAATTTCAATGTTCGTCCATGGGTCAATAGTGGTGACTACTGGCCTGTTCGTTCTGACTTAATTGAGAAAATTAAACTGGCATTTGATGACAACGGAATTTCGATTCCATACCCACAAATGGATGTACATACGGATAAATAAGTCAATGTAGCGTTGAATTTAACAAAGCCCGTGTTGTCTACAAATCATTAAAAAAGGATGAATAGATATGACAATTAAAATGATTTTTTTAAGCTTGCTCATCATTGGTCTGGCTGGCTGTGTAGATCGTGCTGGGGTGCGTTATGATTCTGATCCTCATTACACTAAATCCGGTCCTCCACCCCATGCACCGGCACACGGTTATAGAAGTAAACATCATCAGCGTGACATGGTTTACGATTCTAAAATTGGTGCTTATATCGTTGTTGGTTTGGCCGAACATTATTTTGATAACGACCTTTATTTTCGTTTTCGCGATGGTCGATGGGAAATCAATGTCAATTTAGATAATGACCGAGGCTGGAAACATGCCGACGATCGCGAAGTGCCTTATAAGTTAAGAAATTCGAAAACTAAAAAATCGAAATATAACAACAATAAGCGAGAAAAGTACGATCATGATCGTGGGCAAGGTAAAAACAAAAATAAGCATGACCGGGATGATGATAGAAGAGATTAACGGTTAAGCTTTATACCCAAACATCTTCAAAATGCAGGTTTGAATTGCTGAAAATTATCGTTGATTGTACTTCCAAGTGAATCAGCG
>JARGFJ010000056.1 GCA_029210875.1 Gammaproteobacteria bacterium | reverse complement strand
AAGAGAACAAGCCATCACTGAAAATTACTAGTGAAGAATTTAAGATGATGGTCGTCTCTTAAACCGATCTCAGGTTAGTTAAAATGTGATTATTCCATCACGTTCTGACAGCACATTGTTCAACCTTAAAACGCAACTAGTCAAATGACATAAATTGGTCTAAGGTTATGTGTCAAATGCCACGATTCTTGATCTATATCAAGTGAGAGTTCTGTTGCCTAATATAGAATGTAAACCGATTCTACCGTTGATAGTTAGAGGAAGGCTTCAATGATTCATGTGAACGTATTAATGCGTTTAATGATTGCATTATGCATTATGTTTGCAACGGGCTCTTTGTATGCAATGACACCTGTTAGTATTGAGCAACAAACTCAAACTATTAATGCGGCATTTCCCACAGCCACCCGTATTAGTGATAAATCACCAATCGCAAAAGGCAAGCCTGAAATCAGAACTATTTATCAAGGTGAAAAGAGTATTGGCTATGCCTTTGAAACTACGGATGTGGTTGATATTGCAGCGTATTCAGGCAAACCAGTCAAGCTACTCGTTGCAATTGATACTCAAGGTGAAATAAAAGTTGCCCGCGTTTTAGAACACCATGAACCCATCTTACTGGTCGGTATCCCTGAACAGCGTTTATTTGATTTTACCGATCAATTTTTAGGTCTTAAAGTAACCGATCATGTCGTTGTTGGCGAGTCTGATACTGAGAGTGCACTGAGTATTGATTCGCTGTCTGGCGCAACCGTCACTGTTATGGTTGTTAATGAAGTGGTTATGCGATCTGTTAAAAAGATTGCACGATTACTTGGCATCAGGGGTATGTCTGATTCCGCCAGGCCCTTACCAGCAACGATAAAAGAAGACGTTTTTAACAAAGCAACCTGGCAACAGCTAACTGGTGATGGCTCTATACGCCATTTGGAATTGAGTTATGGTGATGTTGACCAGGCATTTGAAGGTACAAAGGCCGAATGGAAAGGCAAGGGAAAAGGCGAAGAAAAACGTAAGCATAAGTTATTTTCCAGCATTTATTATGCTCCTCTTAATATCCCTACTATTGGTCGTAACATCCTCGGTGATGAGCAATATAACTGGTTATTAACTGAGTTAAAACAAGGCGATCAGGCCATTGCCGTTATAGGTAAAGGTGACTACTCATTTAAAGGTAATGGCTATGTGCGTGGTGGTATTTTTGATCGCCTGCAAGTACAACAAGCTGATAAAGCCATCATATTCCGTGATACTGACTATTATCGTTTAAGTGATATTTATATCGAAGGTTATATCGAAGGCATTGATGATTTTGATGAAATGGCTATTTTCATCATCAGAGGAAAGTTCCAGTTTGATATCGGTGAACCTTGGAAACTAGAGTTTTTAGTTCGTAGACAGTTGGGTGCCTTAGATAGCATTTTTACGCGATTCTTTGGTGATTATCAGACACCTGAAAAATATATTAGCCGTCCAGTACAACCCGTTATAGCCGAAGTTGAAGATGAACCACTTTGGGTTTCGGTCTGGCGTAATAAAGTCTTTCAAATCATCGTATTAAGCATCAGTTTAATCTTGTTATTTACTGTGATTGTTATGCAAGATGTGCTGGATAAACATCCTCGATTCTTGCGTATTTTCCGTAAAGCCTTTCTGGTCTATACCGTGGTATTCATTGGTTGGTACACGCTAGGTCAATTATCCATCGTCAACGTATTTACCTTTATCTACGCAGCAACAGGCGAATTTAAATGGGATACATTCCTGTTAGATCCGATCATGTTTATTTTATGGTCGTTTGTTGCTGCAACCATGTTGTTATGGGGTCGCGGTATTTTCTGTGGTTGGTTATGCCCATTTGGTGCCTTACAAGAGCTGATCAATGAAACCGCACGTAAGCTCAAAGTAAAACAATTTGAACTTCCCTTTGCGATACATGAACGACTTTGGGCTGTTAAATATCTTATCTTATTAGCTTTGTTTGCCATTTCGTTAGAGTCAATTGGTCAAGCAGAACGTTACGCTGAAGTAGAGCCGTTTAAAACCGTCATCATGTTGAAGTTCCAACGGGAATGGGGATATGTCTTGTATGCAGGGATCTTATTGTTTATTTCTGCTTTTACCCATAAAGCTTATTGTCGTTATATCTGTCCTCTTGGGGCCGCCCTGACTATTCCATCTAAATTTAGATTATTTAATTGGCTTAAACGTCGTAAAGAATGCGGCACGCAATGTCAGATCTGTGCGGTTGAATGTGAAATTCAAGCTATTCATCCCACCGGTGAAATAAATGCCAATGAATGTCATTGGTGCCTAGATTGCCAAGTCACCTATCATGATGAACATAAGTGTCCACCATTGATCCAGAAGTATAAAAAACGCCACAAAATGGATCGCAAGCTCGATGCGATACCCGTCGTACACGTAAAAACCTAACGTTAATAACTATTGCTTTGCAATAAAGGGAGAATAATGATGATAGATTCAAATAATAAAGATTTACCCCTAATTGATACAGAGGATGACACTGTCAGTGAACACGTAAAAATAAGTCGTCGCCTATTTTTGAGTGGATCAACAGCTATGGTCGGTGCTGTTGGTGCCATTGGTGCAGGTCTTGGCTCAATCATGTCATCACCCGCATTAGCCGACAGCAAGAAAGGTGCGGCAGTACACAATATTAAGCCTGGTGAATTAGATGAATATTACGGCTTTTGGAGTGGTGGTCACTCGGGTGAAGTCCGTATTTTAGGTTTGCCATCTATGCGTGAGTTAATGCGTATTCCCGTGTTTAATATTGATAGTGCAACCGGTTATGGCATCAGCAACGAAAGTAAAGAAGTCTTAAATCACACCACTCACCTTGCTGGTGACTCACATCACCCACATATGAGTATGACCGATGGTCATTATGATGGTAAATATGTCTTTATCAATGATAAATCAAATAGTCGTGTCGCTCGTATTCGTTGTGACATCATGAAAACTGACAAGATTATTACCATTCCTAATGTGCAAGCAATCCACGGTCTTCGTGTTCAGAAAGTACCTCATACCAAGTATGTATTTGCTAATGCCGAATTTGTTATTCCGCATCCAAATGATGGTAGCAATATGTTCGATGAATCGGCTTATTACACCATGTTCTCAGCAATTGATGCCGAAAGTATGACAGTAGCATGGCAAGTGATTGTTGATGGTAACCTCGATAACACCGATGCTGATTACACTGGTAAATATGCCTTCTCTACCTGTTACAACTCTAAAGACGAAGGGCTTGATTTAGCTGGCACAATGCGTAACGAACGTGATCACTTGGTTATTTTCAATATCGAAAATATTGAAGCTGCGGTAGCGGCGGGTGATTTCCAAACATTACCAGGTTCAGATGTACCTGTAGTGAATGGTCGCAAAGGGTCTAAACTGACAGCATACGTTCCCGTTCCCAAAAGCCCACACGGTATTAATACAGCACCAGATGGTAAGTATTGTGTTGTTAACGGCAAATTATCTCCAACCGTATCTATGTTGGAAATTGCTAAATTTGATGATCTATTCGCTGGCAAAATTGAACCTCGTGACACCATTGCAGCGGAAGTTGAACTGGGGCTTGGACCATTGCATACCGCCTTTGATGGCCGAGGTAATGCCTATACCACCTTGTTTATTGATAGTCAGATCTGTAAATGGAGTGTCGAAAAAGCCATCCGGGCTTATGCTGGTGAAGATGTGCAATACATTCAACAAAAACTGGATGTGCATTATCAACCGGGTCATAACCATACCACGATGGGTGAAACGCGTGATGCTGATGGCAAATACCTTATTTCATTATGTAAGTTCTCAAAAGATCGTTTCTTACCTGTCGGTCCATTACACCCGGAAAATGATCAATTAATTGATATTTCTGGTGATGAAATGGTGTTAATCCACGATGGCCCAACCTATGCTGAACCTCATGATTGTATGATTGTTCATCGTAGCAAAGTGAAACCAGCAAAACTTTGGAGTCGTGATGATCCTTATTTTTCTAGCACTCGTGCGATGGCAAAAAAAGATGGTGTTACCCTTGAAACCGATAACAAAGTCATTCGTGATGGCAATAAAGTTCGCGTTTATATGACATCGGTTGCACCAGCCTATGGCATGGATAAATTCAATGTTAAATTGGGCGATGAAGTCACTGTTATTGTGACTAATTTAGACATGGTTGAAGATGTTACCCATGGCTTCTGTATGGTCAATCATGGTGTACAAATCGAGATTGGGCCGCAACAAACAGCATCAGTCACCTTTATTGCTGATAAGCCTGGTGTCCAATGGTACTACTGTAACTGGTTCTGCCATGCCTTACACATGGAAATGCGCGGACGTATGTTTGTTGAAGTTTAATCATTTTTATTCTTCGTTAACACAACAGCAATAAACCAAGTTTAACCCGGCCTTACTTCGCTAAGGTCGGGCACTTTGCAGACTATTTTATGAAAATACGCCTTAGCATTGCCTTTTTTCTCTTTGGAATAAGCCTTGTAAATAGTGCATTGGCATCGGTCATATCGGTCAGCCCCGACGATGATTTACAGCACGCTTTAGATTTAGCCGAAGAGGGTGATCACTTACTTCTGGAAAGTGGTTTATATCAGGGTAATTTTAATATAAACAAAGCCATTGAACTCAGCGGCAAGCAAGACGCTGTGTTAGATGGTAATGCTCAAGGTCATACCCTTAAAGTTAATGCCCCAAATGTAAACGTCCACCACCTTAGAATTCAAAATTGGGGCAAGGATCTGACTGATCTCAATGCCGGCATATTTATTACAAAAACAGCCAATAATGTTCGTATCAATGACACCTATTTGTTTGGAGATAGTTTTGGTATTTGGGTTGATGGTTCAAACAACGTTCAAGTGCTTAATAATTATATTGAAGGTAATCAGAATATTAGATCGCCCGATCGTGGCAACGGCATTCATTTATATAATGTCACTGGCGCGTTAATTCACAGCAATGAAGTGTGGCATACCCGAGATGGTATCTATATCGAATCGAGTAATGGTAATGAATTAAGCGAAAATTATTTACACGATTTACGTTATGGCATCCACTATATGTATTCCTATCATAATATCGTGACAAAAAATTACACTCAAAACACACGAACTGGTTATGCCTTAATGCAATCGAAGTTCCTGACCGTGACTGGTAACCATTCAGAAAATGATGTCAATTACGGCATATTAATGAACTTCATTACCAAATCAACGATTACAAACAATGTTATTACTGGCGTTCAAAATCAACGTAATATCCAGATGAGACATTCAAAACAAGGTTATCAACCAGAAGGCAAGGCCTTATTTATTTACAACTCACTGTTCAATCAAATCCAGCGCAATGTATTTGCTGACAGTGATATCGGAATACATATCACTGCTGGCTCAGAAGACAATACGTTCAGTGAAAATGCTTTTATCAGCAATACCAAGCAAGTTAAATATGTATCTAATCGTCGCCAGGATTGGTCAACAGCTGGACGAGGGAACTATTGGAGCGACTACTTAGGTTGGGATATGGATGGTGATAATAAAGGTGATGTTGCTTATGAACCCAATGATGGTGTTGACCGTTTATTATGGAAATATCCAACAGCAAAACTATTATTTAATAGTCCAGCAATAGCGGTTTTACGCTGGGTTCAACGACAATTTCCTGTATTACAATCACCCGGAATTGTAGATAACTTTCCTTTAATGTCCTTACCGATGGAGTATCCGCAGTGATGATTGTGGAATTAGAAAATGTTGAAAAGCATTATCAAGGTGTTCATGCTTTGCAAAAACTTAATTTAACCTTAAAACAAGGTGATGTATTAGGTTTATTTGGACATAACGGTGCAGGCAAAACCACAACGATTAAATTAATTTTAGGTTTAATTCAAGCCAGCTCAGGACAAGTACGTGTATTTGGTAAAGATCCAATGGGTGATAATGCCCATAATCTACGGCGACAACTCGGTTTTTTACAAGAAAATGTGAGCTTCTATCAGCAAATGACCGGGGCGGAAGTATTGAACTATTTTGCCAAATTAAAAGGCTGTAGCAAAATTCAAACGACAGCATTATTAGAACAAGTAGGCTTAAGTCATGTAGCAAAACGACGTGTTAAAACCTATTCTAAAGGTATGCGTCAACGATTAGGCTTAGCTCAAGCCTTATTAGGTCAACCTAAACTGCTATTGTTGGATGAGCCAACGGTAGGACTCGATCCCATTGCAACACACGGTTTTTATCAAAGCATTGCCAACTTAAAGGAGCACGGCAGTACCATTATTTTATGTTCCCATGTCCTCGCTGGCGTCGAAAAATATATTGATCGTGCTTTAATCCTCGGACAAGGACAGTTATTGGCTGAAGGCCAGTTAAGCGAGCTGAGTCAACAAACCGGCTTACCTGTTGTTGTTCATTTAAAAGGGGCTAATTTACAGTTGCCAGATCACTTACACGCTGATGCAACATGGGTAAATAATGGCGTACAACTACGTGTGTCACAACAAGAAAAGATGACCTTATTACAACAAATAATGGCGATTTCTGGTCTGGAAGACATTAACATTCAAATGCCAACCTTAGAAGATATTTATACCCATTACACTAATCAACTTCAATATGCGGAGATTAATTAATGCTCGCAGTGTTAACAGTTGCCAATAAAGAATTTCATGATGGCTTAAGGAACCGTTGGATCCTGGCTATCAGTGTGATGTTTGCATTATTAGCGACGGGGCTTGCTTACTTTGGCGCATCTGCATCTGGACAAGCCGGCTTCACAACCTTGTCATCTACCATTGTCAGTCTGGCTAATTTGGCCGTATTTATCATTCCGTTAATTGCATTGATGCTGGCTTATGATGGTGTCGTCGGCGAAGATGAAAGTGGCACCTTATTATTGTTGATGACCTATCCATTAAATCGCTGGCAATTACTGCTCGGTAAAATGCTTGGGCACTGGCTAATCATGGCTTTTTCTACTGTTATCGGATTTGGATTATCAGCGATTATCATGGGGTTATTTTCAGAAAACACCACCTGGTCTGAACTGTTTGGACCCTATGTCTTTTTTATTATCTGCGCCATCTTGCTCGGATGGATTTTTATTGCGTTTGCCTATGTTATTAGCGCCTCCGTTACTGAAAAATCAAAGGCCGCCGGTGCATCTCTTATTGTCTGGTTTTTATTTGTATTGATGTTTGATCTAAGTTTACTCGGCTTACTAGTTGGCACCGAGGGCAATGTCAATGCACAACTATTTCCTTTGTTATTACTACTAAACCCAACCGATATTTTCAGATTATTGATTATCGGCTTTTTTGCCGATCAACAACTCAGCGGCTTTATGTCCATTGCTCAACATGCCCACTTCACCTTACCGATATTATTTACAGGATTAATTACATGGCTGATTATGCCCGTGATCCTTGCCATTACAATTTTTAATAGAAGAAAACTATGATGACAATCTTATCTCGCTGGCTGATGCTAACCTTAGCCTTGTTTGTTCTAAACGCATGTAGTGAGCCAACGCAAGAATTAAAATCTGCACAACAGGCAATGGCGATTGAAAGTCATCAAGAATGTCATCTGTGCGGCATGATTATTACCGGCTTTCCTGGGCCAAAAGGTCAGTTATATCAACGTGGTCAAAAACAAAGTTTCAAGTTTTGCTCCACCCGAGATATGTTTGCCTACTTACTCGACCCTGAACATCATCACGCAATTCAAACCGTGTATGTGCATGATATGACCATCACGCCGTGGGATCATCCTGATGATGAAACCTTTATCGATGCCCGCAACGCGTGGTATGTCATTGGACATAATAAAAAAGGTGCAATGGGACCGACATTAGCCAGTTTTTCTGATAAAAAAGTAGCTGATGCGTTTGCACAACAGTATGGGGGCAAGGTGTATCGTTTTGACGATATTACTCAGCAGTTATTGCAGGAAATGACATAATTAGGAGGCATCATGGGCTTCGCTGGCATTGGTGTGTTTGGTAGTTATTTATCGTTTTAGTTATCGTTATTTTATTATTTGGCGCCAATAAATTAAGCTCATTTGATGGTGCTCCAGGCAGGACTATCAATACAATGCAAGAAGACAAAGACGCTCATAACAATAAATTACACTAAGGCAACTATAAATTTTACAGGCCCTTATCGTCCTGAACTACACGTTCCAGATCGGCAATCACCTTATTTTTAATAGAGATGACATCGCTGTTGGAAAAATCCATATAATATTTTTTCTTAATGCCATAATCTGTCAGCGTATAGTGTGAAGTTGGCGTTAGTTTATGCTGTGTCAGACAGTGTTTTACGCAATGCAAATGACAGCCATCAAGCGCAATGATAGGACGGCCTGACTTGGCTTTTTTCACTAGCAACTTTACGCCACCACCTACTCCGGCAATACATGACATTTCAGCATACTGTTCACGATCCAGTTCAACAGCGACCTGGTTTGCCAATTGAGCAATATTAGAACAGCCAGAGCAAGAATACATTAACGGAAGAGCACTATTCTTATTTTTATTTTTATTTTTATTTTTATTTTTATTTTTATTTTTATTTTTATTTTTATTCAAAAGATGACTCCTTAATCAATTTTGGAACTAACATTAAAATCTGAAATATCACGCATAAAAATAGTTTTGGATTTTGATTCTAATTGGGCTGGCTATGCATTAACTGCAACAAAATCCATTCCCGGTTCGCCACGCCAATACCCATCAACCACCGATGCAGTTAATATTGGTTCAATATCCGTATCCGTTGATTCTCCCGTTATCACCTGATGATAACGCTGAATAATTTCCGTCATGTAATTGGGCTGTGGACTAAGTCGCATGATATCAACACCAATATCTTGCATTTGTTGCCAATGCGCTAACAAATGTTGAATTCGTCCTGATTGCGTTTGAATACCATTAATAGTAAAAAACGGTTCATCTTCCTGGCTGTCCATAGCTAAACCTTCTGGATAGTGCTGACACACTAATTGGCAATTATCTTTCGGTAAATTACGAAAGCGAGCCGTAAAACAGCGGGCTGAATAAGCCAATGGCATACGTCCGAACGAGAAAACCTCGGTTTCAATTTTATCTTTAAATCCCATATTATCAGCATCATCCAATATATCTCCCAATGTTTTGGCATTGAGTTCGACCGGCATAACCCAACGGGTTAGACCCTGTTGCTGCAAGACTTTAAGAGTATGTGCATTGTAAATATTTAACGCTGGGCCTCCTACAAAAGGTAGGGATTGATCGATCATCAATTGCACCGCCCCCATATCATTGGCTTCAACCGCAATATCACCGTTATGACATAAACGTTTAACCATGGCTAAATCAGATTGAGCTTCAATTAAGGTCAAGGTTGATAACACAACCTGCTTGCCCGATAAGGCAAGTTCCTTTGCTAAAGCTATCCATTCGGCAGCTTTAAAAAAACGACGTTTGGCACAGACTGTTTCACCAAGATAAATAATATCGATCGGGCTAGTGATATGTGTTTGATAAAATTCTTCAACCGTTTGCCGATGCCAAAAATACTGGATGGCACCTAAAGCTAATTTCATTTTTTTGAGTTCTCCATTATCTATTCAGCTTCATTGCCATGGGCGGTTATACGCACCCAATGTGGTTTGTGTTCCTTCTGATACGGATGCAAGATCATGCATCCACTGTGGTTTTGCGACATAATTTTGCGAATCAGCCTGGCAGCTATCAATTGCTTGTCGCCACGTCCTGGCCACTTTACTTAACCTGAGATCGGTTTAAGAGACGACCATCATCTTAAATTCTTCACTAGTAATTTTCAGTGATGGCTTGTTCTCT
>JARGFJ010000055.1 GCA_029210875.1 Gammaproteobacteria bacterium | reverse complement strand
CGTCATTTTAACGGTGACAAACTCAAAGCCGAAGTATCGTTAATTGTTGAAGAGCCAGATATGATTATCAGATTACGGTTATATGATGCTCATGACAAACAAGGCCTGGTTTCATTATTTGAAAAGTACAAAGGCAAACAAGTTAAAGTACCGTTAGATTTAGATTTGTATCAGGGCAAGATCAACTACAGTTTATCTTACGGTGCCATTCCTCAATTAGTGAGTTAAGAGACGTGTATCACAATCTACTCTTTCTCTACTCTAAACGATACACATAGCCGCCGCCCAAGGCGGCTAGTGTTCGTTCTTTATAATTATTTACTTTCTACACTTCATAGTAGGTTCGCATAATATATATTATGTTAAATTGTAGATTATAGTATTTATATATAAACGAATGTATGTACTTACTTGTTAAAATCGTACACTACTCCAAATTTTGAATTGTTATACACATTTGGGTGTGATTACCCTCAGAATTTAAAATATGAATAGTCTGTTTTTACGATTAAATGGTTGTACTGGGACAATGATAGTTTGCCATTCAGCTTGAACATCATTATGCAATTCGGTGAGATCAGCATGATGTTCATGATCCGGAAATAATGTCAGCAGAATTTCCATTGCGACGATGATGTAATTTGCACTGATCATAAGTAAATTCGACATATTGCCAGTTTCTTGACCAAAAGCTGTTAGTCCAATTATTTCGTCATAGTCTTTATGAAATATCAGATCTGTTTCAAGTGAATGGATCGATGAATGTACAGTTTCAGTTAATAATGGATATGTGGTTCGATAATCATTCAACATGCCTGCCATATCTGCTTTGATATAGGCTTTAAAGTCTTCTCGTTCCACATTGTCAGCACTGGCAATAATCTTGTCTAAGTCGTTCAATTCATCTTGGGTATAGGTTGCTGTTATTTTTTGCTGTTTTCTAATGCAAATTAATAAGTTTAAACGTTGATCGCTGTCTCCCATGATCAGTGATTCGAATAGTTCGTTATTTTCATGAAATGCTACCAAGTCAAATAAGGTGTCCATCATGCATCTGAGCATAATTTCAACTTGATGTATCATGCCACGTTCAGCCATGATGATAAGGGCTTGGTAATGTGACAACATCCTTTGATAATACAGTGTCATATAGATTTCTTTTCGGTCATCCGGATGAATAACCGCTTTATGCAATAAGGTTTGTGCAAGTTGATTGAGGTTCTTACACACCTTGTAATAGCCAGAAGATAGTACCTGTTGAGCCAACTGATTTGATGTAGATTCATCCGATAAAAAGCCAATGTCTTTAAATTTGGATTTTGTTTCAGTGTTCATAATGGTTCTCCCTCTTTTATTATTGTTATAGTTTGTTTCTTAGGTTAACTGCAGCTACAGAACAGATTTCGATCTCCATAGACATTATCTATACGGCCAATTGGTGGCCAATATTTGTCGTCGTGTTGTTTAACATCAGGAAAAAAAGCCTGTTCTTTACTATAAGGTAATGTCCATTCATCCAATAATAGTTGGTGTGTATGTGGTGCATTTTTTAATGGGTTATTTGTTGGGCTGATCTTGCCTGCTTCGATATCGGCAATTTCACGACGAATGGCAATTAATGCATTACAAAATCGATCAATTTCTGCTTTGTCTTCACTTTCTGTCGGTTCTATCATCAATGTTTCTGCTACAGGAAAGGACACTGTTGGCGCATGAAAACCATAGTCAATCAATCGTTTAGATATATCTTCTACAGTAATATCTAGGTTATCTTTAAATAATCTACAGTCGATAATACATTCATGTGCAACCCAGCCGTTTTTACCGGTATATAAAATTGGGTAGTGTGGTTGTAGTCTGTGAGCGATGTAGTTGGCATTTAATATTGCATTGAGCGTTGCTTGTTTTAACCCCACTGCTCCCATCATGGCAATGTATGCCCAGGATATGGTTAGAATGCTGGCTGAACCCCAGGGTGCAGATGAAACTGTGCCAATAGTACCCTCCTCACCTTTATGGGGATTTACCCCATGAATAACGGGATGATCCGGTAAATATGGAGCAAGGTGTTTGCCTACCCCGATAGGACCAACGCCTGGGCCACCTCCGCCATGAGGAATACAAAATGTTTTGTGTAAGTTAATATGAGCAACGTCAGCACCGATCTTGCCCGGACGACTTAAGCCTACTAAGGCATTAAAATTAGCGCCATCAAGATAAACCTGACCACCATGTTGATGAATAATGTCACAGATATCTCGAAATGATTGTTCATATACCCCGTGGGTAGAGGGATAGGTAATCATCAATGCTGCTAATGTGTCGTGATATTTGGCAACTTTATCTTCCAGATCGTGGAGACTGACATTGCCATTGTCATCACAGGCTAATACGATAACCTGATAACCCGCTAGCACTGCACTGGCGGGGTTAGTGCCATGAGCTGATGCAGGAATTAGACAGATATTACGTTTAAAATCACCTCTAACCTCATGATATTTCTTGATAACCAAGAGTCCGGCATATTCACCTTGTGAGCCAGCATTAGGTTGTAATGAAAAGGCATCAAAGCCTGTTAAATCACATAACATTTCTTCCAGTTCGTAGAATAACTGTTGATAGCCCAATGTTTGATACAGTGGCGCAAATGGATGAAGTCCATTAAATTCATGATAGGAAATAGCCTGCATTTCAGTTGCGGAGTTAAGTTTCATTGTGCATGACCCTAATGGAATCATACTGCGATCAAGTGCAATATCTTTTCTGGCAAGTCGACGCATATAACGCATCATTTTAGTTTCTGAATGATATTGTTCAAATACAGGGTGCTGAAGAATGGCATCATCACGAAATACTATTTCAGGAATACATTCAAGTAGTGATTGTTCAAGTTCGTTAATATCAGGCAGATCATCATTCACACCTGCAAAAACACGCCATATTTTTCTTATGGTTTGGCGATTAGTGGTTTCATCTAATGAAATTCCGACCGTGTCATTATCGATACGTCTAAAATTAAGTGCCACCTCCTCAGCTTGATTGGCAATGTTTTTGGCCCGGCTTGGTACGTGAACAACAAAGGTATCAAAATATTGTTTTGTTACTACTTCATGGCCCAACTGTTGTAGCCCTAGTGCTAATATCTGACTGTAACGGTGTACTCGATTTGCTATTAGTTTTAGACCTTCAGGTCCGTGGTATATAGCATAAAATCCAGCGATAACAGCTAATAACACTTGTGAGGTACATATATTACTGGTCGCTTTATCTCGTCGAATATGCTGTTCTCGCGTTTGTAATGCCATTCGATATGCAATATGGCCATGATTATCTTTAGACACACCAATGATACGACCGGGAATGGAACGTTTAAACTCATCCTTGGTAGCAAAAAAAGCTGCATGAGGGCCGCCATAGCCCATAGGAACACCAAATCGCTGTGAGTTTCCAACAACAATATCAACACCGAACGCTGCTGGTGATTTGAGTATGACAAGACTGAGTAAATCAGCGGCAACAATCATCAATGCTGATTGTTGATGTGTTAATTGGGTGATCTGACTAAGATCGTGAATTTCGCCTTTTGATCCTGGATATTGCACTAACACTGCAAATACAGCATGGTCATTCACTTGTGTATAGGGATCTCCGATTACACAGTCAAACCCAAGTGAACTAGCACGCGTTTGTACTACAGCGATTGTTTGGGGATGACAATCGTGATCGATGAAAATGGTGTTTGCTTTGGTTTTTGCGACTCGTCGTGCCATTGCCATCGCTTCGGCAGCAGCGGTACCTTCATCCAATAATGAGGCATTAGCTATTTCCATGCCGGTAAGATCAATGATCATTTGTTGAAATGTTAATAAGGCTTCCAGCCGACCTTGACTAACTTCTGCCTGATACGGTGTATAAGCGGTGTACCAACCGGGATTTTCCAATACATTTCGTTTTATAACTGCTGGCATCACCGTGTCGTAATAGCCCATTCCAATCAATGATGTATAAACCTTATTACGGTTACGTATTTTACGTAAATGTTTAATCACAGCACGTTCACTGATCGTGTCAGTCAATTTTAACGGGTGCTGTTCCAGAATGTTCGCAGGAATCGCTTTTTCAATAATATCTTCCAGCTTATTGAGTTTAAGCTCGGCCAGAATTTGAGCGATTTGTGTCTGATTGCTGCCAATATGACGATTAATAAAGTTACCAGGCATTTCAAGTTGTTTTAATGGTATGCGTGGTAAAGTCATGGCTATCTCCTGTGATAACGATGTTTTATAAAAGGTAACGCAGCTTTATGGAGTGTGATGGTTCGGTTTCTAACCTGTGCATAAAAGCTGTCATTCGAGTTATTACTATCTATTGATGCCAATGCAATCGGTCGTTGAAGGCTGGGTGAAAAGCTGCCACTGGTGATAACACCGACAACATTATTATTAATATCAATAATCGGGGTGTTTTCTCTCACTGGTATTTTACCGTCAATTACGAGTCCAATTTTTTGTTTATCGGCCCCATGTTCTAACTGATCGTGTATTTTCTCTGCACCTGGATAATTTGTACGATGATGTATTAGCCAAGCTAAACCGGAATCTAATAGTGTCAGTGTTTCATTAAGTTCGTGACCGTATAAACTTAAGCCAGCCTCAAGTCGTAATGTGTCTCTTGCACCTAAACCAATGGGCATAACAGAATCAAATGATAATAGTAATCGAGCGAGTGTTTGTGCATCAGTATTGGCGACTGAAATTTCAAAACCATCTTCGCCGGTATAACCACAACGACTAACGATACAGTCAATACCATTAATTTGAGTTTCTAATGCCTGCATAAAGCTTAACTGACATGCAGGTTTGGATAGGTGTTGCATAACATCGATTGCTGCCGGACCTTGCAAGGCAAATAAAGCATAATCCGTTAGTGGCTGTAACTGACATGATTCAGGCAGAAAGGCATTAAGATGCTGATAGTCTTTATCTTTACAGGCGGCATTGACGATCAGCATAAATTTTGATGCTAACCGGGTGATGATGATGTCATCAATCACGCCACCATTTTCATTGGTCAGTACGGTATAAAGTTGCTGGTTTATAGCAAGTTTTGACACGTTAGATGGCGTAAGCTTTTCCAGTTCAGTCGCAATATCATCGCCAGAAATAACACATTGGCCCATATGTGAAATATCAAAAAATCCGGCAAGTGTTCGGCAATGTAAATGTTCTTTTATAATGCCCGATGAATAGTGCACTGGCATGTCATATCCGGCAAAGGCAACCATCCTTGCCCCTAATTCAATATGTAAATCATGAAGTGCTGTTTTTAGGTTGGTCATAGCACGGACTCATATATTGATTGGCCGAAAACATATGTTTTGTTAGCCATAAATAACTCCATAATCAACAATGGCTAGACTTTACTGTAACGAATTTAGACGCGCTTGAATAGCGATTTTTAGTACTGTTTTTTGTGATAGACATTATCCTTGACATAGTGAGATAAATAGGAATAACGTGTAGGTGACAACCTTTTTATTAAGGAGGTGCGTCATGAGTTGGAGAAATGTTGACAACGAACAAACCTATACCGATGACGAAGTTGAGGCACGTTTAAAAACAGAACTGCCCCATTGGTATCTGGAAAATGGTTGGATTCGACGTAAATACAAAACCAGTAGTTGGAAAAGTACCTTAATGGTAGTAGCAACTGTTGGGCACTTGGCTGAAGCAGCCTTTCATCACCCTGATATGAGTCTATCCTATGCCTTTGTGATTGTGAAACTGACAAATCACGCTGCAAAAGGCATTACCAATAAAGACTTTGAGTTAGCGAAAAAAATCGAAGAAGTCATTATGTGGCAACCGGGCTTGGAAGATGGTGCGTTGGAAGGCACGCCGGATGATCCTAGATTTAACTATATCAAATACGATTGATTCTTTGGAATGAGTCGCTTAGGAGGTTTCAGATGAATGATGATACCTTTAATATGGAAACCAGAAAATATCTAAAAAAGGTTGGGATTAGTTCTCAACGCGAAATAGAACATGCTGTTGCTAAAGCTGTTGAACGTGGTGATTTAAACGGTTCAGAGACATTGCAAGTGAGTATGAGATTAACGGTACCGGCATTAGCAATTGATTATCACATTTCAGGTGAAATAGCATTGGAATAGACATCATGTTCTGGCCTGAAACGTTATATCGAAAGGAGATTGATCATGACTGAGTCATTTTTTGATAAAAATGCCGTTATTGCGGTATTAAATGAGATATTAGAAACCGAGTTGGCTGGTGTCGTTCGTTATTGTCATTATTCATTAATGATTTTTGGTTATGGGCGAATTCCCATTGTGTCATGGATGCGTAGTCAAGCGGATGAGTCACTGGCACATGCCCATGAGGCAGGTGAGTTAATCACGTATCTTGAACATCATCCCTCATTGGGAATTGGCCCACTGCTTGAGACGCATAGACATGATATCGGGGACATTTTACGTGAATCCTTGGAACATGAGCTACTCGCCTTATCTGCCTACAATAAGCTATTAAGTCTGGTCGAAGGCAAACATGTATTGTTAGAAGAATATGCACGACGATTAATCGCCCAAGAGGAAATGCATGTAGGTGAAGTGCGTAAAATGCTAAGAAAACCGGGTGAATAATGGAAATGAGTCCACAACGTAATGTCTAGCGACTGATATCATTTCTTTGGAATTGTTAAAAACCTATGCGCTAGATTTGAATTAAGCTCATCTACAGGTAGGTTATTAGCCTTATAATGTAGTAACTGTGCTTTCTTTTAACAATGCGCGTTGGTAGCCAAGACGCTTAAATAATTGATTCATGTAAGCGATTAAATCTTCAGGAAGGTAAAAATCATATGCACTCGCCCATCGTAATGTATGGGAAATTAATATATCTGCCATTGTGAAATGATCGGCAACGGCAAAATGTTTACCACTAATATAGTGCTGTAATGCCGCGACTGATTTAGAAAATTCCCATTCAGCCGTTTTTCGGATTTCTTTTAAACGATATTCTTTGGGTAGTACAAAGTGATGTTTAGCTGCTGTCCATAACGGTTGTTCCAAATCAGACAATACAAAAAAGCATAGTTGATCGTAATAGGCTCTTTGTTTGATATCGTTTTGAGGAATTAAGTGTATTTCTGGTACAAGTTGCGCGATATAGTTAACGATGGCTGCACTTTCATTTATCACTAGCTCATTATGGACTAATGTTGGAACCTTACCTTGAAAGTTTAGTGCTTTATAGCGCTCATGTTGTGTGCCATTGTTGGTGGTTCTGCCAATTCTTACTACGTTGTATTCATAATCAAGCTTGGCTTCTTCCAATGCCCACAGTGCACGGAATGAGCGTGATTGTTGACTTCCATAGAGCGTTATCATGAGTGATCCTAATGTTGTTTTATGCTGGCACTAGTCTAGTTCGTGAAGGTGAATAATGCGGTCATCTAAGGCAAGTAGTTTTTCAAATTCAGCTATGGCTAATGGTTTACTAAATAAATAACCCTGAATTTGATCGCACTGTTTGTCACGAAGGTAGCTTAGTTGTGCTTCGGTTTCTACCCCTTCGGCAATGGTTTTAAGTCCAAGATTTGTTGCAAGGTCAATGATGGATTGTACGATTGGATTATCGTCATGTTGTGATCTGATCTCACGTATAAATGATTGATCGATCTTTAATTTATCAACCTTAAATTGTTTTAAGTAAGACAACGATGAATAACCTGTTCCAAAATCATCTATCGATAACTTAATACCGCGTGCATTTATATCCTGAAGGATGGCTATAGTCTCAGTGATATTGACGGCAGCAATGCTTTCTGTGATTTCTAATTCCAGAAATTCTGCATTTATGTCAAATTGTGTCAGAAGTGCTTCGACCTTGTCTGCAAAGTGATGTTGTCTAAATTCTGGTTGTGACACATTTACGGAAAGTGAGACTAAAGGTAGCCCTGCTTTCTTCCACATGGCTAATTGTTTTATAGCAGTGCGTAAAACCCAGTCACCAATAGTAATAATCATTCCTGATTCTTCAGCTATTTGAATGAAGTCGCCAGGTGGTACAAAGCCCCAGTTTGGATGCATCCAGCGTATTAATGTTTCAGCACCCACTATTTTTCCGGTCATAGTGTCAACTTGCGGTTGGTAATAGAGCACCAATTCATCTTTCTCAATGGCTGTACGTAACCCATTTTCTACTTGTTGTACTTTCTTTGCTTGTAAGTACATTTCATCATTAAAAAATTGATATCTATTTCGTCCGTTATGTTTAGCCCGATAAAGCGCCGTATCAGCATTGCGTGATAAATCATCAAAGTTGTCACCATTATCTGGGTATAAGGCAATACCAATACTTAATGTTACATTCAGTTGATGGTTTCCAAATTCAAAAACCTGTGCAATAGATTTTAATAATTTGTCAGCTACCTTCACGGCACCTTTAGAATTAGTATTAGGTAATATTGCGATAAATTCGTCGCCACCGGTTCTTGATACGGTATCAACATCACGTAGTTCTTCCAGTAAGCGCTGGGCTAGTAGTTTAAGCAGTTCATCGCCAATACCGTGGCCTAGTGAGTCATTGATGTTTTTGAACCGATCCAGATCAATAAACAGCAACGCCATTGATGTCTTATTACGTTTAGCATTAGCAAGTGCAACATTAGCCCTGTCTTGTAGTAACGTTCGATTGGGCAAATTGGTCAGTGCATCAAAGTGGGCCAGATATTTAATTTTATCTTCAGCCGCTTTGTACTCGGACATATCAGAATGCATTGCTACATAATTTATAATGTTATTGTTTTTATCTCTTATGACACTAATCGATAACCATCCTGGGTAAATCTGCCCTGCCTTATTTTTGTTCCAAATTTCACCATGCCATAGACCTATATCATGTAGTGATGTCCACATTTTTTTAAAAAATGTATCATCATGCCGATTGGACTTTAATATTTGAGGGGTTTGACCTATCAGTTCATCTGAGCTATACCCAGAAATTATCGAAAAAGCGTTGTTAACAGAGACAATCTTATTGTGAGCATCAGTAATCATAATGCCTTCATTGCCAGAATGAAAAACCCGAGAATTAAGTTCAAGTTCTTGGGTATTACGTTTTTGCTGAATTAATAACCATAGGTGATGAGTCAGCAATTCAAGATCATTAATTGACGCAAGATCATAAGGGGCTGACTTATTGGCTAGGCCAAGCATGATCGGTGACTCATTCTCATTAAAAAAGGGCACGATGATATAGTTGTTTAGGACGATATCTGATGTTTGAGGACTTAACAGAGTTTGATTTTGAGGCTGGTTTTCAATTACAGCACTACCAGACTTTGTACTTTGCATCCAAAGTTCTGGATCCACTTGAACTGGGCTAGCATTTATCTCTAAAAGCATTCCATTTTTAGAACAGACATCGATTGTTTCTCCTAAGTCAGCACAATAATAGTGTAAAAAGGAGATTGGGCTTCCAGTTAAACGTTCTGCTTGTCCCAAAATAAACAGAATCAATTCCCGTTCGTTCATCATGCCAGTTTCAGTAGTGAGTTTAAGCAGAATAGTATTGCGTTCGATGTTTTTTGACATTATCGATTCTGCTTGTTTACGTTCAGTTATATCGCGCCAAATACAATATAAAACAGGTTGATTACGAAGTGTAATAGCAGATAGCGTCACTTCAACTGGAAATTCCGAGCCATCACGATGACAATGGATCCATTCAAAGCGATAGATGCCCTTTTCATACGCTATCGCCATATAACGTTCAGCTTTATCGAACGATAATTCCCCATCAGGCTGATACTTTGGTGACAATGTCGATGGATGATCATACTGAATTTCATCGACATTGTTATAGCCCAACATTTTTGCAGCGGCATAATTAGCCTCAAGAAATTTGTTATTAGCGATAATCCATGCAGGATCTGGCATTTCATCAAATAACGTTTTAAACCGGTTTTCACTTTCTTGAAGTATCAGTGTCTGTTTATAGTTATAAAACTCATAGTTTTGTAATATGAAATACAAGGTAAATAGATAGAGCAAAACCGATAAAAGGTCGATATGTGAGTAGTTAACCTGAGATCGGTTTAAGAGACGACCATCATCTTAAATTCTTCACTAGTAATTTTCAGTGATGGCTTGTTCT
>JARGFJ010000054.1 GCA_029210875.1 Gammaproteobacteria bacterium | reverse complement strand
AAAGACTACTCGGCACAAGTGCCTGCGTTCCTCCTTGACAACCACAAAACCAGAAGAGAAGTAGAACACTAAAAAGGTGATAACGATAACAACAAATTGCGTGGATAAAATTTAAGTGATGGCATAAAAGATAACATCTACATTCCAGAGAACCTGACGGGGTCACGGGCTCATTTGAAGCCGCAGACCTGATGAGGTGGGAATGTGCGAATTCCATCAGGGCCAGAGATGACTAAATATCTCACCCCAAGGCCGGATATATGGAAGCAATATTTCTTTATGTTACCAACAAATTTTACTTGCAATACGGGGCGGACCATATATGACCCCATTTTTCCTTTGACCCAATTTTTCATTGAAAATCAATTGAGCAAGGCTATGCAGCAACTAGATAAAAAATGGGCGTCTTTTTGTGCGAAAAAGGGTTGACAGTCCAGTCGGTGATAAGGCTGATGAAAAGAAGTTTCGTAATTTTAATGACGCACCAAACTATTTAAAACTTATGCCTAAAGCACGTTGGCGTCGTCCAAATGCAAATGGTAACTTTGGCATCGTGGCGGCTGTAGATTGGGTTTCGTTAGACAGATAACGATAAACGTTTTGACCTCTGAATTAAAGGATTAACATAATGAACTTCCAATTGACACATTGGCTTGAATCATTCCTCGCTCGAAGGGGGTTAAAACAACCAGACCATAGGCCTTTGTTTGAATATCAGGTCAGCATTGATGAATATGAGCATTTAAAAAGTTTGGTTTCTAGTATTTTGGCTAAGCAGATTAATTTTGCTGATAAAGTATTTGGTGCTTGTTTCACACTCTTTTGTGCGGAGTGGTATCGAAGAGAATATCAAAAACAGTTTGGTTGGAGTTGGCAGCCTATATGGGGTGTTATTGGGATTGAATTAAGTCCTATTGAACTTACTAAACTTGTTCCCAAAGGGCTAGAGTCATATTGGAATCGTCCAATTCGATTTTATGAGTCGGAACGAAGAAATTTTTTAGGTTCTTTATTTAGTGAAGGTGGTTTACCTTTTCAACTTCTTAAAGAACCCGGTAATAAGTTTCAGTCTGTTTTATATACAATTATCAAACAGCATGATCAAGCGAAACTGTTGGGGTATACAACTTCAGATTTAGTTAAATTATCAGTTGATAAAGCTAAATTACCGCAGGTTTTTAATGAGGATACATCGATCGAATTGATTGCCAGTATGGCTGAGCAGTTATTTTCATTAGTTCATTTGTATGGTTTGGCGGGTGTGACATCCCCTTCAAATAAGTTGGATGAAGTTAATCCTAGTTGGCGTGATAGTTTTCCAATCCCACTAGAAGATGAGACAGGTACAAAAATTTTAGATAGTTTGCTAATTACAGCAACGAGAGAAACGTCTAAAAAACTTAAAAATGCAGACTCTTGGTTGTGTCAGCATATATGGAGTGAAAATTTACCTAATACATTGAAAACCGAACTTTCAATGCCAGATAAATTGAAATTTAAATTGATTGGAAATCAGCCGTCAACAACATATTTTGAGTTATCAGTATATGAGGCAAATGACGAAGTAATGAGTTTCGGTGGTGGATTTGCTGAAATAGATAATAATATTGCTACGGTACGAACAAGAACGAAAAGAATACTTGTTAAGCGAAAAGAACCAGCATCAGAGCTGTTTGTTGTTGCAAGTTCAGCCGGTGTTGTTGTAGGGATGATGTCAGTTCAAAACTCTGTAATCTCCATAGGTGATGTACCGATCGGCTTTGAAAAACATGGTGATGTATGGCAACTATGTGGTCAGGCTTCTTTTAGTACCAAAAGTACTGAGGTGATGTTAGTTGTCCCGAACTTATCATCAGTAACATCGGATGAGAATACCGTGTTTATTGAAGGTCCGAAGGTGCTCACTTTAGATTCATTTTTCATAAATAACGCTGCCCAGGTCCAGGTTGAAGCCGAGGATAAATTTCTAGTTCGTGTGGGTGACCTTAATTGCCAAGGTGCAAATGTAAGTTTTAATGGTGAATTGGTTGAATGGTCATCACAACCACCGATGACCTACTTGGGTATGCCTAAAGTTAACTCGCATCATTCTGTGGCGGAGTGTGATTTTAAGTTATATATCAAGAGTGAATCGCTCGATGGATTGTATTATCAAGAGCAAATGGGAACGCATTATATTTCAGTTAAAAATAAAAATAATGAAACGTTGATTAAAAGAAAACTTGGGATTTTGCCTAAAGATTTTCGCGTTGTTCTCAAGCAAGGAGAGTTGGCAAACCAAGGCAGTATTTTGATATATACACGACATACGTGTTTATTTGACTTTCTAAACAGCGATATAACAACAAAAAAAATCAAGCATGATGATCATGTTGAGTTTCGAATTGCTACTTTGGGTTTGCCACCGGCCAATATACAAATCAGGATAATTCCAAATCTACAAGCAGATCCTGTAGTACTTACACTACCTTTTCCTTCGGGCGGTTTTCTTGCTTTTGATAAAGAAGGCAAACCATTTAGAAAATTTATTTGTATTGATGAATTATTAGGGGGCAGGTTATTTTTATTTGGCAATCCAGATGCGACCTGTAAATATGAGCTTGAACTTAGTTTGAAGAATCATACACTGCAACATGCTGTCTATCGATGGTCGTATACTGCTTATGATAAACCTGTAGAAATTAGTCTGCATAGTATCAGGCAGCAAGTTATTGATCTGCTTTCATTGATGTCCGACATCGATAAGGTAGTTGAAATGAGGATTCATGGTAATGGTGAGGATTCAACTTTTCTAATACGCAGTTATGCTACTGATATTGAGTTCGATGCAAGTAGGCAGTTGATTTCATTTACAGATAGTACGGGGAGCTATGACAAATTACCTGAACCTGAAATTATGTTAATCAATGAGCCAGAGCGTAAGTCTTCGACACTTATTGCTAGAAAAAGTGAGGGTGTTCCTATCGGCGATTATGAGTTACCAATTGTTGTTCAAAAGAATGGACCTTGGTTAATTATACCGAAACGTAATTCTAATCTAACTTTCAGACCACTCTATCTACAGGGTGGGATGAGCATTTCTGATGAATCATCTGTGCCTAAAAGTTTACAGAAGGCAAGCCTAATTTATTCACCCAATGCAACAATAAATCCTTTTAATAAAGTGCTAGATGCAATGGCTGAAGATCCTAATCATAGTGGTTGGCAATTTCTTCGATCACTTTATGATAACTATGGTCATTTGCCTTTAGCTACCTTCGCCGTTTGGAAATCTTTATTCAATCATCCACATGCATTATTAATGGCAATGTTTAAGTTCGAAATGTCTTCTGATTTTGTCTCTCGATTTGAGTCTGAGTTTCCATTGTTTTGGGAGTTTATGCCTCTTTACCTCGTACAAAAATCTGGTGAAACATACATTGGTAGTTTAAGAGATAAAGGTATACCTGAAGAGGTACTAGGCAATATTAAAATGTCTCTATATAACCGACTTGGTGAGGTATTCCCATCGTATAGTGGAAATATTGTTAATTGGTTAATGGATCAACAACCAAGTCAAGAGATACAGTTACCTGAAGTGATAGTTAAGGGCTTTATAAAAGGCGACTGGTACCAGAAGCTAATTAGGACTAATAAAGATAGAGTGTGGCCAGAATTTGAAGGTAAACATCTTTACAATTGGTATTTGCAACATCAAGTGAGTGTTTTAGATTTTGAGCCTGAATTGGCCTATAGGCATGCTGTATTTTATTTGCCTATTTTTGCAGCTGATGTCGCTTCGGGTAAGGCAGAAATGAAAGATGTTTACCCTGAAACTCCGGAAACAGTTTTTTTCCTCCGGCAAATTCGTGATTTTGATTCACAATGGTTTAATGCTCTGTATCAATACAGTTTACTCAAGAACATAACAATAAAAAATAGATAAATAGGGATTTTATGACAAAGTACTTTTCATCATTGGTTGATCAATCTTTATCACGGTCAACAGAGGCAACACTGAGTATTTTAAGTATTACAGATCCAGATTTACGAGCTCATCTAGCACAACAGATGAGATCTGATTGTGGTAAAGAAGGATCATTTCTGAGTTCTCCGATGTTTGAGCATACATTCGGCTGGGCCCAATCTGATTACACCATGCTTCAACTTGCTGAAAAAGAAAGTCTTCTTAGTAATGAGATAGTTAAATCATTAGATAATAAAAATAATGGACGTTATCGATTTGGATCTGATTGGAAGCCCTTTACTCATCAATTAGACAGCTGGAGATCTTTGCTGGATAAAAAACATTCAGTAGTAGTGACCAGTGGTACGGGATCAGGAAAAACCGAATGTTTTATGGTGCCTGTACTTGAAGATTTATATCGTGAATATCATAAAAATGATAAGAAACCACTTATAGGTGTAAGAGCAATATTTCTTTATCCACTTAATGCTTTAATTAACTCGCAACGCGAACGACTAAATGAGTGGACGAAGAGTTTTGATAAAGGTATTAGATATTCTCTTTATAACGGTAATACAGAAGAGCTACACGCAAAAGTTAGAACAGAACAGAACAAATCACCAAACGAAATATTATCGAGAGAGTTATTAAGAGAAGAGCCTGCTCCAATTCTTGTGACCAATGGCACAATGCTTGAGTATATGATAATACGTCAGGTTGATGCGCCCATTATTCAGAAATCAAGGGAGCAAAAATCACTAAGGTGGATTGTTCTTGATGAAGCTCATACATATGTTGGTTCACAAGCAGCAGAACTTGCTCTACAACTTCGTCGTGTGATGAATGCTTTTGGTGTCACTCCAATTGATGTGCGTTTTGTAGCTACCTCGGCAACGATTGCTGGAGATGGTGCATCAGAACAACTTAAGCAATTTTTACATGATCTGTCGGGTATTCCTGTTTCACAAATAGATGTTTTTAGCGGTTCAAGAGTTATTCCTGAGTTGCCAAAATGTGAAGGCAGACCGATCTCTCTTGATGAATTAGAGCATATGCAACTTGGTTCAGACACCGATATTCATCCTGTACGTTATGACGCTTTGACACATTCACCGGCTGCACGAACATTGAGGAGTATTCTGGTCGATAGCAATAGACCACTCAGTCTTACAGAACTTTCACAATCATTATCTCAAGTTGGTTCAGAAAAATTCTCGACCCAGAGTGTATTACGGTTGTTGGATATTTGCACAGAGACAAAACCGTCAAAAAACGAGCAGGCATTTATAAGGTTGAGGGCTCATTTCTTTCAACGAACCACACATGGACTATGGGTCTGTGTGAATAGAAATTGTACTGAAAAACAAAATACGCAGCTTGTCGAAACTTGGCCTTTTGGCTATGTCTATGTGAATCATCGGCAAACATGTAAATGCGGTAGCCCCGTTTATGAGTTAGCATTTTGTAATGATTGTAATGAACCCCATTTGCTGGCCCGAGATAAAAAAGGTCAACTTGTTCAGTGGCAAGTCGATGATTCAGATGAGTTTACTCTGCAAGAAGAGATTGTAGATGATACTGATGATCATAATACTGAGTCAGATAGTTCAAGACACCCATTAGTGTTGGCTGATAATCATAATATTGGTACTAATTACATTCAACAGGTTATAGAGCCACAAAGTCGAAAGATTGTTAGTCAGTCAGATGATGGCTTGTTAGTGGCCTTAAATGATATTCAGGCAATATGTAGTGCAAGTAATTGTAGTTACACTGGTCTAAATGGTTCATCTCCATTTCGCCGAGCCCTTTTAGGAGGACCATTTTATATCGCGAATGTTGTTCCAACAGTATTGGAGTATTGCCCTGATTATGAAAAAAGCGATAACAAATCACTTGGTCCTCAATCACTCCCCGGTCGTGGTCGTCGACTCATTACATTCACAGACAGTCGGCAAGGCACTGCACGAATATCAATACGTATGCAACAGGAAGCTGAGCGTAACCGACTCAGAGGGATGGTGTTTGAAAAATTAGCTCATCAACGAAGATGGCATAAAAATGATGACATTGATAACAGCTTAATTCAGAGCCTACGAATGAGTGGGCTTAGTGAGGATATGATTACAGATGTTTTGAAGGCTAAACAGTTACTTGAACTTCATAAAGAAGCTGTGTTGTCCTGGCCAGAACTTATAGATGAGTTAAAAAGTCTAGCAGATCTACAAGGGCCAATGTTGTTGACAAATAAATATCATAGACCAGATATATTTGGCGATCTTGCCGGACCTGTTAAGCTCGCTGAAATGCTGCTATTTAGAGAGTTTATGCGGCGACCAAAACGTCAAAATAGCTTGGAGACCTTAGGTCTTGTAAAGGTTGGGTATAAGGGGTTGGATAATGTATCTTCAGTGCCCTTAAATTGGGAAAAATCCGAACTATCGCTTCAGGACTGGAAGGACTTCTTGAAAGTGTCTCTGGATTTTTATGTTCGTGAGAATAATTTTACGCAGTTGGAATCGGAACTAAAAGATTGGATAGGGAGTAGGTTTTCATCTAAAACACTTATAAATCCACAGTCTAAAGAGCAAGATGAAGCAAGGGTAAAGCGTTGGCCTCAGATCAGAAAAGGTAATTACAATCAGCGATTAATCAAACTTTTATTTCTTGGTGCTAAGCTAACGCCCAGTAGAACAGATCACATTGATTTAGTAAATGAATGGCTACAGCAAGCATGGTTGCAATTATCCAGTAGCATGCAGACGGCAATACTTAAGGCCGATGGTAATCAATTCTATTTACCTCGACAAAACCTCACTTTTAGTCTTATTTCTAAAGCTTATATCTGTCCCATTACGAACAAACTGATTGATACAACGTTTAAAGGACTTACACCTTATCTTCCTACAAGAATAGAGCTAGATAAAATCACTGAGCCTGAGAAAAATAAGTTTGTATGTCAAGAAATAGCAATGCCTGAAGTTTGGCAATTTGATCGTTCTCAGCAAGACTTTAGTGAAGGTCTCGCAACTGTTAGAGATAAGATCGAACAAGATTTGATTGTAGCCGATTTACGCTCAAGAAATTTATGGACGGATATTAATGATCGCACCATAGAAGGTGGTTTTTATTATAGAACGGCCGAGCATTCAGCACAGCAGTCTTCAAAGCGTTTAGAAAATTACGAAGAAATGTTTAAGTCGGGTAAGCTGAATGTGTTGAACTGTTCAACTACCATGGAGATGGGTGTCGATATAGGTGGTATTTCTGCTGTTGTAATGAATAATGTACCTCCACATCCAGCAAACTATTTGCAACGTGCAGGTCGAGCAGGTCGAAGTAACGAGTCAAGAGCTCTTTCTTATACGTTATGTAAAAATAATCCTCATGACTTACAGGTATTTACCAATCCAGATTGGCCCTGGAGCACAAAGATAGCAGCACCAGCTGTTACTCTAAATTCCGAACGATTAGTTCAACGACATGTGAACTCACTATTGCTTTCCGAGTTCCTCTGTTCAAAATTAAAAACTGTTGAGACTGATCGTACAAAATTAAATACTTTTTGGTTCTTTTATGAAGATAATGAGCAATCGATATGTGGTCGGTTTAAAGATTGGTTAAAGTCAACTGTATTAGACATTGATAATGGTTTAAGCATTCTTGTTAAAGATACTGTATTACAGGGAAGAAATGTATCTACCTTACGCTTAAAAACTGTAGCTTTGATAGAGCAGCTTCAAACTCGATGGTTATCAGAATATCAATACTTAATTTCTGAAGAAAAAGAGGCTAAACCTAATAGTCCATATAGAAAAAGAATCGAAAAAGAAAAAGATCGACTATGCCATGAATATTTGTTGCGAGATTTGGCTTCAAGAACATTCCTTCCGGGTTATGGCTTTCCTACGGATGTGGTGAATTTTGATAATTTTACGATGCAAGATTATCTGCAAGAAAAAGGTCAAAGTGCAAAGGCTAAGTATGACCGTGAAGATAATGTTTCACGATATAAGGGGTTACCATCTCGAAATCTTTCTACAGCTATTCGTGAATATGCACCTGGAGCTGAAATATCCTTAGATGGAAGAGTCTTTAAGTCAGCAGGTGTCTCATTGCATTGGCATAATCTTAACAGTAATGCTAATGAAGCTCAGAAAATGGATATTGCTTGGCGGTGTCATAATTGTGGTGAGTTAGGTTATGAAGATAGTATTTCTAAACATGAACAGATCATATGTTCAAATGAAGATTGTCAGAGCAGTATCAAGCAACAAAATATAAGAAGAGTACTTCAGCCATCAGGTTTTGTAACAGACGCGTATGCTTCAACATCAAACAATATTGAAAATCAAAAATTTATTCCTATAGAACCATCTTGGATATTTATAAAAGCAGAGCGTGTACAATTACCAAATCCATCACTTGGATATATGAGTTCTGGCGTTGATGGACATGTTTTTCATCAAAGTTTGGGAGAGTTCAGACATGGTTATGCTCTTTGCATGACATGTGGTCGCGCTGAGTCAATGTTATCTAAAGATGAAGTACCTAAGTCGATGGGGAGTCACTTTCCTCCACGCCCTAGTCGGGAAGATAAAGACGATAATAATAAACGTATTATCTGTCAGGGTTCTAGTAATTATCTAACGAATATTACGTTAGGAGCTAAGAGTAATACAGATGTATTTGAAATTGTTTTAAAGCATCCTGTTTCTGGTGAATACTTAGGCGACAATTCAGAAAATGGTAAATCTATTGCAACAACACTCGCTGTCGCAATGAGACAGTCACTAGCTGGAATAGTAGGGATTTCATCTTCAGAAATCGGATATTCAACGAGACCAGTTCGTTTGGAATCAGGTGAGTCTGTTTTAGCGATTCAACTATACGATGTGATCACTGGTGGGGCAGGCTTTGCATCGAGCGCACCGCAATATATAGAAAAATTATTACATGACACGCTTTTAAGGCTGAACTGCAAACACTGCTCTAGTGCTTGTAGTGAGTGTTTATTGGATTCTCAATCACGTCATGATCATGAACTTTTAGATAACTCGACAGCTCGGGCATGGTTAGGCAAAGATTTTTCTCACTATGTTGGCTTAGCCGATGAAGATAAATTATCTTTAAGTGATGCAGTTTACTCACCTGGAAGTATCGAATCTGCTTTACGTCGATTTATAAAAGAAGGTGATGAAAAGGTAACGTTATGGCTTAAAGGTGACTGGAATGATTGGGATCTAACTGCTCCTCAGTTTAGAAAATCAATCTATGATTATGTATTGAATGTTGGTATTCAAGTTAGCCTAGTTATTCCTGAAGATATTTCTGATACTGAGCTTCAACAAGATTTGTATCGATTACATCTTTTGGGAGTTGATATTTGTTATTCAAAACTCGAACCTGAGTCCTCTATATTAGTTCAAATTGATAGTGTTTCCAGTACTATTACGCTTGCAACCAAACTTTCATCAGCTTCTATTCCTGGACCAAGATGGCATCAAAGCGAAGAATTAGTAGTTGTCTCTAAGAAACAAGCAATGATTGGTTTGACACCAGTTGATGTGAGCAAATGGTCACAAAGTGATAGTGACAGTCATATCTTGGATGATATTGAAATTCATCAAGAGCTTAATGGAAAAGCAACCAAGTTTGGTGAGCATTTCTGGGAACATATTTTCAATCGCAAACCTGAATTAGCAAAAAAAATTAATGCAACAAAGATTATATCGATTCAATATTCGGATAGATATATACAGAATCCAGTAGCAATAACCTTTTTAGGCTCGATTCTAGGATATTTAAGAGAACATATGGCTGATGATTCTTCCGTGGAAATTAAAACATTATTTAACGCACAAAAGAATAAAGGAATGCGAGCCTTTGATGATTGGAACGTACAGGATGATTATAAGATATTTACCGAAACTTGGCTTACTAAAAAAGTAGGCAAAGATGCATCTTTACTTGTGCATTCATCTAATAAAAATGTAGCACATTCACGTAAATTGCTTATTCAATTTGATAATGGCATGTCACTAAAAATAAGGTTTGATCAAGGTATGGGATATTGGAAATTACACTTCACCCCAAGAGCAAATCTTTCATTTGATTTTGAGGATAGTGTAGATTATCAACTCGTCCATATGGCTCAGGCATTGGAAGGGGCTTCTGTATATAATTCAGAAGATAAGTGGGCGACAGATGTTTTAATTGAGTTTGATCCTGGATAAGTACCATTGGCACTGTTAGATATTCAATTATCGTGCTGTTTATTGTAACAGTAAGAGTAGTCAGCTTCAGCAGTATCGACGGTTAATTCTGGATTAGATTTACAGGCTGTTAATGGCCAATTAAACTGAGCCAAAATTGGCCATTAGTTTTGAGCCACTTTTCCGGACTTTATTTTTATACTTAAAGCTGTAACAGTACCCTGCATTTGCTTCAGGGAATGTTATGAAGGAGTGGCTTGTGATTCACCAAATAAAAGCATTACACAATAACGGCAATGGCTTATCCGAGCGTAAGATT
>JARGFJ010000053.1 GCA_029210875.1 Gammaproteobacteria bacterium | reverse complement strand
TTCCTTTCATTATGCGTTAATTGATTGTTTTTGTTCTATCTTTTGTGGGGATTGGTCAGGGTCAGCCAACTTGATTTTTATACTCAGCACTTTTCCTATCGCCACCATGAGCTGATAACACCGTTGGCCGTGAAATCAATTTATCAACCTGCTGATGAAAGCGATCACTACCATACACTTCAGCACGTAAAGTGGTCTGGGTAATCCGATCATTTTGTTTCGCTAGCTCCAATTTGTCAAATAGTGCTTGGTATCGTTCGCAACGACTTTTAACATTCCCACCTTATGCCAAATACAAGCTATGCTCGCTAATCCATTCATCTTCAACACCCAAAGCATTATGATGATAACTAGACCAAGGATAATCGTTTAGTGATATTAGCCTACTCGCTTTAATTGGACGTAATAGGGGACGTACCACGATTAATCCCCACTCTTTAATACGATATGGGCGTTGCCTTTGATAAAACTAAATTTTGCTTTTTCCATTGCTAAGTCGCTACGGTTGGCTGATTTTTGGGTTAGCGAAGCGGTGACCTGATGCGTGTTTCATAAATAGGTTTTTGAGTAGTTGTGATTGGTTGACGGTTTTAAGGCCATATCGTCTTGCCCAGCGAATAGGGGCTAAGTCGCTACCAAAACCGCGTTTAAATAGATCCATTGTCAGTTGCATGGTGAGGTTGTCACCTTTTCTTCTACGTTGATATTTGTTTAAGGTATGCAAGCTGGCAATATCACGGCCTTTAGTGTGAGCGTCTAAGACGACTTCGGCTAGGGTGGCGGCATCAAGCAAACCGATATTTACCCCTTGTCCAGCAAGTGGATGTATGGTGTGAGCGGCATCACCGACCAAGGCAAAACCAGCTTCGACATAATGATCGGCATGACGCAATTTTAATGGAAAGCTGGCACGATGACTGAGTTCAACAATATCACCCAGTGTGTTGTTAAAAGCGTTATTGAGCACGGTTTTAAAGCTGTCATCATCAAGTTGTGATAGTAGTTCGGCTTGTTCAGTCGAATTTGACCATACAATCGAACACTGATGTGGATCGGCTAATGGCAAAAAGGCTAAGGGGCCTTCGGGTAAAAAGTGTTGCCAAGCGGTGTTTTGATGCGTGTGCTGTGTGGTGACAGTGCAGACTACGGCTGTTTGCTGATAATCCCAACCACGGACATCAATAGTGAGCCATTCTCTCAGTAGGGAATGAGCACCATCAGCACCAACAATTAATTTGGCAGACAGGTTTCGACCATTATCACATCTGATGGTGTGATCATTACATTCTGTTGGTTTGGCAGGGCAGATAAAGTCGATATTAGACAGTTGCTTGCAGCGTGTCATTGCTGCTTGTTGGATATGACGATTTTCGATGATGTAACCCAATATTGGTTCGCCAATATCAGCACAATCAAAATGCAGGTGATCGTTAGGTGTTTCCCAGACATGGACATCACTAAAACGGCTAATTCGGCTGGGGATAAGGTGTTGCCAGATCCCGAGGTTTTTGAGCATGTTTTCACTGGCGCGGGTAATAGCGCTAACACGTAAATCGGGTTGGTCGTGTTGGTGTAATATGTTGGGTTGATGGGCTTCAATAACGGCAACTTTTAATGATGGCTGTTGGCTCAAGGCGATGGCTAAACTCGCACCGACCATGCCGCCGCCGATAATAATGACATCATAATCGTGTTTCATAATGAAATACCTCGGCTTAAGCGCGGTTGTTTTTGAGCTAGGCCCATACTTTTTTGAGCCAAGAGATGTTTGGCTGGCGGTATTTTATCAAGCAGCGATAAACCGGCAGCACGCAGATGACCTAAAATAGGATTAGTGTTGCTAAATAAAGCAACCAGTGCCGACGTTGCGTTGATTACACTGTCTTGATCGGCTTGGCGCCAGTGTTGATAGTCGTGTAATAAACGGGCATCACCACAATCATCATGGTCTGAAGCCAATACATCGGCTAAAGCGGCGACATCACGTAAACCCAGGTTAAAGCCTTGTCCTGCAATCGGGTGCAAACTATGGGCGGCATTGCCAATCAAAACAATGCGCTGTTGAACAGCTTGATCAGTATGAATCAGCTTTAATGGGTAACTATTGCGGTGACCAACACGGGTCAATTTGCCTAAACGATATCCAAATCGCTGTTGTAATTGAGCCAAAAAATCATCATCAGACAAAGCCAGTATTGATTCAACTTGTTCTGGTTGAACTGTCCAGACAAGGGCACAACGATTATCTGACATGGGTAATAATGCAATGGGGCCGGTATCAGTAAAGCGTTCAAATGCTCTGCCATTATGTGGGCGCTGACATGAGATATTGGCTGTGATTGCAGTTTGCTGATAATCCTTTTCAAACGCACCTAAGCCCAGTAACTGTCGAATGGTGGAATGACTACCATCGGCAGCAACAACCAGTTTGGTTGTCAGGTGTTTGCCATTATTAAGTGATAAAGTAACGCTATCGGGTTGTTGTGTTAAATCGACCACTGTTGCAGGGCTGATCACATTGAGATTATGTTGCTGAGAAATAGCATTATTGAGCACATGGCCCAAGGCTTTAGCGGTAACAACTTGACCTAATGCAGGCACTTTTTCAGCTTGAGCTGATAAGCGAGTTACCCCAAAATGACCACGATCTGAAATATGGATATCTGTGATTGCGGTGCAATGTGGGGTGAGTTGTGACCAAATGCCCATGGCTTCAAAGATACGTTGTGAACCATAGGCTAATGCAATACCACGATCATCATAGCTGGGTTGTTGGTCTTGTTGAAAATTACAGGCCTCTATCATCGCAATTGATAAGGAGGTGTTTTTAAGGGCATATGCTAAACTGGCTCCAGCCATGCCACCGCCAACAATAATCAGATCGTATTCAGGTATAGTCATATCAGTGTTTGCTTCTTGCTGCCGCCATCAGGGTTTCAATCTCATCAACTTCTTTGGGTGCGGCATGAGATAACACCTCATGACCTGTTTTGGTCACTAACACATCATCTTCGATACGAATGCCGATAAAATGCCATTTTTTATTTACATGTTCAGGGTCACGAATATATAAGCCGGGTTCAACGGTTAATACCATACCTGGTTCCAATAATCGCCATTCACCACCGACTTTATAATCACCTACATCATGCACATCCATGCCTAACCAGTGTCCGGTACGATGCATATAAAAATCGCGATATTGTTCTTGTTCGATTAAGGTTTCCAATTCACCTTCCAGTAGACCAACGCGTACTAAGCCTTGTGTCAATACTCTTACAGCGGCTTCGTGCGGTTGATTCCAGTGATTGCCAGGTTTCACTTCAGCAATCGCCGCTTTTTGAGCATCAAGCACGATGTTATAAAGTGTTTTCTGAGCCGGTGTAAATTTACCGTTGACAGGGAATGTACGGGTAATATCAGCGGCATAATAATTGTATTCGGCACCGGCATCAATCAATAATAAATCGTTATTTTTTAATTTCTGGTCGTTTTCAATATAGTGCAAAATACAGCCATTTTTACCACCACCAATAATCGACGGATAGGCAGGGGAACGACAGCCATTTTTCATAAACTCATGCATGATCTCAGCTTCAACCTGATATTCCCATTTGCCTACAGCGGCAAATTCCATTGCACGAATATGGGCCTGAGCCGATACTTCTGCAGCATAACGCATGGCTTTAATTTCGCTGCTGGATTTATATAAACGCAGTTCGTTCAAGCAATGATCGAGTTCAACTATTTCATTGGGTGAATGTTTACCTTGGCGCGATGCATTACGCAGATGATTAAGCCATTCGACCATTCTGTGATCGAAAGAAGGCACATTACCCATGGTGTAATAGACTTTTTTCTTGTTTTCTAACAAACCCGGTAAGATATCGTTTAGATCGGAAAACGGATAGGAATCATCAGCTCCATAGGTGTCGATAGCACCTTCTTGTCCTGCCCGATAGCCATCCCAGATTTCTTTTTTAAGATCACGTTCACGACAAAATAATAAGTATTCGCCATGAGGTCGTCCCGGCACGATGACGATGACTGATTCAGGTTCATCGAAACCACTTAGGTAATGAAAGTTACTATCACTACGATAGATATAATCAACATCACGGTTACGATTTGAGACTGTTGCGTTAGGCAAGACAGCAATACTGTCTGGCCCCATGATTTCAATCAGTCGTTGGCGTCGTTTTGCAAATTCTTTTTTATTCACGTTGTTTACTAGTGCTCGGTTTCGTTATCTAAAGGTGATGCGGGTTGTAATTCACCATAAAGTAAAAATAGGCCCATACGTAAATATTCGACTAATTCTTCGAAATTAGTTTCATCTTCGTCACTATTATCTAAATCATCTTTATCAATTTGGCTGATGTTAATGACGTCGGTGATATATTCTTTCGAATCTTCTGATAGTTCATTATCGTCAGTCAATCCAGACACACCTAAACCATAAATAAGACCTTGGCACCAGTCACACATTGCGGAAATACGCGATGCTATTGGCGCAGTATCTTCCGGCAACTCAAGTTGTAGATCAAAATCAAGACTATTTAGCGCCTGAACGGTCTGGTCAAATAATGTGGTCAAATCCAGTTCTTCATCTTGATCCGGGTGTAAATCTTCATATAAATTTTTATGCCAGGAAGATCGATTTGCGAGTGAGTTCAAACATAATAGGCCGCATAATGCGCCTTGCAATTCTGCAGTGCTTGCAGGGCCGCCTCCGTCCTCATTGTTGGCAGTGAGAGAGGGAAAATATAATTCAGACATGATGATACAACCTATATTTAAAAAACTTATTATGTTGAGTAGTTGACCCAATTGGCAGGGCGCGACTATAGTTACTGTAAATTTTTCACAGCAAAGAACTCATAGTAATGGAAAAAGACACGATTCAACAATTGGAACAGCAAGTTGATGAACTGCTTCGTGCCAGTCGACGAGCTCGTGAAGAAAATAGATTATTAAAATCACAGCAAGCAGCTTGGCTGGCAGAAAGAGCGCAATTAGTTGAAAAAACTGAGTTAGCACGTAGTCGGATAGATAAGATGGTAGCGCGTCTTAAACAGTTGGATGAAGAATTATGAGTTCACCGGTATCGGTCACCATTTTAGGTAAAGATTACCAAATTGCCTGTCCTGAAGAAGAAAAAGAAGCATTAATTTCATCGGCAAGATTACTTAATAGCAATATGGAAAAAATTCGTGCCAGCGGTAAAGTGGTTGGTTTAGATCGTATTGCCGTTATGGCCGCACTTAATATCGCGCATGATTTCATTAATCTGCAAAATAAAGAAGGCCATGGCATGGAAGATATAAATAAAACAATTTTGCAACTGAAAGAAAAGGTTAGCGCCTTTTTGGAAGAAGATCGCCAGCTCGAATTATAAGTTAGTGCTTTAATCCCCCAAAAATAAGCGTATCATTTACAACAGTCCCTACGGTGCTCGAGAGCGACAGTGTGTCTTGTGCCGATAAGCAAATGCTACGGAGATTGATCTTAGACTGGCGTGCAGGCTCGCAAGACGAGAAGCCCAATGTTTAATTGATGTCGCCACTTGAACTCAAAAGGTTCAAGAACCCCGTTCGCAACGGCACCGTGGGGCATTTTTATTTCATTTTTATATTCCCTTGAAATTCAATTGCGACTACTGGTCTAATGGTGTTATCTGTTTATAAAGCAGGATCCAGTGATGTTGCATAGCATAATCCCCATTTTGTTTTTGGCTTGCCAGTTGCTCTTTATGCAACCAGTTTATGCTGAAAATTCCTCGTCTGAAACAGCTCGTGTGCAAGCTTTACTCAATGAAGTGGATGATATGTGGCGAGGAAAATCATCTTATGCCAAAACCATCATGCACGTTAAGACTGAGCATTATACCCGCACCATGAAAATGGAAGGCTGGTCTAAGGGCAAAGACAAAACCTTGTTTAAGGTGCTGGAGCCTTTACGTGAAAAAGGCAGTGCTACCTTAAAATCTGGCAATCATATTTATAGCTACCTACCCAAAACCGATCGCACCATTAAATTAACGTCGGGCATGATGATGGGGTCATGGATGGGCAGTCATCTGACCAATGATGATCTGGTCAAAGAAGCACGACTTGAAGATGATTATCATGCTTCAATTAGCTTTGAAGGCGAGCGTGATGGACACACTATTATTGAGTTCACTTTAATTCCGAAAGAAGACGCGCCTGTTGTTTGGGGCAAACTGCTTTTGATCGTCAATGCCGACAGTCATTTGCCCATGGTTGAAACTTATTTTGATGAAGACATGGTGTTAGCACGAACTTTTAGCTTTAGTGCTATTAAACTATTAGCCGGACGTGAACGACCTTCTGTTGTTAGGGTTGTGCCAGCAGACAAACCTAATGAATATACCGAGTTTACCTACACCGAACTTGAGCTTGATCTTGAGCTTGATGACAGCCTGTTTTCCTTATCACAACTTAAAAAACGATGAATATCGCGACATTTGCTGCCAGAAATATCATCCGCAATAGTCACCGTACTTTAGTGACGAGTCTGGCGATGGCATTCGCATGTGCCATGATGATTATGTTTGCAACCCTGATGGAAGGATTGGTTGCCGGCAGTGAACGCAGTATTGTTGCGATGAATACTGGCGACATTCAAATACACCGGTTCGGTTATCGTGATAATCCTGATATTTATGATGTTGTTGAACACGCTTCAGCACTTGCCGCACACATTCGCGAAGCTGGATTTAATGTAACTGAACGCCAGTTTGCATTTGGTCTTATGGCAAGCGATGACAGTGCTTCCGGGGTGCAATTGCGTGGCGTTGATCTCGAGTTTGAAAACAGTGTGACCGAGCTAGACCAACATATTCAGAAAGGGCAATGGTTAGCGACGTCAGATCCTCATGGCGTTGTCATTGGTAAAAAACTGGCACGATTATTAGATGTTCAGCTTAATGATGAATTGGTGTTTGTCGGGCAAACAGCAGATGGCTTTATGGCAAACGATACGTTTTATATTCGCGGTATTTTAAAATCAGTTTCAGCCAATATTGATAATGCAGCTGTATTTATGAGCAATCAGATGTTGCGTGAATTAATTGCATTGCCTGATGATGCGCATGAGTTAGTGATCATGCGTCAAGATAATCAGGATTTGAATGAGGCGACACAACAGATTCAAATGATTGCATCGGACTATGAAGTGTTGAGCTGGCCGAAATTATTACCGGTTATTTACCAATTTTTAGAAACGGCTCATGTGCAAACCCTGATTATGATGCTATTTACTTATATTGCTGTCGGGTCTGTTGTGCTTAATGCCATGTTGATGAGTGTGTTTGAACGTATTCATGAATTTGGTGTGATGAAAGCGGTTGGTGTTGGTCCGTGGCAACTGATTAAACTGATTTATGCCGAGATGATGATCCAAGTTGTTATTGCAAGTGTGATCGGGGTGATTGTTGGTGGTACAGCCTCATTATATTTTCAACAATATGGCATCGATTTATCAACCATAGCCGACGACTTTTCATTTGCAGGCTTAGCGTTAGATTCTATTTGGTATGCCTTAATTACACTGGAATCTATAGTCATGCCGGTAGTCTTTTTAGTTGTTATTGCCGTGATAGCAGTCATTTATCCAGCGGCTAAAGTAGCCATGTTGAAACCAATTGATGCCATTCATCATGTCTAGGTGTGAACAATGAATCTTAATATCTTGGCGTGGCGAAATCTTTGGCGACATAAACGGCGTACCTTAATCACCGCGTCATCAATTGCCTTTGGCGTATTGCTGGCAGTTACGTTTACTGGCGCGGGCGATTATTTTTACACACGGATGATTGATGCAGGAGCCAATATGGGTATGGGTCATATTACAGTGGCTAAACCTGATTATAATCGAGCACCGAGTAGCAAAAAATATTTGCAGGCAGCAGATGGATTACGCCAGCAATTATTAACGGTGGAAGGTGTTTCGGTAGTGTTAGCTCGCATTCAAGGTCAGGCAATGTTTGCCAGTGCCAGAAAAAATAGTGGCGGTGGCTTCATTGCTGTTGATATGGAACATGAAACAGCTGCCACCAATTTGTTTATCAAAGCCATGGTCAAAGGCCAATTGCCCGATGCCAATAGCAAGCAAAAAGGCATTGTTCTTGGTATTGATTTAGCCCAAAAACTTGAACTCGATATTGGTAAAAAAGTGGTTTATACCACGACGGATGTCAATGGTGAAATTGTCAGTGCTATTGCCCGTGTCACCGGTTTATTTCAAACCGGAGAATTACAAATTGATGGCAGTATGGCGCTACTATCACTTAATAGTGCACAGCAAATAATGGGGTATCAACAGGATGAAGTGAGTGTATTGGCGGTGATATTACATGATCAACGTCAAAGCGCTGCATTGCGTGACGACTTGCAACAGCAAGCTATATTTAAACAGGTTGAAGTGTTGAACTGGGAGCAAACACAACCCGATTTGGCAGGCATGATTACGGTCGATAAATCGACAAATAAAATCAGTCAGTTAATGATTGCCTTGCTGGTGGCGGCAGGTATCTTAAATACAATGTTAATGAGTGTGCTTGAACGTATGCGAGAGTTTGGTGTGATGATGGCGGTGGGCATGTCACCTAAACGTCTATTCATGTTAGTGATGTTAGAATCTTTTTGGTTAGCGGTGATAGGCTTGATTATTGGCATTATTATTACCACCCCCTGGTATATCTTTATGACACAAACCGGGCTTGATTTAACCGGTGCTTATGGCGAAGGCTTTAGCTTTGGTGGCGTGTTGATCGATCCTGTTTTCAAACTGCGCTTATTTGGAGAAAGTATTATCGCCATTTTGGTGGGATTATTTGGTTTGGCCTTAGTTTCAGGTGCTTATCCTGCTTGGCGAGCTGGACGTGTACCGCCAATAGAAAGTCTAAAGACCCTATAGATGTCTGAAGCGTTGAATGGAACAAATATGAAACACGCGATTGTCGATCTAAAACATGTCAGCAAAATCTATCAACAAGGTGAAGTGCAAGTTAAGGCCGTTGATAATATTGATTTGCAAATTCAGCAAGGTGACTTTGCTGTTTTATGTGGCCCATCAGGTTCGGGCAAAACCAGTATTTTGAACTTAATTGGCGGATTGGATGCGGCAACATCGGGCGATGTTATTTTAGAAAACACCAATTTAGCTACGCTCTCTAACGCAAAACTATCTGATGTTAGAAAAAACCGAATTGGCTTTGTCTTTCAGGCTTACAACCTGATTCCAGTGATGACCGCCTATGAAAATGCCTCTTTTGTATTAGAGCTACAAGGTGTTGAAAAATCAGAACAGCATCAACGCGTGATGCAAACCTTGCAAGAGGTTGGTTTAAAAGGTTTGGAAAATCGTCGCCCTGATCAAATGTCAGGTGGGCAACAACAACGGGTAGCCATTGCCAGGGCCATAGTGACTCAGCCCGCTATTGTTTTGGCAGATGAACCCACGGCTAATGTTGATTCGCATACGGCAGAATCGTTGTTGGACTTGATGCAAAAATTAAATGAACAGCAAGGTATTACGTTTTTATTTTCAACCCATGATCAACATGTGATTGACCGAGCTAAACGAGTGATTCATATCAAAGACGGTCAAATTGAATCTGATGAACTCAAAGCTTAGTTGTGTATAGGATCTTTATTTTTTTAATGTGTTTTCCCTCGGCATCACAGGCCTTTTATCAGGTGCAAAATGATGATGTGGCGATTGAACTGCGAGGTTTGGTTCGGGCCATAGGCATTGCTGCCAATAATCCCAATGATGTCGTGTTATTTGAACACGATAAGATCCTGACGGGTGGTGGCTTTGGTCGATTAATGCTTGATATTCAAACCAGTGAATTCAGTATTGAAGCACATGCTGTGCAAAGTTATATCGAGCCTGCTTTACGCACAGGCGGCAGTAGATTTAGTTCAGGATTTGAAATTGAACGAAGTGATGCCTTACATTGGCGCTTTGCCGGGCAACATGCTGATTTAGTTGTAGATAGACTCAATGTGCAATTCAGTAGTGATAACTTAACTATAAAACTAGGTCGGCAACCTATTAACTTGGCATCGACGTATTATTTTACCCCCAATGATTTTTTTGCCCCGTTTGCAGCACAGACATTTTATCGTACTCATAAGCCTGGTGTTGATAGTGCAAGGCTCGATTGGCAATGGGGTGAGTTATCTCAACTATCACTGTACACAGTGTTAAATTATCCACTTGATAATAATCATTCAGCAGACAGACAAACAAGCCCAGATTGGAGTGAAACCTCAGTATTAGCCAGAGCCTCAACCCTTACTGATACCTTCGAATGGGCAGTGTTGTTCGGTAAAGATCATGGCGATGATATTGTCGGCATTGATTTTCAAGGTGAACTGTTTGACTGGTTAGGTGTAAGGGGTGAAGGGCACCTGCGGTTTCCAGATGAACAGAGTCAATCACGTGATGTTAAATTTTCATTAGGATTGGAACATCGCTTTGAAAGTAGCCTGACTTTAAGGCTTGAACAGTTTTACCAGCGCTCAGGTGCGAGCAATGCACAGAGTTATTCGCGAACAACTCAAATTAGTAACGGCACTTTTTATCTAGCGAGAAACTACACAGCGTTAGGGACACGTTATGAATTTAGCCCCTTATTCAATGGCGATATTGTTTACTTATATAACCATAATGATCAATCCAGTTTAGTGGCTTTATATGCCACTTATTCTCTATCTGACGAATCAGAACTATCTATGGGTGCAAACATTGCGATAGGTCAACAACCACAAAATGGAACAGTTCAGAGTGAATTTGGCAGTTATTCCAAATCGATCAATGTCGAATATCGGATTTATTTTTGATGCTTAAAATTGATGAAATAATCTGGCAAATAGTGGCCTCAATACCCAAAGGCAACGTGGGCACATATGGTCAAATTGCTAAACTGGCCGGTTATCCAAATCATGCTCGTTATGTCGGGGCCACCTTAAAATTAACCTCAGCTCGGGATAAGAAGGGAACTAAAAGCCTGTTAACCGATCAGATCTTTTACCACAAAAGATTTTGA
>JARGFJ010000052.1 GCA_029210875.1 Gammaproteobacteria bacterium | reverse complement strand
GTGAAGTCGTTAGCATCTGGGTATCATGATCTCATTATGGAAATAATCAAGCATTTTCATTGATCACGGGTATATATGAACATTACTGTCAGCGTATGACAAAAACTCAGGCATTAGTTGCAATGATGAGAAGGTTGGCTAAGCTTGCTTATGGGGTATGGAAAAGCGGGAATAGCTTTGATGTTAAGGCTTATAAAACACCTTTACTCGTTCAAAATGTTTGACTCGAACCATAGGATCTCTGCATGAACGGGTTAAATGGCAAGGTGAGCCACATGGAACCGGTGTAATAGTTTTGTTGTGTGGGTTTGTAGCTAACACATCAAATGACATTTTTAAGATTGTCATCTTTGCTACAAAATCAATGTTATGCCATGTAATACCAGATGTGTTTGATAATAATAATTAGATCAAGTTATTTGTAACATGATGATAGACATGGGGTTTAAGAGTAAGCGTTACTAATTTTAGAAAAATATTTTTAGATGGCAAGCGTCTTGCACTTCACCTGATGAAACCAACTTTCTGAGGTGATTATCATGACTTTATCTATCGGTGCATATTTACCTGATATCGAACTCGACACTAGTAGTTTTTGCCAAGCCTTAACGGGTGTTGCAATCGAACTAGTCCAGTATAGACAGCATAGACTTCAATCCAATAAGCCTAACATCAGTTTGAGTTTTTTAATGCCTAGCCGTGAAGAAAAGCCTGACTTTGAAGGTATGCGTCTTCACTCTTTTGATGCGAATTCAAACACCTTAAAAATTGAATCCGCTGTGCCACCACAGATGGTTCAATCAACGCATGCAAAACATTATGTCGTTGCAGCAATGCAAGATGCGATTGATGGGGCTTATGATTTTTTTGAAGCACAAAAAGTTAAATTTGAACGTGATGATTATCTACAGTTAATCGACACCATGAGTACTAAACATAGTGTAGCCAAAGCGGTGCATTAACTATCACTTAGGAGAACGTAAATGTTACTTGAAACATACAGTAGCAAAGGCTTGTTATCTATTACTTCGGTATTGGGTGCAACATCAACCAGCGATTTGTTTGCATTTCGTGGTGACTTGATTTTGAAAGAAGGTGAAATGCGTGCCGGTTCTGGCAGAGCACAAGATCGTAAACCACCTGAATTTTTACTTCATCAAGCAGCGATATTAACGAGCAGTGATAAGTTGGTGTTTGTCAGCGGTTTACTCTATGAACTAAGTACCTTGGCACTCTTTGTTGATAAGTTTAAGGACGATTTAACGGCTGACACACTTGTGTTGCTTTACGTTGAAAATATCAGCGAAAAAATGGTTGTTGACTATGAAGGTTTTAGATTCCAGTTACTACCTTATAGTGAAGGCATGGTCTGGAATGAAATGTTAGAAGAACTTTACGTTGAAAAGAGTGATTTGAAAGGTCAGTCAGCCGAAGATAAAGTTGTTGTTGCTTATGATGCTGCCAAAGCCTTTGCTATTAAAGCAGATACATTGAGCTTTGCTGATGCCTTGGAAAAAACCTTTATTGTTGAAAAAGATTTGGCTGTGGGCCCAGTTTAATTACGAGACGAAATCATACTAACGAGGCTGATATGACAAAGTTTCAAACAATTACAGTGCCGGATATGAAAACCCTGTTGCAGGATGAAGCCGTGATGTTGCTTGATTGTCGGAAACTACAAGATTATCGAGCTGGCCACATTGAAAACGCGATGTTTGTGCATGAAGATTTGAAAGAATCATTGCTAAAAAAAGCAGATAAAACAAAAAAATTGATCATTGATTGCTACCACGGTCATTCAAGCGAACATTTAGCCGAAATGTTTGCTGACTTTGGCTATAAAAATGTATTCAGTCTACAAGACGGGTATGAACAGTGGCAGCAACAAACGACTGCACAATCGCATTAGAATAAGAGGATTATTTTATGGAACAGTTAGCCCGTGACTTGGCGCTACGTATAGCGCTTGCTGCACGCGTTTTACCCGGTGTTGCTGTCGGAGATTTAGTTAGCATATTACACGAACGTGTTGGTGCACCATTAGATGATGACAAGCTCAAATTGGTGACAGTGACTAATTTGAAAACAGGTATTGGTAGTCACGACGGTGAAGAGGATGGCGAAGATATCGGAATTGGTCTTGAAAACATTAAATTGGCTGTGCGTTATCTTTGGGGAGAAGAGGCCGAAGATGAACATATTCCTGAGATTCAATTGTATAGAGAAGGCGACATTCCAAATTCAATTCGTGTTGCTATTTCATCAAATAGTGGTGTGACATTAAATGGTCATTTCGGTTCTTGCCTGCGTTATTTGATATATCAATTATCGAAAGATGATATGCGTTTGATTGATATTCGTTCTACAATTGATGCCGATGACTCAGATGATCGTAATCTATTTAGAGTGAATTTGATTAAAGATTGTCATGTTGTCTTTGTACAATCTATTGGTGGTCCTGCTGCGGCAAAAGTAGTACGAGCGGATATTTATCCGATAAAAGTACCTGATGTAATTGAAGCACAAGAACAGCTTAAAGAATTTCAAAAAGTATTTGAGTTACCGCCACCGTGGTTTGCCAAAATATTAGGTGTGTCACCTGAACAACGTAAACGTTTTCGCTATGAGTGAAGCATAAAAGGAACAACAATGAGCGATTTTCAAAGTCAATTTATTACCCCTTATGCAGCCGGTGGTTTGGTACCAATGGTTATCGAACAGACAGCGCGAGGTGAACGTTCGTTTGATATTTATTCACGCTTACTTAAAGAACGTGTGATTTTTCTGGTTGGCCAAGTCGAAGACTATATCGCGAATTTGGTGGTAGCTCAATTATTGTTTTTAGAGTCTGAAAACCCTGATAAAGACATTCACCTTTATATCAACTCACCTGGCGGTTCGGTTACCGCGGGTATGGCGATTTATGACACCATGCAATTTATAAAACCCGACGTTAGCACTATGTGTATTGGTCAGGCCGCGAGCATGGGATCATTGTTGTTGACGGCTGGCACCAAAGGTAAACGCTATAGTTTGCCTAATTCACGGGTGATGATTCATCAACCATTGAGCGGTTTCCAGGGTCAGGCATCAGATATTGCGATTCATGCTCAAGAGATTCTCAGTATTCGTGAAAAACTCAATCATATTCTTGCACATCACACTGGTCAAAGTGTCAACACAATTAAACAAGATACTGATCGTGATAATTTCTTAACATCGTATGATGCGGCTGAATATGGACTGATTGATAAAGTGATTGAAAATCGTATTTTATCTGAGGGTGAATCATAAGCAGTTGAGTTGTTTGGCTATAGCTGTAATATCGTAGTCTGTGTGGGCCTAGCATTTAGAGCGAGAATCAAATGGCATATTCAGTCAGACATGCAAGACGAGATGATATTCCATCATTAGCTACGTTGCTTCAAGAGTTGTTTAGTATCGAACACGATTTTAACTTCGATCACAGTAAACAAACCAAGGCGCTACAGCTTTTGTTATCTGATAGCCGATGTTGTATGTTTGTAGCCTTAGACCAATCCAAAGTGATAGCAATGTGTAGTTTACAGGTTGTGGTATCGACAGCAGAAGGTGGTTATGTCGGTCTGATTGAGGATGTTGTCGTTGATACTGATTATCGAGGTAAAGGCATTGGTAAACAATTATTGTCCTCTATGGAAAAGTGGGCCGAACACCGGGGTTTATTACGATTACAGTTGCTGGCAGATAAAGATAATCAAAGCGCTCTTGAGTTTTACAAAGCTGTTGAGTGGTCAAACACGCATCTGATAGCACTACGAAAGTACCTGCCAAATACCGACAAGATTCACGCTATTTTTTAGGTTACTGTTTGCTATAGTTTACAGATCACTAAATTACGATTTATCTTGTGTCTTGCCACTGTCTTTAGAATTACACACTGCAACTTGGTTTCGACCCGCTGATTTAGCTTTGTATAGATTTTTATCTGCACATTTGAGCCAGTTATTTATATCATCTTCTGGTTGCAGTTCTGCAATACCCACACTAATGGTTACAGCTTGTTCCGAGAGTAATGGCAGTAATGCGATTTCTTTACGCATATTTTCTACAACACGATGAGCCGTTGTGGCAGTAGTGTCATTTAATAAGATTACAAATTCCTCACTACCAATATGGAAAACACTATCTGCACCACGAACACGTTTTTGAAAATAAGCACCTAAGCCACGGAGTACGTTATCTCCTGTATTGTGTCCATAGCTATCATTTATGGTTTTAAAATGGTCGATATCAAGCATAAGTAACCTCAGTTCTGGTTAAGACACGGTCATCATACTAAATTCTTCACTCGTAATTCTTAGTGATGGTTTATTGTCTTTAAGAGAGTAAGCGATAAGCCCAGCAATGATATTAAGCATAAAGCCATGGACACTACGATGTCTGGAATGCTCAATTTGAGTAATATTTTTAAGTTGGTCATTGATGGTTTCAATGATAAATCGTCTGGAAAGTACTTATTCATCTGACAGGAAGTGATGCGACCTGCGTGATGGAAGCCACCGGCAATTATCATCTATGCCTTGCTGATTATTTATATCATGCTGGAATAGAGATTGTGATAGAAAATCCACTCAAAATAAAACGCTTTTCACAAATGAACTTGAACCGCACCAAAACAGATAAAGCCGATGCACAGCTCATTTATGAGTATGCAACTATGGTGCTATCAAACGGTACGCCCCACCTTTGGCAGCCAGATAAGACCGAGGTAGGTCATTTAAAACAATATGATAGCGTATGCCAACAACTCATAAAACAACGAGCAGCACTCAGCAATAGTGAAGAAGCGCTCACTCAGTTGACAGGGTTAAACGATGAAGTAACCCGTGTATTAAAAGACATGCTGAATGCCCTTGAAGGGGCCATCAAACAACTTGAACAAGGCATGCTTAAGCTCGTTAAATCGCACCATCATGATGCCTTTGACTTAGTGACCAGTATTCCAGGTATTGGTCCCAAAACAGCAACAATGATGATTTGCTTAACCGATGGGTTTAACAAGTTTACGCCTGAACATGTCAAACAATTTATTAGCTACATAGGGATGAGCCCTCGGACAGTTGAATCAGGTACTAGTGTTCAAGGACGTGCTCACATTAGTAAGATCGGTAACGGTCGGCTTCGCTCACTGTTGTATATGTGCAGTTGGACAGCAAAAAGAAGTAATCAACAATGTGCGACACTCTATGAGCGATTACATGAAAAAGGAAAGCCTGAAAAAGTCATTAAAGTAGCCCTGTCCCACAAGCTGATCCGTCAAATATTTGGGGTAATTAAATCAGGCGTTCCATTTTCAAATGAGTTCGCTTAATAATAAAATGCTTGACATGAAGCACAGTTCATTCCGGTGGTCTTTTTGGCCGGAATCCACGCTGAGAGTAAAATCAACACGTATTTTTGGTATAGATTCCCGATTTCCGCCAAAAGATTGCCAGAATGACGGAGTTTTTCTGATCCCGAGTTGAGGTTAATTAAACTTAGAGGATAATAAAAAGCAGTTAGTCAGCAGATCACTAACTGCTTTTTATTTAACGTTGTTGTGTTAATGGGGTGTAATTATGCTGCAACTTGCATTTGATTTAAAAACTCAGATACATCCATATCAATAATTTCCAAGCCTTTCTTTTCACAGTAACGCAACTCTTTGGCAGTGGGATTTTTGTTTAAAACCCAGCCACGATGCGCTGGAGAATTATAGGTAATATCACTCATCACCATACGTTCAGAATCACGGTTAAGTGGCATCCCAAGCAATAAATATTGTTTATCTTTACGATATTCTTTTAGAAAATCAGGGATCGCAAAGCCACCCATTAATTCAGTAATGTAATCAACATAGTCAGCATCTGAGGCAACATAATTCGCATCAGGCAGCGGTGTTCCCATTGGCTTAAATAGAATAGGGAGATTTGGGGAAACCTTATTCTGTGTTATTTCATGATAGGTGTCGCCATCATAATGATAAATTCGGAAGCGAAACTGCGTTTCAGTAATACGTGCCACACCACAAATTAAAGTATGTTCTTGATCACTATAACTTTGTTGAAGTTGAGTATCACGGTTGATATCAATGACATATTTTGGTTTCCACTCGACTAACCAATCATGTAAGGCTGCGCGCGTCCACTGCGTTTCTGAATAAGTTTTGGTAAAGAACTGGCTTAAAAAGTTACGTCCCTTTTTTAACTCTTTATTCATCGCTGCCCGTGGGAACTCATACATAAGTTTAGGTGCCATCGGGTTACCATCATTCATCGCATATATAAGGCTATTGCTATCAGCAGGCATAGCTTCGCCTGTTTTAACGTTAACTGCATCATACAAAACGCCTGGCCCCAAGTACGGTACGACACGATTGTTATAGAGGCCAGACAGAATTTCATTCATCACTTTGCCAGTCATTTTTCTAGTCATTGCTTATCTCCAAAATAGAATTATTTATAAGGGTAAAAGCAAAAACTACTCCACATAGTAAACAGGGTGATACCTGAACACTGCTACTGTATTTAAGTATCTGAATATAAATGAAAAAATGGGCTTTAGTAAAGGGTTTGTAATGTTGTTTTAATAATAACCCTACTGTAAGTAAGACTACAACATACAAACAAAATGTTGCTTATGTTACGAGGATTGTAATACTGTAAAAATAATAAAAATTATTACAAATCAATGATTTAAAAAATATTTTCGATATGGCATACCGTTTGCAGTTCTGTGTTTGTGTTCATTCCAAAACACTTATAGAAGAAAGGAGAAAAACCATGGCATTACGTCAATGTGCAATATACGGTAAAGGTGGTATCGGTAAATCAACAACTACACAAAACCTTGTAGCAGCTATCGCTGAACAGGGCAAAAAAGTGATGATTGTTGGCTGCGATCCTAAAGCTGATTCTACACGTTTAATCTTACACTCAAAAGCGCAAACAACGATTATGAGTTTAGCTGCTGAAGCAGGTAGTGTTGAAGATCTAGAACTTGAAGATGTATTAAAAGCTGGCTACGGCGATGTTAAATGCGTTGAATCTGGTGGTCCAGAGCCAGGTGTTGGTTGTGCCGGTCGCGGTGTAATCACAGCGATCAACTTCTTGGAAGAAGAAGGTGCATACGACGAAGAACTGGATTTCGTTTTTTATGATGTTCTTGGTGACGTTGTATGTGGTGGTTTCGCGATGCCAATTCGTGAAAACAAAGCACAAGAAATATACATCGTTTGTTCTGGTGAAATGATGGCGATGTACGCAGCAAACAACATTGCTAAAGGTATCGTGAAATATGCGACATCTGGTAGCGTACGTTTAGCTGGTTTGATTTGTAACTCACGTAACACAGCTCGTGAAGATGAATTAATCATGCAATTAGCTGAAAAAATGAACACAACAATGATTCATTTCGTACCACGTGACAATATCGTACAACGTGCAGAAATTCGTCGTATGACAGTTATTGAATACGATGGCACTGCAAAACAAGCTAATGAATATCGTGCTTTAGCAACAAAAATCATCAATAACACAGATCTACGTATTCCTACTCCTATCACTATGGATGAGCTGGAAGATTTATTAATGGAATTTGGCTTAATGGATGAAGAAGATGAGTCTATTGTTGGTAAAACAGCGGCTGCCGAATAAGTTTTTATTCGATTAAGTCTACACATAGGAGAGTAAGAAATTACTCTCCTAATCCTTAAAAAGCATGTCGGGGGATTACCCGCAGCGATAGGAGAATGATTATGTCTGCTTTAACTAAAGAAGAAACAGAAGCGCTGATTCAGGAAGTGCTGGAAGTTTATCCTGAAAAAGCCAAAAAAGATCGTGCTAAACACTTAGCTGTTAACGATCAAAGCTTGGAAAAATCGAACAAATGTATTACGTCAAACCGTAAATCATTACCTGGTGTTATGACTATTCGTGGTTGTGCATACGCGGGGTCAAAAGGTGTGGTTTGGGGCCCAATCAAAGATATGATTCATATCTCTCATGGTCCTGTTGGTTGTGGTCAATATTCACGTGCGGGTCGTCGTAACTACTATGTAGGTACAACGGGTATTAATACGTTTGGCACCATGAACTTTACATCTGATTTCCAGGAAAAAGACATCGTATTTGGTGGTGATAAAAAACTAGCTAAATTGATTGATGAAATCGAAGTGTTGTTCCCATTGAATAAAGGTATTTCTATTCAATCTGAATGTCCAATTGGTTTGATTGGTGACGATATTGAAGCGGTCGCCAAACAGAAGAAAAAAGAACACGGTAAAACCGTTGTTCCTGTTCGCTGTGAAGGTTTCCGTGGTGTATCTCAATCATTAGGTCACCATATTGCAAATGATGCAGTTCGTGACTGGGTATTGGATCCCGCTGCTGAAAAAGAAACAGCATACGAAGCATCGCCTTATGACGTTGCTGTTATCGGTGACTACAACATCGGTGGTGACGCGTGGGCATCACGTACATTACTGGAAGACATGGGCCTGAATGTAGTTGCTCAATGGTCTGGTGATGGCACGATTGCTGAAATTGAAAACACATCAAAAGTTAAATTAAACCTTATCCACTGTTATCGTTCAATGAACTATATCTCTCGTCACATGGAAGAGAAATATGGCATTCCCTGGATTGAATATAACTTCTTTGGCCCAACTAAAATTGCTGAATCATTACGTGCAATTGCAGCACATTTTGATGACAAAATTAAAGAAGGTGCAGAACGTGTTATTGAAAAATACAAAGCGGAATACGACGAGGTTATTGCTAAATACAAACCTCGACTACAAGGTAAACGTGTGATGTTGTATGTCGGTGGTTTACGTCCTCGTCACGTCATCGGTGCGTATGAGGACTTGGGTATGGAAGTTGTAGGTACAGGTTATGAGTTTGGTCATAACGATGACTACGATCGCACTATCAAAGAAATGGGTAATGCAACCTTGCTTTACGATGATGTAACTGGTTATGAATTTGAAGAATTCGTCAAAAAAGTACAACCAGATCTTATCGGTTCAGGCATCAAGGAAAAATACATATTCCAAAAAATGGGTGTGCCTTTCCGTCAGATGCACTCTTGGGATTATTCAGGCCTTTATCATGGTTACGATGGCTTTGCTATTTTTGCCCGCGATATGGATATGACTATCAATAATCCATGCTGGAAAAGCATTAAAGCACCTTGGAAGCAAGAAGTGGCAAATGATGTCGCTGTTGCTGCAAGTGCCTGATACTTTTTTAAAAAGGTAAATGTCCGTAGTTGGGTGTGGTAATGCGCCCCGCTCGGATAATTGAAAGTAGCCTAGCTACCATTTCTCAAAACGTCGTCCACAGATTAGTGGTGCGGAGGAGTTTATCATGAGTCAAGATGTAGAAAATATTAAAGCGAGTTACCCTTTATTCAGAACAGATGAATACAAGGAAAATTTAGCAAACAAACGTGCAGCGTATGAAGAACGTCATCCTGATAACAAAATTAATGACATATTCAACTGGACAACAACAGCTGAATATCAAGAAATTAACTTCAATCGTGAAGCTTTAACAGTTAACCCTGCTAAAGCATGCCAACCATTAGGTGCGGTTTTATGTGCATTAGGTTTTGAAAAAACAATGCCTTACGTTCACGGCTCACAAGGCTGTGTTGCGTATTTTCGTACTTACTTCAACCGTCATTTTAAAGAACCAGTGTCATGTGTGTCTGATTCTATGACAGAAGATGCAGCGGTATTTGGTGGTCAGAAAAACATGATGAATGGTTTAGAAAATGCAAAAGCATTATATAAACCAGACATGATTGCGGTTTCGACAACCTGTATGGCTGAAGTTATCGGTGATGACTTAAATGCATTTATCAACAACAGTAAAAAAGAAGGCTATATCGAACAAGAATACCCAACACCATTTGCACATACACCTAGTTTTGTTGGTAGTCATACAACAGGTTGGGACAATATGTTTGAAGGTATTTTAAGTTACTTCACGCGTAACTATATGGACGACAAAGAAGTCGGTTCAAATGGCAAAATTAACCTTGTTCCCGGTTTTGAAACCTATTTAGGTAACTACCGCGTTATGCACCGCATGATGAAAGAAATGGGTGTTGATTATTCAATGTTGAGCGATCCTACAGAAGTATTGGATACACCAGCAGATGGTGAATTCCGTATGTATGCTGGTGGTACAACGATGGATGAAGTCAAAGATGCACCCAACGCAATCGACACATTATTTTTGCAACCTTGGCAGTCAGCTAAGTCTAAAAAGTATGTTAAAGGCGTGTTGAATCAACCGGGTACAGCAATCGATATTCCAATGGGTCTGGAATGGACTGATGCGTTTTTGATGACAGTGTCTGAACTTACAGGTAAACCAATTCCTAAATCATTAGAAACTGAACGTGGACGTTTAGTCGACATGATTACAGACTCTCATGCTTGGTTACACGGCAAAAAGTTTGCTTTGTACGGTGATGCTGACTATGTAATGGGTATGACTAAATTCCTGCTGGAGCTGGGTGCTGAACCAACAGATATTCTTTGCAACCATGCTAACAAACGTTGGCTGAAAGCAATGAATGCAATGTTAGAAGCATCACCATACGGTCAGGATTCTAAAGTACATGTTGGTAAAGACTTGTGGCATTTCCGTTCATTAGTTTTTACTAACAAACCTGACTTTATGATTGGTAACTCATACGGCAAATTTATCGAACGTGACACGCTTCATAAAGGCCCAGAGTTCCAAGTGCCATTAATCCGTATTGGCTTCCCAATCTTTGACCGTCATCACTTACACCGTATGACAACGCTAGGTTATGAAGGTGCTATTTACATGTTAACCACGTTGGTTAATGCAGTACTGGAACAACTAGACAAAGAAACAATGGGTATGGGTACAACAGACTATAACTACGACTTAGTTCGCTAGTTATTACCTAAACATCTGCCGGGCTTTTACAGTCCGGCAGATATCCTATCTAAGGAGTGTGTTATGCCTAGTGTAATGTTAAGAAAAAGAGATGACGGCAAGTTACTTTTTTATGTAGCTAAAAAAGATCTCGAAGAAACAGTTGAATCAATTGAATTTGATACTGAAGAAAAATGGGGTGGGGAAGTCGTATTAGGCGATGACTCACGCTATTACTTTGAGCCAATGAGTCCACCGCCGGTCATTCCAATTACTTTACGTGCCAAGCGTATCTAATATCAGTAGGAGAGTTAAAATGGCGTTATATATTGTTGAAGAAGAATGTATTTCTTGTGGTGATTGTGAACCGGTTTGTCCCACTGTTTCAATTAAAGAAGGTGCAATTGTTTTTGAAATAAATGCAAAAACATGTACCGAATGTAAAGATGATTTTGACTCACCTGAATGTGTTCGAGTGTGTCCTATCGACAACTGCATTTTGCCTTTAGAGGCCTAATGTTATGAGCCAGTCAACCTTATCACGGGAACTGGCTTTAGGTATTGGGCTTGCTGCAAGAGTATTGCCCAATACCGATCCTAAGCAACTCGTTATGATATTGACCAAAGCCTTAGGTTTGCCTTTAACCACGTCAAAACTGCATGCTTTGACCGTGTCACAGTATCAATCTTTATTAGAACAAACAAACAACAAACACTACAGTCAGGCAATACTGACACGTTCACTTGAGCACCTTCATTCGATTGCTATTAGCGATGATCAACCACATGTTACATCGTATCAGGAAGGTGACATGCCATATTCGATTCGATTAGCCATTGCCAGCGATAACGGAATCAATATCAATGGCCAATTTAGCACCTGTGAACAGTTCTATACCCGTGATCAATGAAAATGCTTGATTATTTCCATAATGAGATCATGATACCCAGATGCTAACGACTTCAC
>JARGFJ010000051.1 GCA_029210875.1 Gammaproteobacteria bacterium | reverse complement strand
CATCAAAATCTTTTGTGGTAAAAGATCTGATCGGTTAACAGGCTTTTAGTTCCCTTCTTATCCCGAGCTGAGGTTAACTACATTGCACTTAAACTGGATCGTGATGGTGATGCGGAAATGTCCTGTATTTCGGGAGTAGGTGGTAACGTGTCTCATCTTGTCAAAAAAGCACGATCAGGTAGACCTATTTTGGCACTTGATGGCTGCCCCATAGCATGTACTTTACATTGCTTGGCTGAACGTGGTGTTAAGCCTGATTATCATTTACAGTTAGATGAGCAGGGCGTCAAAAAACGTTATCATACTGATTTCGATCAACAACAAGCCGATCTACTTGCTGTTGACGTGGCTCAACAAGCGCGACAATTGAATCAATCTTTGTCAAGCGATGAATAATGATATAACTGGGATCAGTTATATCTATAGTTCCCTGTAATCAGATAATCAGGCTAAACGCGGGAATGAATTTCGTCTTTTATTACAGTTGTTTTCAATTTGCTGACACTCAAGAATATATGGCAGCAGATTTAATCAGATAGGCTTAGCTTAAAAGCACGATCAAACTCGCTCAATTCCTATCATCTTATGGTGATCATCAAAACTGATGCAAAAGATGCCTTGGATGCCTGATTGGGTGATAAAGGATCTGATATGTTGGGCTGGAAATTGAATACGTTGACCATTTTCGGCATGTACGATGACAAATCTGACTGTGCCATTGTAATAACGCATCGCCTGTTCACGAGGAATGTTTAATCTAAAGCGTATTGTTGTTGTCGCCATTGTTCATTAGCTCAATGAATGCGTGTTGCAGTTGATAGATCACGGCTTGTTGTTCTTGTTCGCTATAGGGGACAGCTGTGCCTCTTCCCCATACGGGTGCTGGCCATGTTTGATCAATTTTGAATCGGGCGACATGATGAATATGAAGCTGTGAAACGACATTGCCTAATGCCGCTACATTCATTTTATCGGCATGTACCATTGCAGCAAGTTTAGAGGCAACAAATGACGATTCTGTCATTAGCTGTTGTTGGTCACTGACATCAAGTTGATGGATTTCGGTGATACCTTGACGTCGAGGCACCAAGATCACCCACGGATAACGCGCGTCATTCATCAACAACACGTCACATAAGGCAAAGTGACCTAGTGTCAGGGTGTCGTTGTTTAATCGTTGGTCTAACTCGAACATTATTTATCTGCCAGGTATTTTGTGACTACTTCATAAACATCAGGCGATAAGCCTTGTTGTGATGCAATAGTCGTTAGTGCCTGTTTCATCAAACCTTGACGATAGTCATCATATTGTCGCCACGAATTAAAAGCGCCTAGTTGGCGTGATGCCACTTGTGGGTTGAGTTTATCCAATGCAATGATTTGTTCGGCTAAGAAAGTGTAGCCAGAGCCATCCTTGTTATGGAAGTTAATCGGATTATTCCGGCAAAATTGACCAATCAATGCACGTACGTTATTTGGATTTTTAATACTGAATGCCGGATGTTTGATCAAAGCTTTAACTTTAATTAAGGTATCAGGCAACGATGATTGTGCCTGTACACTAAGCCACTTATCAACAACCTGGCGATCATGTTGCCATTGTTCATAAAAAGCACGTAAGGCATGGTCACGTTCCGGACCGGCCTGATCGACAATTAAACCCAAACCTGAAATTGTATCGGTCATATTATCTGACTGTTTCATTTGTTTGAGACAACGTTGAGTTTGCATTGGATCGTTGGTTGCCATCAAATAACTCAGACAGGTGTTTTTCAAACTACGTCGTGCCATTTGCTCGGCATTAAACTCATACGGTGTTTTAACACTGAGCGTGCTATACAAATCAGAAAATTCAGCTTTCAGTTGACTTGCCAAGGTCTCTTTCAAAAAGGTTCTAGCGCTATGAATGGCATCAACATCTGCTGGCTGACGTTGTGCAGCAAGATAATTTTCGGTTGGTAACGTTAGCATTTTGGCAACCAATGCTGGATCGTTATCAGCATCAGCCAGGACGTTGCTCATTTGTTCAATAAGCATATTCGGTACATTTAATTGGCGACCAGCCTGTGCATCTGCAACCAAATCTAATAACACATTAATCAATAAGGTTTGACCCGCATCCCAGCGATTAAAACTATCGCTATCATTAGCCATCATAAATGCTAACTCGGCATTGCTCCGTTCGACATCCAATTTTACTGGTGCAGAAAAACCACGAAGTAATGATGGTACAGGTTCTGATTCGATAGTGATAAAGGTAAAGTGTTGTGTTGTTTCGGTCAGTGATAATACCCGTGTTTCACCATCAAATATGTCATCCTCACCCTCAAGCTGTAACGGCAAACTAGCGCCATTTTGATCTAATAACCCCACTGCAAACGGAATATGGAACGGTTGTTTAGTCGCTTGACCCGGTGTAGCTGGACAGGTTTGAGATAAGGTTAAGATATACGTCTGATCGACTTGACTATATCTACCCAACACACTTACGACAGGTGTACCCGCTTGTGAATACCAGCGTTTAAATTGGCTTAAATCAATATTATTGGCATCTTCAATCGCTTTGACAAAGTCATCGGTAGTAACAGCTTGACCATCATGACGGTCAAAATACAGATCGGTACCTTTTCTAAAACCTTCAGCACCAACAATGGTTTTGATCATGCCAACCACTTCAGCACCTTTTTCATAGATGGTAACGGTATAAAAGTTACTAATTTCAATAAACGAGGCGGGACGAACAGGATGCGCCATTGGGCCGGCATCTTCAGCAAATTGCATGGTGCGTAACTGATTAACATCATCAATACGCTGCACGGCAGCAGAATGCATATCAGCACTAAATGTCTGATCACGAAAAACAGTGAAACCTTCTTTCAAACTCAATTGGAACCAATCACGGCAGGTCACACGATTGCCTGACCAGTTATGAAAATATTCATGAGCAACAATACTTTGAATTGTATAGTAATCATGATCTGTCGCTGTTTCCTGACTGGCTAAAACACAGGCTGAATTAAAAATATTCAGACCTTTATTTTCCATAGCGCCCATGTTGAAGTCATTAACGGCAACGATCATAAACACATCTAAATCATATTCACGGCCATAGCGTTGTTCATCCCACAACATCGCTTGTTTAAGTGACATCAGAGCATGATCACATTTATGACTATTTTCATGATCGACAAATATTTGCAAGGTCACATCACGACCCGACATAGTGACAAAGTTATCTTGTTGGCAATATAAATCACCCGCCACCAGAGCAAATAGATAACTTGGTTTGGGATGCGGATCATGCCAACGTACCCAGTGGCGACCATCATCAAAGATCCCTTGTGCTTCCAGATTACCGTTTGATAATAAAATAGGCCATTGTGCTTTATCTGCCGCCATCGTAACGGTAAATACCGCCATGACATCAGGACGATCTGGATAATAGGTAATACGTCTAAAGCCTTCTGCTTCACACTGCGTACACAACAATCTCCCCGAATGATATAAGCCTTCTAACGCTGTATTTTGATCAGGTTGAATAATGGTTTCGATTTCAAGATCAAATTTATCGGGCACAGTAGCCAATAATAAGGCTTTATCTGTTCGTTGATATTCATTACCAGCCAATTCACGACCATCAATCTTAACGGAAACTAATTCCAGTTTTTCACCATCAAGAACACAGGCTGAGTCTGTACTATCAGGATTCTTACGCATTGATAAGATACTGTGTACCTTGGTATGTGATGGTTCCAGATCAAAAAATAACACTATTTTATCAACAAGATAAGCCGGTTTTTGGTAGTCAGCTAAAAAAGTTTCTTTAGGGTGTGCAGATGTGGACGTTGACATAACAACAAAACTCAATAAAAAATAAATAAAATCAAAAGTCGTCTAATGTTTTAACAGACCAGACTTCATAAGCAGGCACTTCATAGGGATGTGCAGCAATCAATGCGTTTAATGCGGCTTTAATATGCTGTTCAGAGCACATCATTTCAACGCGAAACTCATCGACCTGTTCAAGTTGATTGGACGATCCGATAAAAGGCTGACTGCCAGCTAATGGCCGAAATTGACCTGTGCCTTTTGTCTCCCAGGCACAACAATCATAACCCTGATAACGGCCTGCACCTTGTGCAAACATGGCAGTTTTAACTCGCTCTTTGTGTGTTTCTGGCACATAGAAGACAATTTTATACATTTAGCGTAATAACCACTTTTGACCAATACCATTGCCCGACTCACTATAAATGGCTTTGCCATCAGGGGAAAAAGCAACAGCTTGTAATACGACGCCAGGCCGTAATGCCTGTTTTCGAGCAACTTGCCAACAATCCAGTTTTTCACCATCAGCAACGCGCCATAAACATAATTTTTGCGAGGGATGTCCCGTCACTAAATAAGCGCCATCAGGCGAAAAATCGAGGGCTGATGTTGTTGTTTTAAAAGAAGGATAATTTGGTAAGGGCTTATCTTTCGGCCATGCTGATGTTCTTAAGGTGTATTGTTGTTCACCTGTGACCATATTCCAAAAGTGGGTTTGACCATTACCCGCACCGGTAATAACAAAACCACCTTTAGGATAAAAATCAACGATATTGACTGAATTCTCATGCTTCCAACTGCGAAGCTGTTCACCCGTTTCCAAATTCCACAAGCGTGCAGTTTGGTCATCACCACCCGTTAATGCATATTTACCGCTTGGTGAAATAGCAACAGTATTAATCAGCTGATTAATCGGCGAATTAACCGCCTTACCATCATGCTCAAATATCTTTAGAACACGATTCTCAATAACATCAAAATAAACCGCTGTACGGTCATACAGCGCTAACATCAGATAATCACCATGTTGTGACAAGGCTATGGCTTTTATGTTGACTGGAAAACCAAGACGTAACATCGGTTTGCCGTTAGCGACTTGCCACAATACAATCGTGTCTTGCTCAACAGTTGCAGCCACTTTGCCATCGGCTGAAAAACCAACTAAGGTCGTTGTGCCAGCAGCATCTGGCATGTTCTGCCAGCTATAAATAACCTTATTGGCTTCAATATCCCATAATCTGGCTGGTGCATCAGTATCACCAACCAGGACATAGTTACCATCTTGAGAAAAGGCCGCTGCGTAGCTACTTAAATCACTATGTGCCCATTGCTCATCTGAAGCGCGTTCATTGCTACAACCAGCCAATATCACCACCATAAAACACAGTTTTAATAATCGGGATAGGTAATTGCGCGTTGTCATGACTGTTAAATTCCGTTTTATGACTTCGGTAAGGTCACGCCTGTTTGACCTTGATATTTACCACCACGGTCAGCATAGGATGTTTCACAAATTTCATCTGATTCAAAAAACAACATTTGAGCCACACCTTCGTTAGCATAAATCTTTGCAGGTAATGGTGTTGTGTTTGAGAACTCTAAGGTGACATGCCCTTCCCATTCAGGCTCTAACGGCGTCACATTCACAATAATGCCGCAGCGTGCATAAGTTGATTTACCAAGGCAAACCGTTAATACACTACGTGGAATTTTAAAGGTTTCAACGGTACGTGCTAACGCAAATGAATTCGGTGGAATAATGCACACATCTGAATTCACATCAACAAAACTGTTTTCGTCAAAATTCTTTGGATCAACAATGGCTGAATTGATGTTAGTGAAAATTTTGAATTCATTTGAGCAACGCACATCATAACCATAGCTTGATGTGCCATAAGAAATGATTCTACCTTGCTCGGTGTTACGAACTTGACCCGGTTCAAACGGTGAAATCATGTCATGTTGTTGCGCCATCCGGCGAATCCATTTATCCGATTTAATACTCATAGTTAGTTACTTATTGTTGTGAATAGCCCTAATGATAACGTGATTAATCGTTCTTGATCACGATATTAGGGAATGCAGATGAAAAATCTTTTCCTTGCTTGGCCAAACGTGCAGCAATACGCACTGCAATTGTGCGATAGGCTGCCGCTATAGCGCTATCTGGTTTGGCAACAACCGTCGGATGCCCACCATCAGCATCTTCACGAATGGCAATATCAAGCGGTAAATCACCCAATAAATCAACACCATATTGTTTCGCCATTTTTTCACCGCCACCTGCGCCAAAGATATGTTCTTCATGACCACATTGGCTACAGACATGGGTGCTCATATTTTCAATAATACCCATCACTGGCACGTTTACTTTTTCAAACATCTTCAACGCTTTACGTGCATCAAGTAGTGAAATGTCTTGCGGTGTAGTAATAATAACCGAGCCACTCACAGGAATTTTTTGTGACAAGGTCAACTGAATGTCGCCGGTGCCAGGTGGCAAGTCGATCACTAAATAATCCAGATCCTGCCAATTAGTATCATTGAGCATTTGCTCCAGAGCTTGTGTCACCATCGGACCACGCCAGATCATCGGCTCTTCTTCATCAATCAAAAAGCCAATCGACATACATTGAATGCCATAACTAATGATAGGTTCAATTGATTTGCCATCAGCAGATTCAGGACGTTGTGTTGTGCCTAACATGCGTGGTTGGCTTGGACCATAAATATCAGCATCTAAAATACCAACATTAGCACCTTCAGCCGCTAGTGCCAGTGCCAAATTGACCGATGTAGTTGATTTACCCACGCCACCCTTACCTGATGCCACCGCAATAATGTTTTTAATGTTACTAATTGCCTTAACACCCTGCTGTACTTTGTGTTTGGTAATTTTCCAATCAACCGTAACGCTAACCGCATCAAAACCTGAATTTTGTTTAAGTAAGGTTTCTAGATCTGTTTTGATAACATCAACATAACCATTGACTGGATAGCCTAAGGTTACAGCCACATCAAGCTTTTGTTGGTTGATAGTGACAGCAACTTTGGCCTTGCTATCGCCTAACGTCATTTGGGAAGTGTGATCGTGATAATCGTTCATCAATTGCTCAATTTGAGACTGGTCTAACATCGTGTGGTCTAACATCGTGTGTTCCTTATGAATTCTGCATAACTTGCTAACAGCGTACATTCTATACTGTGTAGCTGCTAGCTTCATCCATAAATGTTTTGTGGATACTATTCAAATTTTAGTAACTGTAGATCTTTAGATCAGATTGCAAACACATATAATAATTTAGTCTATATAAATACTTTTATAGTATTTTTAGTTTTTTACTATCTCAGCCATAATGCCATGCTTTACAAGATTGAAAGGCATGTTTATGGAGTGGCAAGGTTGGTTATCGTTAAGCCTGACCCTTGGGGCACTGGGCGTATTAACATTTACCAGAATTGGCCCGCACTTGGTAATGATGGCGGTGCTAACCATTCTCAGTGCTTTAGGTATTTTGTCTGGTGGTGAGGCCTTGGCCGGATTTTCCAATTCTGGTTTGATCACCGTAGCGGCAATGTTTATTGTCGCAGCAGGCATACACAGCTCTGGTGGCATCGATCTTCTGGTAAATAACGTATTGGGACACCCCAAGATGGTTCGTTCCGCACTGGGCAGGATCTTTACCCCTGTCATTGTGTTAAGCGCCTTTTTGAACAATACACCCGTAGTGGCGACAATGATTCCAGCCATTCATGCCTGGTCACGTAAAATTCAGATCCCACCGTCAAAACTCATGATCCCGCTAAGTTATACCGCCATCCTTGGGGGAACACTGACACTGATCGGTACCAGTACCAATCTCGTCGTCAATGGACAATATCAAGTTCTGACCGGTGAAGCAGGATTTTCCCTGTTTTCGATCACTGCAGTCGGTATTCCGGTAGCACTGGCTGGCTTGATCTTTATCTGGTTTTTATTTCCAAAATGGTTGCCTGATCGTAGCGACAAGCAGGCTTTTGGCAACCTTCGGGAATTCACACTTGAAGTCACGGTAGATCCAAATGGACCATTAGTAGGCAAAACGGTTACTCAGGCAGGTCTTCGCCATCTGGAACGAGTTTACCTGGTGGAAGTTGAACGTCAGGGCACTATCATAACCGCTGTACCATCAGAGGAAATTCTGCATAGCGGTGATCGTCTTATTTTTGCCGGTGATACTCAGGCAATCTCCGATCTACTAAGGATCAACGGGATTATTCCATCATCCGAAAATGGTAACTTAAACCCCTTAAATCAAGATCGTGCTGAGCGACGTTTGGTCGAAGCTGTTGTCTCACCTCACTGTGCCGCATTGGGCAAGAACATCCGCGATGCAAAATTTCATGATCGTTATGGTGCAGTGGTGTTGGCCGTAGCCAAAAATGGTGAGCGCGTCAAAGGCAACCTCGGCACTATCCGTCTGGAAGCAGGTGATACCTTGCTACTGGAAGCCAGACCCGCTTTTGTCACACGGCAACGCTACAACAAGGATTTTCTGCTGATCAATGATCTCGATGCCCAAACTCCGCGACATGAACTCGCATGGTTGTCATGGCTGATTCTAATAACGGTGGTCGCTGCCGCTGGGCTTGGTTTGATAAGTATGTTGAATGCTGCATTGATTGGTGCTGGACTGATGCTGATCACGGGTTGCTGTTCGGTCAGTCAGGCTGAAAAAAGCCTGGATTTAACGGTAATTATTACTATTGCAGCTTCTTTTGCCCTAGGTGCAGCACTACAGAAAACGGGAGTAGCCGCATTCCTTGCCGGTAGTATCATCGATTTGAGTGGCGGTGTTCCGTGGCTGATGTTGATCCTCACTTATTTGGTTGTTTCGCTGTTAACAGAAACCATTACCAATAATGCCGCTGCCGTATTGATGTTGCCTATTGTTCTGGAGATGACAGAAAAAGCCAGCCTGAATAATGAACCTTTCGTATTTGCTATCATGATGGCGGCCTCGGCAAGCTTTGCGACACCTTTAGGCTATCAAACCAATCTGATGGTTTATGGTCCTGGTGGTTACCGCTTTAGTGATTTTCTAAAGGTGGGCTTGCCGATGAACTTATTTATCGGGACAGTCACGTTGCTGGTATTGATCATTGGTTGGCCACTAAGCAGAATCTAAGTTGTTCGGCAACTTACACCATTGATTTTTGTGCTAACAGAACTACGTCAATAGTACTAAAATGATGTTTTTAAGCTGTCTTGTTTTTCCCAATCACGGTAATTAAACACCTGCCCTTGCTGACGGACACGCTCGATGGTATCTAAATCCAATTCTGCATAAACCCATTGTGCGGTGTCTTTTGAACCTTCAACCAAAATACCATTATCAGGAAAGCCATAATCAACCGGCGTATAAATACTGGCACGACCGGTATTAACATCAACCGCTTCTGACCATTCTGCTTGTCCAAAGGTCGGTGACTGCACCACAAAACATTGATTTTCTAATGCTCTGGCTTGGCAGCCAATACGAACACGATGAAATCCAGCTTCAGTATCAGTACAACTTGGTACCAAGATTAAGTTTGCACCTGCTGCCACTTGCTGGCGGGCGATTAATGGAAACTCGGAGTCATAACAAATATTGATGCCGACTTTACCTATATCGGTATCGAGCACTTTTATTTCATCACCTGCTTTGACTAACCATTGTTCATTTTCAAAACGCGTCATAATCAGTTTATCTTGATAATCAATTAAACCGTCTGGGCCATAAAGATTAGCGCGATTTCGGAATGAACCATCATGTTGTAATACCGGATAGGATGCACCTAAAATCATCACATCAAATTGCCGAGCAAGTTCTCGATGCAATGCTTGCCAGTCAGGATAGACTTCCTGCATGGCATGCAGTTGGCCATTGAGATCTTTGTAGATGACTTCACCAAATAATGACGCTAATTCCATACTGCCATATTCGGGTAACACTAATAATTTGGCTTGATGAGCAGCAGCTTGACTCACCCATTGAGTCAATTTGTCAGCAAAGTCTGACCATTGACCAAAAAAGCTAATGTCATATTGGGCCGCGGCTACTTTTATTTTACTCATATATCATTCCAATTTTTCTGTTTGTATCATCCTTCGACTCTTCGACAAGCTCAGAGCGAACGGAGTACAAAAAAACAAGCAAACACACTATAACTTCGTTCTATGATGTACACATAAATGCGTTTGTATTCCCACTCAGGACAAACGGCCTTATATGACAAACAACTAGCGCGCCAAACATTTAACTTTTCCCTTTTGCCAAACGTGAAACTTCATCCCAGTCACCACGAATCATCGCCTCTTTTTTACGTCGACTCCAACCCTTAATTTGCCTCTCTGCAGTCAAGGCCTCTTCTCTTGATACACATTCTTGCTGAAAAACAAGTTCAACAGGTCGACGCCTGTAGGCATAACAACTTGCTATCTCTCCATTACGATGCTGATTAAAACGTTTTTCTAAATTATCAGTATGACCAGTGTAATAACTGCTATCCGCACAACGAACTATATATACCCAGAACATCAATAGAACTCCTTTTCTATTTTTATTGATTCGGCTATCAAACTTTACTCCGTATTCGAGTATTTAATCCTCAATTCTTCGAGAAGCTTGTCCAGATTGATCGAGTATCATTATGGTTCGACAAGCTCACCATGAACGGAGAATAACAATTCTCACCATGAGCAGAGAATAAGACAATCTTAATTCGCTAGCTCCGTTCGCTCTGAGCTTGTCGAAGAGTCGAAGGACAGCAACAAAAACGCTAAAGTTTTTTCATCCAAAAGGTCATTGGTTTCGGTGACTCATCATCTTCATCCAGCTCTTTCCAACTGAATGTTGTATTGAGTTCTGGATGCTTTTCATAACCTCGCTTACGCCAGAAGTTATCTAAAGGTACATAATCTGCTGGCCGTGCGGGATGATCTTCAGGGCGTTGAACACCACAAAAACATGAAAACTCAAAACTGCCAATATCGCGCGCATGCGCTTCACGATGATCAAAAAAAGCTACACCGGCACCTTGTCCACGGTAGCTTGAGATTAATACTGACTCACCACAGTAAAATACCTTATCAACGTCATAACCGGCATCGATAAATGGTTTTTTAACGTCATCTGTTTCGTATTTAAGTGGAATACCTGTTGATGCACCAACGACTTTATCGCCATCAAATGCTAAAACAATGACGCTATCTGGTGCTTGAATATAGGTTTGTAAATACGTTTCTTCATAGGCCAAATCGCCATCATAAAGATAAGGAAAATCGCGAAACACCTGAATTCGCAATTGTGCGAGTTCAGGTATATACCGTACTAATGCATCACCAGATAGACGTTTTAAGGTCAACATGCTGCCTAGCCTACTACTTGAGCAATCCAGTCTTCTAAATTGTAATAGTTAGTAACACGAGCAACTTTACCATCACGAATATCAAAAAATGCACCTGCAGGTAAGTTGTATTTTTGACCGTTTGCTTCTGGCAAACCTTCATCTGTAGATAAGTATTCCCCTAATACTGTGAATTCAACAGCAGCACGGTCACCAGCGTCATTGGTTGTGATTGAAATATTGACGATTTCTTCTTTGTAATGGGCATTCATGCGATCCATGAATGTTGAGAATGCAGCTTTACCTACTTCACGACTACCCTGGTTGATGTCATGGATCACATCATCAGTCAGCATCGCCAAAAAGGCATCCATATCTTGGCGATTAAATGCTGCATAGTAATCTTGAAGTAATTGAGCAGTAGCTTGGTTCATCGAGGTTGTTCCTGAGTATGAAAAAAGCGCAAATTTTAGCGTGTTTCGGCTATTTGTAAAAGTACTATTTTTGTGTTTATTCAGCCGCTTACACACTTACTTGTAATAAGTGTCATTATCGAAATCGATCAAAGCTGATACGCTTGATCTCTTAACAAAAAAAACCAAGGTAATAAAAAAGCCCGACACGCATGCCGGGCTTTCTTAGTTTGGTTTTTATTTATTAAATAAATTTAATAAACAAAAGGCCTTATAGGCTAAATACGCTTAGAACACCACCCAGGTTAGTCCAGCTAGATAATGCTTTGTAAGCACCAACCGCACCA